>CAZGWN010000030.1:0-37955 GCA_964528755.1 uncultured Propionibacteriaceae bacterium
TCAACTGGCAGAGCAGCTGACTCTTAATCAGCGGGTTCAGGGTTCGAGTCCCTGGTGGTGTACTGATTCGCCTCCCCTCTCGGCCGTGTCCCGGCCGGGACGTCCAGGCTGTCCGCGGTCGGGTCCACCGCTCCGCGGGACACCCCCCTTGGGTGATTGCCCGTCCGCGGCTAGCGTAGGGTTCCACGCCTCGGCGACCGCTCGGGGTGTGATGAGGAGGCACCATGAGCAGACTCCGAAAGCCCGGGCGGACCCAGCGTGTGTGGGCCGCCGCATCCTCCGCCGTGGCCGCTGCCATCGGCAGTCGCGGCGCCCGCGATGCCAAGGCCGTCTACGCTCGCCTCGAGAAGCCCCGGTGGGCGCCGCCGGCCTGGGTCTTCGGCCCCGCTTGGACTCTCCTGTACGGGCTGAATGCCTGGGCGGGCGAGCGCACCGAGCGCACCTCCCAGCGGGTCCTGCACACCGCCCAACTCGCGCTCAACGCCGCGTGGACCCCGACCTTCTTCCGGGCAGGGCACCGGCGGAAATCGCTGGCGCTGATCCTGGCGCTGGATGCCCTGGTCCTCGCCGAGATCTCCTCCCTGCGCCGCACCAGCCCGGCCGCCGCATGGGCCCTGGTGCCCTACCTGGCGTGGCTGGGATATGCCACGGCGTTGACCGCCTCGGTCGGCGATCCTCGGCCCGAGGGCCGCTGAGGCTCATGCCCGCGGCGCATGGCGCTCCAGGAACTCCAGCACCGCGACCCGATCCACCCCGGTGAACGTCCCGGTCGGCATCGCGGCGAGCAGGGAGGAACTCAGCCGGGCGCTCGGCCACACCGCCCCCTCCCAGCGGCGGGTCAGTTCCGGGCTCGGCTCCCGGCAGCAGGCCGGGTCGGGGCAGGTCGACCTCAATCGTCGACGGGTGTCCCTCCCACGGAACCACTTGGCGTCGTCGAACCTGGTCCCCAGGCTGATCGAGAACTCCCCGGAACTGTCGGCCTCGACCCGCGAGGTGCACCAGTACGTGCCGATCGGCTTGTCGGTGTACTGGTAGAAGGGACTCATCCGGTCCTCGGCCACGAAGACCTGCCGGGCGCTCCACCAGCGGCAGACGATCTGCCCCTCCACGGTGCCGAGGGCATCGGTCGGGAAGCGCACGTTGTCGTTCTCGTACGCCTTGAGGATCGCCCCGCTCCCGTGCACCTTGAGGAAATGCACGGGAATCCCCAGGTGCTGGGTGGCCAGGTTGCTGAATCGGTGCGCGGCGACCTCGTAGCTGACCGCGAACTGGTCGCGCAGGTCCTCCACCGACAGGATCCGGGCCGACTTCGCGGCGGTCAGGAAGGTCACCGCACTGCGTTCGGGGACGAGGATGGCGCCGGCGAGGTAGTTCGTCTCCACCCGCTGGCGCAGCAGATCCCCGTAGTCGGTCGGTTCGTGCTTGTCCAGGACGTACGCGGCGATCGCCTTCAGCACGGTCGAGCGCGGATCGGTCGTCCCGGGCCGGATGGGCAGGTAGATCCGACGGTGTGTCGTGTCGGTGACGCTGCGGGTGGAATGCGGCAGATCGGGCACATAGTGCAGCGTGAATCCCAGGTGTGCGGCGAGTTCCGCGGTCGCCCGCTGGGAGATCGGCCCGCCCCGATGCCCGATCGCCGACAGTAGTTCCCTCGCCCGTTCCTCCAGCGCCGGATAGTAGTTGCCGATCCGACGCTGCTCGGCGCGCAGTTCGCCGTTGGCCCGGCGGGCCTCCTCCGGGGTGGCCGCCCGCTGTCGGTGGATCCGGACCAGCTCGTCGTGCAGGGCGAGAATCGTCTCGATCGCCTCGTCGCCCAGCGACTTGCGGATCGGGAGCTCCGGCAGCCCCAGGGTGGCGTACACCGGGCTGCGTTGGGCCCGTTCGAGCGCGATCTCCAGCGCGGCCCGCCGCGACGGCGGTTCGGGCCGCAGCAGATCCTCGACCGGCACGTCGAGCACACCGGCGATCCGTCGGAGCTCGACGACCTTGGGCTCGCGGCGGCCGTTCTCGATCATCGACAGCTGTGAGGCGGCCCGGCCGAGCCGCGCGGCGAGGGTGGCCAAGGACCAGCCACGCGCCAGTCGGCGGGCCCGGATCTGCTGGCCGATGGTCAGGGCGTCGTACGTCGCGGGCGGGGCGGGAGAGGGCGTCTCGGCATTGAGCATGTGGCAAGCATCACATACGGGCGATTTCTGCGGAAGCGAATTCTGTGCGGATTTCGCGCGTCCCGGCCCCCTCTGATGTGGTGTATGCCACTCAGACTGGGAACACGGGTCGACCACCTCGGTCGGCCACCACGTCAAAGGAGACACACCATGACTGCGAATCCCACCCCTCGTCCGGGCGACCAGCTCGCCACGGCCGCCGAGCTGGAGGCCCAGTGGGCGGCCGATCCCCGGTGGTCCGGCGTGCGCCGTGACTTCACCCCCGAGGACGTCATCGCCCTGCGCGGGCCGGTCGCCGAGGAGCGCACCCTCGCCCGCCGGGGTGCCGAGACGCTGTGGCGTCTCATCGGCGAGAACGATGCCGACCCGGGCAGTTGGGTCGCCGCATTGGGCGCCCTGACCGGCAACCAGGCCGTCCAGCAGGTCCGTGCCGGGCTGAAGGCGATCTATCTGTCCGGCTGGCAGGTCGCCGCCGATGCCAACCTGGCCGGCAAGACCTACCCGGACCAGAGCCTGTATCCGGTGAACTCCGTGCCGGCGGTCGTCCGGCGGATCAACAACGCGTTGCTACGGGCGGGCCAGATCGAGTATGCCGAGACGGGTGCGAGCGGCCGCGAGTGGATGGCCCCGATCGTCGCCGACGCCGAGGCCGGGTTCGGCGGGCCGCTCAACGCGTACGAGTTGATGCTGAGCATGATCGAGGCAGGCGCCGCCGGCGTGCACTGGGAGGACCAGCTCGCCAGCGAGAAGAAGTGCGGCCACATGGGCGGCAAGGTGCTCGTCCCGACCGGTCAGCATCTGCGAACCCTCAACGCGGCCCGGTTGGCCGCGGACGTCGCCGACGTGCCGACCGTCATCATCGCCCGCACCGACGCGCTGGCGGCGACCCTGATCACCAGCGACATCGACGAGCGGGATCGTCCCTTCCTCACCGGCGAACGGACCGCCGAGGGCTTCCACGTGGTCCGCAACGGCATCGAGCCGGTGATCGCCCGCGGCCTGGCGTACGCCGAGTACGCGGACCTGCTGTGGGTCGAGTCGGCCGTGCCCGACCTGGAGCTGGCCCGGACCTTCGCCGATCGGATCCATGCCGACTTCCCCGACCAGAAGCTCGCGTACAACTGCTCGCCGAGCTTCAACTGGAAGCGGCACCTCGACGACGACCAGATCGCCCGGTTCCAGCGCGAGTTGGCGGCGATGGGGTACGCCTTCCAGTTCATCACCCTGGCCGGGTTCCACTCGCTCAACCACGCGATGTTCGAACTGGCCTCCGGTTACCGGGATCGTCAGATGTCGGCCTTCGTCGAGTTGCAGGAGGCCGAGTTCGCCGCGGAACGGCGCGGCTTCACCGCGCACCGCCATCAGGCCGAGGTCGGCGCCGGCTACTTCGACCGGATCGCCACCGCTCTCAACCCGGTCAGCGCGACCCTGGCCCTGGTCGGCTCCACCGAGGCCGAGCAGTTCCACTGAGCCGCCGCCCCGACCCGAAAGGACCAGACCATGACCTTCACCACCACCGTCGGCGGCACCATCGAGGTCAACGGCGACCTCGAACCCCGCTTCGAAGAGATCCTCACCCCGGAGGCGTTGGCCTTCCTCACCCGGCTGCACGACCGCTTCGGCCGCCGCCGGACCGAGCTGCTGACCGCGCGGCGAGAGCGACACCGGGCGTTCGCCACCGGCGCCCTGCCCGGCTTCCTGCCCGAGACCGCCGCCGTTCGTGACGATCTCGACTGGCGGGTGGCTCCCGCCGCCCCGGGCCTGGCCGATCGGCGGGTGGAGATCACCGGTCCGACCGACCGCAAGATGGCGGTCAACGCGCTGAACTCCGGCGCCGCGGTGTGGCTCGCCGACCACGAGGACGCGCTGAGCCCGACCTGGCACAACATCGTCGGCGGGCAGGTGAATCTGGCGGACGCGATCCGGCGCCGGATCGACTTCACCTCGCCCGAGGGCAAGGAGTATCGGCTGGGGGAGCAGGTGCCCACGATCTGCTTCCGCCCGCGCGGCTGGCACCTCACAGAGGCCCACCTGACCTACCACGACCCGGACGGACGCCCCGCCCCGGTCTCCGCCTCGCTCGTCGACGCCGGCCTGTACGTGTTCCACAACGCCGCCGAACTCATCGGTCGCGGCACGGGTCCCTACCTCTACCTGCCCAAACTCGAGCATCATCTCGAGGCGCGGCTGTGGAACGACGTGTTCAGCGCGGCGGAGGCGGACCTGGGGCTACCACACGGGACCATCCGGGCGACCGTGCTGATCGAGACCATCACCGCGGTGTTCCAGATGGAGGAGATCCTGTACGAACTGCGTGACCATGCCGCCGGGCTGAACGCGGGCCGGTGGGACTACCTGTTCAGCACCATCAAGACCTTCCGGGACCGCGGCGGTTCGTACGTGCTGCCCGACCGGGGCCGGATCACGATGACCGTGCCGTTCATGCGTGCCTACACCGAGCTGCTGGTGGCCACCTGTCACCGGCGCGGGGCGTTCGCGATCGGCGGGATGAGCGCCTTCATCCCCAATCGGCGCGACCCGGACGTGACCACGCGCGCCTTCGAGCAGGTGACCGCCGACAAGCGGCGCGAGGCGGGCGACGGTTTCGACGGGACGTGGGTGGCCCACCCCGACCTCGTGCCGATCGCGCGTGCCGAGTTCGACCGCGTGCTCGGCGACCGGCCCAACCAGGTGGACCGGCTGCGCGACGACGTGCGCGTGACGGCCGGCGACCTGCTCGACCTGCGGGTCGAGGGCGGGCGGGTGACCACGGCCGGGATCGCGCAGAACATCTCGGTGGCGCTGCGCTACCTCGACAGTTGGCTGCGCGGCAACGGTGCCGCCGCCATCGACAACCTGATGGAGGACGCCGCGACAGCCGAGATCAGCCGCTCGCAACTGTGGCAGTGGAACCACCAGGACGTGGTCACCGAGGACCGGCGCCCGGTGACGGCAGGTCGGGTCGAGGCCGGCATCGATGCTGCTCTCGACGAGCTGCGTCGCGGCGCCCGTCCGGCCGCCGGAGTCCCGGGTGCGGCGCCCGATCGGCTGGACGATGCTGCGGAGCTGCTGAAGGGGCTGGTGCTCACCGAGGAGTTCGCCGAGTTCCTCACCGTGCCGGCCTACGACCGGTTCCTCAGCGGGTCCTGAAATCGCCCCCCGGGGTGTTGCGCACCGCCCGTCGGAGGGTGGCGTCCGCCTGGTGGATCGTGAACCCGAACGGGCCTCAGGCCCAACGGGCCTCAGGCCTGCGGGGGAACGGTGGGCAGCACGGCCCGCGTGACGATGTCCGTCAGGGCCCGCGACACGTCGTCGACCGAGGTCGCCGGGCAGGCGAACCGGACGTGGGCCGTGATGGCCCCCGTCTCGCGCAGGTGGAGCAGGGTCACCCCGTGGGAGGCGACGTCGACGGGGAAGGTCCGTCCCCGCAGGGTCCGACATGCCGGGCCGTTGCCCATGGTGGCCATCAGGGAGCCGTCGACGATGCCGAGCGTGACCGCCTCGACCAGGTCCGACAGGACCTCCTCGCCCATCCCGAGGACGGCGTCGAAAGCGGCCAACGTGTCCGGGCCGGACGGAAAGACCGGGCCCGTGGGCAGGGCGTGGGCGTCGATCCGGTGGACTCCGGCGGGGGAGTGGACCAGGGTGCGATCGAGGGTCAGTTCGAGCACGAGGACATCCGGGTGGCCCATGCACAAGGTGATCTCGTCGCTCAGCCGACCGATGAGCGCGGCCAGTTCGTCGGTCCGGACCATCCGCGCCCACCCGAGTGCGTGCAGGTCCGCGGCGTGGATCGCCACGGCGGGCAGTGCGGCCATCATTTCCACGTGCAGCCGCACCGGGACGAGGTGGGACTCCCAGTCGGTCTCGGACTCCCACGCCTCGGGACGTTGCGCCACGGCCAGCACCCGGCCGTCGTCCAGTTGCTGCAGCGCCAGGATGTCCAGGCACGGACACATCGGCTCCCGGTAGGCGTGGAGTTCGCCGCGCCCCGCCCCGCGGAGCATCCGGACCGCCAACTGGGATGCCGGATCGGACCGGTACGCCGACCGGTCCCCGGGCCCGTCCTCGAACCCGGCCGGGTCGTCCATGAATCCGCGCACATCCAGTCCTTCCCTGCGGATCGTTTCGGCGAGCGTAGGTGTCGCCGACGACGGTGGGCAAGCCCGAAATCCCCTGCCCGTTCCGGAGGCCCACGGCAGGACGGTGATTTCGGCACATTCCTGTGATGAAAATCTCTCCGGGCAGAGTGGCCCCTGCATCCGTAAGACTAGCTTAGGCTGTCCTAAGTCCCAGATCCAGACACCTGGTCCACAATGCGGACCGGGCACTCACTTGCGCACGTCCTCCACGGGGTGCCAGCCGGCCTCGCCGGCGTCGATGTGGGCGCGCAGGGTCTCCCCGAGGAGCTGGGCGGTCCGGTGCAGCCCGGCGCGCAGGGATTCGGTGAGTCGCTCCGGGGTGGGTACGGTGACCGCGACGGCACCGACCGGGCGCCGGTGGACGACGAGCGGGCGGGCGGCAGAGAACACCCCGGTGTCCCACTCGCCCAGATCGAGCGCGGTCGAGCCGCGTCGGATCGCGGCCAACTGGTCCTCCAGGACGGTCCGGTCGGTGACCGTGACCGGGGACATCGACGGGAGTGGTTCGGGCAGGATCGCGTCGCGTTCCTCGACGGTCAGCCACGCGAGCAGGGACTTGCCCAGGGCGGTGCAGTGCGCCGGCAGCAGGTCCCCGGGCATGGGAGAGGGGCGGTCGGTGGGCTCGGCGCCGAGTCGCTCCAGGAACACGACGTGGACGCCGCGCAGGACGCCCAGGTGCACGACCGTGCCGGACCAGGCCTGCAGCCGGGCGAGCAGCGGCAGACACAACTGCCGGATATCCAGGGCCGGCATGGCGGTGGTGATGGCGAACAGCCGGGTCCCGATCCGGTAACCGCGGTCATGCGGTTCGACGATGCCGAGCGAGGTCAGGCGGGCCAACACCCGGTGCACTGTCGACTTGGCCAGCCCGCTGCGGCGGGACAGTTCGGTGAGGGTGAGCACCCGGTCCTCGGGGGAGAAACATTCCAGCAGGAGAAACGCCTTGGTCAGGATCGACGGCGCCGGGCCTCCTCGGGGCGGCAGGTCGGTGCTGCGGATGGGTCCTGTGGTCACCGACCGATTCTCACGCATTCTCCCGGTGCGGATGCAGTCGCATGCCGGCAACCTGGGTGATGACCGCCGGTGGCATCGCGACCGCGGCGACGACGAGCAGCAGGGTGGAGTAGTCGAGCCACTGGTTGGCCCACGACAACAGGAACGGCAGGCCGAAGCCGGCGTACGCCAGGGCGTAGACCAGCGCCGACATCAGCGCGTCCGCGCCGGGTGGGGTGACCATCTGGACCCGGGCCAGGCATCCGCTGATCACCAGGCCGTACGCGACGCCGAGCAGCGAGGACAGCACGAGGACACCGACGGGCTCGAGACGGTCCAGGGTGAGCGCGGCGATGACGGTCAACACGATGAACAGGCTCACCCCCATCGCGGGGGCGGGGAAGCGCAACTGGGACGGCACCCGGCGGATGCCCTGTTGGATCGCGAACCCGGCGGTGAGCGTCGCGGCACACAGCAGCGTGGGGTAGAGCGAGGACACCGGACCGTGGGCCGCGACGAGCCGCTGGGGCAGGATGGCGTACGCCAGGCCGAGCGAGCCGAAGATCAGCGGGGCGACCGGCAGCACGCACACCAGCAGGCGGGTCCGCATCCCGGCGTTGGCGGCCCGCGGCCGATCGGCGCGACGTACGGGGACACCTGCCGGGACCCGACGCGCGGTGACCGCGATGAGCACCAGGGAGCCGGCGGCCAGCAGCAGGTGCGGCAGGTAGGCGGCGGCCAGCGGGTAGGGCGCGAAGCGGGCCAGCACCCCGGCGGCCGTGGCACCCAGCCCGAAGCCGTTGGTCAGGGCCAGCGCGGTGCTGCGGGCCGCGGCCGCCAGCAGGCGGGTGGTGATCGGTCCGCGGGTGAGGACGAGGAGCCGGATCCAGGCGCTGCCGCTGACCATCCCTCCGCCGAGCGCGATGCCGGACAGGATCCGGCCGACCATGAGCTGCGGCACGGTCGAGCCGGCGGTGGCCAGGAGGATGCTGCCGACCAGGCTCAGTGCCACGACGCCGATCGCGAGGGTGCGCAGCCGCAGTCGGCGTTGGGCCCGGGCGGCGAGGAAGAGGGCCGGGATGATCCCGCCGACGTAGGAGAACAGCAGCAGATTGACCGTCAACTGATCGAATCCACGCAGGGTTTCGTAGGTCCCCAGCAGCGGAGTGAACTGATTGCCTCCCCAGGCGACCGTCAGGGTGGCCAGCACTGCCGGGAGGCTGGAGGCGCGGCGGGCGGGAACCGGTCCGGCGGACGCTGACTCGTCGGGCACCACCTGCCCCGCAGGAATCGTAGCCGGCGCCGGCGCGGGGCCAGGGGCCGGGGCGGCGGAGGGAGATGCGCCCACCGGGGCGGACGAGGTGGATGTGTCGGGGTCTGCGGGAGGAGGTGTCAGGACGGCCACCGGGAGACCGTAAGGCAGCTCACACCCGCGGCGGCGCGGGAGTTCCGATCACCGGAACCGGTCGGAGTCCGGGCAAGTCCTGGCCGGGGACGCCGTCGCATGGGACCCTGGAAGGGCGGGCGACGGGGCCCGCCGACAGGAGGCCGATGAGCGTCGAACTCACCGTGGTCCGCGACGTCCTCGCGGCCCATCCGCCCTGGCGCCGGCTGCCAGCGGCCGTGCGGGAGACCTTGCCGGCCCGGATGCGCATGCGCTACTTCCGTCGCGGGTCGGTCATCCTCGCGGCCGGCCAGGTCGCCGAGGAAGTCGCGCTGCTGCGGTCCGGTGCGGTTGACATCACCGACGCCAACGGGACGCTGGTCGAACGCGGCGACGAGGGCACCACCTTCGGCGTGTCGTCGGCCCGGGACGGAAAGCCGTCCCGCTACACCATGACGGCATTGGAGGACAGCCTCGTCCTCACCCTGCCCGCCGCCGACTTCCGGGAGCTGCTGGCCGGCGACGACGACTTCAACCGGTTCTTCGCCGACCAGTCCGCGGTCCGGATGCGTGCCGCCGCCGAGGCGGTCGCACCGCCGGGGGCCGGCCGGGACGTGCTGCGCACACCGTTGGCCGAGGTGGTCCGCCGCGAGCCGGTCGCGGTGGAGGCAACGGAGACGATTCGCGACGCCGCCCGGCTGATGACCCGGGAGGGGGTATCGGCGCTGCTCGTCACCCGGGCGGGCCGGCTGGCGGGGATCGTCACCGACCGCGACATGCGCCGCCGCGTCGTCGCCGAGGAACATCCCGCCGATCGACCGGTGGCCACCATCATGACCGCCGATCCGACCGTCACCACACCGGGGGCGACGGCGGTCGAGGCGATGCTGACGATGATGCAGCGCGGCTTCCACCACCTGCCGGTGGTGGCCGACGGCCGGCCGGTCGGGATGATCACCAGCGGCGACCTGATGCGCCTCCAGCAGGGCAATCCGGTCGCGTTGGTGGGCGCCATCGAAACCTGCGACAGTCTGGAGACGCTCATCGAGGCCCGTGGACGGCTGCCGGCGGTGGTCCACGACCTGGTCCGCGCCGACGCCACCGCGGTCGAGATCGGCCGGGTGATCACCGCGGTGGCCGATGCCGTCACCCGTACGCTGATCCGGCTCACCGAGGCCGAGATCGGCCCGCCACCGGGCCCGTACGCCTGGGTCGCCCTGGGGTCGCAGGGACGACGCGAGATGGTGCTGTCCTCCGACCAGGACCACGCGCTGATCCTGCCCGACGACCTGCCCGAGGCCGACCGTGGGTGGTACGGGCGACTCGCCGGGCGGGTCACCGAGGGACTGGCCTCCTGTGGGCAGGCCCTGTGCCCGGGCGACATCATGGCGTCCAACCCGGCCTGGCGCCTGACCCGGGGCCAGTGGCTGGGCGTCTTCCGGGGCTGGATCGCCGAGCCGGACGCGGACGCCGTGCTGCATGCCGACACCTTCTTCGACATGCGGCCGGTCACCGGGTCCTCGATCGCCGAACCGCTGCTGGCGGCGGTGCGGCGGGACTCCGGGAGTAACCCCAGGTTCCTGGCCCGGCTGGCGTCCGAGGCCGTACGGTGGCAGCCGCCGCTGGGGTTCTTCCGCGGATTCGTGCTGGACCGGACCGGGGAACGGTCCCGTGGGCTCGACCTCAAGGCCGGGGGGATCGCCGCGCTGGTCCAGATCGCACGAATCCATGCGCTGGCCGGCGGGATCGCCGAGGTGGGCACCCAGGCCCGGCTGACCGCCGCGGCCGCTTCCGGGACGCTGTCGCAGGAACGGGCCGAGGATCTCCGCGCGGCCCACGAACTGATCTGCATGCTCCGGGCCCGACACCAGGTCGCCCTCGCCCGGGCCGGACAGGCGGCCGACAACGTCATCGACCCGACCCCGTTGTCGACGATCGACAGGCACGGGCTGCGCAGCGCCTTCCGGCTGGTCCGCGAGGCGCAGCAGGAGGTCGCCTACACCTATCGGCTGCACGCGGTGATGTGATGGCCCGCGAGGTGCCGCCGCAGGTGCAGCGGTTCTTGGCGACGCCGCAGCCGGGCCGGCGGGCGTCGGTGGCCGACCTGCGCCTGCTGGCGGTCGACATGGAGACGACCGGTCTCGATCCGCGGACCGCCGTCACCCTGAGCCTCGGCTGGGTGCCCGTCGACCGGTCGGCGGTCGTGCTGGGTGAGGCCGACGAGGTGCTGCTGCGCCCCGATCCCGCCGACCTCGGCGCGGCCGGGGTCGGTCAGAGCGCCACCCTCCACGGGCTGACCGACGACCGGCTCGGCCGCGGCGTCGACCCGGCCCTCGGGTGGGCCCGGCTGGTGGAGGCGCTGACCGGCCGGGTGTTGCTGGCCCACCATGCCGCCCTGGAGGTGGCGCTGCTGGAGTCCGCTGCCAGGCGCCTGTGGGGGGTACGGCTGCGGGTCCGCAGCGTGGACACGATGGCGTTGCAGGCCCGGATCGTCGCGCCCGGATTTGCCGACGAACCCGGACCCGAGCAGTTGCGACTGTGGACCGCCCGGGCCCGATTCGGCCTGCCGGCGGTGCAGGCCCACGACGCGCTGCACGACGCCTTGTCGTGCGCCGAGCTCTACCTGGCCCAGGTCGCCGAACTCGGGCTGGGCGACGGGCGGCTGCGGGACCTGTCCCACCGCTGAGCGAGGCGGCGGGCGGCCCCCGTGGTGCGTGCCCCCGACGAGTTGACAGACCCGTTCATCCGACCGAGACTTTAAATAGTCCGACGGTCGGTTTATTAGTCTGGGTCGGTACACGAGCCGGTCCCCGAGGAGGGTGCGATGGCAAGAGTCCGCAACGACGAGGAGTACGCGCGCAAGCGTGACGCCATTCTCGACGTCGCCGAAGGGTTGGTGTTCTCCAAGGGGTACGAGCGCCTGGCGATCAGCGATCTGATGACGGAGACCGGCATCTCCAAGGGCGCGCTGTACTACTACTTCGGGTCCAAGCGGGAGGTCCTGCAGGGTCTGCTCGAGCGCCGGCTGGCGCGTTGGGACGCCCGCCTCGGGCCGGTCTGCGACGGTCACGGCTCGCCGACCACTCGACTGCGCGAGTTCCTCAGGACGTTGGCCGGAGCGAAGTCGGAGGACCGCGGCTTCCTCGTCGACGTGCTGCGCAGCGTCTACGCCGAGGAGAACCTCATCGTCTATGCCTCGACCCGGACCTCGCTGGCGGACCGGCTGCTGCCCCGCTTGACCGCCATCATCGCGGACGGCTGCGCCGACGGCAGTTTCACCGTTGCCGCACCCGAGGCGACCGCCCGGGTCGTCCTGTCCCTGCTGCAGGAGTGTGCCGACCGGATCGGTCGGTTGTTGATCGCGGTGGCCGACGGTGAGGCGCGACCGGCGGATGTCGAGACGCAGGCAACGGCCTATGTGGAAGCGCTGCACCGCACGCTCGGGGCAGCCCCCGGCACCCTCGACTTCATCGGTACGGACGACCTTCGGCGATGGGTGCGGGCCGCGTGCGATCAACAGGCGCCGGTCGACCGGGCGGAGGTGTCATGAAGGCGTACGCCTTGCATCTCGGCGACACGCGGGTGCCGTTCGGCCAGTTCTACGGTGGCGGCAGCAGCGCCCGTGACATCGTCGATGTCCTCCGCGACCGAACGCACAACATCGTCGTCCCCGTCTACGCCTACCTGGTCGATCATCCCCGGCACGGGCCGATCATGATCGACACCGGGCTGAACTGGCAGCAGGCCCACGCCCACCGGGACTACTACGCCGGCCCGATCCTCAGACTCGCCTTCGACGAGGACGAGTACCTGATGACGCCGGAGCAGCGCCTCGGGGACCAGTTGGCGCGGTTCGGGATGTCCACCGAGGACGTCGGCACGGTCGTCCTGACGCACCTCCACGAAGACCATCTCGGTGGTGTCCGCCAGCTCCTCGGCGCCCGATTCCTGGTCTCACGGGCGGACTGGATGTCACGAAACCTCGGGATCTGGGCGTTCCGGCGCACCCCGTCGCTCAAGCATGTCCTCACCGATCCCGACCTGGTCGACTTCACCTCCGGCCCGGTCGGCCCGTTCCCCGCGTCCCAGGACGTCTTTGGTGACGGAAGTGTCATCCTGCTGCCGACGCCCGGTCACTCGGTGGGGCACACCAGCGTCCTGGTCGACGACGGCAGCGGTTGGCGGCTGCTGTGTGTGGGCGACACTCTCTACACCATCCGGCACCTCGCCGACGGACAGATCCGCCCGATCATGCTCGGCCGCCGGGGCCGCGACCGGCAACTGGCGTCGATCGCCAGGATCCGCGAGCTGGCGCGGGCGATGCCCGAGCTCGTCATCGCCCCGGGCCATGACCACACCGAGTACGGCGCCGCACTGGCGGCGCTGCTCTCCGGGGAGGTCGACGCCGCGGCGGCCGGTGCCTTCCGGGCGCGGGCCGACGCCTTGTTCACCCCTGGTGGAGCGCTACGTGAACCGTCGCATCCGCACTACCTGCCCGATCCCGCCGGCGGCGTGGTCGGACACGTCGAGTGGAGCGACCGGTGAGCACGCCCATCCGGGACCACACCTCAACCACGCCGGAGCCGAACGGGAAAGGACGGCAACTCTGAGGATCGACTACTCCGACAAGACGGTCGGCGGGTTCACCTACGAGTTCGTGCGCGGACTGTCGACGCAGGAGACCGGCGCCGCCGAGTTCGGCGAGTGCATGGAGACCGCGCGGCGGATCAGGCGCAACGACCTCGAGAGTTGGACCCGGGAATGGACCCGCACCGCCGATCGCGTCGCGGCGGCCGCCGAGCATGGGTGGAACTGTCTGATCTTCGAGGGCCCGGGCCAGTGGGGAGCGCTCAAGCGCAATCCTGGCCTGGTGTTCCGGCCCGACGACGAGAAGCCGGTCGGTGCGGCCATCGACTATCTGGAGACCCGGCCCGACGTCGATACCGACCGGTTGGCCATCATCGGCTACTCGATGGGCGGCTACCTCGCCCCGCGCGGCGCGCTGGACCCGAGGATCAAGGCCTGCGTCCCGAACTCCCTGGTCGTCGACTGCGGTGCAGCGGCCCGCGCCGGGATGGAGGGTCTGGTGAAGAGCCAGAAGCTGATGGACTTCTCGTTCCGGGTCGCCCGGAAACTGCTCGTACCCGTGCAGTGGGGATTCCAACACTCACAATGGACCCTCGGCATCCGTACGGCGCAGGACTGGATCGACGTCTACGAGCCGTACACGCTGGTCGGGCTGGAAGGCCGATACCGAAATCCCATGCTCTTCCTCTTCGGCGAGGACGACATCCGCGATGCCGCAGCGCCCTCCGCCGAGATCGTCCGGGGGCTGCTCGACTTCATCCTGTCGCTGGACTGCCCGCGCAGCGTGCGGCTGTTCACGGCCGAGGAGGGCGCCTCGAGCCATTGCCAGATCGGCGGGCTGTCCTACGCCCGGGCGACCGTGTTCTCCTGGCTCGACCACGTCCTGCTCGGAGGGCCCGAACCGACCTCGGCCGACCCCCGGGCCGGCGAGAGGTTCGTGGAGGCCTTCGGGCGGTACGGGGGCCGGAGGCGGCGGCCCGGGCCACCGAGGTGCTCCGGGTCGCGACCCTGTACTGAGCAGCGCCGCCACCCCGATCCGGTCGAGGTGGTGGTATCGATGACTTCAGGGTGCCGTGGCACCGTGGCCGCCGTCGTGAATGATCCGGAACTCCTCGGCGAGCCAGCCGCCCGGGCTGATCCCGGCATAGCGAGAGAACTCGCGGGTCAGGTGTGACTGGTCGGCGAACCCGGTCAACTCCGCGACCCGGGCGAGATCGGCCCTCCCGTGGCGGCGAGCCTGACGGGCCAGCATCGTCGTCGCCCGCGAGAAACGGATGAGTCCGGCCACGGCCTTGGGTGCCAACCCCACTTCGCGGCGGAACAGCGTGCCCAGGTGGCGCGGGGTCAACGCCACGCGATCGGCGAGATCATCGATGCGGGCGCGCCCGCCGGTGCGCTCCAGTTCGGCCCACGCGTGCGCGAATTCGGGACGTACCTGGACGTGAGGGTCGATCCGCCCGCGCATCCGGGCGGTCAGCCGCGCGAAGCCGGTCGGCCAGTCGCCGGACTCGGCCACCTCCTCGTGCAACCGCCGACCCCAGATGCCCAGCACCGGTTCGGCGTCGAAGTCGGTGGTGCTGAGTTCGGCGGCCGGAAACCCGAACAGCGCCCGTGCGGCCAACGGGTGCACGGCCAACTGGATCCCGGCCTGGGCACGGCCCTGATCCACCGCGGATGCGCGGGTGTGCAGCCCGGACAGGAGGACGGGGGCGGGCCGGGCGGTCGTCAGCCCGCTCCCGGTGGCCGCGGCGCGCACGCCGTCGTCGAGGGAGACGATGAAGGTCAGGTGTGCCGAAGGCAGGCCGCGGTGTATGCCTCCCGGCGTTCCCGGCCCCCGGTAGCCGACCACGGAAACGGCGCCCGGGACACCGGCGGCGGAGTGCCGGACAAACTCCCAGTCCAGTGCTGTGTGAGCCACGTCACCATGCTAGCTGCGCCGCCCATCGTCGGTCGGGACTACAACAGCCACTGGGCCAGTGCGCGCACGGCGCAGACCAGGGAGAACGCCTCGGTCGGACGGGGAAGGCGCTTGCCGGGTCGTCCTCGTGCCGAGGCCTCAGCCCTCGTGCAGGTCCAGCAGCGTCCAGGTCAGGTCCGGCAGTTCGACCAGGGTCGGCCGCAGACCTGCCCCGAGCACCACCCGGGCCCACGGACCGAGGCATTCGCCGCCGACGACGGGCGCGTCGATCCACTCGCAGACGACTTCGCCGGGGCCGTGCAGCCCGTCGATCACCTTGGTCGGGCGGAACTGGTCGCCCGGACGGCCCCACAGCGGCAGCAGGTGCGGCCACAGCAGGACCAGCGCCGGGTGATACCACCCTGGCGGGAACTCCTCCGCACGGCGCCTCGCGCCGCTGACCTGATGGACCTCGTAGGACTGCACGGTCTCGCCGGTCCCGATCCACTCCGTGTCGGCGGCTTGGACGACCCACCGGTCCCCGGGCGCGACGGCGACCTCGAAATGCGCGTCGCCGTCACTGACCACCGCCGCCGCCTGCCGATTCCGTCCGGCGGCGAGGATCCGGCCGACGAGGTCGGCGAACGCGGGATCGAGAGCCACGGCAGATCCGATCAGTGGCGGACGGCGGCGCGGACGGCGGCCAGGCGTTCGGCGCGCAACTCGTCGGTGTCGGGACGGGGCAGGGGGTCGAGCCGGTGGCCGAGGGCCAGCTCGAGCAGGAAGTCGGCGAACCTCGGGTTGCGCGCCAGCACCGGCCCGTGCGGGTAGCTTCCGACGACGTGGCCCGCGACGGCACCCTCGGTGCGGTCCGGGTCCCCGTTGCCGACGCCGATCTCGACGTCCGCCAAGGGGGTCACCCCGGATCCCGGGGTGGTGATGCCGCCGTGATTCTCGAAGCCGGTGACCAGCGCGTCCCCGCCGGTGATCGGGGTGACGTCGCCGGGCAGCGGGCGCAGCGTGGTGAGGATCTCCCCGACGGCCCGCTCGGGCCCGCGGCGGGTCTCCACGTCGAGCAGGCCGAGACCGGGCATCACCTCGTCATGGTCGCCGACGGTGAAGGTCCGGCCGAGGATCTGGTAGCCGGCGCACACCCCGAACACCACCGCGCCACGATCGGCCGCCCGGTGCAGGGTCCCCTCGCGGGTCAACAGCCGTACGGCCGTCGTCTGGGCGCCGTCCTCGCCGCCGCCCAGCAGGTAGAGGTCGGCGTCGCCGGGAATCGGTGTGCCCGGTTCGGCGATCGTCAGGTGCGGCTCGTACCCGCGCCAGGCGAGCCGCTTCACCAGCACCATGGCGTTGCCCCGGTCGCCGTAGATGCCCAGCAGCGACTGGTAGACGAGGACGATGTGGACCGGTCGGCTCATGCGAGACCTCCGAGCTTGCGCAGCCGCTGGAACGGGGTGTACGTCGCCAGCACGTCGACCGGCTCGGGGTGGCCGGCAAGGGCCTCGGCGAGGTCGGGGATGACGGTGCACGGCACTTCCGCGTACGCCAGCCGGACCGCCAGGTCCTGGGCCCGCGGACCGGTCGCGATGACCGTCTTGCCGGCCAGTTGCTCGTAGGGGACGTCCCACAGCCAGGACACGTCGCGGCCGTCGGCGGCGACCGAGTCGATGGCCAGTACGACGGTGGCGGTGGACAGCAGCGGCAGCGCCTCGTGCCAGCCGGCCGGGTTCTTGGCGAGCAGCAGCCGGGCCGTCGTCGTGCCGAAGTGCGCGGTGGCGAACCGGCCGGCGGGCGCGGAGACGGTGCGCATCCCCTGCAGTGCGGTGGCGGTGTCGACGCCGAAAAGCTGAGCGGCGCCCAGGGCGCACGCGGCGTTGCCGACGTTGAACCGGCCCGGCACCCGCAGGTCGGGGTCGTACGTCTGCCCGGACCGGTCGACGATCGTCCCGTTCAGCACCCGGATCTGCGGCTCGGGCTCGGTCAGGTCGCAGTCGGGGCAGTCCCAGGTGCCCGGATGGCCGGTGGCCCGGTCGGCGTCGTGGCGGGTCAGGATCGCCCCACACGCCGGGCACAGCGTCGCGTCCTCGGCCCAGGTGGAGTCGGTGTCGACCCACACCACGCGGTGGGCGGCGCGGGCGACCCAGACGATCAGTGGCTCGTCGGTGTTGGCGACCACGACTGGGGCGTCGGTGCCGGCGGCCTCCAGCGCGGCGTGCCAGTCGCGGGCCAAGCGTTTGATCTCGTGGTTGCGGTCGAGCTGGTCGCGCGAGAAGTTCAGCAGCACCAGGACCGCCGGATGCCCGACCCGCAGCACCTCGGCGACGACGCGTTCGTCGGTCTCCAGCACGGCGATGTCTGCGTCCGGTGCGGCCGACAGCGCCGAGGCGAGGCCGTAGTCGAGGTTCGCGCCGTCGGCGTTGGTGACGACCCGGTCCGCGGCGGACACGGGCCGATCGCCGGGCGCGGGGTCGGCGGCCAGCCCGGCCCGGATCGCGGCGGTCAGCAGGTGGGTGGTGGTGGTCTTGCCATTCGTACCCGAGACGACCGCGGTCCGCTTCCCGACCAGCAGCTTGGCCAGGGCCTGCGGGTCGAGCCGGGTGATCACCCGCCCCCGGATCGACACCCCGGCGCCACGTCCCGCCAACCGGGAGGCCGTCGCCGCCAGCCGGCCGGCCGCCACGGCCGCCCCCAGGCGCAGGCGCGCGGCCACTCCCGTCGGTGCCGCGGGAGAGGCTCCCGGGCCGGGCGGAGCAGGTCGGTCGAGAAGCGATGCCATGCGCCCCATTGTCCACCCACCGACGCGTGGGCGCGGAACCGACGTCCCGGCTCGATCCTCGGGACGTCCCCGGGCGGTAGCGTGGGTTCCATGCGTGCCGAACCGCTCGACCCGACCCTGTCGTTCCCCCGTCTGCAGGCGCGGACGCGGCGGTTCCGGCTCGGCAGCCCGCACGCGGTCCAGCCGGTGGGCGACGGGTCGCAGGCGCTCTTCCTGCGCTCGGGTGGGCCGGCGGACCCGGCGACGGCCCTGTGGCTGAGTGACCTGTCCGCCGACCGGCCGCGGGAACGGCTCCTGGCCGACCCCCGCACGCTGCTGGCCGGCGTGGACGAGGACGACGTCCCGGCCGCCGAAAGGGCCCGCCGGGAACGGTCCCGGGAGCAGTCGGGCGGCATCGTCGCCTATGACGTCGACGCGGATGGGATGTATGCGGCGTTCGCCCTGTCCGGCCGGCTGTGGCTGACCGACATCACCACCGGGCGGACCCGGGAGCTGCCGGCGATCGGCCCGGTGATCGATCCGCGGATCAGTCCCGACGGCAGCCGGATCGCCTGGTCGACCGGGCCGGCGGTGCACGTGGTGGAGGTCACCTCGGGGGCGGTGAGCACGGTCGTGTCGGCGGACGGTCCCGACGTCACCTGGGGGCTGGCCGACTTCATCGCCGCCGAGGAGATGGACCGCTACCACGGGCTGTGGTGGTCGCCCGACTCCCGTACGTTGCTCGCCCAACGCACCGACGAGTCGACGGTGGCAACCTGGTACCTGGCCGATCCGGCCCACCCCGACCGTCCGCCCGAGCCGCGGCGCTACCCGCAGGCGCTGACCCGCAACGCCGACGTCCGGCTGTACGCGCTCGATCCCGCCGGGCCGTCCCGGGCGCCGGTGGAGATCGGCTGGGACCACGAGGCGTACGAGTACCTGGCGGTGGTGCACTGGTCGCGTCACGGCGACCCTATCGTGCTGGTCCAGTCGCGCGATCAACGCGACGACGTCGTGCTGTCCGCCGATCCGACCACCGGGGACACCCGCGTCCTCACCCGCCACCACGACGACGCGTGGCTGGAGCTGATCGGCGGGTTGCCCGCCCTCGCCCCGGGGGGCCGGCTGGTCGACGGGGTCGCCGATCCGGCGACCGACACGTACCGGCTGCGCATCGACGGCGAGCCGTTCAGCCCGCCGGGCCTGCAGGTCCGCGGCGTGCTGCACATCGAGAACACCGGCGTCGTCGTGCGCGCTTCCCGCGACCCATGCAGCCTCGACATCGTCCGGATCGGCTGGGACGGTCGGGAGAGCCCGATCAGCGACCGCCCGGGCGTCCACCTCGCGGCGTTCGGCGGCAGCGGGCTCGCCCGTACGTCGCTGAGCATGGACGACGACCGACCGGTCGTCGTCCACCGCTGGCAGGCGCCCCCGCCGATCGGGCGGCACGAGACCGTGCTGACCGACCTGTCGGGCGTACCCGGATTCGTCACGGGAGTGCAGTTCGCCACGCTCGGCGAGCACGAACTGCGCGCCGCCGTCGTCCGTCCCGGCCCCGACAGTCCGTTCCACGGCGCCGACACCCTGCCCGTGCTCGTACGCCCGTACGGCGGGCCCGGGCACGCGCGGGTGATGCTGGCCCGCGGGGCGTACTGGGAGGACCAGTGGTGGGCCGACCAGGGATTCGTGGTGCTGGTCGCCGACGGACGGGGGACGCCGGGCCGCGGCCCCGCGTGGGACCGCCAGATCCGCGACCGGTTCGCCGAGGTCAGCCTGGCCGACCAGATCGAGGCGGTCCGCGCCCTGCCGCAGGTCGCGCCCGAGGCCGACCTGTCCCGGGTCGCGATGATCGGCTGGTCCTACGGCGGGTTCCTGTCGGCGTTGGCAGTGCTGCGGGCGCCGGAGGTGTTTGCCGCCGCGGTCGCCGGGGCGCCGCCGACGGACTGGACCCTGTACGACACCCACTACACCGAGCGCTACCTGGGCCTGGACCCGGCGGTCTACCGGGCGAACTCGCTGATCGACGCCGCCGCCGGGCTGCGACGGCCGCTGCTGCTGGTGCACGGGATGGCCGACGACAACGTCGCGGTCGCCAACACCCTTCGGCTGTCCTCGGCGCTGCTCGCCGCCGGCCGCCCGCACGGGGTGCTGCCGCTGACCGGGATCACCCACATGACCACCGACGAGGCCGTCGCCGAGGGGCTGCTGTTGGTGCAGCTGCGGTTCCTGCGGCAGGCGCTCGGCCTGCGCGACCCCGACCCGTACGACCCTGACCCGCACGAGCCCGACCAACCCGAGCCCGACCAACCCGAGCCCGACCACGGAAGGAAGCTGCAGCCATGACCGATCTTGCTCCGGAGGCCCGCGAGGCCCTCGACGGACTCGCCGGGGACTACTGGGCCTGGCGTACCCTCGAGCAGCCGCGGACCGATGACGACATCCCCCGGGTGGAGCGGGTCCCCGGCTGGCGACCCGGTTGGTCGGCCGAGGCCGTCACCCGCTACCGGGTCGCCGTGGAGGGTTTCGAGACCCGGTGGGCCGACCTGCCGCTGCCCGGGGCGGCGACCGACGACCCGGACATCCGGACGTACGTGGTCGACCACGCGCTGGTCGGCTCGGCGATCGCGCGCGCCCGCTTCGAGCTCGACGTCAACAACCTGTGGCAGACCGACCCGGCGTTCTACATCGACCAGACCATCGGGGTCGTCTTCGACCTGCTGCGGCCCGAGGGCCCGTTCGACACGGCCCGGACCGGTGAGGTGATCGGGGCGTTGCGCAACGTCGCGGTGATCCTCGACGAGGGACGCGCCAACCTGGTCGGGCACGCCCGCACCGAGCTCGCCGGGCTGGCCGTGGAGACCCTGACGAGCGCCGGCGGGCGGCCCGGCGGCGTACGGGAAGCGGTGACCGACGCGATCGGCGCGCTGGCCGGCGTCGTCCCAGGCGAGCTGCGGGACGACCTGGTGGCGGCGGGCGCCGGCGCGGCCGAGGCCCTGGAGGCGTACCGGACGTGGATCGAACATGACCTGGCGACGACCCCGTGGGAGCCGATCGGGCCGGGGGAGTTCGAGCGGTTCCTGCGCGAGATCGCGCTCAATCCGGCCACGCCGGCGGAGTTGCAGCTCACCGGCCGGCTCGAACTGGAGCGCGCCGAGGCGTTCAGCGTGATCGAGTCCCGCGGCCACCGGCTGTCGTCGGGGCGTACGGATCCGCGCGATCCGCTGCCGACCGAGGTGGCGGCGGTGTGCGAGCGCCAGCACGTGCAGGAGGCGCAGCTGCGGCGGTTCTACGAGGAGCGGGGCCTGCTCAGCCAGCCCGCGTCGCTGCGGCATTACCTGCTCAAGCCGATGCCGGCCTGGATCGAGCCGCTGCAGTGGCTCGGCGTCACCGACGACCTCGCCTGGGAGAAGGCGTCCTCGCAGGAGGCGCTGAGCTGGCAGCCGCCGCTGGACGCGCCGTTGGGCTTCTTCGACGACGCGATCAGCCGGGACCCGATGACCGGTCTCATCCACGAGGGTGCCCACAGCCAGCAGATCGCGCTGTCGGCGGCGCACCCCGACGAGATCCGGCGGCACTACTACGACTCGGGCGCCAACGAGGGGATCGCCTACTACAACGAGGAGATGCTGGCCCGGGCCGGTCTGTTCGACGACAACCCGAACAGTGCCGAGACGATCCACGCCTTCCTGCGGTTGCGCAGCCTGCGGGTCGCGATCGACATCAGGCTGGCGCTGGGGGAGATCAGCATCGACCAGGCCGCCCGCGAACTCGCCGAACGGGTGCCGATGGACGAGGCGACGGCGCAGTGGGAGGCGTCGTTCTTCGCCAAGACCCCGGGGCAGGGGATGACCTACCAGGTCGGCAAGTCGCAGATCCTGCGGCTCCTCGGGGAGGCGGCGCGGCGGCCCGGATTCGAGCTCCAGGATTTCCACGACAGGCTGTGGCTCAACGGGAACGTGCCGATCGCGCTGCAGCGGTACGAACTGTTGGGTGCGGTGGACGAGCTGGACAGGATTCGGCTGTAGTCACGTCCCACTCGTGAGGGGGCGGGTCGGCGGCCCCTATCGACGCGCCTCGGCCAACAGGATCTCGGCGAGTTCGGCGGGCTTGGACAACATCGGCCAGTGCCCGGTCGGCAGATCGACCAGCCGCAGGTCGGCGACCCGGGCCACCTCGGCGACGTACGGCACGCCGGCGGCCATCGCCTCCCGGACCGCGGCCACCGGCCAGGAGGTGCAGATCACGGTGACGGGCACGTCGAGGCGGGCCGGATCGGTGACCACCAGGGGATCCCGCGCGGCGCCGGCTGGCTCGGCCACCGCCAGGTCGGTGAAGGTGCGCCGGGCGGCCTCGTCGAGCCCGTCGATGCTGTTGCCCATCGCGACCAGGTCGTCGAACGACGGCAGCGGGATCTCCTCGGCATCGGGTGGGGTGTCCGGAAGGATCGCCTGGCCGTCGGCGACCGGGGCGGCGTCGACGTACACGATGCGCGCCAGGGCGTCCGGGCGGGCATCGGCCACGCCCGAGGCGACGGCGGCCGCGCCGCTGTGCGCGACCAGCACGACCGGTTCCTCGAACTGTTCGATCACGCCGAGAACATGGTCGATGTGGTCGGCCAGGCCGATGTCGCCCCGGGTGACGTCGGCCGATTCGAGGCCGGGGAGCGTGATGGGGGTGGCGTCGGCCCCCGCCTGCTCGAGGCGGTCGACGACGACGTCCCATGCCCAGGCGCCCATCCAGAACCCCGGGACGAGCACGAGAGGGCGGAACGGTGAGGCGTCGGGGGGTGTGGGTTCGGGCTGGTCCATGGACCCAGCGTAAGGGGAGTCGCGCGGCGCGGTTCGCCTATCGCCGGACGGCTGCACCGGCCCGTACCGCCAGCGCCCCGGCCGGATCGTCGGTGATGACGGCATCGACATCGTGGTCGAACAGCCATCGCCATTCGGCCGGGTCGTTGACGGTCCACGCGCGGACGGCGATTCCCGCGGAGGCCAGACCGGCCAGCACCCCGGGCGCGTGGAGAGTGAGATACATCGGGTGTACGGCGGTGACGCCAAGGTGGCGCAGGTAGACCCACGGGTCGACCAGGCCCTCGGAGTACAACGGTGCGATCTGCGCGTCCGGGATCAGCCGACCCAACTCGAGCAGGGTGAAGTGGTTGAACGACGAGTAGACGATCCGGTCGCCCATGCCCGAGGCGTGGTGAATCCGCACCAGCGCCTCCTCGATCCCGGGGTAGACGACGGGCCCGTTCTTCACCTCCACATTGAGGGTCAGGCCGGTCGGGCGGACGAGTGCGAAGACCTCCTCCAGCAGCGGGATCCGGGTATCGACCTCGGCGCCGGCCGCCCGCAGATCGGCGTACCGGGTGTCGCGGATGACCAGCGGCGCCCTGCCCGGGACCGGCACGACCGGATCGTGGTGACAGACCAGGCGAGAGTCGCGGCTGAGGTGCACGTCGAGCTCGATGCCGTCAGCGCCGTCGTCGATCGCGCGCCGGTAGGCTGCCATGGTGTTGGGCGGGAAGACCGCGGTCGCTCCCGCGTGGGCCCAGATCCTGGTCATGCCGGGCACGGTAGGAGCCTTCGGTGACAGGCCGGTGAACGGTACGGGCCGAGCGAGGTGACCCGGGGCGGGGGCCCTGCTGCCGGATGGGATACTGAGGGGATGAGTACGACGGACACCGCACCGGGGCAGAGCCGCTACGCACCGCCGGTGGACCTGTCGCGCTTCGCGCTGCTGTCGATCGCGGCGGCGCTGATCACCATGGCCCTGAAGGTGGTGGCCGCCTGGCTGACCGGATCGGTCGGCCTGCTGTCCGACGCGGCGGAATCGTTGGTCAACCTCGTCGCCGCGGTCGTCGCCTTCATCGTGCTCAAGATCGCCATCCGTCCGCCCGACGCGAACCATCCGTTCGGCCACTCCAAGGCGGAGTACTTCTCGGCGGCCGTGGAAGGCGGGATGATCTTCGTCGCCGCGGCGGCGATCATCGTCAGCGCCGTCGATCGGCTGATCCATCCGATGATGCCCGAGTCCCTCGGGGTCGGTCTGGCCATCTCGACGGTGGCGGCGCTGATCAACGGCGGGGTCGGGTGGGTCCTCCTGCGGCAGGGTCGCCGGATGCGGTCGGCGACGCTGGTCGCCGACGGGAAGCACCTCCTCACGGACGTGGTGACCTCGGCCGCCGTCCTGGTCGGTGTCGGTCTGGTCGCGCTCACCGGAGTGGAACGGCTCGACCCGATCGTGGCGTTGGTGGCCGGGGTGAACATCGTGTGGACCGGGTTCGCGCTGATCCGCAACTCGGTGAACGGCCTGATGGACGTCGCCCTGCCCGACGACGTGATCGACCGGATCGAGGCGGTGCTGGATCGCTACCGCAGTGGCGAGGTGGAGTTCCATGCGTTGCGCGCCCGTGAGGCGGGCAATCGTCGGTTCCTCAACGTCCATGTCCTGGTGCCGGGGTCGTGGAGCGTCAAGCGCGGGCACGACCTGACCGAGGACCTCATCGACGCTCTCGTGGAGGAGGTGCCCGACCTGCGGGTGTCGGCACATCTGGAGCCCAGGGAGGACCCGCGCTCGTACGAGGACATCGACATCTGACCGGCGGCTTCCCCGGCCCGGGCCGGGGAAGCCGCCGGCTCCCGTACCCCTCCCGGATGCCCGGTCGCCACCTTTGATTCACCTGCGATCCCTAGCGTCGGCGGCACGAATCGCCATCGTCCGGGAGAGAAGATGACAAACAACAAAGTCCTGATCGGCCGCGTGCTGGTCGGCACAGCCGTGGCGCTGGTCGCGGCGTCGCTGGTGCCGACCACGGCGGCCCAGGCGGCCGCCGGTGACCGGGTCGACCTGTCGATCGTTGCCACCACCGACGTCCACGGCAACGTGTTCAACTGGGACTACTTCCGCAACCAGGCCTACGCGGCCGGCAGCGAGCAGGGGCTGACCCGCACCAGCGCGGCGATCGATGAGATCCGCGCCGAGAAGGGCGCCGAGTCGGTGATCACCCTCGACAACGGCGATGCCATCCAGGGCACCCCGCTGACCTACTACTACGGTATGGGCGCCGGGCGGGCCGACGTGCTCTCCGGCAAGGCCACCCACCCGATGGCCGAGGCCTTCAACGCGGCGGCCTACGACGCGCAGGTCGTCGGCAACCACGAGTACAACTACGGCCTCGACCTGCTCGATGCCTACCAGGGCCAGTTGAACGCCCCGCTGCTCGGCGCCAACGTCATCAACGTCGCCACCGGTGAGCCGGACCTCGACCCGTACACCATCATCGAACGGACGATCGACGGCAAGAAGGTCCAGATCGGCGTCATCGGCGTCGTCACGCCCGGGATCCGGATCTAGGACAAGGCCAACGTCGAGGGCAAACTCGAGTTCCGCGACCCGGTCGAGACGTTGACCGAGCTCGTCCCCGAGGTGCAGGAGAAGGCCGACGTCGTCGTCGTTCTCGCCCACACCGGCAAGGACGACATCCCTGATGCGGGCTACGACCCCAGTCAGCTGTACGAGAACACCGGCAGCAACATTGCCCGCATGGTGCCCGGCATCGACGTCCTCGTCCTCGGTCACACCCACGTGGATGATCCCGAGGAGATCGTCACCAACAACGCCGGCGGCAAGGTCATCGTCACCCAGCCGACCTACTGGGCGCGGAGCCTGTCCGAGGTCGACCTGTCGCTGGTCGAGGGCGCCGACGGTGATTTCGACGTCGACTGGAGCGCCGCGGAGGCCCCCACGGTCACCCCGCACTACACCAAGGGCACCTCCGCCGAGTCGGACGCCGTGGTCGGTGCCGTGCAGGAGCAGCACCAGACCGCGATCGACTACGTCAACCAGCCGGTGGCCGAGAGCCTCGAGGAACTGTCCGCGGCCACCTCGCGCTACGAGGACACCCCGATCATCGACTTCATCAACAACGTCCAGCAGGAGACGGTCACCGAGGCGCTCAAGGGCACCGAGTACGAGGATCTGCCCGTCATCTCTCAGGCCTCGCCGTTCTCCCGTACGGCGGTCTTCCCCAAGGGCCAGGTGTCCATCCGCGACATCGCCGGTCTGTACATCTACGAGAACACGCTGCGCGGGGTGACGCTCACCGGCGCCCAGCTGCGCGACCACCTGGAGTACTCCGCGCAGTACTTCAACCAGGTCGAGGACGGGGCGACCTTCGACCCGGAGACCGGGACGAACGCGGTGCTGCCCGGCGGTGACCCCCGAGGCATCCCGGACTACAACTACGACGCGCTGTCCGGCGTCGACTACGTCATCGACATCTCCCAGCCGGTCGGCGACCGGATCCGTGAGCTGACCTTCCCCGACGGCACCCCGGTGGCCGACGACGACGAGGTCGTGCTGGCGGTGAACAACTACCGGCAGAGCGGCGGCGGCAGTTTCCCGCACGTCGCCGATGCTCCGGTCGTCTACGACCAGCAACAGGAGATCCGCCAGTTGCTGATCGACTGGGCCTCGGCCAAGGGCACGATCGATGCCAAGGACTTCTTCGAGGAGAACTGGCAGCTCGTCACCCACTGGGAGGCGCCGAGCCCCTCGCCGACGCCTTCGGTGTCCGCTTCGGTGAAGCCGAGCTCGTCGGCCACCCCGTCCGCGAGTGAGGCGCCGCTGGACGAGCAGCCCGCTACGCCGGTGGGCGGGAACCTGGCCGACACCGGTTCCGATCTGCCGGCCTGGCCGGTGGGCGCCGCGGTGGCGCTGATCGGTGCCGGTGCGGTTGCCGTTGTCCGCGGTCGGCGCCGATAGATGATGGTTGTCAGGACGCTCGGGTTGTCCGGGCGTCCGGCAGTCGTCGTACGTACGTGACGTCCGTCCCCTGCACCCGATCGAGTGTAGGGGGCGGATTGTCATACGGGCGTGGGTATGGGCCGGACGCGGTCGTCGCGAGGTTTGGCGCGTCGTCGGGGGTGAGAGTGACGTCGAGTGAATCCCACATCGGGATGCGCGCCGGTATGATGATGGCCATGAGTACACAGATCGCGGTCCGGCTGTCGGAAGAGCTCGTCGAGATGGTGGATCGGCTGGTGGCGGAGGGTAGGGCGCCCAGCCGTGCTGCCGTGGTGACGTCGGCGCTGGAGCGGGAACTGCGGCGCGTGATGGACGAGAAGGATGCCGAGACCCTGCGTCGGATCGGCCCGGAGGACGACCTGGACGACCTGGTGAACTGGACCGCGAATCACCTCGACGTCGATGACTAGTCATGCGTGAGATCTGCCTGGCGCGCCTGGACAAGACTCGGCCGGTCGTCGTGCTCACCCGACCGGCGGCACTCGCGGCCATGACCAAGGTCACGGTGGCGCCCATCACCTCGACCGTCAAGGGTCTGTCCAGCGAGGTGCCGGTCGGTCCGGACAACGGACTGGAGAGCGAGAGCGTGGTCTCCCTCGACAACGTCGTGACCATCCCCGTGACGGCGCTCGGCCGAACGATCGGATATCTGAGCCCGGGGCAGGAGAGGGCTCTCGCTCGTGCGGTCGTGCTCGCGTACGATCTGGATATTCCGCTTCTCAGCGGATGACGCTCGACGGGAAAGGCCGTAGAGTCAGCCGGCCTGTTGGGCCGCGTACCGTGCGGTCATCCGGCTCATCAGCCGGCCCATTCGCAGCGGAAATGCATAGCACATCGCAATCTGCCACTTCTGCGCCGCACTGTGGCAGATGACGAATGAACGGTCGTCGAGGTGTTTCGCCAGGCCGGTGCCGACCGTTTCCGGGTCGGCCATGAACTGTGTCGGGACCGGCAGGGGAGCGGCCGACGCGGTCCGGGTGAGCGGCGGATGGAACAGATGGAAGCTGATTCCGGCAGGCCGGTATTCGATCGCGAGGCATTTCGCCAGGGATTCGATGGCGCCCTTGCTGGAGGCGTAAGGGGAGATGCTGGTGAAACCCATGACGCCGACCATCGAACTGGTGAAGATCACCCGGCCGTGGTGCTGCTGGATCATCTGCGGCAGGACCGACCGGGCCAGGTGCAGGGCGCCGAAATAGTTCACGTCGAGGACGTCCCGGTACGTCCCCTCGTCGGTGTCGGCGAAACTGTCAAAGGTGCACCGGCAGGCGTTGTGGATGGCGTAGTCGACGCCACCGAAGCGCTCCGTGCTCTCCCGGACGCAAACGGCCACCCGGTCGCGGTCACGGACATCGCAGGCCAGCGGGAGCAACGTGTCATGGTCCTGAGGGAGATCGTTCAGCCGTTCCGGCTCCAGATCCAGGACCGTCACCCGGTGGCCGTCGGCGAGCAGTTGCCTGACCAGGTAGTAGCCGATGCCACTCGCTGCACCGGTGATGATGATGTTCTTCCCGTGGAGCGCCGGTGGTCCAGTGCGCGTCTGCCACACGTGGTCAGCGTAGCGGTCCGTCGCCCGACCGGCTCGCCCGGGTCTTCCAGCACTCGGTGAACTCCTCGGCCAAGTCGGACTCCACGCGCTCACCTCGCCTGATCCGGTCGCGCAGGTCGCGCAACTGCTCGTCCACCGCGGTCAGGAAGGCCAGGTTGGCCCGCTCGGCCTCCGTGGTCGCCAGCACGGACCGTACGCCGCCGCCCTCGATCACCACCCGGCGATCGCCCAGCAGCGCCAGGATCGGGTCGTGGGTCGACATCAGGACGATCTTGTCGCGGCCCACCAGCAGATCGAGGGCGCGACGGCGGTCGATGCCGGCGTTCTCGATCTCGTCGATGAGCACGATCGGGGATGCCGACAGCAGGGCCGTGTCGGCGATCATCAGCGCGCGGGACTGACCGCCGGACAGTTGCGTGACGGGTGTCGCGGGGTCGATGGGCTCACCGGCGAGGGAGTTCGCCCCCGCGATGACCTCGACGGCCACCCGCTCCGGGGAGGCCACCTCGCGGCTCTCGGCGTGCAGGGCGATGAACTCGCCCGCGGGCAGGTCGATGACGAAGTTCATGTTCTGCGTGAGCTGGGCGACGAGCCGGTGACCGAGGTCGTAGCGTTGCTCGTCGGTCGGCTCGGCTCCGTTGATCAGCACCCGCCGGCCGCTGGGCGTGTCGGTCTGGGCGAGGCACTCGATGTCCTCCAGCAGCCGCGACTTGCCGGCGCCGGTCGGACCGACGATGCACGTCACCTCCCCGGGCCGGACGGTCAATCCGCAGGCCTCGGGCCGTCCGGCCTTGTCCCGGCCGGGCAGCACGGTGACGGAGGTGATCGCCCCGAGCCGGTCCTCGGTCTGGGATCGCACCTGCTCGACGAAGTCGACGATGTCGGCGGCGAGGTCGGCCCGGCTGGTGCCGTAGTCGTGAAAGTACTCCTCGGGGTGCTCGTTGAGGATCTCGACCACCGACCGCGACGGGTCGAGCACCTCCAGTCGGATCGCGGCGAAGTAGTTCTCCACGTACGGGAACTCGGCGATCAGGTCGCCGACGCTGCGGCCGACCAGGACGTCCTCGGCGCTCATGTGTCGAACCTGATCCGGCGCAGGTTGCCGGCCTGGAAGGCCGGGTCGATCCGGGTCTGGCCGACGCAGTACGAACACAGCGCCGACGGCAGGGTGAATCGCAGGTGCCGGGTGAGGAGGGAGTCGGTGTCGCCGGTGTCGGCGATGCACCGGCCGAGGGCGAAGGCGCCCTGACCGGTGATGCCGTTGACCGGGATGATCCGGGCCAGGCGGTTGACCTTGCGGATGCCGGCGGTGAACACCTCGCGTTCGGCCTGCGAGACGATGTCGCCCTTGGTCACGACGATGACGTCGGCGAAGCGCAGCATCGGCCCGATCTTGTCGGGCGTGCCGACCCCGGCCAGGTTGTCGATCACGCACACGGCGAGGACGTCCTTGACGTGCGGTGAGCACCGGTTGCACAGGCCCGCGCTCTCGCTGATGAGCACGTCGAGCCCCTGTCGGCGGCCCCACTGGACGGCCTGGTCGACATTGGTGATGAAGAAGTGGTCGGGACACAGGTTCCCGGCCAGTCCGACCTTCGCGGTGATGCCGTGGCGGCGATAGGTGGCCGCATCCGAGGAACTCAGGCAGTCGAACTTGATCACCCCGGACTCCAGCCCGCGCTCGCGCAGCCGACCGATGGTGTTGAGGATGACCGATGTCTTGCCCGCGCTGGGCGGCCCTGCGACGGTGACGAACTTCATCTGGGCTTCCCGGCGGGGGCTAGCAGGAGTTGTCGTGGTGGTATGTGCCGAACCGCGCGCGCAGGGCGGCGTCGAGCGCGGGCTGGTCGCCGTCGAGCAACTGCGGCCAGCCGGGCCATTGCACGCGCGCACCCTTCGGGAGGACATTCGGCGCGCCCGGCACGGTGGAGGGGAAGTAGCTGGTGGCGAAGATCTCGGCGAGCCGAGGCGAGAGGGCGAAGTCGACCAGCGGTTGGTTCTCCGGGCTCAGGTCGGCCCGCACCATGAGCAGGATCGGGTTGGCCAGCGCCCCCTCGGCCGGCCAGACGACCTCGAGGCGGCCGTCCTTGGCCGCGCTCTGGGCGAACACCCACGGCGCCAGGTAGATCGCAGCCGGCGCCGGACTGGTATGGCCGGCAGTACGGGCGGTCGTCGGGCCGTTCATCGCGGTGGCGATGGTGCGGTCGATGGCGTCCAGACCGTCGTCACCGTGGGTGAGGTGGATGTAGGTGAGGAACCGCGTGGCCAGCGCGCGGTGGCTGTCGGCGATGCTGAGGCTGTCGGCGTAGACGGGGTCGAGGAGGTCCTCCAGAGTGCGAGGCACCGGACGGTCGCCGAGCGCCTTGTGGTCGACCAGCATGACCTCCGGGTTCACCGCGATCACGTTGTAGGCGCCGTACGGGTCGGTGAACTCGGGCGCGGTGAGAAACCGTGCGTCGTCGAGATCGTGCACCCGTCGGAACGCGCCGGCGCGGACGAACCGGTCGACCACCGCGGGCGATGTGAATGCGCCGGACGCGTTGTCGATGGCGACCTCGGGAAGGTCGTCGATCGATGTCGCGGCGGCCACGTCGCGGATGGTGCCGGGGACGTCCACGTGTTCACCGCACATCGACGGCACGAAACTGTAGAAACGACGTCCGGTGGTCTCGAACTGTTCCCGGACGAACTCCTCGTACGCGGCCTGGAAACGGTTCTTCATCGGGCAGGGCACCTCGACCTTGAAGTCGAGGTGGCGGGTGGGTCGGTGCTGCCGCAGAAGCGACTCGATGGCGACTGTCTGAACGGTCCGGGCCATGGTGTCTCCGTGTGATCCGGCGGGCGAGTACTACGCACTATAGGAGTTCGGGAGGGCGATGTCGCTTCCGCGTGGCGGCTGTAACGGGGCCGGAACGCAGCCGGTACGTGCGCGGTCGGTCGGCGCGGCGGTCGAGGGGTCAGGCCGGCTCGATGGTCACGCCGACATCGGCCGGTCGGCCGGCATACATCCACGAACTGGCCAGGGCGTCGACCCCGGTGGCGGCGTACGCCCCGGCGTTGGCCGGGTTGATGCCACCGGCCGCGATCAGGGTGATCCGCGGATCGAACGCGCGTACGGACGCCACGATCGTGGCCAGCTCGTCGGGCGGGACCTTGTCGAACTGCAGCCCGTCGACGCCGGCGGCGGCGAGGAGAAGCGCCTCGTCGCGTCCGGTGACCTCCGCCAGGATCTTCTTCTCGCAGGTGGCGCCCCGCAGCGGTCCGCCGAGCAGGGCGGCGAGTCCGGACGCCCCGCCGATGAACGCGGTGTGCTGGTCGAAGATGAGCACGGTCTCCGACAGCCCGAGTCGATGCGGCAGTGCACCCCCGGCCAGGATCGCGGCGACGGCCAGTTCCTTGGTGCCGGGGAAGTTCTTGCGGGTGGTGAAGACACGGACTCCCGGCGACGCGGAGCGAGCCGCGTCGACGAGCGCGCGGGTCCTGGTCGCGATGCCGCAGCAGCCCTCCAGGACGTTCGCGCAGACCTTCCAGGCCGCGTGGACGTCCGCCGCCGTGCCCGTGCCCCGGAGGAGGACGTCGCCCGGTTCGACCCGGGCGCCGTCGGTGCGGCGGTCGAGGACACCGACGCCCAGGCGTGCACAAATCGACCCCACGACGTCCGTGCCGGCGGCGACGGCGGCGTCCCGCGCCACGAAGGTGATGGTCGCCGGCCGGTCGCCGATGCCGAGGAGATGGGTGGTCAGGTCGAGGTAGGGCACGTCCTCGTGCAGCAGACGGTCGACGAGCAGGGGGCCTGGACGGATCATGCGGACTCCTCGGGGACGACACACGCCGGTGGATCTGCCGGTCAACCGCCAGTATGGAGCCGGCGACGGTCAACGCGGTCCGGACCCCCAGGAGTCGCGCCGCCCCGGTGCCGCCTCTCACGGGAGGGCCCGGGCTCCGATGACCGACAACATCTGTAGTTTCTCGTGACTCTCGGTGCCGGGAACGGCCGTGTAGACCATCAGTTGGTGGGCCTGGCCCGGGTCGACCAGACGCTGGCAGGTGAGTTCCAGCTCGCCGACCTCGGGATGGACGAAGTGCTTGACCTCGCGGGGGCGCACGCCGACCTCCTGCTTGTCCCACACCTGTCGGAACTCCTCGCTGCTGTCGAGGAGCAATCGGACCAGCCGGGCGGCGCGGGACCGGGGGCCGCGCAGGGTGACCACTTCGCGCAGGCCCGACGCGAACATCCGGCTCAGGAACGGACGCTCACCGGGCGCGTACAGCGCCCGGGAGGCGGGATCGGTGAACCACCGGTAGCCGGCGCTGCGGGCCGCGCCGGTGAAGTGCGTGGTGTCGCCGGTGAGGGCGACGCCCATGGGGGACTGGCGCAGGGTTTCGCCGAGTTCGGTGACGATCTCGGCCGGGGTGTCGTCCAGTCGGTCGAGCACCCGCAGCAGGCCGGGACTGATGTGGTCGCCGGCGGCGCCGCGCGGCGGCGGGTTGTGCCCGGCGAGCCGGAACAGGTGGTCGCGTTCGTCGAGTGACAGGTGCAGCCCCTGGGCGATCGAGGCGAGCATGGCGGTGGACGGGTGCGGGCCGCGTTCGCGTTCCAGCCGGGAGTAGTAGTCGGTGGACATGTGGCACAGCGCCGCGACCTCCTCGCGGCGCAGCCCGCTGGTCCGGCGACGTTGCCCGGGTGGCAGGCCGACGTCCTCCGGCTGGAGTGCCTGGCGTCTGTTGCGCAAGAACCCGGCCAGTGCTGGGCGATCGATCATGACCGTCCTCCTCGATGGTGTGGTGCGTTCCTGTCTACCTCGTCAGGGGCGGGGCAACCACGGCCTGCCGGTCCCCCCATCCGGGGTACGCGGTCCGGAGGCGTGGGGGGCCTCGGCGATCCGCGGATCAGCAGGCCCTGGTTGGGCCGGCATGACCCGCGGAGGATCGAGGGCAGACCCACTCGACCTTGAGGAGCAGGACCGATGTCACGAGAACCGACCACCTTCACCACCCCCGACCTCGCCGGACGACGCGCCGTGATCACCGGGGCGAGCGACGGCATGGGCCTGCGGATGGCCGTCCGATTGGCCGCGGCCGGGGCCGAGGTCGTCCTGCCCGTACGCAACCCCCGCAAGGGGGAAGCGGCCCTGGAGACGATCCGGCGGGAGGTCCCCGACGCGACCATCTCGCTGCGCAGCCTCGATCTGGCCTCGCTGGCGTCCGTTGCGGCGCTGGGCGACACCCTGGTGGCCGAGGACGAGCCGATCCACGTGCTGATCAACAATGCCGGCGTCATGCAACCGCCGAACCGGCAGACGACGGCCGACGGTTTTGAGCTGCAACTGGGCACCAACTACCTGGGCCACTTCGCTCTCGTCGCCCACCTGCTGCCGCTGCTGGTGGCCGGACAGGCCCGGGTCACGTCACAGATCAGCATCGCCGCGCGCAGCGGAGTCATCAACTGGGACGATCTGAACTGGCAGCGCACCTACCGGGCGATGCCGGCGTACGCCCAGTCCAAGACTGCCCTGGGATTGTTCGGGCTGGAGTTGCAGCGTCGCAGCGAGGCGGACGGGTGGGGCATCACCAGCAATCTTTCCCACCCGGGCGTCGCCCCGACCAGCCTGTTGGCCGCTCGGCCCGAGATCGGGCGCACCAAGGAGGGCGCGGACGTCCGCGTGATCCGGTGGCTGTCGGCCCGCGGCATCCTGCTCGGCACCGTCGAGACGGCCGGGCTGCCAGCGTTGTTGGCCGCGACGGAACCGGCGGCCCGGCCCGCTGCCCTGTACGGGCCGGCCGGTCCCGGTCACCTGGGCGGAACGCCCGCCGAGCAGCCGCTCTTCGCGCCGTTGCGCAGCGCCGAGGACGCGGCCCGCTTGTGGCAGGTCTCCGAGCATCTCACCCGGACCGCCATCCCGGCGGCTCGGTGATCGGCGCCTACCGTACGACGGCGGCGACCACGCTGATCTCGACGAGTGCGCCGGGCAACCCCAGTCCTGCCACCTGCGCGGCGGTGACGAGAGCAGGGTCGTCGGAGGCGAGGCTCGGCCCGATCGCTTGATAGGCCGCGTTGAAGTCGGTGCCCGCCACGAGCAGGACGTTCCAGTGCACGACGTCGGCCAGGGACGCCCCGGCCGCGGCCAGGGCGGTGACGACATTCTGCAGGGCCTGGACCGACTGTGCGGCGACGTCGCCCTCGCCCACGAGGGTGCCGTCGGCGGTGACTGCGTCCTGGCCGCCGACCCAGATGGTGGTCGCGCCCGGCGGCACGACGGCGACGTGGGAGAAGGCCGGGCTGTGGACAAGACCGTCGGGACGGAGCCGCTCAATGGAGGTCATGTGTCCATCGTCACACAAGATCACCTGTATCGGGGAGGAATTCGGTCGGGTTCGGCGCCCGTGGTCGGTCACGTCACCAACCCTCAGCGGTAGGTAGGAGACTCGTGGCCATGGACGAGACGGAGCGGAAGGACGGCGTGCCCCCTGCGGTCGCCGAAACACCGAAGGTCACTCTCTGTGCGCTGCAGACACCCCGCCTGTCCCTGACCATCGAGGCCTACCTAGATGACGACGGCCTGGTGCTGGCGGAACAGGACCTGGGCCGGGCAGTCGAGGAGACCTGGCCCAGCTCCGAGTACGAGTGCTGGCTGCGCGTCCCGACCGTGGGTGCCGAGCAACTCGCTCGGCACTGGGGCACCGACGACCTGCTGACGTACCTGTCGCTGAACGTCACCGGTTCCACGGCGCTGACGACCGTACGGGAAACGTGCCGGGAGCTCGGTATCGACGCCGAGTTCTCGAACCGGTGCTGAGTGCCGCCGAGCATGGCATGTCCGTCGACGATGTGGACGCGGGGTCACGCCTGTTCCTTCGTCGAGGTGCTCGCTCGGAGGCCAGCGAACGGTCACCAGTGACGCGCAGTTCCTGCGCCGACTGCTCGACATCCATGCCTGCCCGAGTTGCGCCTCGGGCGGAACCATCGCTGCTGCCTGATCCCGCCCGGCTACCGCGCTCTCCGGTAGCGCCACATCGTGAGTGAGCCGAACACGGCGACCAGGAGCGCCGCCCAGGTGAGGGTGTAGGCGAGTTGCGGGCCGACGCCGGTGCCGGCCACGAGGGCACGGACGCTCGTCACCAACGGGCTGACCGGGTTGACGTCCACGAAAGCGCGTAGCCAGCCCGGCATGGTGGCGGGATCGACGAAGATGTTGCTCGCGAAGGTGAGCGGCATCATGACCATCATGCTGGCGCTCATCACAGCGCTCGAGCTGCGCAGGACGAGGCCGAGGAACGTCCAGACCCACCCCAGACCGAAGGCGAAGACCAGGAGGAGGAGCACCGCGAGGGACACGCCGACGAGGCCTCCTTGGGGTCGCCATCCGAGTGCCAGACCGAGGAGTCCCGTGGCGGTCGCCGCGGTGGCGAACCGGACGGCGTCGCCAAGGAGCATGCCGACGATGGGGGAGGGACGCCAGACCGGAAGCGAGCGGAACCGGTCGAACACGCCGCGTTCGACGTCGGTTCGAAGGGTCATACCGGTGTACATCGTGATCAGCAGCACAGACTGCACGATCATTCCGGGGACGAGGAACTGCACGTAGTCGACGGTGCTTCCGGCCAGGGCACCGCCGAACAGGAAGGTGAACAGGAGCGTGAACATCACCGGGAAGAGGGTGACGTCGAGGAGTTGTTCGGGGATGTGCTTGATCTTCAGCAGGGCCCGCCACCCGAACGTGAGTGAGGTGCTCAGCGGTCCCGGCGCCGGCGGGCGGACGCTGCTGGCCAGAGCCGCCTGGATGGCGCTGTCACGGATCGGAGCGGACGCGGCGGAGGTGCTCATGCGACGACCTCCGCATCAGCCTCGGTCCTGTGGCCGGTGATCGCCAGGAACACTTCATCGAGGCTGGGTTGTCCGAGCGCGGCTTGGGCGACGACAATGCCCGCTTCATGGAGCGCGGTCAGGGCGTACCCGGCACGGGATGGATCGTCGAGAGTCGCGGTGACCGTCCCCCGGTCGTCTCCGCTGCGGACATCGGTGTTGAGCACTTGGCTGAGCGCGTTGACGGCCGTCGCGCCGTCGATCGGGTCGTGGAGGCGGACGGTCAAGGTTGCAGAACCGACGGATGTCTTCAGTGCGGTGCTCGTTCCTTCCGCGACGACTCTGCCGTGATCGATGACGCTGATTCGGTCGGCGAGTTGATCGGCTTCCTCCAGGTACTGGGTCGTGAGCAGCACGGTTGTTCCGCTCGCCACCATCGCCCGGACGATGTCCCACACCTCGGCGCGGCTGCGGGGGTCGAGACCGGTGGTCGGTTCGTCGAGGAAGAGGAGCTCGGGGGTGACGGTGATGGAGGCGGCGATGTCGAGGCGTCGGCGCATGCCGCCGGAGTACTTCTTCACCTGACGATCCGCGGCATCACCCAGGCCGAACGCCTCCAGCAGCTCTGAAGCGCGTTGCTTGGCTCGCGTCCCCGGGTGGCCGAACAGTCGCCCGATCAAGCGGAGATTCTCGCTGCCGGTGAGGTCGTCATCGACCGAGGCGAACTGGCCGGTGAGGCTCACCCGTCGGCGCACTTCCGTTGCATCGGTGAGGATGTCCCGGCCGAGGACTCGCGCGACCCCGGAGTCGGGTCGCAGCAGCGTGGACAGTATCCGGATCGTTGTCGTCTTCCCGGCGCCGTTCGGCCCGAGCACGGCATGGACGCCGCCGCGTGCGATGGACAGGTCGATGCCATCGACGGCGATGGTGTTGCCGAAGGACTTGGTCAGCCCCGTGGTCTCGATTGCCAGCTCTGGCATGTGCGTCCCTTTCGTGTCGGTTCACGAGGTATGACTTGCGATCGGTGCAAAAATCGTCGCCATGGACCGGGTGCCTCGTCGGGCGTGCAATCGGGCGCTGCGTGACCGGGACCGTGTCCCGACCCCGAAGCCTGCGCATGTCGGCTGCTGAGCGCTGGTTCGCAGCGGCATCGGACTGGGCTGCGACTTCGCGGAGGACATGGTTGACGGCCTTCGGGAGGTGGCACGAGTGGTTCGTCCCGGTGGCCGGATCGGTAACGCCAACTGGGCGGACGGCCCCCACAACGACATCGGGTCCGTGAGGCTGTTTCTCTACGGAAAAGTCAACGGCAGGCCGAAGATATCGAAGCACTCCGGTCCGAGGAATGACGTGATGGTGGCGATGTGGTCGTCGCGTAGCCCGAGCACGGTGATCGACCAGGCGTCGTGCGGGCCGTCGGGTTCGTGGCCGACGTAGAAGGCTACGGCGGGCCCCCCGTTCGCCCGAAGGATTCGGTACTTCCAGCTTGGGCAACGCCTCATCGGTACCTCGTACGCGAAGTCCGCGACTGCGTCGAGGCCGAGATACCAGTGCGGCAGCGGCGGCATCGCCCATGTGACGTCCGCCGTGAGCAGCGACACAAAGGCGTCGATATCGCCCTCTTCGAGCGCCGTGGCGAACCGCGCGGCGAGCACGCGCGCCGCCCCGTCGTCCACCAGGTAAGCCGTCGACGTTGAGCCCGGTGTCGGCTCGATCGCAGCGATCGTACGCCGTGCGCGGGCCAGGGCCGAGTTCACCGACGTCGTGCTCGTGGCCATGATCTCGGCGATCTCGGCGGCTGAGAAGTCGAGCACATCGAACAGCAACAGTGCGGCGCGTTGATTGCCCGGGAGATGCTGAAG
>CAZGWN010000031.1:0-36891 GCA_964528755.1 uncultured Propionibacteriaceae bacterium
CGCCGCCACCCACGAGGACCGGGAAGTACGCGACGATCAGCACGCTGATCGTGACCAGGCCGATCAGGCCGAGGACGGGAAGCACGACCGTGGTCCAGCGGGAGCCCGCGACGTCGCGGTGCCGGGCGAAGAAGAGGAGGACGGCCAGTGAGGTGAGGGCCATCAGGACGACCACGCCGAGGGTGGCGACCCCCGACAACCAGGTGAAGACCTCCAGCACGGGGTCCAGGCCGGCGAGCGCGAGGGTGACCACCAGTGTGACGGCGGTGACGGTCTGCACCAGGGAGGACGCGGACGGGGAGCCGTGCACCGGGTGCACCCGGGTGAGGGCCGCGGGCAGGGTGCCGGCGCCGGCCATCGAGTGCTGGTAGCGGGCGATGACGTTGTGGAACGACAGCACGCAGGCGAAGAGGGAGGTGAGCAGCAGGGTGTTGACGACGACGCTTCCGGGTACCCCGAGGTAGGTGCGGGTGGTGTTGATGACCATGGCGCCCGGGTCGGCGCCGGCCACCTCGAGAACTCGGCTCGGGCCTTCGGCCATCACGAGCGCCCACGCACCGAAGGTGTAGAAGACGCCGATGAGGATGACGGCCGCGTACGTGGCGACGGGGATGGTCCGCTCGGGGCGACGTGCCTCGTCGCGGTAGATGGCCGTCGACTCGAAGCCGATGAATCCGGCCACGGCGAACATCAGTCCGACCCCGGGTGCGCCCGAGAGCACGCTGGAGGGGGCGAACGGGGTGAGCGACAGGCCCTCGGCGCCGCCGGTGGCGATGACCACCACGCCGAGCGCCAGCACGATGAGGATCTCGCCGATCAGCAGGCAGCCGAGCACCTTCGAACTCAGCTCGATGTGCCGGTAGCCGAGGACGCCGACGAGCCCGACGACCGCCAGCGTGTACAGCCACCACGGCAGCGCCGGGCCGCCGAGCGAGGTGACGGTCATGTTGAGGGAGTAGCCGAGGTAGGCGTAGACGGCGACCTGGACGGTGGTGTACGTGAGCAGGGCCAGGTACGCCGTGCCGAGTCCCCAACGGCTGTTGATGCCGTAGCCGACGTACGTGAAGAAGGCCCCCGGCCGGGGGACGAGGCGGCTCATCGCCCCCAGCCCGACGGAGAACAGGAGGAGGATGACGGCCACCGCGGCGAACATCGCCGGATAGCCGGCGCCGTTGCCCAGCAGGATGCCCAGCGGCGTCCCGCCGGCGATGACGGTGAGCGGGGAGGCGGCGGCGACGACCATGAACACGATCGAGCCGGGCCCCAGGGAACCCTGGAGTCGATGATCGGCGGCGTCCCGGGTCGCCGCGGCCGGTGTGGGCGACGTCAGAGTCGGTGGCGTTGGATGTGATGAGGTCATGGCGGACATGCTGGGCGCGGGATGTTTCGGCACTCGGCGCGGCAGGCAAAACCGGCACGCAACCCAAATGAGACTCCCGCACCATCAGGGGAATCGCGTCCGGGGCGACCCGGACGTAACCCGGTCGACACATCGGGCTGCCTACTGTCACCAGGGTGAAAGCACTTCTCGACGAGATCGCCTCACCCCGCCGGGCGCCCCAGTTCGGCAGGACGTCGCCGCTGGCCGGGCTGCGCCGGCGGACCCTGGCGCCGGTCGACGCGCTGGCGGGCTCGATCGCGGCCGCCGCGCCGACCGCCGCCGGGCTGACCCAGCCGGCGCTGCTGGTGCAGACGAGCGGGGACCGGGCCTGGCTGGCTGTGCTGCTGGCCGCCGGCCTGGCCATGGTGATGTCGCTGCTCGTCGGGGTGTACGCCCGCCGGCTCACCGGGTCCGGCTCCTTGTACACGTTCGTCGCGCAGTCGGTCGACACCGCCAGGGCGCCAGGACGACTGATGTCGCTGGCCACCGCGGCATGTCTGGTGGCGGCGTACGGCTTGGTGGCGGTGACGTCACTGGCAGGTGCCGGGTACTACTTCGAGCGGTTGGCCGCGTTGGTGGGCGTGATGGTTCCGCCGCCGGCGGCGGTGCTGGTGGCGGTTGGCGTCGGGTTGGTGTGCCTGCGCCTGCTGCTGGGCCGGATCGCCGTGTCGGCGCGCGTCCTGCTCGGGGTCGAGGGGTGCGCGCTGGTCGTGCTGCTCGTCCCGGTGGTGGGTGCCCTGCTGGCCGGCTGGGGAGCGGAACCGGCGGGTGCGCCGGTGGTCACCGCGCCTGCGTCGGGGACCTCGGGGGCGCTGCACGGACTGGCCGCCGCCGTGATGGTGGCGATGGCGGCGTTCATCGGCTTCGACCACGCCTCGTTCGTCGGGGCGGAGACCCGCCGACCGCTGCGGACCATTCCGCGGGTGCTCAACGCCAGCGTGGCGATCGTCGCAGTCGTGCAGGTGCTCACGGTCACTGCCGCGCTGCGGTCGGGGTCCGGGTGGCCCCTGTCGGGCTCGGCGTGGTGGAGTCCGGTCCTGGCGGTGGCGGGGATGCTCGGATTCACCGCCTGCGCGTTGGCCTGCTTCACCGCGTTGTCGCGGCTGGTCCTCGTGCTGGCCCGCGACGGGATCGTCCCCGCCGGCCTCGGTCGGACCACTCGGCAGGGCAGCCCGCTGGGCGCCGTCCTGGTCACCATCGTGCCGGTGGTCGTGGTGGCCGTCGCGGCGATCGTGGCGGCGGGCGACCCGTGGCCGGTGGTCTCGGTGTGTCTGGTCGGCGGCGCGTCGGCGTACGTGCTGGCCTATCTCATCACCGCTGTGGCGGTGCCGCTGTTCCTGCGCCGGATCGGGGAGCTGACGGTGGTTCCGGTGATCCTGGCGGCGGGAGCCGGGACCGGACTGGCGGCAGTGTGGTTGGGGCTGCTGGTCGATCCGGTCCAGGTCTCCGATGCGTGGGGCGCCCGGATCGGGATCGTCGTCCCCGCCGTGCTGGGGCTGGTCGGGTGGGAGATCGTCCGTCGTCGGCCGACCGGACGGTGGGGGAGCTACGACGTGCCCACGGCCGCCGACGTGCTGGGCGGGGACGAGCATCCGGGCGGCCCCGATGATTGACCCGGGTGACCCGGGGTTGCGCGGCCGCCAGCCGCAGGCGGTGCGCAACGCGTTCGCGGTGCTGGAGGAGGTGGCGCGGTGCGGGCCCGGGGTGACCGGCACCCAGGTCGCGCGCAACCTCGCCATGCCGAAGGCCACCGCCTACCGGTTGCTGAACATGCTGGTGGAGGAGGAGTACCTGGTCCGGGTGCCCGACCTGAGCGGTTTTGCGCTGGGGCGGAAGGTGGCCTGGCTGGTGGCGGCGGCGCAGGGTGTCGAGGATGCGCATGCCCGCCCGGGGCCGGCGGCCACGTGAGCCCGACGGGCCACCGGCACGCATCGGCGACAACAATGAGTTCGGCCCCACTGACACCGCGATCCCAAGGAGACCCATGCCCTTCTTCGACTTTCCGCTCGACGACCTCCGCCACTACGCGCCGGTCGTCCGTGAGCCGGACGATTTCGACGCCTTCTGGTCCCGGACGCTGAGCGAGTCCCGGGCCGCGGGCGGGCAGGTCGAGGTCACGCCGGTGGAGACGCCGTTGACAGTGGTCGACCTCTTCGATGTCACCTTCCCGGGGTATGCCGGGGATCCGATCAAGGCGTGGTTCGCTGTGCCGCACGGCGCCATCGGGTCGTTGCCGGGCATCGTGGAGACCATCGGATACGACGGCGGGCGCGGTCTGGCCCACGAGGCGGCCGGCTGGGCGATGGCCGGCTACGCGTACCTGAAGATGGACACCCGCGGCCAGGGCAGCGCCTGGGCCGGACCTGGTGACACCCCCGATCCGTACGGATCCGGGCCGGCAGTGCCCGGCGTGATGACCCGGGGCATCGAGTCGCCCGACGACTACTACTACCGTCGGCTGATCACCGACGCGGTCCGGGCCGTCGACGCGATCCGTACGCTCCCGCAGGTCGACCCGGCGCGGATCGGTGTTCTCGGCACCAGCCAGGGCGGCGGGCTGTCCCTGGCGATCGCCGGACTCGTCGACGGGATCGCCGCCGTGGCCCCGCACGTACCGTTCCTGTGCCACTTCGAGCGTGCGATCGGGCTGACCGATCATCAGCCGTACGACGAGGTCAACCGCTACCTGCGCAGTCACCGGGATCGCGTCGAGCAGACCTTCGCCACGCTGTCGTACTTCGACGGGGTCAACTTCGCCCGGCGGGCGTCGGCGCCGGCACTGTTCGCGACCGGGCTGCAGGACCAGACCTGCCCGCCGTCGACGGTCTTCGCCGCGTTCAACCAGTACGGTCCGGCGGACGTGGAGAAGGAGATCGAGGTCTACCGCTTCAACGACCACAAGGGCGGCGAGGGCTTCTTCTGGCTGAAGCAGGCCGAGTGGATGGCGCGGCATCTGTCGTGAGGCCGGCGGCGCACCGGTGCTGCCGGCCCGTCACGCCATGATGTCGGCGGCGGGCCGGCCGGATTGGAGCAGTCTCCCCATCTGTTCCATGGCCGGTCGGACGTGGCTGAAGAACGCGAAGTACCCGGGGCACAGGTGGTTCAGGCCGGGTTCTCCGTCGGTGGTGGTGTCGAAGCGGTCCTTCGGGCAGCCGCCATGGCAGGCCCACCGGACCGGGCACCGCACGCATTGGCCGGGTAGCCCGGTGAGCTTGTCGCGGCCGAAGGCCTGCTGGCGGGGGGAGGCGACCAGTTCGGCCAGGGAGGTCTCGGTCACGTTGCCCAGCTTGTAGTCGGGCTCGACGTAGTGGTCGCAGGAGAACACATCACCGTTGTGCTCGACGGCGAGTTGGCGACCGCAGGTCGGCGCGTGCACGCACAGGGACGGACGCCCGAAGAGGTTGCCCAGCGTCGCATCGAAGTGCTGGACGAACACCTCGCCGACATCCCGGGCCACCCACTCGTCGAAGACGGCGATGAGGAACCGGCCCCAGGCAGCCGGGTCGACACTGCGTGAGGTGACCGCGTCCCCGGTCTGCCGGTAGAGCAGCCGCCGGTTGCCCTCGACCCGCCAGCCCTGCTCGGCGAGCGGCAACTGCTCGGCGGGGACCCGCTCGACGATCGGGATGAACTGCAGGTACCGCGCCCCGAGCTCGTCGCGGAAGTATCGGTAGACCTCCAGCGGCTGGTCCTGGTTGGCGTGGTGGACCGTGCACAAGATGTTGGTCTCCACGCCGTGGCGGGCCAGGACCTGCCAGCCGCGCAGCACCTGGGCGTGGGTGGGCCGGCCGGCCTTGTTGACCCGGTACGCGTCGTGCAGCTCGGCCGGTCCGTCCATGCTCAGGCCGACGAGGAAGTGGTGCTCGGCGAGGAAGGCACCCCAGTCGTCGTCGAGCAGGGTGCCATTGGTCTGGAGGGAGTGGCTGATCTGCTGGCCGGGGCGGCGCAGGTGGTCGGCCAGCGCGACGGCCCGGCGGTAGAACGCCAGTCCGCGCAGGGTGGGTTCGCCACCCTGCCAGGCGATCTCGACCGGCCCGTCCGGGGAAGAGTCCAGCAGGTTGGCCAGGTACGCCTCCAGACCGGCCTCGTCCATCCGCTGCCCGTCGTGATCGTAGAGCAACTCCTTGGACAGGAAGAAGCAGTAGGCACAGTCCAGGTTGCAGGCGGCGCCGGTGGGCTTCGCCAGCACCGAGAACGGGATGCGGAGCGTGCGGGGGGCGGACGCGTCCTGACTGGTCATCGTGTTTGGTTTACGCGTCGTAGGTCCTATCGTCAAGCCCGCTGAGGGTGGGGTCGTGATCGAGTCGGCCGACGGGGTACATCGACGCCATCCAGTGGTGGAAATTGTCCCCGCGTTCGACCAGTCGGCCGTACAGACGGCGCATCAGCCGATCCCTGATCGGGGCAAGTTCGGGATGGCTGTAGCGGTTGATCAACTCGTCCGGATCGGTTTCGAGATCATAGAGTTCATTGACCGACTCGGGGTTCACGACGAGCTTGTATCGCGCGTCGCGAATCATCCGCTGAGGATACGGGAAGTGATGGCCGTGGAACTCGCAGACAACATCGGACGGCCAGTCGATCTCACCCGATCCGTTGTCCGCCAGGGGCAGCAGACTGCGGGAATCAACGGCGGCTGAGGTGTCGAGGCCCGCCAGATCCAGGATGGTGGCCGTACAGTCGAGCAATGAGACGAACTCGCTCCGTACGACCCCTGCCGGGGCGCCCGGAACGCGCAGGATGCCGGCCGTACGATAGATGTCCTCGTACATGGCCGGACCCTTGTCGTGGAGCCGGTGGGCGCCGGTGAACTCGCCGTGGTCGCTGGTGAAGATGACGGCGGTGTTGTCGGCAAGTCCAAGACCCTCCAGGGCGTGCAGGACGCGGCCGATCTCGTGGTCGATGAGGGCCACATAGCCGTGGTAGACGGCCAGGAGTTTGCGACTGACATCGATCGGCAGGGTGTCGAATGCCCAGTGGGCGCTGTAGTTCGCCTGGACCGGGGGTTTGCCGCGAAAGGTTTCCGCGATCGAGCGCGGGAGCTCGATCTGCTCGGGGTCGACCAGATCGAAGTACTCGTCAGGCAGGATGTAGGGAAGGTGCGGCCCGAAGAAGCTGAGCTGGAGGAAGAAGGGTTCGTCCTCGGCGCGAGCCGTCAGGCGTTCGATCGCCCGAGAGGCCAGATAGTGTTCGAAAGTGGCTTCCACGGGCTGGCGAAGCCGGGCGGCGAGCAGGTTTCCCGGGTTGCCGTTGGGCAGGGTGCCGCGAATGTGGTCGTGGATGGCGTACGGGGGCAGTCCCTGGTCGGCCAGGTACGCCAGGTAGTCGGGATGGTCGACGGGATTGTGCCAACCGGCCAGGTACGGTCCGTCGAGTCCGAAGTCCGCCGGTTTCCGGAGGTGCCCGGCGTGCCATTTCCCCAGCAGACAGCACGAGTAGCCGGCGTCCCTCAGTGACTGGGTGTACGTGAACGCGCCGTCGGGGAGATCCTCCGGGTAGCCGACATTGCGCTCGTGGTTGGCCAGGACTCGGTGTCGGAACGGCGCTTGGCCGGTGAGCAGACTCACCCGTGCCGGCGTACAGATGGCGGTCGGGGTGTACCAGCGGTCGAACCGGGCCCCGGCCCTTGCCAGGTGGTCGAGGACCGGGGTCACCTGGACCTGACTTCCGTACGCGCCGAGAGTGTCCGCCCGGTGCTGGTCGGTCATCAGGAAAAGGATGTTGGGACGGGTCACTGCCCTGCTCCGGTGAACAGGTCGCCGCGGTAGTAGGTTGAGGGATCCACCGGTTCGGCGAGTTTCCCTCCGTCGACGAAGAAGTCGTTCAGTGCGGTCAACCAGGAGGTGATGGTTCCGTCCTCAGTGTGGGCGTCGAGCTCGTCGAGGGTGAGGATCTGCGAGTTCGCGGCGTCGGAGGCGACCTGGTCGGGGGTCAGCTGTAGGAATGCGGCGGTTGCGTCGATGGTCTCCTGCGGATGATCCGACCGGTACTGGATGGCGTCGCGCAGGACCGCGATGGCCTTCTCCGTGGTGTCAGGATCGTTGTTCACCACGTCATTTCCGGCGACGAACGCCGTCGGGAAGGTGAACTCGTCGGAGAAGTCCTCGTTCTTGGCCAACTCCACGAGATCAGGGACCTGTTGCTTGATGGTTCCGATGGCCGGGTACCAGAACCCGGCGGCGTCGACTTCCTTGGACACGAAGGCCGGAACGATGGTGGCAGGGTCCATGGCGAGGATCTGGACGTCATCCTCGGTGAGTCCGGCCTTCTGCAGGGCGAGGGTGAGAATCATGTCTCCCGAGGTGCCTTCGGGGACGGCGATCTTCTTGCCGCGGAGCGAGCCGAGGTCGGTGATGCCGGGTTGGGCGATGACGCGATCCGCATTGCCCAAGGTGTTGATCGCGATGATCTGCGCCTTGCCGGTGGCCGGCAGCCACAATGCGCCGGGGCCGATGTAGCCGAAATCGAGGTCGCCCGTGCCCAGGGCGTCGATCTGCAGGGGACCGTTCGTGAATACCTTCGTGGTGGCGGCCAGACCGTGCTTGGCCCACAGGTCCTGGTCATCGGCGACGGCGAGCAGGGAAGCGCCGTTGTAGTCGGCAATGTAGCCGACGTCGATCGGCACCGGCGGGGCACTTGATGTGGCTCCGGAGGCGCCGGAGCTGCATCCGGCCAGAACCGTCGAGGTGGCGGCGAGGGCCGCGAGGGCGGCAACGGCCCGTCTGGTGATCTTCATGAATCCCGTCCTTCGTTGGATGGTGAGGGTGTCATTGGTGATGGACCGCGTGCCAGACCCGATTGCGCAGTTCGGTGAAGTCCGGGCCGAGGCGAATATCCTCCGTGCGGGGGTAGGGAAGGGCGACCTCGACCTCGGCGTGAACCCGGCCAGGTCGACCGGCCATGACGACAACTCTGTTCGCGAGGAACACGGCTTCGTCGACATCGTGGGTCACGAAGAGGATCGTGCGTCGATCCGCGGTCCAGGTCTGCAGTAGCTGTTCCTGGAGCCGGGCCCGGGTCAGGGAATCGAGGGCTCCGAAGGGCTCGTCCATCAACAGGATCGAGGGGTCGGCTGCATAGGCACGCGCGATGGCGCAGCGTTGTTTCATCCCGCCGGACAGCGTCTTGGGGAGATTGTCCGCGAAGGCGCCCAGGCCGACCAGGTCGATGAAGTGGTCGGCCCGTTGTCGGCGTTCGTGCCGTGGCAGGTCACGGATGCCGAACTCGACGTTCTGGCGGACGGTCAGCCAGGGGAACAGGGCATATTGCTGGAAGACCACCCCGCGTTCCGGCCCAGGACCCGAGACGGGGGCCCCATCGACGGCGACCGATCCCGAGGTTGCGGGTTCCAGGCCGGCGAGGATGGCCAGGACCGTGCTCTTGCCACAGCCGGATGGTCCGACGACCGTGACGAACTCACCGTCGTCGACGGCGAGGCTGAACCCGCCCAGCGCAGCGAACTCGTCGCGCCCGGCGCCGAACGTCTTGGCAACGTCACGCAGCAGGATCTTGGGTGAGGTGCTCGGCGCTGTCATCGGCGTTCCTGCCATCCGGTGACTCGATCTCCGGCGACCTGGAGCAGACGGTCCATGACGAGGCCGAGGACTCCGATGGCGATGATGCTGACGTAGATCGTCGGCAGGTCGTAGTAGAGCTGGGCCCGCTGCATACGCTGGCCGAGCCCGTCCTGCGCAGCCAGCATTTCGGATGCCACCAAGGTGCCCCACGCCGAGCCGAGCCCCACCCGCATCCCGACCAGGATGAACGGGGCAGTTGCCGGCACCACCACGCGCAGGAAGATGTCCGGTCCGCTCGATCCCAGCACCCGCGCGGCGTTGATCAAGGTCCGATCGACGTCCGTGACGCCCTGGAAGGTGGAAATGACGCAGGAGAGAAACGACGCCAGGAAGATCACGAAGATCTTGGGCGTCTCACCGATACCGAGCAGTACGAGGACGATCGGCAGCAGGGCCAGTGGCGGGATGGTCCGGAAGAACTGCACCCAGGGTTCGAGGAGGGCGCGGGCCGCCGCGAACCATCCCATGAGGAATCCGACCACGATCGCGGCCATCGACCCGAGGGCGAATCCGATCAGGACGCGTCGGACGCTCGCCAGGACGTCGGTGAGCAGCGTCCCGTCCAGGGCCATCTGCCACCCGCGGGCCAGCACCTGGACAGGCGTCGGGAACTGGAGACCGGCAGCCGCCAACCCCCACCACAGGCCGACCCCGGCGACCACCGACACGACGTTGAGGGCAAACCGGCCGGTGCGTCCTCTTCCCGCGCCCTCCCGGGCCGACGTTCCAGTTCCCGATGCGACCGCTGAGGCGCTCACCTCGGGTCTCCGACCAGGATCGTCCGGAGGTCGTGGGATCCGTCGCGGCGCGCCATCTCGTAGTACAACCGACGGACAGGTGTTCCGGGGTCGCCGCCGACGGTGACGGCGTCGATGTAGCGGACCGACCCCGAACCGGTGGAGACGCTCAAGGCCGGGGCGTCGGGAGTGAGCCGGTCCCATGTGAGCAGGTCGGTCGAGAAGGCGAGGCCCGCCTTCTCCTCGTAGTTGTGCCTGTGGTCGGACTCGCCGTCGTAGTAGGCCCAGTATCCGTCGGGGGCGTTGAGAATCGTGGTGATTCGGCTGGCCCAGCGGTCCCACCCGCGCCCGGGCCCGAGGATGATGCCCTGCCACCGCCAGGTGGTGCCATCGTCGCTGCTCTCGGCCAGGGCCGTGACCGATCGAGCCAGGCCCGTGTTGTAGACGTCGGCGGCGGCATGGGCGGTCCGACGCAGGTCCTCGGTGAGGTTGGCCTGCGCTGCGCTGATCACCATCACCAGGCGCCCGTCGGCGAGCCGAATCACCTTGGGGTCCTTGACGCCCTCCGTCCCGGTGGAAGCGGCGGTGAAGACGGGCCGTCGGGTGTCGACGTCGAAGGAGTCGGGCGAACCGGCCTCGACCACGTCGATCCGCCAACGGTTGTCGACCGGGTCGACATAGCTCAGATAGAGCTGGTAGACGGCGTCGCCCGTGAGGTGGAGGCAGAATCGCTCCATCGAGGGAGAGGAGAGCTGGGCGGACGTCACGCTCCAGATGTCCTCGACATGCCGGCCATCCGTGCTGGTGGCCACGGCTCCGTACCAGCCACGATCCCCACCCGGATGGCCACGAGGGCGGCGGCGGCGGTAGGTGAGCAGAATGTGGCCCGCGTCGACCAGCGCGCTCGGGCAGCCGACCCAGAAACCGGGTCCGGCGTCTTCCGGCTCGAGCACCGGCTCCCCGGCCGATGGGTCGAAGACGAATCGGGTGATCTCTGGTGCGGTCATGCTTTCGCCTTCGATTCCGCGAGGGGATATCCCAGCAACAGGGGCGTCTCCTGGGCCGCGAGGACTACGCCGCCGAGGGCGCCGGCGTAGTCGCCCAATTGGGCGCGGTCCAGGGTGACGCCGTCGTGGAACTCTGCGGGTAGTTGGTCACGCATGGCCGCCTCGGCGGCCGGGATCATGGCGTCGGCCAACTCGCCTCCGACGATGATGCGGGACGGGCCCACGGTGTTCCAGATGCCCGCCAGCGCTTGGCCCAAGGCGCGACCACCGCGCGTGACGGCGGCCGCGACCGCCGGATCGCCGGCGGCGAAACGGGAGAGAGCGTCGGTGATGTCCGGTCGACCGGTAGCTTCCAGCACAGCCGGAATCGAGGCGTACGTCTCCACGCAGCCACGTCCGCCGCAGCGGCACCGTGGACCCTGGGGGTCGACCGGGATGTGACCGATCTCGCCCGCGGTCCCGCGGGCGCCACGCAACAGACGGCCGCCGATCACGATGCCGCCGCCGACGCCGTGGGACAGTCGAACGTAGACGACATCGCCGCTTCCTGCTCCGGCGCCCCAGAGGGTCTCGGCCAGTGCCGCCAGTCGGGTGTTGTTGTCGATCGCGACCCGGGCCGGCCAGCGGGTGGTCAAGCGATTGGTGACCAGTTCGGTTCGCTCGGCATCGACGGATCCGGTGAGCCCGACCCCGATAGCCCGGAGTGGACCAAGATCGGTCGACGTTTGCTCGATGAGGTCGCAGGCAAGCTCGATCCGATGCTCCCACTCGGTGAACCGGGCGTACGCGTGAGTCGCTTCGGCGACGACTTCCTGGGCCGCATCCGCCACCACCACGTTCACCCGCCGGTGTCCGAAGTCGATCCCGATACTGTGACCTGCCCCGGGATTCAGCGTGACGAGCTCCGGCGGCCGGCCAGGGCGACGCGGTCGGCGCGGTTGGGGACGGACAACGATGGCTCCACGGCGCTGAAGGTCGGCCACGATGTCGTGGAGTGTCGACCGGGACAGCGTGGTCAACTCGCCGAGCGCCGCCCGGCTCAGAGCACCGTGTTCATGCAGGACGTCCAGGACCTGTGCCTCGTGGCCGCGTCGCACCCGCTCGAGCACGCCCGGCTCGTTCTCGGCCATCCCGTCTCCTCAGTTCTGTCGGCCCTTCGGAAAAACCTGTTATGAAGATTATAACCACAGGTTTGGTAGTGGATAAAACGACGGGGCAGCCAGCGTTCACCGACCGGTCACCGGCCGGTTCTAGCGTCGTCGCCATGACCAGCGACCGGGTCGATGCGGCGACCATGACGACCCCACACACGTACGGACCGGGGCGCGAGCTCGGCGGGGTGTTCCTCATCGGGTTCGGCTTCTTCGCGATCTCGGTGTCGTGGGCGTCGTACAACGCCTACGTACCGCTGATCCTGCGCGACCTCGGGTTGTCCACCACCGCGGTCGGGGCGGTGATGGCGCTGGACAACGTCTTCGGTCTGACCCTCCAGCCGCTGGCCGGGATGGTCTCCGACCATGCCCGTTCACCGATCGGCCGTCGGCTCCCGTTCATCCTCGTCGGTGCGCCGATCTGTGCGCTGGCACTGGCCGCCATGCCGGCGGCCGCGGGCGGCGCGACGGCCGGGCCCTTGATCGCCCTGATCGTCGTCTACACCTGCCTGATGGCCGTGTGGCGTACGCCGACCGTCGCCCTGATGCCTGACCTGGTCGCCTCGGCGCACCGCAGCCGGGCCAACGGGGTGATCAATCTGATGGGCACGCTGGGGTCGCTGCTGCTGTACGCGGTCGGTGGTTTGCTGATGGCGCGGCTGTCCTATCGAGGTCCGTTCTGGTTGTCGGCGGTGTTGATGGTCGGCGCCGTGGTGATCCTGGCGCTGGTCGTCCGCGAGCCGGGCGCCTTCCGGTCCTCCGGGGGGCTGCGGTTCGTCCGGCTCGGTGGGATGGTCGACAACCCGCGCTCACTCCGGACGTGGTGGCAGCGTGCCCGGGCCATCATCGCTCCACCATTGGGCCTGGGCGCCGCCCAGCGGCGCAGCCTGTGGTTCATGCTCGGCGCGATCTTTCTCTACACGCTGGGTGGGAACGCGCTCGACACCTTCGTCACCACCTACCTGCACGAGGTGCTCGAGGTGCCGACCGACCGGGTTACCGGGGCCCTCGTGCCGTACGTGGCCGCGTCCATCCTGTTCGCCATCCCTGCGGGGTACGTCGGTCAGTGGATCGGGCGGCGACGTTCGCTGCAGATCGGGTTGGTCGGCGGGGCGGTGGTCTTCGTGATCATGTACTTCGTCCGTGACGTGGGGACGCTGACGTTGCTGATGCCGGTGTTCGGGGTGTTGTTCATCACGGTGATCGTCAATGCGCTGCCGCTGGTGGTCGAGATGGGTGGCGCCGAACACACCGGCACCCTGGCGGCGTACTACTACCTGGCCGGCTCCAGCGGTGCGATCGTCAGCCCGGTGGTCTTCGGGTTCATCCGGGACCTCACCGGGAACTTCTCGTTGATGTTCTGGTATGCCGCCGCGGGGGTTCCTCGCCGGGGCGTTGGCGTTGACCCAGGTGCGCCACGGTGAGGCAGTATCGGTCTGAAGCGCTGGCCATGCAGCGGGCGGTGATCCCGGGCTCATGCCGCACTCACGATCGTGGAGTTCCTGGGCGCTGCATCACTTCGGTGAGGCTCTTCATCCGGTGGCTCGACGGCGCCGGGTTACTACGATCGCCTGGACCGGGACTGAGCCGGACGGTTCGGGCTCGGAGGGGTGGTGAGCCCAAATGACCACAAGGGTCCCTCGATCGCATCCGCTGCCGACGACGGTGCTGGGATCGGTGCACCCCTTGTGGTCGTTTGGGCTCACGCCGCGATCCGTCTCCCTCGTGCAGGCATCTGTCTGCTCGGCCGGGACGCGAGCTCAGGCGCCCGACCCGGGTGGTCGTGGCCCACGGATCAACGTGCACAGCCCCAGCGGACCGATCAGCACCGGAATGACGGCCGGCCAGGCCCATGGCGGCGGCGATGTGCAGCAGGACGGCCGTCTGGTGCACCGCAGGCGCCGCGGCGGTGGATGTCAGGGTCTCCCCGTTGCCGCGGTCCGCCGTCAGCGGCCACGTGACGCAGCGCGCAACCCATGCGCTCGGATGCCGGAGGGGTTGCCCGGCGCTCCGGCGGAGGCACCTGACAACCCCTCATCTGAGCCGAGTCAGCAGGCGACAGGGCTCGGCAGTCGGCGATCCTTTCCCAGGCGACCCAGGGGTCTTGCGGTTTCTGGTTGCGGGTCCACCAGCGGGCGCGGTAGACGACGCCGTTGTGTTCGGCGGTGGCTCCGACGTCGTAGACCACCGCGGGATCCCACGCCGGGACCGTCGGCGCGGGCGCGGTGACCTCGCGGTAGTCGACCCGTGGGTTGGGGATGGTGACCTGCCGCAGTTCCTTGTCGGAGTCGAAGTCGTGGGCGGTGACGACCCGGTCGGGGTAGGCGGCGGCGGTCCGCCGTGAACCCGTCGTGAACATGAGGACAACGTCAGTCGGCGGATGGCCCCGCAGGCCGGATCGGCGGGGACGGCAGTGCCGCCTCGGCCGGGAGGTGGAGCGGCAGGCTCCTACGACAGCCGTTGACACACCCCTCCGGCCTGGATAGCGTGCGACCATCTGGTGACGTCAACATCCCCGTACGGCAGGCGCACGGGCGCCGACGGGCGGTGATGGGAACGCAACCATTTTGTGCAACGCCGCACTCAGGAAGGACAACGATGCCTCCACTTCATCCCCGACGCCGCATTCTGTGGCACCGGCTCGGTCGCCGAACGGCGCCGGCCGCGGTCGCCGTCTCGGTGGTTCTCGCCTCACTCGCCGTCGCGCCCGCTGCCGCGGCAACAACCGACGGGCAGGTGGCCGACGACCAGGTGGTCACCGAACAGGACCTGGCCGCCGTCGATCACGTCGTCTACGCCATCAACGTCGGCAACACGGCCGACAACACCGCGAACAATCCGTACGCCGGCCGGACCGTCCCGTACGGCATCGACCGGGTCGACTATCCGTACGAGACCTACCAGGCCGACGGCGTCACGGTGCCCAAGCCGATCGAACGCACCGACCAGCCCCCCTTCCCCGACGCGTTGGTGCACGGCGACCAGCCCGACCAGGAGTTCGCCGAGACCGCCGACCTCGACTGGGGCTACCTCCCCAGCACCCCCGACAATCCCACCACGATCGCCTCCGGTCCGGCCCCGAGCTGGCGCCAGCCCCTGAACAACTGGCCCTACTTCACCGGCCGCAAGGTGGACATCAGCTCCGCCGGACAGGCCCAGGCCCTGTGGAACGACCCCGACTACCAGGCCTCGGGCGGCGTCACGTACAAACTGGAGGTCCCGAAGCGCGAAGCGGGCGCGCCCGATGAGTACCAACTGCGCCTGGGATTCTGGTTCGAGGCGAACAACGTGCGGGTCGCGGTGGACGTCAACGGACAGAACAAAGTCGCCGACCAGATCGTGGTCGGCGACGTCCCCTACCAGCAGACCCTGAAGGCCACCCCCGATGCCGACGGCTACATCACGGTCCGCGTGTACGCGCCGCCGTCGGTCGTCGAGGCCGGCTGGGTGGGCGACCGGTCGAATGCCCGGTTGAACTATCTCGAACTCACCGCCGAGCCCAAGCGTACGACCGGTGACCTGAACCAGTTGCTGAGGGCGACCGAGATCGGTGACCTCGCGCCGCTGGAGTCCGGGGTCGGGACCGCCGAGTACCGCAAGGCCAAGCCGGTCAACAAGGACCTGCAGACGTTGCGGGAGGCCCGGCGGGCCGCCGAGCGATTGATCAAGCAGCACCGGCCGCAGGCCGACCGGATCGCCGACACGTACGACGCGCTGCAGGAGGCCTTCGACCAGGTCCGGTACGTCTACGACTACGTGGCACTTCCCGGCGCATCGGGGACGCAGGCCCAGTTCGACACCGACGGGAACTCGATCCAGGCCCACGGCGGCCAGATCCAGAAGATCGGCAAGAAGTACTACTGGGTGGGCGAGGACAAGAGCGCCGGGGTCTATCCGATCGGCGTTCACCTGTACAGCTCGACGGATCTGTACAACTGGTCCTCGGAGGGCGTCGTCCTGGAGACCGCCACCGACGAGGCCGATTACCAACAGAAGCTCTCGGATCGCCGCAGTGTCTTTCGGTTCTACACGGCACAGAGCATTGCCCAGGATCCGGACTACCAGGCCATCTACGGAGAGGACTTCTCCCGCTTCGCCGATGACAAGTGGCAGTACCACATCGACAGTCCCGAGGATGTCGCCTCGCTGCTGGAGTTCGACCTCGACACCTCCGGCTACGTCGTCATCGAGCGGCCCAAGATCATCCGCAATCCCGACGGTCGCTACGTGATGTGGTATCACGCCGACGGTCCGACGCGCGGGGATCCGGCGGCCGACAGCTACTCCAAGGCCCGTGCGGGGGTCGCGATCTCGGTGGGCAACGACCCCGCCGGCCCGTACAAGTATCTCGGCTCGTTCCGACTCGACTCCCTGCGCAGCCTGACCGGCGCCGACGACTGGGAGAACGGGTACGGCCAGTCACGCGACATCAACGTCTTCGTCGACTCCGGGGTGGACGCCAACAAGGACGGGGTGGACGACGCGTACGTCGTCTACACCTCCGACGGCAACGGGCAACTCTACGCAGCCCTGCTGAACTCCACCTACACCGGGCTGGCGTCCTGGGACAAGTGTGGTGCCGACAGCACGGCCGGGACGTCCTGCGCAGTCGCCGGCACCGACGTGTCCGGTGGTGCCACCTTCGCCTCGCTGATGTCCGGGCAACACGAGGCGCCCGCGCCGGTCAAGCGGGGCGATACCTACTATCTGATGTACTCGGGTACCTCGGGTTGGGTTCCGAACGGGGGGACGTACGCCACCTCCGACAATTTCCTCGGTCCGTACACGGTGAAGGGAAACCCGGCCCAAGGATTGGAGAGCAAGTCGATCTTCATCTCGCAGAGTTCGAATATCGCGCCTCTGAATGAGAAGAAGGGCGAGTATCTCTATATCGGGGACCAGTGGTTCAACCCCAACCACGGGTATACCATCGCCGATTCCCGCTACGTCATCCAGCCGGTCACCATCAAGGACGGCACGATGACCATCCAGCGGACCGACAACTGGCAGCCGGTCGCCACCAAACCGCACGGCAAGCGGTAGCCGGTCGGGCCCGGGTCCGTGATTGCGGGCCCGGGCCCGTACGCGACGCACGAACGGCCGTGCGCGGCCGAGTCCCGTGGAGCGTGGTTTCTGAAGCTTCGTCAGTACGGTGTTGGGATGTCCGGGACCGGACTACTTCACGCCCTTGGGGAACGGGAGCGGCCGGCTGATCCGCTGTTCGCCCGCGGCGGTGTCGATGCCGAGGTCGGTGGCGAAGACCGGGCGGGTCTCGACCAACCGTCCGAGGCTCTGATCGTCGAGGGCGAGCTTGAACACCCGCGCGCCGCGCAGCCGGTGGTTGTCCGCGCCGCCCAGGCCGTACGTGCCGAAGCCGGTGCCGGGCCCGTAGCCGAGCTGGACGCCGTAGTAGTTGCCCCAGTAGGTGTTGATGTGGTCGTGTCCGCAGGAGACCGAGACGGTCTCGCCGCGCTTGAGGATCGCGTTGAACAGGCCGGAGTTGAACGGTCCGGGGCACTCGTCCTCGTTGCGCTCGCCGACGATCTGGTGTTTGGCCACGGCGCGGTCGTGGGCGGCGGCCGAGCGGTCGTCGACGCTGGAGAACCACATGAAGCGGTACTCCCACAGCGGGATGTGCAGGAACAGCGAGGACGGGACCAGGCGCCCGTTGGTGCGTTCCAGCTCCTGGGAGAGTCGGTAGTACCAGTCGATCTGGTCGGCGCGCAGCCAGTCCCAGGTGGGGTAGCCCGCGAAGTCCTGGCCGGCGATCGATCCGGGGGCGTAGCGGCCGGAGTCGAGAATCCACAGGCCGTAGGCGGTCTTGTTGCCCCGCGGGGCGGCGATCGGCAGGTACGTGTTGCCGGTGCCGGTGATGCCGGTGGCGCCGGAGCCGTTCACGTTGTGGCGGTACTGCCGGTAGAACGTCAGTTGCTGCGGTTCGTCGAAGCCGGTGGCCGGGTCCTCGTCGTGGTTGCCGAAGGTGGCGGCCCAGGACACGCCGGTGGCGTCGACGGTGGCGGCGATGTTGTTCATCGCCTGCTTGTGTTCCAGCACGGTCTTCGGGCCGCCGTTGATGTTGTCACCGACCAGCAGGACCAGGTCGGGCTTCTCGGCCTCGATGGCCGTGGTGATCAGCTCGAGGGTGCGCTTGTCGGTGAGTTGGTGGTCCTGGGTGTCGTTGAACTGCAGGATCGTGAACGATCCGTCGCGGCCGAAGCGCAGATCGGACGTGGCGATGCCGTCGAGGTCGTCTCCGTGCTTGTTCTTCTTCGGTGCGGCGGTGGCCGGGATGGCGGCCGCAGCCGCGGTGATGGCGACGGCGCCGCCGGCGCCGAGCAGGCCACGGCGTCCGATCGAGGGGGTGGTGTGCGAGGGGGTGGGCTCCGACATGACGATCTCCTGGTACGAGGGGAAAGCGGGTCTGTCCCGAGACGATCAGGTGCGGATGTCCACTGTTCGACGCGCGGGTGACCCGGTCGTGAGGGACGGTGGAATCCTCAGCGGAGAGTCGTGGCAGCTCCGGGCAATTGCCACATGTGGCGCGGACGGTGCCCAGGACTCTCGTGGACGGCCGATCGCATTCCGGTGTCTTGCGCTCTGAGCCGCTCGAACTCGTCGGTGAAGTCGAGAGCGGCCGTCCGCTGGGCTGACAGTTGAACGGGATGGGTGAGTTCCCGCAGATGGCGCCACTCGTCGTGCTCTGCGACCGCAGGCCTTGGCCGAACCCCTCATGCCGATCTCCGCGCTGCCCGGTCCGGTGCCAGGACGCACTGGCGCCACCACACCGCACCGGCGATGGGCCGTGAGCGGTGATCCGGTTCGTGCGGTTCTGTCCCGATCCGTCGGCTCAATCCAGGAACGCCGCTGCCTCTCGCCAGGTGGCGCGCTCCTCCTCCGACGGTGCGCGCGGGAGGCGTCCCTCCCCGTCGGGCACGGGGATGGCCCCGAGCAGGGCGCGGGTGTACGGGTGTCGGTGTGCCGCCCAGATCTGTTCGGTCGGACCCTGCTCGACGATCCGCCCGGCGTACATGACCAGGACGCGGTCGGCGATCCGCCGGACGACGGACAGGTCGTGGGAGATGAAGAGCATCCCCGCGCCGGCCTCGGCGACCAACCTGCGCATGAGGTCGGCGACGGACGACTGGGTCGACGCGTCGAGGGAGGAGATCGGCTCATCGGCGATGAGCAGGCGAGGCGACGCGGCCAGCGCCCGGGCGATGACGAGGCGCTGCTGTTGACCGCCGGAGAACTCCCGGGGTCGTCGGCCTGCCGAGCCCGGGTCCAGGCCCACCCGACCGAACAGGTCCGGGAGGTCGGGGACGTCGACACCGCGCCGGGCCGCCGCCCTGATGCCGTCCCGGACCTGGTCACCGACCGGGCGCCGGGGGTTGAGCGCTGTCGAGGGATCCTGGAAGACCATCTGCATGGCCGTGTCGCGGGCGGCGCGGGCCCGCAGGCCGAGCGGCACCACCGGCCGGCCGTCGAACTCGATGGTGCCACCGGCCACGGGCTCCATCCCGATGAGCGCCCGCCCCAGGGAGGACTTTCCCGACCCGCTCTCGCCGACGAGGGCGACGGTCTCCCCGGCATGTACCGTCACCGAGACCCCGTCGACCGCCACGACCGGCGGCCGTCCCGGGTAGACGACGCTCACATCCTCCGCGTGCAGCACGGCCGGCCGGGTGGTCTCAGGCATCGGATCCTCCGTGGCGGGCGCCCGGCAGGGCTTCCAGCAGTGTTCGGGTGTAGTCGCTGCGAGGGGAATGGAACAGCGTGTGCCGATCGGCCCGTTCGACGATCCGCCCGGCGCGCATGACGGCGATGTCGTCGGCCACGGCACTCATCACGCCGAGGTCGTGGGTGACGAGCAGGACAGCGAGGGACCGTTCGTCGACGAGCTCACGCAGCAGCTGCAGGATGCCGGCCTGCACGGTCACGTCGAGCGCCGTGGTGGGTTCGTCGGCGAGCAGGACCTCGGGCTCGCACGCGATGGCAATGGCAATGGCAATGCGTTGCCGTTGGCCTCCGGAGAACTGATGCGGGTAGCGGCGGAGCGCGCGTTCGGGCTCGGGAACCTTGACCTGGCTCAGCAGTTCGACGGCCCGTTCGACCGCCCGACGGCGTCCCAGACCGAGGTGACGACGCATGTGGTCAGTGAGCTGGTGGCCGACGGTGAGCTGCGGGTGCAGCGAGGACGACGGGTCCTGGAAGACCATCGAGATGTGTCGTCCCCGGATGTCGGCCAGCCGGCGGCCTGTCAGGCCGACCAGATCCCGGTCGCCGAAGTGGATCGATCCACTCACCCGGGCCGTACGGGGCAGCAGCCCCAGGATCGCCAGCGAGGTAAGCGTCTTGCCCGATCCGGACTGGCCGGCCAGCCCCTGGATGCGGCCCGGCTCGAGGTCGAGGGAGAGGTCATGCACCAGCGGGTGACCGATCTCGATGCCGAGGTGGTCGATGGTGAGGATGCTCACGGCCTCGGCCCCTCCTGTGGGTCGGCAACCGCGTCGGCGTCGCGGCCGGTCGGTCGTTCGTCGGGGCCGGCGCCGAGCGCGGACGTCGGGTCGAGGGAGTCGCGCATCGCGTCGCCCAGGAAGTTGAACGCCATCACGACCGACAGGATTGCCAGACCCGGGAAGACGCCGATCCACCAGGCGTCGAAGTGCTCGATGGCGGCCGAGATCATCGACCCCCACTCCGGGGTCGGTGGCTGCGCGCCGAGCCCGAGGAAAGAGAGGCCGGACAGCAGCAGGATGGCGGCGCCGACGTCGAGGGTGGCCAGCACGATCGTCGGGCCGATGATGTTGGGCGCGATGTCGCGGGCCAGGATGCGCACCGGCGAGCTGCCGAGCAGACGCGCGGCGACGACGAAGTTGCGGGTCCTCAGACTCAGCACGAGGCTGCGGGTGACGCGGGCATACTGCGGCCAGGACACCACCACGGCGGCGATCACCGCGTTGTAGAGCGAGGGGCCGAGAGAGGCTGCCACGACCATGGCGAGGATCGTCGTCGGGAAGGCCATGAACAGGTCGGTCAGCCGCATCAGCACCTCGTCCGCCCAGCCTCCGAAGTAGCCGGCGGCCACCCCGATCACCGTGCCGATGACCGTCGAACAGGCGACCAGCAGGAGGGCGAGTGGGATGGTGACCGAGGCGCCGGCCATCAGCCGGGAGAAGAGGTCGCGGCCGGTGCCATCGGTGCCGAGCAGGGTCGCCCCGGGCGGTTGCAGCCGCGGGAGGTCCTGGGCCAACGGGTCGTACGGCAGCCACCAGCGAGCAGTGAGCGCCACCACCAACCAGGTGAGGACGACTGCCAGTCCGATGCCCCCGAGCGGCGTACGGACCGCGCGGGGCAGCCGGAACCGGAGCCGGAGAGGAACGCGCCGAGGGGCGTGGGCGGTCGCGCTCATGCGAGCCTCACCCGCGGATCCAGCAGGCCGTAGAGCAGGTCGACGACGAAGTTGACCACCAGGTAGATGACGCCGACCACGAGCCCGACTCCCATCACCGCGGAAAGATCGAGATTCTTCGCGGCGTTGTACGCGTACGTCCCCAGGCCCGGCCAGGAGAACACCGATTCGACCAGTACGGTGCCCGACAGCAACGAGCCGAAAGCGACGCCGATCACCGTGAGGATCGGCAGCGAGGCGCCCCGCAGCACGTAGTCGAAGACGATCCGCGTCCCGGACAGCCCCTTGGCGCGGGCGGCTCGGACGTAGTCGGAGTCGAGCACCTCCAGCACCGAGGTGCGGATGAATCGCGTGAGCAACCCGATCGTGAACAACGACAGGACCAGGACCGGCAGGGTCAGGTGCCACAGCGCGTCGAGGAACCCGACCCCGTCGCCGTCGAGCAGGTAGTCGACCGTGTACAGGCCGGTCACGGTCGGTGGCGGGATGATCGTCGCTGCGATGCGGCCCGAACCAGGGGCGACGTGCAGCCGGAGGAAGAAGACGTACAGGCTGACCAGGGCCAGCCAGAAGGTGGGCACGCTCAGCCCGATCAGCGAGACGACCCGGACCACCTGGTCGGTCACCAACCCGCGCCGGTAGGCGGCCAGCGTACCGAGGGTGACACTGACGGCCAGGCTGACGGCGATGGCGGCGATGGCGACCTCGATCGTGGCAGGGATGGCCGTGGCGAGGTCGACCGTCACCGGGCGCCCGGTGACCAGGGAGTCACCGAGATCACCGTGCAGGAGGTTGGCGAGATAGGTCAGGTACTGGACGGGCAGAGGCCGGTCCAGGCCGTGGGCGCGGATGAACGCCTCCCGCAGCTCGGGGTCACGCGCCGGGCCCTCCCCGAGCGCAGCCGTGATCGGGTCGCCGGGCACGAGATTCGTCAGCAGGAATGTGACCACGGTGATCCCGACCAGCAACAGGGCGGAGGTGGCCGCGCGGCGTACGAGGTACCGGGCGAACGGTGGCAGGACCGTTCGCCCGGCACCCCGCGGGAAGTTGCTCGCCGCCATCAGGAGGCGGGTCGGAGCGCCGCGATGTCCATCGTCCACACCGGGTTGTACGTGACGCCGGTGACCGACGTCGAGGTCGAGATGTTCGAGCCGGGCACGATCAGCGGGACGAACGGGCCGGACTCCTGCATCGACTGGGCGTACTGGGTGAAGAGGGGCGTCCGACTGTCCGGATCCGGGGCGGCAGCAGCGTCGGTGGCGAGCTTGGCGATCTCCGGTGCGTCCTCGGCCTTCCAGCCGGCCCTCAGGCCGACCGTGTTGCCCGGGGCGAACGGCAGGAAGCTGGTCGAGTCGGCGTAGTCGGGGCCCCAGAACCACAGGCCGAACCCTTCCTTCCCGCCGACGTAGGCGTCGAGCTCGGTGGCGAAGGGGGCGGGCGCGAGATCGACCTTGATGCCGACCTTGTCGAGCTGCGACTGGATGCGCTCGGCCAGCGGGGTGAACTCGACCCCGCCCACCGGGTAGTCGTTGGGATAGCGCAGCTTGATCGTCTCGCCGTCGTAGTCGGACGCGGCGAGCGCGGCCTTGGCCTGGTCGAGGTCGTAGGTCACGCCCTCGGGCAGGGCGCCCTCGAAGCTCGGCGGGATCACGCCGGTGGCCTGGGCGGCACCCGTGCCGGCCAGCTCGAGCAGGGCCGGGTAGTCCAGACCGAGGCGTACCGCCTCGGCGAACTCCGGGCCGGTGGCCGATCCGCCGATCGACGGATCCTGGTTGAGGAGGAGGAAGATCGTCTGCGCCGACGGCGCCGAGTTGACGGTGAAACCGTCGCCGAGCTGCTTGACCTGGTCGCCGTTGAGGTCCATCGCGACATTTGTGTCGCCGCCCTGCAGATTGACCAGCTGAGTTGCGCTCTCGGTGACGTTGCGAATGACGACACGGTCGAAGCCGGCCGGATCGTCACCGGTGTATTCCGGGTTCTTCGTCAGTACCACCTGTGAGGTCAGATCCAGGGTGTCAAGGACGAATGGGCCAGAGCCGGCCGACTCGCCGTCGAGGAACTTCTGGGCGGTGTCATTGCCGTCGGTGGAGCCGCCCTGCTCGGTGACCACATCGGAGTTGAGAATCCCGAGCGAGGGCGTGGCCAGGATGGCGGGCAACTGGAGCATGGGCGTCTTCGTTGTGAAGACGACCGTCTGGTCGTCCTTCTGTGTGATGGTGATGTCGGCCAGCAGGAAATTGGGCTTGGCGTCCTTCATGGCCTGGATCCGCTTGAGTGAGAAGACGACGTCCTTGGCCTCGACCGGGCTCCCGTCCGAGAACTTCTGCCCGTCCTTCAAGGTGAAAGTGAACTCGGTCCCTTCGGCGTTCGCCTCCCAGGTGGCCAGATCCGGCACGGCCTTGGTGAGGTCAGTGCCGGCGAATGTCGTGAGCGTCGAGTACAGCGCCTTGATCACCGTGGCGGCCGTGGTGTCGTACGCGTGCCCCGGGTCGGTCGTCTCGATGGTGAACGCCGTGTCGATCACCACCGAGCCTCCGCCCGCGGACTCCTGGCTGGTCGGAGCCGAGTTCCCGCCGCTGCAACCGGCCAGGGCCAGTGACGCCGCCGCGAGCAGGGCGGCCGCCCCGCGCAGCCGTCTGGTGAGACTCATATCGTGATCCTCTCTGCGGTTGGACCCCAGGTCGGGCGATTGCCAGGCGTGGCCGTAGGTGCCCCGAGTCATGGGTGCCGCACCGGAGTCGAAGTGGCGTACTTGATGTCGACAGTGACGCGCGCCGGAAGGTGAGTGGAATGTTATACAGCACTCGGTTTCAGCGGGATGTCCTCCAAATGACGCCTGCCGTCGGGCGCCGTCCCGACTGAGCCGCCTCAGCCGGCCAGCCCCAGCGCCCGCGGCCGATCTGTACCGCCCCGGCGCATGGGAAACCGCCGGGGACCTCACCGGTAGGTTTCACCCGCAGGAAACTGCTCGACATCTAACAACTTCCAGCGGGCGAATCCTGCGGGCCACATGCACAACTCGAGCCCGCTGGCCGAAGGGTCCGGGTGTCGCCCCGACCGTCGTGCTCGGACCAGGCAAAGGTCGCCGCGGCGGTGTCGCCACGGAGGTCGATCGTGAACCCGTCGACTTGCCAGTCGGACACCGTTCCGGCAGCGAAGAGGGCCTCGGCACCCGCGAGGAACTCGTCCCGTCTGAGCTGGCGTCCGCCTGGGTCTCCGACGAAGGTGCATCGCTCGCGCACGAGGGGCCCCAGAGCCCCCAGATCGCGGTCCTCGAATGCGGCCGCCATCGCCGAATCGCCTTGTCCACGGTGTCGGTTGTCGTCATTGTCCGGGTCCTCGGTGAGTCGGATCGTCGGGTGAGCGGGCCTCGCCGCGCACCGGGGCCAGGTCCAGGGCGGCGAGGTCGAGCAGGAGTCATACGACGGCCGGGGGCGTGGGGAATGCAGGGAGACGATGTGCCGAGGGCCTGCTGGCCGTGGCGCGGTTCTTCGCATCCAAGGACTTCGCCGTCAACAGTGCTCGGTTGGTGAAGGGCCTCACCCTCGAGGCTGATGATGCCGAGTTCCGCACGGGTCCTGGGCCGGTGGTGCGTGGATCGCTGCTGGGTCTGGTGATGGCGGGCCGCCGGGCCTTCCTCGACGAGTTGGACGAGACCGGTCTGGCCGAGCTGCGCCGCCGATCCGAGGGGTGAGCGCGGGCCGGCTTCACGCCGACATAACACCCAACTTCACCAGGGTTGAGAGTCATGTGTGAAGCTGTGGCGGTGTGAGGAAGAGGCGGCACAGGCCGCAGAGGCCGGGCTCAGAACCGCCGCGGCGCGGCAGCGGTCCACTCGAACCTTTCACCGGTCCAGCGGAGCAGCCCGCTGTCGAAGGCACGGTGGTGGTTCGCGCACAGCAGCCGTCCGTTGCCCACCGAGGCTCTACCTCCCGCAGCGTGTGGCACCAGATGAGCGGCCTCGAGCACGCACTCGACGTCGAGACCGCAGACCGCACAGCGGACCGGGTAACGCCGCACGAGCAGGGCGCGGAACTCCTGCTGGGCGGTGCGCTCCATTCTGAGTCGAGCGATATCGGGACTGGTGACGTCATCCGGACCCAGCTTCGCCTCGATGTCGTCCGTGGTCGGTGCATCCGCGATCTGTGCCCACAGCCAGGGGTTGTGCCAGCTCTTGTTGCGGAACCGCTTCATCCGGTGTCTCATGGCCTCGACGTGGTCGGCCAGCGCCTCGCGGAGCAGCGGGTGGGTGAGGAGCCGGGCGAAAGTCGCCCGGTCGTCGGACGTCACCGCCGCGCATCCGCCGTCCATGTCGTGGAGCTTGACTGTGACGCGCGGATGCTCGACAAGGCGGTCAGCAACCGGGGCACCTGCCTCGACGTATGCGGTGACGCCGAGCAGCTGTCCGGTGCCCGGATTGCTGTGAATGACCAACGTCTGCACCATTCCGACGTTCACGACGGCGGCCCGACGCCCAGCGGATCGGCTGGCCGGCAGGCACGAAACGGCGAAGTCGTCGGCATTCCTCAGACCGACTGCCGAGGTGTACAGGTCGAGGACGGTCAACACATCCGGGGCGCCGACCGTCCCGGCGAACGTTTCGAAGGCCTCTCGGGAGGTCGTACGGACGCCCGGACGTCGCGCCGGCACTGGCCCGGACGGATCGAATCCCTGTGCCACCAAGTCGGCCCGGTACTGCTCGGCAATCTGGTCGAACCTCATCGTCGGCTCCATGACCCCATTCTCGTGGACAGAACTGACAAGTCTCTGCAGGACCGCGTCGAGACCGAATCTGACCAACTCACCCGTGCCGTCGGCGCCGAGGTATCCCCGTCGGGTGGCCGGGAACATCAGACGGGACGAAGCCATTGACGGACCGATGGGACGGCTTCACACTCACATGGCACCCAACTTCACCAGCGTTGAGAGATGTTGAGAGTTATGTGTGAAGTCGGTCGGCGCCACGGACGTCGCGGACGGCTTCGTCGGATGACGTCCAGATTGTGCCGCCTCAGCCGGCCAGCCCCAGCGCCAGCGGCAGCACCGCCGGCGCGCCGGCCCGTCGCAGGAGTCGTCCGGCCAAGGTCATCGTCCAGCGGGAGTCGATCAGGTCGTCGACCAGGAGCACCGGTCCCGAGAGCGCGGCCAGCCGTTCGGCGAGATCGGCCGGCATCTCCCAGCGGTCCCACACCGAGGCCAGCCGAAACGCGCTGTTGCCGCTGGCCGTCGGCGCGGCTCCGGGCCGCAGCGGCAGGATGCCGAGGTCGATCAGGTGCCCGACCCGGGCCAGACCGGAGACCACCGAGGCGACCAGTGCCGGCCGTCCCAGGGAGCCGACGCCGATCACCGCGACCGGTCGTTCCTGCCACTCCCAGCCGGCGAGCACCTGGAGGCAGGCACGGGCCAGCCCGGCGGGCAGGGGCCGGTCGACAGGGCCACCGTCGGGCCCGGGCGCGAACAGCTCGCGCAGCGCCTGCCCGTGGCCCAGGTCGGTGAGCCGGGCGATGGCCCGGCCCTCGGCCACGACCTCCCCGGCGGGGATCCGGCCCTTGGCGGGGATCCCGAGCCGGTCCATGCCGGACGGCCACTGGTGGCGCGGATCGACCGGTACGCCGACGTGGGTGAGCTGGGCCTGCGCCTGCTCGAGGAAGCGCTCGGGGACGTCCTCGGGGTACCACGCGGGTTCGCCGGCCACCTGCAGACAGCTGTCGCACCGGCCGCACGGGTGGGCGTCCGGGTCGTCGAGGCGGGCGGTCAGGAACTCCATCCGGCACCGGTCGGTCCGCTCGTAGTCGAGCATCGCCTGCTGCTCGTCCCGGCGTGCCGCGGCGACGCGGGCGTAGCGGTCGGCGTCGTACGTCCAGGGCACGCCTGTCGTACGCCAACCGGCGGGCACCTTCTCGACCGCGCCGTCGACGGCCAGCACCTTGAGCAGCAGGTCCAGAGCCGTACGCCGCAGGTCGACCCGGGCCTCCAGGGCTGCGGTCGACAACGGCCGATCCGCCTCGGCGAGGGCCGACAGCACGGCCTCGGCGCGGGTCCGGTCGGGCATCGACGCGGAGGCGAAGTAGCGCCAGATGTCGCGGTCCTCCGGGCCTGGCAGCAGCAGGACGTCGGCGGAGGCGACGGATCGGCCCGCGCGGCCCACCTGCTGGTAGTACGCAACCGGTGACGCCGGCGCCCCGAGGTGCACCACGAATCCCAGATCGGGCTTGTCGAAGCCCATGCCCAGGGCGCTTGTCGCCATGAGCGCCTTGACGTTGTTGGCCTTCAGCGCTTCCTCGGAGGCCTCGCGATCGGCGGGGTCGGTCCGGCCGGTGTAGGGCCGGACCGCGTGCCCGTGGGAGGCGAGCAGTCGGGCGGTGTCCTCGGCGGCCGAGACGGTCAGCGCGTAGATGATGCCGCTGCCGGGCAGCTCCGCCAGATGGGCCAGCAACCAGCCGAGCCGGTGCCGGCCAGAGGGGAGGGTCAGGACGCCCAGACGCAGGGAGTCGCGGGCCAGCGGGCCCCGGATCACTGTCACGTCGCGCCCGGCTCCCGGTGAGTCGAGGGGTACCCCGGGCTGGTGAGCGTCTTCGAGGCGTACGCCGAGCTGCTCGGCGACGTCGGTGATGACCCGGCTGTTGGCGGTTGCCGTGGTCGCCAGGACCGGTACGCCGTCGGGCAGCCGGCCGATCAGGTCGCGGATCCGGCGGTAGTCGGGTCGGAAGTCGTGCCCCCAGTCGGAGATGCAGTGCGCCTCGTCGACCACCAGCAGCCCCAGGTCGGCGACCAGCCCCGGCAGGATGGTCTCGCGGAACCGAGGGTTGGTGAGCCGTTCGGGGGAGATCAGCAGCAGGTCGACCTCACCGGACCGGACGGCCTCCACGATCGGGTCCCACTCGGTGGCGTTGGCCGAGTTGATCGCCGCGGCCCGGATCCCGGCGCGTTCGGCGGCGGCGAGTTGGTCGCGCATCAGCGCCAGCAGCGGCGACACGATGAGCGTCGGGCCGGCGCCCGCCCCACGGCGCAGCCGACACGACACCAACTATACCCCCGACATGCCCCCCCCCGGGCGCACCACGACCCCCCCCCCGCGGTGATGGGCGACGAGCGCCTCGATGGCCTCGAACTGGCCGTCCCGGAAGTCGGCGTCGGTGACCCCGGTCAGGTCGCGCAGGATCGTACGGGCATCGTCTCGCAAGGACATGGCTCCAGTGAAGCCCATGGGGCTGACATCGGGGACGGGCGCGTCGAACGCCGTCCGGCGCCCCGACCTGGCTGCGGTGGGTTCTCCTCGCACGGTCCGCCGGCAGAGTGTCAAGGGTTCTGCTCTCGCCGGCAGCAACCGGACTCCGGAGCGGGACGGAGGTGCGGACCTGAGGACCAGCAGATAGCCTCCATCAGGAAACCTTCTGTGTGACAAAAGGAGAGGTTATGTCTTCGTCGGACGGGGCCTCCACCGCTGCGGTGTCGGCGGTGCTTCACGCTATCGGACGATTGGCCCCCGTCATGCGCCAGGACCTTGTACGTGACACCGGCCTGAGTGCGGCGACGGTTGCACGGGCGGTCACGAGTCTGGCGGATGCCGGACTCATCCGAGAGCGTCCTGACCTGCTTCCGGCCGGGACGCCCGGGCGGCCGTCGATCCCGGTTGAGCCGGATGACCGGCAGTACATGGTGCTCGGTCTGCATGTCGGCCAGCGTCTGACCACGATCGCCCTCGCGCGGATGGACGGGCGTGTCCTGGTCAGCACCCGCCAACCGACGCTGCGCTCCACAGATGGGGGGTTTCCCGTGGAAACGGTCGTCGGTCGCCTCGGCAACCTCGTCGCTCGCTTCGCACCTGCTCGGGTACTGGCGTTAGGGGTAGCTGGTCCGTGGTCCGACCTCCCGTGGGACCCCGATCACGTACGGAACGACCTGCGCCGGGCCATTGGACTCCCGGTAGTGGTCGCCGACCATGTCGCCGCCATAGCCGGGGCGGATGTGCTCGACGGCAGCGAGCGTCCCGCCGGGTCCACCCTCTACTTCTACGCCCGCGAAACCATGGGCTTCGTCCTGGCCGTCGATGGCCGATTGCCTGACGACGGCAAGGTCGGCCGCCTCACCCACCTTCCGACCGGCAGCACCGCGCGTTGCGACTGCGGGGCGGTCGGGTGTCTGGGTGCTACTGCGGGCGACCGATCGGTGATTCGACGTGCCCAACAGGCGGGTCTCGTGGCCGAGCCGTCCATGGCGGCGGTGGTGGCGTGTGCCGATGACGGCGATGGAGCGGCGTTGGAGCTGTTGCGGGAGCGCGCTCGGGTGTTGGGGCGCGCGGTAGCTGTGGTTCGCGACATGCTTTGCCCGGACCGGATCGTGCTGGCCGGCCAAGCCTTCACAGCCTTCCCACGGACCTTTGCCGATCTGGTGGCAGCATTCCAGTCCGCCACCGCACTTCCGGCGATGGAGCCGACATTCGCATGGATGGGCGCTGGAGTTCAAGCCATCGCAGCGACCTCCTGCGCGCTGCGACACGTCTATGCCGATCCGCTCACCATCATCCGGCAACGGAATCCGAACCACCTGTTCGGTGCCGGGCGGGGTGGAGTCGGCTTGCCCAACCCTTCATTATCGTCCCGCCATCGGAGGCTTTCCGCATGAATCACCGTTCTTCGGCTGCTGTCCTCTCGGCATTCCCTGGCCAGGAGGAGGATCTGCGATGACCCGGTACGCCCTCGGCCGGCTCCCCGGCGCGCTTGCCACCCTGGTCCTCGCGTCGATCGTCATTTTCTCCCTGCTGCGTCTGGTGCCGGGGGACCCCGCGGCTGCCCTGGCTGGGCCTGACGCGACCGAGGAGACCTTGGCGGCGATCCGCCATGAACTCGGCCTGGATCGACCGTTCTTGCTCCAGTACGTGTCATGGCTGGGAGGGGTGTTCACCCTGGATCTGGGGCGGTCTTATATCATTGGTGGTGAGATCGGCGCACTTGTCCGGGCCGGATTGCTCAACACTGCGGTGCTCGCGCTATCGGCCATGTTGATCGCCATTGTCCTGGCATTCACTGCAGCGCTGCTGGCCGTCGTGGTGGATCGGCCGTGGATCAATGCCATATTGACCGGCGCCAACACGGCCGGCCTCGCGATCCCCACGTACGTGACCGGGCTGGTGCTCGTGGTTGTCCTCGCCGTGCTGGTGCCGATCCTGCCCGCCGGCGGTACGCCGCCTGCCGGGTTGTTCGCCCAGCCGGACGTAACGGCGCAGTATGTCCTGATGCCGGCCCTGTGCCTCGCTTTGCCGCTGTCGGCCGCAATCGCAAGATTCCTGACCGAGGCTCTGCGGACCGAGCTTTCTCAGCCTTACGTCACCACCGCGCGCGCAGTCGGCATCTCTCGGAGACGCATCATCGTCATCCAGGCCCTGCCGAATGCCGTACCTGCGGCACTCACGGTGATGGGCCTGCAGTTCGGGGCACTGTTGGGTGGCGCGGTGCTGGTGGAGGCGATCTTCGCCTGGCCCGGATTGGGGCAGTTGATCGAACAGGCGATCTCGGGACGTGACTATCCGGTTGTGCAGGTCATGATGCTCGTCTCGGTCGGGGTGTTCATCGTGGTGCAGTTGGTCACCGATGTCGTCCACGCCGCCGTCGACCCGCGGATTCGGCTGGGGGCGGAGGCATGAGCGACATCCTGACCCCCACCCCGCAGGCGGACCTGGTCGATCCGATCACGTCACCGCCCACCGACCGCCCGGCCGCGACTGGTGCAAGCCAGAGCGGTGCACCGGCGCGTCGCTCCACCCGGCGCACGAATCGGGCGTCGGGCCGGCGCGCCTGGCGGTCGTTGACCCGCGGCCAGGGGCTGGTCGGCGTCATCCTGGTCGGGACCATCCTCCTGCTGGGCGTGTTGGCGCCGGTTCTGACGCCCTTCGACCCGAACGAGCAGATCCCCGGCGCGAACCTGCTGCCACCCGGCGCGCCCTACTGGCTGGGAACCGATGAGGCCAACCGGGACCTGCTGACCCGCACGCTGTACGGGATCCGGATCAACGCGTTGGTTGTCTTCGTGGCTGTCCCGATCGGAGCGATCGGCGGCGTACTGGCCGGGTTGTTGGCCGCCATCGGGCCGCGTCTCGACATCGTCACCCAGCGCGTCTTCGACCTGATCCTCGCCTTCCCGACCCTTATCCTGGCTATTGCACTCACCACGGTGATGGGGCCGGGCGTTTTCACCATTGTCGTCGTCATCGCCGCCGCCGAGATTCCCGTCTTCGGCCGCTTGGTGCGCAGCTCGGTGTTGTCGGTGCGCCAGCAGCCGTACGTCGAGGCCGCGCGGGTGGTCGGTGCCGGCCGCGGCTGGGTGCTGTGGCGTCATATTCTGCCCAACTCCCTCGACCCGTTGATCGTTCAGATAGCCCTGTCGATGTCGGTTGCCGTGTTCGTCGAAGGGGCGATGAGCTTCCTGGGGATCGGGGTCAGGCCACCGGCGCCGTCGCTCGGATCACTGATCCGTGACGGTGCTCGCAATGTGTGGGAGGCGCCGTTCTTCGCCGCAGGGCCGCTCGTCGTGGTCGTCGCACTGGTGCTGGGCTTCCTGCTGATCTCGCAGGCCCTGGCCGCATCCCGCCGATAGGAGGCTCAAACATGCCCGACCCACTGCTGAGCATCAGTGATCTGCGCATAGACTTCGGCGGCTCCCGCCCTGCAGTCCGAGGGATCGACCTCACCCTCGACCGGGGCGAGGTGTTGGCCCTGGTGGGCGAGTCCGGATCCGGAAAGTCGATGACCGCCCGCGCTGTGCTCGGGCTGCTGCCGCCCGGTGCCCGGGCTGAGGGTTCGATTGTCCTGGACGGCCAGGAGGTGCTGGGCCTCCCCGATGAAGAGCTGCGCCACCTGCGCGGGCGGGTGGTCGCGATGGTCTTCCAGGAACCCCAGACAGCCCTGAACCCGGTGCGGACGGTCGGCTGGCAGATTGGCGAGGCCTTGCGTGCCCACGGCGGGATCAGCCGCGCCGCAGCGCGCCGTCGGGCGATCGACCTGCTCAGGCAGGTGGAGATCCCCGATCCGGAGCAGCGCGTCGACCACTTTGCGCATCAGCTGTCCGGTGGGCAGAAGCAGCGGGTCGTCCTGGCGCTGGCCCTGGCGAACGACCCGGCGGTGCTCCTGGCAGACGAGCCCACCACGGCCCTCGACGTCACCGTGCAGGCCGAGATCCTCGCGTTGCTCGGCCGGGTTCGTGCGCGTACCGGCGTCGCCGTGCTGCTGATCACGCACAACCTCGGGGTGGCCGCCCAGGTGGCCGATGCTGTCACCGTCCTTCGGGACGGACTGGTGGTGGAGTCCGGGCCGGCCGCGCGCGTCTTCGCGGATCCCCGGGACCCGTATACCCAACGCCTGTTGGCCGCCGTACCGCGGCTTCCGGAGCGTACTCCTGCGCCCGTGGTGTCCGACCGGACCGAGGACGTGCGGCCCGCGTTGGCAGCATCGCGGGGAGCGGAGCGGCCGACGGCGGGCGCGGGCGATACGGTCGTTCCGGTTGCCGCCCTCAATCAGGTGCGGGTCTTGTATCGGGGCAAACGAGGGCGCCCGGACTTCACCGCGGTCCGTGGTGTGTCCTTGGAAGTGAGGCCCGGGGAGGTCGTCGGGATGGTCGGCGAGTCGGGTTCGGGAAAGACGACACTCGGCCGCGTGCTTGCCGGGTTGATCACGCCGACTAGTGGAACGGTGCAGTTCCTCGGTGAGAACCTGTCAGCCGTGCCGACAAAGCGGCTGCGCGAACTGCGCCGTGGACTGGCGATGGTCCACCAGGACCCGGCTGCCTCGCTGGATCCACGCCTGACCGTGGGGGAGAGCATTCGAGAACCGCTGGACATCCAGGGCATCGGCACATCGGCCTCGCGGCGGGAGCGCGTGGCGAAGCTGCTGGAGGCAGTCCGGCTGCCGACGTCGACGGGGTTGCGACGTGCCCGCGAACTGTCCGGTGGACAACGGCAGCGGGTCACCCTGGCTCGGGCGTTGGCGCTGGCGCCCCGGCTGCTGATTGCAGATGAGCCGACCAGTGCACTCGATGTGTCGGTGCAGGCCGACGTTCTCGAACTGTTCCGCAGCCTGCAGAGCGAGTGGGGGTTTGCCTGTGTCTTCATTAGTCACGACCTGGCGGTCATCCATGAAGTGTGCGGCCGCGTGGTGGTGCTGCACGACGGGAGCGTGGTCGAATCAGGACCGGTGACGGAGGTCTTTGCCACCCCGCGCAATGACTACTCCCGCCGGCTGCTTGATGCGGTGCCGCGGCCGGTTCCCGGTACTGGTGCTGATGTGGCTTGAGCATTGGCCGCGCCGCCGGCCACTGATCAGAGGCGTCGGCGTCTGGGCGGAAGGCAGCGACGTAGGGGCCCGGGTCGGAGGGTTTGCCTCCGGCCCGGGCCCCGTGGGGTGCTGTTGCAGGGTCAGGCGTTGATGCGCTTCGGTCGGTCGATGATCGAGTAGCCCGATGCGTTGCCCTTCAACACCTCGCTCGGGCGCCCGTCGACACCGATCGGGATGTCGCCGGCGAGGGTGATCCGGTGCAGTCGCCGGTGCTGCCCGGCGTAGTCGTTGACGGCGCGGTGCTGGGTGGCCCGGTTGTCCCAGATCGCCACGTCCCCCGGCTGCCAGTTCCAGCGGATGGTGCGGTCCTCGTCGACGGCATAGCTCTGCAAAATGCGGAAGAGGTCGAGCGACTTCGCCTTCGAAAATCCGGTGAAGTAGCGGACGAAGTGTCCCAGGAGCAGCGTGCGCTCCCCCGTCTCCGGATGTACGCGGACGACGGGATGCTCGGTCTCGTACGTTGTCGACTCGAACTCCTGTCGGTACTCGCGGAAACGCGGGTCGACACCTTCCTCGACAGCCCGCGTGGAGTAGTCGAAGATATTCGAGTGGACCGCGCGCAGATTCTCGGCGAGCGACTTCAGCGGATCCGGGAGCGCGTTGTACGCAGCCACCCCGGAAGCCCAGATGGTGCCGCCGCCGAAGGGAGGCAGCTCGACCGCGCGGAGGATCGATGCCTTGGGGATCCTGTCGACAAACGTGACGTCGGTGTGCCAGCTGTTCGCGCTGGAGTAGTCGGAATCGATCGGAAGGATCTCCGGACCACGGGAGGTGACGGTCGGGTGGGCCGTGGTGGGTGTGCCAAGCAGCCGGGCGAAGGCCTGTTGGCCCTCGTCGGTGAGCTGCTCCTGGCCGCGGAAGAAGATGACCTTGTGTTCGAGCAGTGCGTGATGGATCACCTCCACAGCGGCGGGGTTGAGATCCCCGCCGAGGGTGACCCCCTCGATGCGGGCGCCGATGTGCTCGCCGAGCTTGACGACATGGGGAGCCTGTTGGTCGGCGCGGTGGGTGGCGTCGGTGGTGGCATCCACGGACATGATGGGCCTTTCTGATCGGCTGTGTCGGGAAGGATGGACAACAGTTGAGCAGGACGGACTGCTCCGTGGAAGGGTTGTGCTCAGGCCGATTAGTCACTGATCCACATTCTGACTCGGGGCCGACCGTTGGGGTTCTTCTCGGACCGAGCAAAGATATTGGACCGGGCCGACCGATCGGCTGGGATGTGGGTATCGCCATTACGCCAGAAAGGTGTCCCATGACCCGCCAGTACGATACACCGAGAGCCTTCTCAGCTGCGGTCACCAACCGACGCTCCTTCCTGCAGGCCGGCGGGATTGCGACGCTTGCCCTCCTGGGCCCCGGGGCGCTCAGCGCGTGCACTTCCGCGGTAGGCCAGCAACGCCGGGCGGCGGGGGCGGCCACTGGGCCACAGCGCGGCGGCACCTTACGTGTCGGCTCCACGGCGGACATCGTGCCGGCGGCCTTCCTCACCAACACTGCGGCCAATCCGTTGGTGATCGGGTTGGCGTACGAAAGCTTGGTCCGATATCCACACGACCGGGTGGAAGCGACGCCATGGTTGGCGACCGCCTGGGAGTTCAGCGACGACGGGTTGTCGCTCGCGCTTGACCTGCGCGACGGTGTGACTTTCCACAGCGGCCGTCCGTTCACCTCCAAGGATGCCGAGTTCTCGATCCGGACCTACGGGAGCCCGACGTGGACCGCCCAGCTGCAAAGCACGGCCGCCGCCATCGAGTCCTACGACACCAGCGATCCGCGTCGCCTCGTGCTGCACTTCAAGCACTACCTCGGCAACATCTTCGATCTGCTCGACACGGTGCCGATTCTGGACAGCGAGAGCATCGACGCGCTGGCGTCGGGGGAGTCCTTCATCGGGACAGGTCCGTTCAGCTTGACGAACTGGACCCCGAAGACCTCGATCGAGTTCGAGCGCTACGACGGCTACTGGGTCGCCGACCGTCCGTACCTGGATAAGGTTGCGGTGCAGATCGTTCCCGATCCGCAGTCGCTGGTCAATCACCTGCGGTCCGGATCAATCGACGTGGCCTCCGGCCTGACGTATCGCGATTCCGAAACCTTCAGCACGTCCGCGGGGTACAGCGTGACCGATCTGGAGGGCGCCGAAGTGCAGACCTACGTCGGAGCGAATGTCCAGCACCCGGGGCTCTCCGATGTGTCGGTACGGCGGGCCATCGCGTACGCCCTCGATCGCGAACGCATCATCAGCGAGGTTTTCCGCGGCGTCGGATACCCGATCAACCTGCCGTGGCCGAAGTCATCACCTGCCTTCGATGAGACCCGCAACGCCACCTACACGCGGGACGTGGCGCGCGCAAGGCAGGAGTTGGGGTCGCGGCGGGTGGCCACTGTCCCGCTGACGTATCCGGCCAACAGCCCGGTTCACAAGCTCACTTCCGAGATCGTCCAGGCGAATCTCGCCGAGATCGGGATCCCGGTCACCCTCGACCCTGTCGAGGGCACCCTCTTCACCCAGCAACTCATCGGCCAACAGTTCAAGGGGTTGTGGGTGACCTTCCACTCCTGGGCTCAGTACATCCCGTCCACCCTGACCGTCAGTGCCTATCCGTTCAATGCCCGGAAGAACTCATCCCACTTCGCATCCGAGAGCTACACCCGGGCCGCCGAGGAGGCGTGGAAGGTCAAGGAGGGGACGAGCGCGGAGGCGATCGAGCGGTACCGGGCGGTCAGTGACGAACTGTTGGACGCACTGTTCCTGATCGAGATCGGTGTTGTGTTCAACCGACTCACCTCAAGTGCAGCGGTGCAGGACTTGGCCTGGACCAAACGCAGTGAACTGCTGCTTACGGACGCCTATCTGACCGGACAGGAGGGCTGAGGACGGGGCGGTTCACGACCGGAGCACCGGATCGTCGCGCCGAGTGGGCGCCTGCAGACGCTGCTCAAGGAAGCCTGATCCGTCGTCGGGGCGGCACCTTGACCTGGTGAAGCGGGAGTTCACCGCGACCGCGCCGAACCGGCTCTGGGTGACCGATCTGACGTTCGTTCCCACCTGGGCCTGGCGTGGCCTATGTGTGCTTCATCGTCGATCAGCGGCTCGTAGGCCGGGTTCCGGACGTCCTCGGCGAACACGATCAGGGGGTTGCGCTTCCCCGGTCCGTGCGGTTTCCCCGGTCACAGGCCCGCCACCACGTAGTGCACATCCTGGAACTCGGTCAGGCCCAGATCGCCGCCCTCCCGGCCCAGACCGGGCCCTGACCCCGGAGGGTGGACACGCCGAACCCAGCACTGGCTGGAGGAAGC
>CAZGWN010000032.1:0-36759 GCA_964528755.1 uncultured Propionibacteriaceae bacterium
GCTGGGGTACAAGGACTCGAACCTTGACTAAGTGAACCAGAATCACTCGTGCTGCCAATTACACCATACCCCAAGGGTGATGTTGCCCCGGGGGCAACGACGAGAGAGTCTAGCGCACCCTCGGGAGCGGGCACAACTCCGCGCCCTCCCCCGTGCGGGGGAGGCTGCCGGCGCCTCGGGCCTCGCGCCTCCGCCTGCCGGCGGAGGCGGAACGTCGGCCGTCACCCGTACGCTCGGGGCATGGACATGAGGCAGCGACTCGGCGAGCTGGTCGGGTCCGACGACACCTGGGAGCGTCCCCGGCCCACCCGGGCGGACATCCGCGCCGACGTCGTCCTCACGGCCGTTCTGTGGGCGATCAACGTGGCGTCACTGGAACTGACCCGCTCCTTCATGGGTTTCGCCGCGCTGGGCGACAGCCATCCCTGGTGGTTCCAGCACCTGCTGCTCGCCGCGGTCGTTCCGCTGGTCTGGCGACGGGTGGCCCCCACTCTGGTGCTGGCCTACGCCACCGTTGCGTACCCGGCGGTGTCACTCACCTCGCCGGCCACCGGGGTGCAGATCGGCTGGCTGGTCTGGTACCTGTTGGCGGTGTACACGGCACTGGCCTGGGCACGCGACCGGCGGATGGTGGTGGTCACCGTCGGCGCCTCGATGGTGGTGATGTTCGGCTGGATCAGCTGGGAGTTGGCCGTCGACACCAGCGGCCGACGGGGCTCCCCGGCCTTCGGCACCTCCCCCGGCAATCCGGGACTTCTCGCACCGGCCTCGGCGTACGCCCTCTACACCACCCTGGTCAACACCGTCTTCTTCGCAAGCGCGATCTGGGCGGGCCGACTCGCCTGGTTCCAGGCCCGCGACCGGGCCCGGGTCGCCGCGCAGGCCGACACCATCGCCTACCAGAGCGCCGAGCTGCAACGTCGTGCGGTGCTCGACGAACGACTGCGGATCGCCCGGGAGCTGCACGACGTGGTCGCCCACCACGTGTCGGTCATCGGTCTCCAGGCCGGCGCGGCCCGCCGGGTGCTCGCCGCCGATCCGTCGGCGGCCCGGGCGGGTCTGGCCACCATCGAGGACAGTTCCCGGGAGGCGGTGACCCAGATGCGGGCCCTGCTCGGCACGCTGCGCCGCGACGGGGACGCCGACCCGCCCGGCGACCGCTCCCCCGAGCCGTCCTTGGCGTCCCTTCCGGCGCTGGTCGCCGGGATCCGTCGACCGGGCCTGCGGGTGACCTACGAGGTCAGCGAGACCGGCGCCGACAAGACCGACGCCACGCCGCGGACGGTCCAGCTCGCCCTGTGCCGAACGGTCCAGGAGGCCCTCACCAATGTCCTGCGACACTCGACCGCCACCCAGGTCCACGTGGTGATCCGCACCGGGGTCGACTCGCGCGCCGCCCGATACATCGAGGCGGAGGTCGTCGACAACGGCCATCCGCGCGCCGGCACCTCCGGTTCGGGGCTGGGACACCTGGGCATCCGTGAACGGGCCGCCGCCCTCGGCGGCCGGGCGGAGATCGGTCCGCGCCCTCTGGGCGGCTACCGGGTCCGGGTGCGGCTGCCCCTCGACCCGGTCCGGGAGGACGCCCATGTCTGAGCCCGACGAGGGCAGTCGCCCGTTGCGCGTGCTCATCGTCGACGACCAGAGGCTGGTCCGGCAGGCGTTCGCGCTGATGCTGAGCGTGGAACCCGACATCCTCGTCGTCGGACAGGCCGGTGACGGCACGGAGGCCCTCACCTCGGCACGGGCCCTGCGCCCCGATGTCGTCCTGATGGACGTCCAGATGCCCGGCGTCGACGGCATCGAGGCAACCCGGAGCCTGGTCGCCGAGGAGTTGGGCCGGATCATCATCCTCACCACCTTCGACCGCGACGACTATCTCTTCGATGCCCTGGATGCCGGAGCCTCGGGCTTCCTGCTGAAGAACTCCGAGCCCGAGTACCTGGCCGAGGCGATCCGGGCCGCCGGCCACGACCAGGCCCTGCTCGCCCCTGAGGTCACCAAGCGGGTCATCGCCCGGATGTCGCGACCGCCCGACCCGTCCCCGGGCGTCCGTCCGGCCGGGACGGTCCCGGAGCTGGAGCGGCTCACCGCCCGCGAGGTCGACGTACTGATGCGGATGGGACGCGGGCTGTCCAACTCCGAGATCGCCGACGACCTCGTCGTCGCGGAGGCCACGGTCAAGACCCACGTGTCGAACTGCCTGGCCAAGCTCGGCCTGCGTGACCGGGTGCACGCGGTCATCTGGTGCTACGAGTCCGGGCTGCTCGGCGGCACCTGAACGGCGAACGGCGGCTCCCCCGTGCGACGGAGGCGCCGATCTCCCTCGTGCGGCCGATCCGCCGGGCGTGGCGGCCGCCGTACGGTGAAGGAGCCCCTACCGGGCACCCCTCCCGAGAGGAGCTGCATGCTCGCCCTGCACCACATCACCCGACGCTTCGGCGCCGCCGTCGCGGTCGACGACGTGTCCTTCACCATCACCCCCGGCGCCATGACCGGCTTCGTCGGCGCCAACGGCGCCGGCAAGACCACCACCATGCGGATGATCATGGGGGTGCTGGAGCCGAGCGCCGGCGGGCTGACCTGGTACGGCCGACCGCTCACCCGCGCCGACGCCGAGGACTTCGGCTACATGCCCGAGGAGCGCGGCCTCTATCCCAAGCAACGCATCCTCGACCAGCTGATCTACCTCGGCGAGATCCAGAAGATGACCCGCGGGGACGCCCGCCGGGCGGCGATCGACCACCTCGACCGCTTCGGGCTGGCCGGACGGATGCACGACCACCTCGAGGCGCTCTCGCTCGGCAACCAACAGCGGGTCCAGATCATCGCCGCGGTGATGTCCGCGCCGACCGCGCTGATCCTCGACGAACCGTTCTCGGGCCTGGACCCGGGCGCGGTCGATGCCATGAGCGAGGTGCTGCGCACCCACACCGAGCGCGGCATCCCGGTGCTCTTCAGCTCCCATCAGCTCGACCTGGTCGACCGGCTGTGCGACAGCCTGCTCATCCTCTCCCACGGCAGGCTCGTCGCGTCCGGCTCCGAGGATCAGCTGCGCGCCGGCGCCCCGCACCGCTACCGGATCCGCGTCAGCGGTGACGCCGGGTGGGTGCGCGACGTGCCCGGGATCGCCTGCCTCGATGTCGACGGCACCACCGCGCTGGTCGACATCACCACGCCGGGCGCCGAACTCACCCTGCCGCGGGCCGCCCTGGACCGCGGCGACCTGTACGAGTTCGCCCGGGTCGTCCCCAGTCTGTCCGAGATCTACCGCGAGGTGACCGCATGACCACCCCCGAGCAACTGCCCCCGCCGCATCGCCCCCGCCCGTCCGCACCGTGGCAGGTGGTGGCCCGCCGCGAGGTGATGGCGAAGCTGACCGACCGTACGTTCGTCGTGTCCACCCTGGTGTCGGTGCTGATCATCGGGGTGATCGTGGGCATCCAGGTGGTGCTGGCCCAGCGCACCACCACCGAGACCATCGCGGTCACCGACGACCGTGCCGCGGCCGTGGTGGCCGGCGTCGACGCCGCCGCCCAGGAGATGCCGGTCCTGGGCGGGCGAACCCGCTACGAGACGGTCCGGGTCGCCTCCGATGCCGCGGCCCGGACCCTGGTGGCCGACGACGACGCCGATGCCTATCTGGCCGTCGGACCCGACGGCTGGACCCTGCTGGGGCGATCCGCCCCGGCGGCGACCACCCAGTTGTTCCTCGGGCAGGTCATCGCCGACCAGACCATGGCCGACAACGCCGCCCGGGCCGGGACCTCCCTGGAGACGCTGCGCCAGGGCACCGACCTGCAGGTCGAGACCCTCGACGGGGCCCGGTCGGGCCTGGCGACAGGGGTCGGATTCGCCTTCGCCCTGCTGTTCTACATGTCGGCGCTGACCTTCGGCATCCAGATCGCCACCAGCGTCGTGGAGGAGAAGCAGTCCCGGATCGTGGAGATCCTCGCCACCGCCATCCCCGTCCGGCAGTTGCTGTACGGCAAGGTGCTCGGCAACACCGCGCTGGCCGTGGGACAGATGGTGCTCTACACCGGCCTCGGCCTGGTCGGGCTGTCCTTCAGCAACTACGCGGGCATCGTCAGCTCGCTGGCCGGGAGCGTGGCGTGGTTCCTCGTCTTCTTCCTGGCCGGATTTGCCGCCCTCGCGTGTGTCTGGGCGGCCTCGGGGGCGATGGCCAGCCGCAACGAGGACATCGGCGCCACCTCCGGACCACTGATGTGGGTGACCATGATCGCCTTCTTCGCCGCGCTGTTCGTGCCCGACGGCCTGTGGCAGCAACTGCTGTCGTACGTGCCGGTGGTGTCCTCCATCCTCATGCCGATGCGGCTGGCGGACGGGAACGCGACCTGGTGGGAGCCGGTGATCGCGCTGCTGGTGACGCTCGCCTTCGGGGTGGCGATGGTGCGGCTCGGTGAGCGCCTCTACCGCAACTCGCTCTATCACACGTCGGGGAAGCTGTCCCTGCGGCAGGCTTTCGCGGGGACCGACCAGGTGTAACGGTGCAACTAGGCCGCCACGGTCCGGATCTCCTGGCGCATCAGCCGAGAGAGGAGCACCGCGCCCACCGCGTACAGCGCGTAGCCGCCGACCCCGATCACCGACGCCGCCCAGTCCAGCTCCGACACGCCGCGGGTGGCGGCGATTCCGGTGGTCAGGCCCGCCCACACGTACGCGAAGACATTGTTGACGACATGCCCGGCGATGCCGGCCTCCAGCCCACCGGTCCGCCACACCAGCAGCCCCGCGACCAGCCCGAAGGCGAGCCGGTTGAGGAACAGGGGAAGGTCCTGCGAGCCGTGCATGAACGCGAACAGCACCGCCGAGGCGACCACCCCCACCCACGGTGAGGCGGCCAGCGAGCCGAGCGCCTGGACCAGGTAGCCGCGGAAGAAGGCCTCCTCGCCGGCGGCCTGCACCCACACCGTCGCGAGGATGACGGCCAGCCAGCCGGCGAACCCCGGCTGCGGCGCCAGGTGCGGCAGTGGTCCGGCCGCCCACCAGGCGACGACCTGCATGGCGTTGAGCACGACCGCCGCGAGGCCGAGGCAGGCGACCAGATAGCCCCAGCGGACCCGGCCGGCGACCGACGCCAGCCAGCCGGGCCCGGTGCGGTGGACGGTGGCGACGAGCAGAACCGACAGCGGGATGAGCAGGCCGATGGTGAGATTGAACGCGACCATCCCGGACGGGTGCAGGTAGCCGGCGGCGTCGGCGAGGTAGCCCGCCCATGTCCCCGGCCGGCCCGCGACCAGCCATGCCGCACCGATCAGCCAGCGGGGCAAGGCCACCAGCAGCGCCTCGTACGCCACGAACCCGGCCACCAGACCGATCACCACCTGCCAGGGCCGGGCCTGGTCGCGGGTCCCCGCCTCGGGCCGCAGCAGCGACGGGTACGCCAGGCCGGGCCCGGGTCGCCGGTAGCCGCCGACCCACGTCTCCAGCGCGGCGCCGGGACCGGGCACGCTCAGTCCCGGCCGACCACGGCCAGCGCCCGGTCGATCCGGGTCAGGCAGGACCGGCGACCGAGCAGCGCCATCGACTCGAACAGCGGCGGGGACACCTTGGAGCCGGTGATCGCCGAACGGACCGGGCCGAATGCCTTTCGCGGCTTGAGACCCATCCCCTCCACCAGGACGGCCCGCAGCGCTGCCTCGATCGCCTCGTGATCCCAGGGGTCCAGGTCGGCGAGGGAACCACGAGCGGCCTCCAGCACCGACCGGTCGGCCGCCTTGGGCACCGCGTTGTCCTCGATGACGAGGTCGTCGTCGGCGGTGAAGAGGAAGGCCAGCTTGTCGACCGCATCGGACAGGCAGACCAGCCGCTCCTGGATGAGCGGCGCGGCGCCGCGCATGAGGTCCTGCTCCGCGGCCGTCGGCGGCGTCTCGACGAAGTGCGCCTCCTGCAGGAACGGGGTGAAGCCCGCGACCAGCTCGTCGATGGACAGCAGCCGGATGTGCGCGGCATTGATCGCCTCGCACTTCTTCGGGTCGAAGTGCGCGGCGTTCGCGTTGACCCGCCGGATGTCGAAGGCCTCGACCATCTCGGCCAGGGTGAACACGTCACGGTCGTCGGAGATCGACCAGCCGAGCAACGCCAGATAGTTCAGCAGCCCCTCGGGCAGGAACCCGCGCTCGCGGTACTCCTCCAGGCCCGAGCCGCGATCCCGCTTGGACAGCCGCTTGTTGCCCTCGCCCATCACGATCGGCAGGTGGCCGAAGCGCGGCGTACGCCCCGAGCCGACGCCGATCCGGGCCAGCGCTTCGTACAGCACGACCTGGCGTGGGGTGGAGGACAACAGGTCCTCCCCGCGCAGCACATGCGTGATCCCCATCATGGCGTCGTCGACCGGGTTGACCAGGGTGTAGAGGGGCTCCCCGTTGGACCGGACGATCGCATAGTCGGGCACGTACCGCGTGTCGAAGGTGACGTGGCCGCGGACCAGGTCGTCGAAGGCGATCTCCCCCTCGGGCATCCGGATCCGCAGCACGTGCGTACGTCCCTCGGCCTCGTAGGCGGCGATCCGGTCGGGGGTCAGGGTGCGGCAGTGGCCGTCGTAGCCGACGACATCACCGCCGCGGGCCTGCTGGCGGGCCTCCTGCTCCTCCCGGGTGCAGTAGCAGGGGTACGCCACGCCGTCGGCGACCAGCCGGTCGATCACGTCGCGGTAGATGTCGCTCCGTTCCGACTGCCGGTAGGGGGCGTACGGCCCGCCGACGTCGGGGCCCTCGTCCCAGGTGATGCCCAGCCAGTGCAGGGAGTCGAGAACGTTGTGGTAGGACTCCTCGGTGGAGCGGGCCAGGTCGGTGTCCTCGATCCGCAGGACCAGCGTGCCGCCGTAGTGGCGGGCGAAGGCGTAGTTGAACAGCGCCGACCGTACGTTGCCGACGTGCAGGTTGCCGGTCGGGGACGGCGGGAAGCGGACGCGGACCTCGGCGGGAGCCAACCCGCCCAGCACGTCGTCCTCCGTCGCGCCCCGGACGGAGTCCGCCTTGCCACCCCGGACGGAGTCCGCCTTGCCACTCGTGTCGTCGGGCCTGGTGCCAGTCACTGCGGGTTCTCTCCGGTCGTCGTTCGGTTGGGGATGAGGGTGTTGGTCAGGGTGCCGATGCCGTCGATCCTCACCGACACCTCCTGGCCGGGCAGCAGAGTGCCGACGCCGGCGGGAGTGCCGGTGAGGATGACATCGCCGGGCAGCAGGGTGGTGAAGCTCGTGATGAAGGCGATCAGATCGGCGATCGGGCGCACCATCAGCGCGGTGGAACCGTGCTGGCGGCGCTCGCCGGCGACGGTGGTGGTGATCATCAGGTCGGAGGCCTCCGCCAGGGACAGGTGGGTGGCGATCCACGGCCCGAGCGGGCAGCCGGTGTCGAAGCCCTTGGCGCGGGCCCACTGACCGTCGGTGCGTTGCAGGTCGCGCAGGGTGAGGTCGTCGGCGACGGTGTAGCCGAAGATGACCTCCTCGGCCCGCGCGACCGGGACGTCGCGGCAGATCCGGCCGATGACGACGGCCAGCTCTCCCTCGTAGCTGATCTCCGCGGAGGCCACCGGCGGGACGATGATGTCGTCGGGCCCGATCACCGAGGTGTTGGGCTTGAGGAAGATCAACGGGATGCCGGGGACCTCGTTGCCCAGTTCCGCGGCGTGGGCGGCGTAGTTGCGGCCCACCCCGACGACCTTGGAGCGCGGGATGACCGGCGCCAGCAGGCGTACGTCGTCGAGCCGGTGCCGCTCGCCGGTGAGGTTCACCGGGCCGGCCAGCGGGTCCCCGGTCAGCGTCGACACCGTGTCGGGCCGCTCACCACCGTCCTCCGCGAGTTCGACCACACCGAAGGCCGGGTCCTCACCGGGGACGGAATAACGAGCGATGCGCACCGGCCCAGCCTATCGCGACGCCTGCCGGGGACCGGCGCGCGCCCACGGGCCGCCGGTCAGTCCTCCGGGCCGCGACCGGCACGAAACTCCTGGGCATAGCGGTCCGCGGCCTGGTCGAGCACGTCCGTGGAGAGCCGGGCCACCGGGACGACATCCGCCAAGAGCGGCTCCCGGTCCGGGCCGTGGCCGACCAGCCGTCCGGTCAGGATCCAGGCCACCCGCGCCGGGTTCTGCTCGCGAAGGTGGCGGTACTGGCACAGTTGGCGGGCCAGCCAGTCGGCCGACGGACGGCGCCACCAGGGCTCGGCGTCCAGTGGAATCGCCGACAGGCCGGGCAGGGAGAGCCCGCTCTCGGCGTCCACGCTCGCCTCGTGACTGCCCGAACCCGACGACTCGGCGTAGCGCAGGCACAGCCCCGGCCGCTGCCGGACGAGCCGGTCCAACTGGTCCAGCGAGGTCAGCACCGGCACGCTGCCGGCGTCGTCGTCCGGTCGGGGCGGGCTCGTCGGGATCAACGGACGTCGCCCCGTGCCGTGCGCAGGCCCCCGTCCGTACGGGTTCCGATCGGACCGCTCCGGCACCGGAGGACCGCCGTCACGGGCTGACCATCCCCCCGTTGACGTTGAGGGTCTCCCCCACGACGTAGCTCGATTCTGCCGAGGTGAGGAAGACGTAGGCCGGGGCGACCTCGGTGGGCTGCCCCGCCCGCCCCAGGGGGGTGTGTCGTCCGAACTCGGGCAGGCTCTCCTTGAGCTGTCCGTCGGAGACCTGCAACGGAGTCCAGAACGGGCCGGGGGCGACAGCGTTCACCCGGATCCCCCGCGACGCCACCTGCTGGGACAGGCCCTTGGTGAAGTTGTTGATGGCGGCCTTGGTGGAGGCATAGTCCAACAAGGTCACCGAGGGCTTGTAGGCCTGGATCGAGGTCGTGTTGACGATGGTGGAACCGGGCGGCAGGTGCGGCAGGGCGGCGCGGGTGATCCGGAAGATCGCGTGGATGTTGACGGCGTAGGTGTCGGCCCATTGCCGGTCGTCGAGATCCTCCAGTCGTTCGACGACGATCTGGCGGCCCGCATTGTTGACCAGCGCATCGAGGCCGCCGAGTTCGGCGACTGCACGCTCGACCACCTCGGTGCAGAACGAGGCCTCCGCCAGATCACCGGGCAGCAGGACGGCGCGCCGGCCGGTCGCTCGAATGACTTCCCCGACCCGTTCGGCGTCCACCTGCTCCTGGGGGAGGTAGGACAGCGCGACGTCGGCACCCTCGCGGGCGAAGGCGATCGCCACCGCGGCGCCGATCCCGGAATCGGCGCCGGTGATCAAGGCCTTGCGGCCCTCGAGGCGACCGGTTCCCCGGTAGCTGTCCTCACCCCGATCGGTCCCGGGAATGAGGTCACGGTCCAGTCCGGGCTCCGGCTGGTCCTGCGGGGGCGGCGAGATCGCGGGATAGCGGGTCACGGGATTCTGGAACAACAACTGATCCTTGACGGTCATGTCTCGTCCCTTTCTGTGGTCTGCCGCCGGTGGATCCCCGGCGGTCAGGAAGCGGTGGGTTGCAGAACGACCTTGACGCAGCCGTCCGTCTTGTGCTGGAACATCGCGTATGCGGCCGGCGCCTCCTCGAGCGGCAGCCGGTGGGTCGTCAGGTCCGACACGCCGAGCGGGTCGTCCGGTTCCTCGACCAGGGGCAGCAGATCGTCGGTCCAGCGGCGGACGTTGCACTGTCCCATCCGCACCTGGATCTGTTTGTCGAACAGTTGCCTCATCGGGACCGGCGTGATCGCCCCGCCGTACACACCGCTCAGCGACAGGGTGCCGCCGCGGCGGACCAGCTCGACCGCCGTCCGCAGCGCAGTGGTCCGATCCAGTCCGATCGTGCGGGAGGCGAGTCGCCCGAGCGGGGCGGGCAGCATCCCGGCCGCCCGCTGGGCAAGGGCTGCCACCGGCGCGCCATGGGCCTCCATCCCGACCGCATCGATCACCGCGTCGGGGCCCCTGCCGTCGGTGGCGTCGCGAATGGCCTCGATTCCGGCGGCTCCGACGTCGACGGCCTCCACGCCGTGGCGGGCGGCCATCGCCCGGCGCTCCGGCACCGGCTCGATGCCGAACACCCGGGCACCCCGGCGCTTGCCGACACGACCGGCCAACTGCCCGACCGGCCCCAGGCCGACGACGACCAGGGTCCCGCCCTCGCCGACATCCGCGTACGTCACCGCCTGCCAGGCGGTGGGCAGGATGTCGCTGAGGAAGAGGTAGCGCTCGTCGGGGAGGGTCTGGCCGACCGGGATCAGGCCCGCATCCGCGTACGGCACCCGCACCCGTTCCGCCTGCGCTCCCGGCAGGCTCCCGTACAGTCGGGAGTAGCCGAGCAGGGCGCCGCCCGTCCCCTGCTGCCTCTGCTGGGTCGTCTCACACTGGGAGAACAGACCGACGGCGCACATCGGGCAACTCCCGCAGGCGACGTTGAACGGGATCACCACACGGCTGCCCGGGCGGACGCTCGCCACGGCGGAGCCGACCTCCTCGACGACGCCCATTCCCTCGTGGCCGAGCACGTCGCCGCGGTCCATCCACGGGGCGAGCACCTCGTACAGGTGCAGATCCGACCCGCAGATGGCCGTCGAGGTCAGCCGTACGACGGCATCGGTCGGGCTTTGCACGCGGGGATCGGGGACGGCGCCGACCTGGATGTTTCGTCGGCCTTGCCACGTAACTGCTTTCATCGGACGCACCTCTCGCCTACGCGGTCTGGTTCGGTCCTGCCTCAGGAATTCGCCCGGCTCGGATTGTTGCCCATGCACCTGCCGGGCCGGCCGTACGGTAATGGTCGCGACCCCTCGGTCGCCCCCGTCGAATTACTCATCAGTGTAGCCCGGGAATCGTCGCCGGACAAGGTCCGGAAAATCGGGGCGAAATTCTTGCGGTACGGGGACCGGCTGCGGTGGTGACGGGTGCGCGCACCCTAGGCGTTCGGAGAACGACTGTCAACAGCCTCCGTGAGGTGCACAGCATATTCCTTGAGTGCCTCCGAGAGGGAATTTTCGGCCTTGGGTCGGCCGGATTTCAGAGTAGAGTACAGACAACGCCGAACGAATCCCTTGAGTCGGCCGACAGAAATCTCGAGATCCATTTCGGCATCCACGGCATCCCGACTATCGAGGAGCTGAACCATGCGCGACGATCACGACGAACACTCCACTTCAGATCCGCAGGATCGCCCCGGGCGCCGGTCGGCGCCGGCACCGGTGACGGCGACCGGACAGCCTTCGGCGGACCCCTCGGACGGCCGCGCCCAGGCGGGCCGGGTCCTGACCACCGCCCAGGGGGCCCGGCTGCGCGACACGGACCACTCGCTGAAGGCCGGCCCGCGCGGACCGGTGCTGCTGCAGGACCACCACCTGCGGGAGAAGATCACCCATTTCGACCACGAGCGGATTCCCGAACGGGTCGTCCATGCCCGCGGTGCGGCGGCGCACGGGGTGTTCGAGTCGTACGGCACCGCCTCCGAGCTGACCCGCGCCCGCTTCCTGGCCGAGGCGTCGGCCACCCCGGTCTTCGTCCGCTTCTCCACGGTGCTGGGCAGCCGCGGGTCGGCGGACACGGTACGCGACACCCGTGGCTTCGCCACGAAGTTCTACACCGACGAGGGCGTCTTCGACCTCGTCGGCAACAACATCCCGGTCTTCTTCATCCAGGACGGGATCAAGTTCCCCGACGTCATCCACGCAGCCAAGCCGCAGCCCGACCGGGAGATCCCGCAGGCCCAGAGTGCGCACGACACCTTCTGGGACTTCGTCTCCCTGCACCCGGAGGCGCAGGCGCACACGATCTGGAACATGTCCGACCGCGGCATCCCGCGCTCCTTCCGGACGATGGAGGGCTTCGGCATCCACACCTTCCGGCTGATCAACGCCCGCGACGAGTCGTGCCTGGTGAAGTTCCACTGGAAGCCGGCGCAGGGAGTGCACTCGCTGGTCTGGGAGGAGGCGCAGATGCTCTCGGGGATGGATCCCGACTTCCATCGGCGCGACCTGGCCGACGCGATCGACGCCGGCGCATTCCCGCAGTGGGAGCTGGGTGTGCAGGTCTTCCCCGACACCGTCGACCAGATGTTCGAGGGGATCGACCTGCTGGATCCGACCAAGATCGTGCCCGAGGAACGCGCCCCCGTACGTCCTCTCGGCCGGCTCGTGCTCAACGCGAACCCCCAGAACTACTTCGAGGAGACCGAGCAGGTGGCGTTCCACCCCGGCCATCTGGTGCCCGGCATCGACGTGACCGACGATCCGCTGTTGCAGGTGCGTCTGTTCTCCTACCTGGACACGCAGATCACCCGCCTCGGCGGGCCGAACTTCGGCCAGATCCCGATCAATCGGACCCACGCCCCCGTCAACGACATGCTGCGCGACGGCATGCACCAGTCGGCGGTGCACACCGGGGTGGCCCCCTACCGGCCGAACTCGCTGGACGGCGGCTGCCCGTTCCATGCCGGCGCCGAGGATGCGCCGTTCATCGACTTCCCCGAGGCCGTCCCTGCCACCCACAAGGTGCGGGAGAACCCGGTCTCCTTCGAGGACCACTACTCCCAGGTCACGCTGTTCTACCGCAGCCTGAGCCCGGTCGAGCGCCAGCACGTGATCGCGGCCTACACCTTCGAGTTGGGCAAGTGCCGTGAGCCGGAGGTGCGTCGGCGGCAGCTGGCCCAGTTGGCCTGCGTGGATGCCGACCTGTGCGCCGCGGTGGCGGACGGGCTGGGGCTGCCGGTGCCCGAGGCCGAGCAGGCACCGACCGATCCGGAACCGAGCCCGGCACTGTCGCAGGTGACCGGCTCGTGGCCGGTCGCGGGGCGCACCGTCGCGCTGGTGGTCGACGCGCACACCGACATCTCGCTGGTCGTCGAATGGCGCCGGCGGCTGGCCGAGGAGGGCGTACGCCCGCTGGTGGTGGCCCCCGACGGCAGCCCGCTGGCGGACGGCAGCGAGGTGGACCGCACCTATCTGACGGGCCGATCGGTGGAGTTCGACGCCCTGGTGTTCCTGCTGTCGGGCCGCGAGCCGGCCGGCGCCGAGGTGGTGCTGCTGATCAGCGAGGCCTACCGGCACGCAAAGGCGATCGCCGTCGACCCGGCGGGGGACCTGCTCGACCAGGTCGGCATCGACCCGGCGGCGCCCGGCGTGGTTGTCGCCGACGCCGGGACCGCGGCGGGTCGCCTGCTCACGCTGCTGTCCGGGCACCGGGTCTGGCAGCGCCTGGCGACGACCAACACGACGAAGGAGTGAGAACCATGGCAGAGGCCACCACGACCACCGACCACGACACGATCAGGACCTGGGTGGAGGCCCGCGACGGGCGCCCCGCCCGGGTGCGCGACACGGGCGAGGGCGGGATCCTGCGTTTCGACTTCCCCGGCGGCGCCGGGCAGGACAGCCTGGAGCCGATCACCTGGGACGAGTGGTTCGACGTGTTCGACCAGCGGGGACTCGCCCTGCTCCACCAGGACACGAAGGCCGACGGCGAGCAGAGCACGTTCTTCAAGCTCGTCAACCGCTGAGAACGCTCCCCCGCTGCACCGGGCCCGTCACGGTGCAGCGGGGCCGTCCGACGTCTCGCCCCACAGCGTGCGGGCGTCGCAGCCACGCTCGGTGATCGTGGTGGGGGCCTCCAGGTGCACCGCCCCGCTGGGCAGGATCCCGGCGCCGCCCCGGCGCTCCATCACCCGCCACTGGGCGAGGACGTCCTCCCCGGCGTGCTCCTCGGGCAGTCGGTCCCAGAAGTCGAAGCCCCCGCACTCGACCAGCACCTGCCGGTCGAACAGGACGCAACCGCCCACCCAGGCCACCCGGGAGAGCAGCCGGTCGGTGTCGGACAGATGCCACCGCGCAGCGAGGTGGGCCAGGTTGGCGGCGTTGTGCAGCCTCCACCGCTCGGCCGCCGGGCCCTGCCGCGGGGCGGGTTCGGGCCGTACGGGCCCGTCCCACGGCCGGAAGAGCTCCCAGTCGGCGGGCCGGCGATCGCCCAGGTAGGACAGGCCCTGCACCGCGGCCCCCACGAACCCGGCGCCCGAGGCGCGGATCGCGTCCAGCAGCCGGCCCGGGGTGCCCGGCTCCAGCCACACATCGCTGTCCAGGTACAGCACGTGGTCGGCCCGGCTGCGCTCCAGCAGCACCTGACGCTGATGAGCCATGCCGCGCCGCGGCAGGTTGCGCCACACCTGGACCGGCCGGCCCTGGGCCCGCAGCAGGCGGATCATCGCGGCCACGGCCGGCTCCTCGGCGACCGGGGACGGCGACTGGTCGCTCATCAGCACCCGGAAGCCGGGGGCGGGCTGGGCGGCGAGGCCGGACAGGGTCACGGCCAGTTCGGCCGGCCGGCCGTAGCAGGGGATGAGGATGTCGAGGTCGGCGCGGGCCTGCGCCGGCGGATCCTCCCGTCCCCACTGCGCCGGCCCGCGCCGCACCATCGACGGTCCCGCGGGTGTCATCGCCGCATCGCCGGCTCGCCGCCGTCCGGTCGGCGCAGCCGCTCGATCAGCGCCGCGGTGGAGTGGTCGGGCACGTAGTCGACGATGTGCACCCGTCCGCCGTACGCCTCGACCTCGGGCGTCTCGCGCAGCATCTGCGGCGCGTAGTCGCCCCCCTTGACGTAGACGTCGGGATGCAGCCGCCGGATCAGCGGGATCGGGGTGTCGGTGGAGAAGACGGTCACGTAGTCCACCGATCCCAGGGCGGCCAGCACCCGCACCCGGTCGGGCAGCGCGGTGACCGGTCGGCCCGGGCCCTTGAGGCGGAGGGTGGAGTCGTCGTCGTTGACGGCCACCACGAGGACATCCCCGAGCCCGGCCGCCTGTTCCAGACAGGCCACGTGGCCGCGGTGCAGCACGTCGAAGCAGCCGTTGGTCAGCACGACGCGTTGCCCATGCTCGCGACGACGCCCGATCTCGGCCATCAGCCGGTCGACCGACACCACGGGGGCTCCGCCGCCCTCGAGTGCCTCGACGAGCAGGTCCGTGCCGCACACCGAGGTGTCGGGCCGGTGCACCACGACGTTCGCGGCCGTCTGAGCGAGGTCGGAGGCCGTGGCGGTATCGACACCGCAGGCCAGGGCCGCGGTCAGGGCCGCGACGAAGGTGTCTCCGGCACCGACCGCCTGGCTCTCCGCCGCCGGCCGGGCCGAGGTCCGGTACGGGGCGTGGCCGCGGCGCAGCAGCACGGTGCCGTCCCGGTCGAGTGTGACCAGCACCTGCGCCGCCGACGAGGCCGCCAGCAGGTCCGCCGCACGCTCGGCGACCACGCCCGCCCGGGCGGCGCCGGATCCCAGGGACTCCCCCAGCAGGGTCTCGGCCTCGGCCGCGTTGGGCGTGATGACATCCGGTCGCAGCCGGGCCCAACGGGCCGGGCGGTGGGCGTCGACGACGACCAGCGGCCGCCCGGGGGCGGGGGCCAGTACGGGCGCGAGGCGGGCGTGGCGCACGGCGATCTCATAGTCGGAGATCACCACGGCATCGACCGGTGTCGCCGCCCCGGTGACGGCCCGACGCACCGCCTCCTCCAGTTGTGCCATGGCGGCCGGCGGCGGAGGCTGCGGCCCGGCGCGGTCGAGGCGCACCATCACCTGATCGGCGACCACCACCCGCGTCTTGGAGGTGGTGGCCAGCCCCGGCGCCGCCACGACACCGGAGGTGTCCACGCCCTGGTTGCGCAGGATCGTCTGCAACGCCCGGCCGGCGTCGTCGTCGCCGACCAGCCCGACCATCCGGACCCGGGCACCGAGCGCGGCGAGGTTCACGGCGGTGTTGGCCGCCCCGCCCGCCGCGAGGCTCTCCCCCGCCACCTCGACCACCGGCGTCGGGGACTCCCGTGCCAGCCGCGAGGAGGTGCCCGAGATCCACCCGTCCGCCACGAGATCGCCGATCACCACGATCATCGGAGCGGCCTGAGCCATCCGCCGCACGAGCGTGGCGTCGGGTCCGCGCCGGGTCCGGGGCGCCGCGTCCCGCGCGGTCACGATGCCTCCCCGTCCGCGGGCCGCGGCGCACCCGCCAGGTGCACCACCCCGGTGGTGGTCATCTCGTCGAGCAGCTCGGGCCCGTAGCCGAAACCCGACCCGCTGGCCCGCAGCGGCTGCGCCGACCCGCCCGGCGCCCCGCCGAAGACGGCGTTGACCTTCAGCGTCCCCACCGGCAGCTCCGCGACGGAGCGCAGGGCATGGTCCAGCCGGCCGGTCAGCACGGTGCCGGCCAGCCCGTACTCGCTGTCGGCGGCGACCCGCAGGCCCTCCTCGAAGCTGTCCACGACCCGGACGGGGGCGACCGGCCCGAAGGTCTCCTGGGACATCACCTCCATCGACGGATGGCAATCGGCCAGCACGGTGGGCGGGTAATAGGAGCCCGGCCCGTCGGGAATCCGCCCTCCGGTGAGCAGGCGGGCACCGGCCGTCAGCGCCGCGACCACCTGGCCGTGGACATCCTCACGGAGCCGCCGGTCGACCAGCGGCTGGTCGCGCTGCGGCGGTCCGTACGCTCCGGCCCGGGCCACCAGTTCCTCCAGGAACGGATCGGCCACCTGCCGGTGGACCAGGATCCGCTCGACGGAGGTGCAGATCTGCCCGGCGTTGGCGAAGGCGCCCAGGGCCGCCTGCTGCGCCGCCCAGCGCGGGTCGACGCCGGCGTCGACGACCAGGGCGTCCTTGCCGCCGTTCTCCCGGATGACGTGGGCACCCGTGGTCGCCGCTCGGGCCGCGATGTCGCGCCCGGCCCGGGTGGAACCGACATGGGCGATCACCCCGATCCGTGGGTCGGCGACCAGCGCCCGGCCCAGGGAAGCGTCTCCGATCAGGGTGTGGCAGACCCCCTCGGGCAGTCCGGCGGAGACGATCTGGCCGAGCCGGTCGCCGACGAGGACCGCACGTTCGCTCGGCTTGTGCACGACGGTGTTGCCGGTGACCAGCGCGGCACCGAGCAGTCCGCAGGCGACGGCCACCGGGTCGTTCCACGGGGTGAGGACGAGGGCCACCCCGCGAGGACGGGTGACGGTGTAGTCCGCGGCGTAGAGATCCCCGCGCAGGCTGTGACCGCGGTGCACGGGGCCGAGCTGGGCGTACTGGCGCAGCGTGGCCACGCCCGCCTGCACCCCGGCGCGGGCGTCGGACACCGGGATGCCGACCTCGTCGTGGACCAGCTCGGCGAGGCCGCCCGCCGCGGCCTCGAGGCGGTCGGCGACCCCTTCCAGTGCCTTCCCGCGCTCGGCCGGCGCGAGGCGCATCCAGTGCGGCAGTTCCGCGGCGGCGGCGCCGATCGCCTCGGTTGCCCGCAGGGGGTTGGTGGTGGCGACGCGGGCGAGGGTCGTCCCGTCGTGCGGGTCGATTACAGTGATGCTGCCCGCCGTTTCAGGGGCGGTGGTGGTGGCAGTCACGGAGGTCCTCCTTCGCGGATCGGATGGTGCAGAGTCGGGGGCGGATCGCGGGATCGGCCCGGATCGGGGGTTGGGGATGCTGTTGGCCGGGCGCGCCGAGCGTTTCGGGGACGTACGACGCATCGCCGTGCTGCGTGGGGGCGGGCTCGGGGACCTGATGTTCGCGATGCCGGCCCTCGAGGCGCTCCGCGCGGCCTATCCGCAGGCCGACATCACGCTGATCGGCTCGCCGGCGCACGCCGCCCTGCTGGCGGGAAGGCCGGGGCCGGTCGACGAGGTCGTCGTGCCGCCGCCGTCCCCCGGCGTACGGCCCGGGGACGAGAACGAGGCCGCCACCGGAGAGTTCTTCGCCCGGATGCGCGCGATCGGCCTCGACCTGGCCGTCCAGGTGCACGGCGGGGGCCGCAACTCCAACCCGTTCCTGCTGCGGCTGGGGGCCCGCCACACCGTGGGCACCCGGACCCCCGATGCCGTGGCGCTGGAGCGCACCCTGGCCTACACGTACTACCAACACGAGGTGCTGCGGGCCCTGGAGGTCGTCGGGCTGGCCGGGGCCGACCCCGTCGTGCTGGAGCCACGGCTGGCCGTGACGGAGGCCGAGCTGGCGCGAGGCCGGGCGTTGGCCGGGCGGCTGAGGGCGGGGTGCCGATCGCTTCTGGTAATCCATCCCGGCGCCACCGATCCGCGCCGGCGTTGGCCTCTCGACCGCGTGGCCGCGCTCGCGGCGGCCGCGGTGGGCGACGGATGCGGCGTGGCCCTGGTCGGCGACGCGGGCGATGCGGCGGCCTGCGAGCGGATCGCCGGAACCCTCGGGGCAGCGGTCACCTCCACGGCGGGCCGGCTGTCCCTCCCGGACCTGCTCGGGCTGCTCGCCTGCTGCGACGTCTTCGTCGGCAACGACAGCGGTCCCCGTCACCTGGCGCAGGCGGTCGGCGCGGCCACGGTCGGCCTGTTCTGGGTGGGCAACGTCATCAATGCCGGCCCGATGACCCGGGCCCGCCATCGGATCGAGATGTCGTGGACCACCCGCTGTCCGGTCTGCGGGACCGACGTCACACAGGTCGGCTGGACGGCGCAGAGATGTGAGCATGATCCCTCCTTCCTCGTGTCGATCCCGGTCGACGCGGTGCTCGACGACGTCCGTTCGCTGCTGGCCGGGGAGGCCTGATCACGGCCACGAGTCCTCGAGTTCGTTGGCGATGAGCACTTCGCGCACCTCCACGCCCGCGGGCTGGGAGAGGGCGTGGACGATGACGTCGGCGACCCGGGCGGGGTCGTTGAGCCGGGAGTCGTCCTGCGGCAGGTACTGCTCGGTGCGTCCGGCGAAGAAGGCCGTTTTCATCCCGCCCGGGATCACGGTGGTCACGCCCGCCCGGCCCGCCAGTTCCGCGGCCAGCGCATGGCTGAAGCCGCGCACCCCGAACTTCGACGCGCAGTAGGCGGTGGCCCCGGCGGCGCCGCGCAGCGCCAGGGTCGAGGCGATCGTGACGACCCTGCCGTGCGAGGCCAGCAGGTACGGCAGGGCCGCCCGGACGGTCGAGACGGTGCCGATCAGGTTGACCGCCACCACCCGCTCCCACGTCTCGGCCGACAGCTCGCGCAACTCCCCCGGCCGGTCCAGACCGGCCGCCGTCACCACCGCGTCCAGCCCACCCACGGCCTCGGCGGCCTGCCCGACGGCCTGCTCCAGCGCCGGCCGGTCGGTGACGTCGACGCGGTAGCCGCGATACTGCCCCGCGCTCGACAGCTCGCGGTCCAGCACGATCGGCAGTCCGCCGGCCGCCGCCACCGCATCGGCCGTGGCCCGGCCCAGACCGGACCCCCCGCCGGTGATCAGGATCCTGCGGTCCTCCAGGCTGTGCAGTGCATCACTCATCGGGCATCCACCTTCCGTGGGATTGTCGGGTCGTCATGGCCGGTCCCGCCGCCGGGGACCATGCCGTCGAGCAGGTCGAGGTCGCGCAGGGCCCCCGCCAGCCGGGTCGTGGAACGTCCCGGGTGCAGCGGCAACGGGACCACCCGGCCGCCCCATCCTCGGACCAGCGCCGCTTCGGGTAGCCGGTCCACGTCGTAGTCGGCACCCTTGGCCCAGATGTCGGGCCGCAGCCGGTCCAGCGCCTGTTCGGGGGTGTCCTCCTCGAAGACGACCACGCCGTCGACACAGCGCAGCGACTCCAGCAACTCCACCCGGTCCGCCAGCGGCATCAGCGGGCGGAAAGGACCCTTGAGCCGGCGTACGGACGCGTCGGAGTTGAGCAGCACCACGAGCATGTCGCCCATCGCGCGGGCGGCGGCCAGGGATCTGGCGTGTCCGGCGTGGAGCAGGTCGAAGCACCCGCCGGTCGCCACGATGCGGCCGCCGGCCCGGCGCACCCGGGCAATCCGCGCGTTCAGGTCGACCGCCCCCGCGCTCTCGCCGGGGCCGTGCGAGACAGGTTCGCCCGGCAGGGCCAGCGCACCCGCTCCGCCGGCGGCCAGGAAGGCGCCGGCGGCATCGACAGCGACTTGGACGACTCCGGCCGGTGCCGTCCGGGCACGCCCCGGCCGAGCCACCAGTTCCGCCGCCAGGGCGCTGGCGAACGCGTCACCGGCACCGCAGGTGTCGACCGGCAGATCCCGGGCCGGATGCGCCCAGTGGGCCTCCCGCTCACCACGCGACAGGCAGATCGCGCCTCGGCCTCCCAGGGTGATGGCCACCGTCTCGACCGGCCAGCGCTCCAGCAGCAACGCGGCGATCCGGACGGGGTCCGCGGTGTCATCGACGCCGGCCGCCCGCGCCGCCTCGGCCAGGTTGGGGGTGGCGATCGCGGTGCCGGTCACCGGAGGGGCGCCCCGCGGATGGGGATCCCACACGATCGGTGTCGAACCGGCGATCTCGGCCAGGGCGCGTCGCAGCTCGGGCGCGGCGCTCAGGCCCCGCCCGTAGTCGGAGACCAGCACGACGGCGGCGCCGCGGACCGCCTCCAGCATCCGCGGGGTCGCCGCGGCGACGTCGGGGCGCTGCGCATTCTCGTCGACCCGGACGAGCATCCGCCCGTCGGCCAGGATCCGCGCCTTCACCGGGGTCGGGCGCGGGCTCGGGCCGGCGACCACGGACAACTCCGCCGGGTCGGCCGGGGTGGCCGTCCGGCCGGCAGCCGCCTCGTGCAGCAGCCACCGGAGCCGGGCCGCGGGTGCGTCGTCGGCCAGCACCGTCACCAGCTCGGTGGCCACACCCCGGCCGGCGAGCAGGACGGCGGCCAGACCGGCACCGCCCGCCCGGTGTCTCACCTCGCTCACGTCCACGACCGGCACCGGGGCCTCGGGCGACATCCGTTCGCTGGTCCCGATCGTGTCGGTGTCGAGCAGCAGGTCTCCCACCACGACCGCGTTCATCGGCCCACCTCCCCCAGGATCCGACGGTGTGGAGAGCCCTCCATCCGCCGCAGTTCGGCGTCGAAGGCCCGGCACAACGCATGAATGGCCATCAGGTGGCCTTCCTGGACGTGCGGGGCGGGCGCGTCGACGGCCAGCGCCGACCCGCACATCCCGTGCAGCGGATTGGGCGCGGGCCCGGTCAGCGCCCACGTCGTCATCCCGATCGCGCGGGCGGCCTCGGCTGCGCGGATGAGGTTGCGGCTGCGCCCGCTCGTACTGAGCAGCAGCAGCACGTCACCCGCACGGCCATGCCCCTCGATCTGGCGGGCGAAGACCTCCTCGAAGCCGTAGTCGTTGCCGATGGCGGTGACCGCCGACGACTCGGCGCTCAGGGCCATCGCCGCGAAGGCCCGGCGGTCGCCGGAGTACCTACCGACCAGTTCGGCGCTGAGATGTTGGGCCTCGGCGGCCGAGCCCCCGTTGCCGGCCGTCATGAGCCGGTTGCCCAGGCAGAGTCGGCGGACCAGCTCCAGCGCCCACTCCTGCAGGGTGCCTGCTTGGTCCTGGACCGAGCGCAGGGCGGCCGGGACCCCGCGGAGATGGGCGGAGATCTCGGCCGGTTCGATCCTCCTCAGCCTCGGCAGCGGCCGCACCTGCATCGAGGACGCGGTGGCCGCGGCGACGTCCTGGTAGACCGACTCGGTCAGCGCCGCCACCACCGGCCAGGAGTAGTGGTGCCGCACCCGGTCCAGCCCGTTGCGGCCCATCTCCGCGGCCTGCTCCGGGTGATCCAGCAGCCGCGCCAGGGCGCTGACGATCTCGCCGGGGTCGCGGGGGGCGACCTGGAGCCCGGTCACCTCGTCCACCACGGTGTCGGCGAGACCGCCCACCCGCGCGGCGACGACCGGGACCCCGCAGGCCATCGCCTCGAGGGGGACGATGCCGAAGGGCTCGTACCACGGTGTGCAGACCACCGCCCGGGCGCTGCGCAGGACGGCGGGAATCTCGTCCCGGCCCAGTCGGCCGCGCAGCACCACCCGGTCGCCCACGCCCAGCTCTCGGGCGAGGTCGTCCAGACGTACGGCGTCGGGGTCCCGGTCCAGGGCGTCCGCCCCGACTCCGCCGCCGACCACGTGGAGCTCCAGGTCCTGGTAGCCGTGCCGGACCAGCATCTCGAGCGCCTGGATCACCAGGTCGACGCCCTTGCGGGGGACCAGACGGCCGACCGTCACGATCCGCCGGGTTGCCCCGGTGTCCTCGCGTGGGCCGTCCGGGTGGAACAGCGCCAGGTCCACCCCGCAGGGCACGACGCTGGTCCTGGCAGCGGGCAGGCCCATCGATTCCAGCTCGCGCACCTCGTCGGAACAGGTCGCGATGATGTGGGCGGTCTGTTCGCCCACCCGCAGCTCGAGTTCGGCGCGCTCCGGCGGGCTGGTGTCCAGGCTGCCCTGGTAGCGGCGCTTGACCGTACCGAGGGCGTGAAAGGTGTGCACCTGCGGGATGGGGGCGCCGGGCAACTCCGCCAGCGCGACCCGAGCGGCCACGCCCGACATCCAGAAGTGGGAGTGCAGCACGTCGGGGCGTTCGTCGGTCCCCTCCAGTCGGCGGGCGATGCCGCGCCCCAGCTCCGGCATGAAGGGCAGCAGCTCGTCCTTGGGTACGTAGGAGGTCGGGCCTGCCGTGATGTGGGTGACCCGCACCCCGGGGGCCATCTCCACCGTGTCGGGCAGGTCGGGGTCGTCGCGGCGGGTGAAGACCACCACGTCGTGGTGGCGGGCGGCCAGGGCAGTGGCCAGCGCGGCCACGTGCACGTTCTGCCCCCCGGCGTCGGCCCCACCCAGGACGGCCAACGGGCTGGCGTGTTCGGAAACCATGCAGATTCTCATTGTCTGGCACCTTTCTGACGGTTGTGCTCGCCTCCCGCAGGTGGCGTTGAGGACTCGCCGGCCTTCCGGCGTCGATCAGGACGACCCGCTCGGGTCGACCAGACGGTCGAGCAGCGCCCTCCAGCGGGCGACGAACGTGTCCAGGCCGTAGTGGGCGAGGGCGTACGCACGCGCGGCGCGGCCGCGGGCCCTGGCCTCCTCGGGCGACCGCAGGAGGCGGCGGGTGGCCTCGTGCAGCACGGACAGGTCCGCGGAGGCGACCCCCGCCTCCGCGGGCACGGCTCGCGGCACCTCGGTGGTGGCCAACGCCACCACCGGCATGCCGAGCATCATCGCTTCGAGCAGGGACAGGCCCAGCGAGGTCCAGCGGACCGGATGCAGGTACACGCGCCGCTGACCCATCCGACGGTGCAGCTCTTCCCGGGGCAGGTCGCCGCACACCTGCAGCCGGTCGGCGCCCAGCCCCGTCGCCCGTCCCAGGTCCTGCCCGCCCATGCCGAAGACGTCGAGTGGACCGATCGGAGCGAACCCCGCCAGCAGATCGGTCCCGGTCACCCGCCTGCGTCGTACGGGCTCGTTGCTGACGACCGCGATCCGCTGGAGCTCGCCGGTGTAGAGGTAACCCGGGTCGCGGACCCCGTGCTCGATGACCACGGTGGGGGCCCGCCCGCTGTCCCAGATCACCTGGTTGAAGTGGGTGACGTGCACGATCGGGACGGCGGACTGGTCCGCCATCGGGTGGACGGTGTCGGGGACGTTGCCCCGGGGTGTGTTGTGCTCCACGTAGACGGCCGGGATGTCGCGGCCGGGCGTACGCCCCAGCAGGTCGCGGACGGCGTCGACCTCCTCGGGGCGCTGCAGCACCACGGCGTCGATGTCCTCCCCGGCCAGCCGTTGCGGATGCACCTCGCGCGCGCCGGCCGGCCAGTCGCGACCGCCCCGGCCCAGGCCCCACGGTCCTCGCTCGGGGAGGGTCGGCAGGACACACTCCCACCCGCCCCGGACGAAGGCGTCGGTCCAGGACCCGTGCACGTGCCAGATGAGGACCTTCATCGCGATACTCCTTCCTGACGGACCCGCAGCAGGCGTTGCACCGCGGCGACCACGTCGTGGGCGGTCACCGAGGTCAGGCAGGGGTGCCCCGGGACGGGGCAGATGCGGGCCCGCGAGCCCGCGCAGGCGGCATGCCGGTCGCCGAGCAGTTCGTGGGCGACGCCGTAGGGTGCCCAGCGCTCGGGCGGGACGACCGGGGAGAAGAGGCTGACCACCGGGGTGCCGACGGCGGCGGCCAGGTGCGCCGGACCGGTGTTGCCGCAGATCAGCACCGACGCGCCGGCGACCAGGTCTGCCAGGCGGGCCAGATCGGTCAGCCCGCCCATGTCGATGCCCTGCGTCCCGGCCACCCTGGCGGTCAGCGCCGTCTCGTCGGGCCCGCCGGTGACGACCACCCGGTGACCGCGGCCCGCGAGCAGTTCAACGGTCTCTCGGCAGCGCTCCGGCGGCCAGGCCCGGGCCGGCGCCGAGGCGCCGGGGTGCAGCACCAGATAGGGCCCGACCACCGCCCCGCCCGTCCCGCCGGGGATGGCCCCGTCGGGGTTCCTGATCCTCAGCCGCCCGTCGTCGCCGGGGGGCAGGTGGTGGCCGGCCGCCTCGGCGATCCGCAGGGCACGCACCGTCTCGGGCTGGTTCTCGGGCAGGTCCTCCCCCGGCCGCAACCGGACGTCCAGGAGGGATCCGGCGTAGTCGGTGGAGACGCCGACGATGCGCCCGACCCCGGCCAGGCGCAGCAGCAGCGCCAGCGGCAGCGGTGACTGGTGGAACGAGGTGAGGATCACCGCCTCATCAACCCGACGGTCGGACACCCACGCGATCAGATCCTCGACGGGGGCCCGACCCACGGGCGGCGGGGTGGCCAGGATCCACGGCGCCGCCCACGCATGCACCTCGTCGGGACCGGGCAGCAGGCGCGCCGCCTGCTCGCCGGGGGGCCCGCAGAGCAGCCCGAGCCATTCGACGTCCGGGCCGGCGGCCAGGGCGCGGACCGCCGGCCCGCACACCAGGACGTCGCCCATGCTGTCCATCCGGGCCACCAGAATCCGGGTCATCGCAACTCACCCCGGTCGGTCGACGCCGCCACCGGGTCGCGGCCCATGCTCCACGCGAGGGCGATCTGCACCGCCTCCCCCAGCGTCTCCGCCACCGTCTCGGCGGCGGCGATCTCCTCGGCCCGGGTCCGGGCCGTCGGGACGAGGATGCCGCGCGCCCCGGCCGCCTCCGCGGCATCCATGTCGGCCCCGATGTCGCCGATGTAGACGCTGAGGGCCGGGTCGACACCCAGCCGGCGGCAGGCCGCCAGCAGCATCCCGGGACGGGGCTTGCGGCAGGCACAACCGTCCGCGGCGGTGTGCGGACAGATCTCCCAGACCTGGAAGGGGCCGAGCCGGCGGGTGACCTCGGCGTTGACGGCCGCGACCTGGTGCGCGCTGAGCAGACCCTGCCCGATGCCGGATTGGTTGGTCACCACCCCGACCGGGATGCCGTGGCGGCGGACCTCGTCCACCGCAGCGCGGGCACCCGGCACGGCCCGTACCTTGGAGGGATCACCGTTGTAGGGGACGTCGGCGATCAGCGTATCGTCCCGATCGAACAGCACCGACTGCGGCAGGAGGCCCCCGTGCGACGCCCTACCGTCCTGGCGCTGCGAGCGCTCAAGATCGGCGACCTGCTGGTGGCCGTGCCCGCCCTGCGCGGGCTGCGCCGGGCCTTCCCGCAGCACCGACTGGTGCTCGCCTGCTCCGCCCGGCTCCACCCGCTGGTCCGGCTGATCACGGTGCCCGGGATCGGCGGCATCGACCTGCACCTGCCCACGCCCGGACTCGACCGGCCCCTGCCCGGCCTGGACGACCTGATCGACGTCGCGGTGAACCTGCACGGCTACGGCACCGAGAGCCGATCGGCGCTGGAAGGGCTGCATCCACTGCGCCGGATCGGTCACCGGGCGCCCGGATGGGCCGGACCCGACTGGGTGGACCGCATCCACGAGCGTGAGCGCTGGGTGCGTCTGCTGCGCTGGCACGGGGTCGCCGCCGATCCTGACGACTTCCGGTTGCCGGTTCCGCCCGCGGACCCCTGGAACGGTGTCCCGGCGGCAATCGTGCACACCGGCGCCGCCCACGCCAGCCGGCACTGGCCGACCGAGCGGTTCGCCCGCGTGGCGGTGGCCCTGCAGGAGCGCGGCCTGACGGTGTACCTCACCGGGTCCGCCGCCGAACGGGACCGCTGCCTGGACACCTCCCGCCGGGCGGGCCTGCCCGACAACCGGGTGCTGGCGGGGGACACGTCGCTGGACGACCTGTTCGCCCTGGTGGCACACAGCCGGCTGCTGGTCTCCGCCGACACCGGCATCGCCCACCTGGCCTCGGCCTTTGGAACGCCCTCGGTCGTCCTGTTCGGGCCCGTCGGACCGGAGATCTGGGGCCCTCCGCCCGGGCCGCACCGCGCACTCACCGATGCTTCCGTACGCCGCGGCGATGCCTTCGCCCGGACCCCCGACCCGGCGCTGCTCGCCGTCGGGGTCGAGGACGTCCTGCGCGAGGCGGACAGCCTGCTGGGCACCGAGCGGTGCTGAGTCCTCTTGACCGTGCTGATTCATGGCGCTGCTCCCTCGTCGGATTCGTTCCTGGGCACAAGCGCGAATGGTGGACCGGCGCGGATCCGGCGAATTCGACCTCGCCACCGCTGCCGGCGGCCGATTCAGATAGACGCTCCGCCACCTGTCCGGCCGGTCATTCCTCGTTTGTCATTCGTGCTCTGTCTCACAGTTAACGGCACGATCTCGAGATAATCAAGGATCCGCCGGCAGAAATATTCCCCGGCAGGCCCTGAGTTGTCCACGCACGGCGGTCGAGATATAATCGGACAATTTTTGCCGCTGCGCCTGGTCCGGCATCCGCGCCGCCGGCGCGCCCAACGGCCGCCGACGTCCGGCCGGGTCATCGAGCCGGCCGCCGACGTGGAACACCCCCGAGCACCGTCCCGCTTCCGGGGTGGCGAGAACCCGAGTATGATGTAGATCACATCGGAACCCCTTGACCTGCGCCGACCCGGCCCCGGACGCTCGGTCGATGCGGCTCGCGCGGGCCCGCCTCGGTGGGCCCCCGAGACGATCCGCAGCCGCCCGATCCGGGCCCGAGAATTTCCGTCCCGATTATCCGTACGGCGTCCCGACGGCCCGTCCGGGTCCCCAATTCCGTCGACCGGATGCCCGGGTCGGGCGGCTGCGAAACCGATGTCGTCGGTACCGTCGTCTCGGATCTCGGGCCCACCGTCCAAAAGATCACAGGAAAATCACAACGACCGCGGTCGGGGAAAACCCGGGCGCCCCGCGACAGTGCGGCCCGCTAGACTGCCGCCCATGAGCCGCGCCGTGGACCCGCACCGCTTTGCCGTCGTCGACCTGATCCGGACCAAGCGAGACGGCGGGCGGTGGACCCCGGAGCAGGCCGCGTGGATCATCGATGCCTACACGGCCGGGGTGATCGCCGACGAGCAGATGTCGGCACTGGCGATGGCGGTGTACTTCCGCGGCATGGCGGCCGACGAACTCGACGCGTGGACCTCGGCGATGATCGGCAGCGGCACCCGGCTCGACTGGTCCGATCTGGGCCGGCCGACCGCCGACAAGCACTCCACCGGAGGCGTCGGCGACAAGATCACTCTCATCCTCACCCCGTTGGTCGCCTCCTGTGGTGTTGCGGTCCCCCAGTTGTCCGGTCGTGGCCTGGGCCACACGGGCGGGACGCTGGACAAGCTGGACGCCATTCCCGGGTGGCGCTCCGACCTGCCCCCCGAGGCGGTACGACGCCGGCTGGCCGACATCGGTGGGGTGATCGTCGCGGCCGGACCGGATCTGGCGCCGGCGGATCGCAAGCTCTACGCGCTGCGCGACGTCACCGGCACCGTGGAGTCGATCCCGCTGATCGCCTCCTCGATCATGTCGAAGAAGATCGCCGAGGGCACCGACACCCTCGTCCTCGACGTCAAGGTCGGCTCCGGCGCGTTCATGAAGGACCTCGAATCCGCCCGGGTCCTCGCCGAGACGATGGTCCGCCTCGGCACCGGCGCCGGGGTGCGGACGACCGCCCTGCTGTCGGACATGTCCACCCCGCTGGGACGTAGCGCCGGCAACGCCCTGGAGGTCCGGGAGGCCCTCGAGGTGCTCGCGGGCGGCGGGCCCCAGGACGTCGTCGCCCTCACCCTCGCGCTGGCCGAGGAGATGCTCGCCGGCGCCGGCGTGTCGGCCGATGCCGCGCAGGCGCTGGCATCGGGCCGGGCGATGGACACCAGGCGCGCCAACGTCGCCGCACAGGGCGGCAAACCCCACGCCGACCACCCCCCCGCCCGGGAGACCGAGGTCATCACCAGCCCCGCCGACGGGGTGCTGGCCGAGCTCGACGCGCTCGCGGTCGGGCTGTGTGCCTGGCACCTCGGCGCCGGCCGGGCCCGCAAGGAGGACCCGGTCCAGGCCGGCGCGGGCGTCGAGTGGCATGCCAAGCCCGGGGACGTGGTCCGGGCCGGGCAGGCCCTGCTCACCCTGCACACCGACGAACCGGCTCGGTTCGCGGCGGCGCGCAGCATGTTGGAGGGTGCCGTGGCGGTCGTCTCACCCGACGTCGCTCCGCCACGGCGCCCCCTCATCCTCGGCCGGGTCGATTGAGTCCCGGGAATAGTAGGGGTCGTAGGGGAACGAGTCGTCCGGCGGTTCCTCCGGTACGCGCCCCAACGCCCTCCACGGCAGCTCGCGGGGCGGTTCCAATCCCTCCGACAGCACCGTGTCCAGCCGCTGGCAGAAGTCCCAGGGCCAGGCCAGCTCGCCGACGGCCCACTCCACCAGGTACCACCCGGTCGCCCGGATCCGGCCGGCCAGTGCTTGCCACTCCCAGCGGCGCAGCCCCACGCCGATCGGCACCCCGTCCCGCCCGTCCAGCACCACTCCCATCACCCCGGGTCGGGGCCAGCAGAACGGCAGCCGGACGGTCCGGCCGAGATTGCCCAGTCCGATCTCGTCGGGATAGGCGACATCGAGCAGCGGCAGCGGCAGGCCGTGAGCCGCCATCACCAGCCGGCTGATTGTCTCCGCCGGCCCCGCAGCATGGGAGGTCGCCATGGACAGGGCCCGCTTGGCGGCCGCCATCCCTGCACAACCCTGCAGATCGTCGACGACACCGAGGTAGTCCGCCCGCAGCACCTCGGTGTCGGCACAGCGATAGAGGGCCGCCTCCAGGGCCACCAGCCCGACCAGCCCATGCGGCACCCTGACGCACCAGGTCGGTGGGCGGTTGAGGTCGACCAGGGTGCGCGCCAGGGTCGTCGCCCGCAGCCCGCCGACCTCGACGACGTGGTGGTCCGGCAGCTTGGTGGCGTGCGCGAGATAGTCGGTGCCGCTCCGTCCCTTGCCCGGCAGCACGAACTCGGCCTGGTGCAGGAGCGTCCCGGGAGCCGGCGGCAGTCCGTGCAACAGGGCGGCCGACCGGCCGGCGACGACCATCGGGTGCCGGCTGCGGAACAGGCAGGCCCGGACCAATTGGAGGTGCCGGGCGATCGGGTCCTCGGGAACCTCGGGCGCCCAGATGCCGCGGCACACGCTGGTCAGATCGCCGCGAGCGATCCGGTCGCGGGCCTCGGCCGGATCGGCGCCGGGCGGGAAGACGTCATTCGTACGCAGAAATCCGTCGGGGTTGGGTTGGTTCATGCCTCCATCAGACGACCCACGCCCGGCGTGTCCCAAGGGTCCGGGGACAACGGACTACACGACCCCCGCAACGGACAACACCGGCTACCGGCCGGACTCGATGGCCAACCGGCGGGCGCGGCTGCGCCGGCGCCGGCGCAACAGCCAGCGGTCGATGATATTGGCCGGCCGGGCCACGAACCCGCCCAGGGACATCGCCCCGGTCACCTCGAGCAGCGGCTTGCCCGGCGCGGGGTCCGCCGGCACTCGGATCGTGACCCCACCCAGCCCCTTGCCGAGCCGGTCGGCGCGGACCGCCCAGCCGTGCGGCAGGATGAGCCGGATGTCGCCGGCGCCACCGGCGCAGTCCACGTGGATCACCCGTGCCTCGGCACGCGCCTCCAGGCAGACCAGCGTCGCGTCGCCGACACCGGTGACCATCCGCACGTACGGCGGAAGGCTGAACTCGCCCACCCGGCGGTCGTCGTCGATCATCGCCCGGACGACCAGCGGGTCGTCGGCCGACCAGCCCGGTGGCCGCGAGGCGCCCGGTACAGCCGCCCGGTCGGGGTTCCGGCTCGCCGGATCGAGCACCGAGAGGTCCCCCGCCAGCGACGGCAGCAGCGGGGTGAGGTCGCGGACGAGCGGGTCGAGATCTCCGAAGGTCCTCGCCTCCAGCGCCTTCCCGATGCGTTCATCGCCCTCGGCCATGGTCAGGCGACCGTCGCCCACGGCGTGCTGGAGGAGGTTGACGACCTCATCGCGTTCCGCGTCGCCGATACGCAGGTTCTCTCGATCCGTCACGAAACCGAGTGTACGGGTGCACCCGGCGCCGATTCGTCTGTCGGCCCGGGCCGATCCGCCTGCGGATGACGGTTCGCCAGGAGGTGGATCAGCCCGTACCGGTACGCATCGCACAGCGCTTCCCAGGACGCCTCGATGACGTTGGTGCCGACCCCCACGGTGGTCCAGGTGCGGTCCCCGTTCGACGTGTCGATGAGCACCCGTACGGTCGAGTCGGTGCCCGAGTCCTCGTCGAGGATGCGCACCCGGTAGTCGGTCAGGTCGTACCCGTCGACGGCCGGGTAGACCGGGATGAGGGCCCGGCGCAACGCCATGTCCAACGCGTTGACCGGACCGTTGCCCTCGCCCACGAAGTACTGGGTGCGCCCGTCGGCAACGAGCTTCACGGTCGCCTCGGTCCGGCCCGGGTCGTCGCCGACCTGGGAGGAGGAGGTGGTCCAGTGACCGACCGTGAAAACCTCGGGCAACTCGCCGATCTCGGCGCGGAGCAGCAGCTCGAAGGAGGCATCGGCGGCGTCGTACGTGTAGCCGGCCAGCTCGCGTTCCTTCACCCGGTCGGTGATCCGGGCCGCCAGGGCCCGATCGGACAGGTCGAAGCCGAGCTGCTCGCCCTTGATCTGGATGTTGGCCCGCCCCGCCATGTCCGAGACCAGCATCCGCATGTCGTTGCCGACCAGCGCCGGGTCGACATGCTGGTAGAGCTGCGGATCGACCCGGATCGCCGAGGCGTGCAGCCCCGCCTTGTGCGCGAACGCGGACATCCCCACGTACGGGCGCCTGGGCCCGGCGGGGACGTTGGTGACCTCGGCGATGGCCTGGGCGGTGTGCGTGGCCTCGGCCAGTCGGCCGGGCGGCAGCACCTGTCGACCGTACTTGAGTTCGAGGTTGGCGACCACCGTGAGGATGTCGGCGTTGCCGGTCCGCTCCCCGTACCCGTTGACGCAGCCCTGCACGTGTCGGGCGCCGGCGTCGATCGCGGCCAGCGAGTTGGCCACCGCGCAGCCCGAGTCGTCGTGACAGTGGATGCCCAGCGTCACGCCCAGCTCGGCGGTCTCGTGCACGATCTGCCCGAGTTCGCCGGGCAGCATGCCGCCGTTGGTGTCGCACAGGACGACCACCTCGGCTCCCGCCTCGCCCGCGGTCGTGACGAACTCCCGGGCGTACGCCGGATCGAGCCGCCAGCCGTCGAAGTAGTGCTCGGCGTCGATGAAGACGCGCATCCCCTCGGCGCGCAGGTGGGCGACGGAGTCGCGCAGCATGGCCAGGTTCTCCCCCGCCGTGGTGCGCAGGGCATGTTCGACGTGGCCGAGGTGGCTCTTGGCGACCAGGGTGGCTATGCCGGCGCCGGAGTCGCGGACGGCCGCCAGCAGCGGATCGTCGGCGGCGGCGATGCCGACCCGGCGGGTCATCCCGAAGGCGGCGAGCTGTGCCCGGTGCAGGGTCAGTCCGCCCGCGGCGGCGATCCGGAAGAACTCGGTGTCCTTGGGGTTGGACCCCGGCCAGCCGCCCTCGATGAAGCCGATGCCCAGCTCGTCCAGGTAGCCGGCAATGCGCAGCTTGTCCTGCACGGACAACTGCATGCCCTCCTGCTGGGAGCCGTCACGCAGGGTGACGTCGTAGACGTGGAAGGTGTCGGGTGCTGTGGGAGTAGCGGCCATCGGTCCTCGCTGGTGTGGTGGTGGACGTTTCGGGCAACAAAAAACCTCCTGCGGGAGCACAGGAGGTTGAGCGCGCCGTCGACGTCCGGGTCAGGCGCGCTCGCAGATAATGATCGTGCGGAACGTCACGTCCGACATCCTGCCTCGGATCCGGTGCGGGCGCAAGGGCCGGATCCGAGGCCGGACCTCAACTCACAGCACCCGGCGCAGCCACCCGTGGGTGTCCTCGGCGCGGCCGTACTGGATGTCGAGCAGCGCCCGACGGATCCGCATCGTCCGCTCACCGGAGGTGCCGTCGCCGACGGTGACCACCCGCTCGCCGTCCCGGAAGGAGCGCACCGGGTTGACCACGGCGGCCGTGCCGCAGGCGAACACCTCGGTGATCTCGCCGGAGGTGATCGCGTCGAGCATCCACCCGACGTCGATCCGCTCCTCCACGGCGCTGAGTCCGTGGTCGGCGGCCAGCTGGAGGATGGACGAGCGGGTCACGCCGGGCAGGATCGATCCGGTCAGCTGCGGGGTGTGCAGCACCCCGTCGGAGGTGATGACGAAGCAGTTCATGCCGCCGAACTCCTCGACGTAGCGGCTCTCCGCGGCATCGAGGAAGAGCACCTGGCTGCACCCGTACGCATCGGCCTCACGCTGCGCGACGAGGCTCGCGGCATAGTTGCCGCCACACTTCGCGGCGCCGGTGCCGCCGGGCGCGGCCCGGGTGTAGGCCCGGGAGATGAAGATGTCCACCGGCTTGACGCCCGAGGCGAAGTACGGGCCGGCCGGGCTGGCGATGCAGAAGTACTTGACGGTGCGCGCCGGGCGAACCCCCAGGAAGTCCTCGAAGGCGACCAGGAAGGGCCGCAGATAGAGGGACTCCTCCCCGACCGCGGCAGGCACCCACTCCCGGTCGACCCGCACCAGCGTCTCGATGCCGGCCAGGAAGTCCTCCTCGGGCAGCGGGGGCAGGGCGAGGCGCTCGGCGGAGTTGATCATCCGGCGGGCGTTCTGGTCGGGGCGGAACAGCCAGACCGAGCCGTCCTCGTGCCGGTAGGCCTTGAGGCCCTCGAACACCTCCTGGGCGTAGTGGAACACTGCCGAGGCGGGATTCCCGCCGACCGGCGCGTACGGTACGACCTTCGCGTCCGCCCATCCGCCGTCCACCGTCCACGTGGCCGTCGCCATGTGGTCGCTGAAGTGCTTGCCGAAGCCCGGGTCGGCCAGAATGGCCGCGCGCTGCTCAGCGCTCGCCGGGTCCGGATTGGGGTGCACGTCGAAGGTCAAACTCATGGGCCCCACGGTAGTCCCGTACATCCGCGCGAATCCGGCCGGGCGGACCGGTGAGACGACCCCGGTGAGACACCGGCCGGCCGGGCGGCCCGACCCGGATAGCCTGACGCCGTGTCCACTCACCCTGACGCAGCTCACCCGTCCATCGCCGTGATCGCCGGCGACGGTATCGGCCCCGAGGTCGTGGCCGAGGGCCTGAAGGTCCTCGACGCCGTCGCCGGCCCCGACACGTTCGAGAAGGTGCCGTACGACCTCGGTGCGGACCGCTGGCTGCGGACCGGCGAGGTGCTGACCGACGCCGTGCTGGACTCGCTCGCCCAACACGACGCCATCCTCCTCGGCGCCGTCGGGGCGGCCCCCGGTGACACCCGGATCCCGTCGGGGATCCTCGAGCGGGGGCTGCTGCTCAAGCTGCGGTTCGCGTTCGACCACTACATCAACCTGCGGCCGTCCCGGCTCTACCCCGGCGTGCCGACCCCGCTCGCGCCGCACGTCACCGAGGACTCCGACATCGACTTCGTCGTCGTCCGGGAGGGCACCGAGGGGCTGTACGCCGGCAACGGCGGCACCCTGCGAACCGGCACCATCCACGAGGTGGCGACCGAGGTGTCGGTGAACACCGCCTTCGGGGTCGAGCGGGTGGTCCGGTTCGCGTACGAGCAGGCGACCCGGCGGCGCAACAAGGTCACCCTCGTGCACAAGCACAACGTGCTGGTCAACGCGGGCGGGCTGTGGCGGCGGATCGTCAACGAGGTGGCCGGGGAGTACCCGCAGGTGGAGACGGACTACCTGCACGTGGACGCCGCGACGATCTTCCTGGTGACCGATCCGGGCCGCTTCGACGTCATCGTCACCGACAACCTCTTCGGCGACATCCTGACCGACCTGGCCGGTGCGGTCACCGGCGGGATCGGGCTGGCCGCCTCGGGCAACCTCAATCCGACCGGCGCGTTCCCGTCGATGTTCGAGCCGGTGCACGGATCGGCACCCGACATCGCCGGCCAGCAGAAGGCCGACCCGACGGCAACCATCCTGTCGGTCGCGATGATGCTGGAGCACCTCGGCCGCTCGGGCGAGGCCGCCGCGGTCAAGGACGCCGTCAACGCCGACATCGCCGCCCGCGGGCCACAGCCGCGGACCACGGCCCAGATCGGCGACGCGATCGCCGCCCGGCTGGCCTGAGGCCGCGAGGCAGGCCGTGACGTCCAGGCGATCCCCCACGGCCCCGGAGGACACCCCCGCCCTGGTGCGGGCGGCGTTGCGCGAGTCGCTGCGGATCGGCTACCTCGACTCGACCCGATCCGAGACCGGGCGGCTGCTGGCCACCCTGGCGGCGACCCGGAGCGGGGTGATCGCCGATCTCGGCACCGGCTGCGGGGTCGGCGCGGCCTGGCTGCGCAGCGGCGCCCCGGCCGGAACCCGGGTGGTCACCGTCGAACGGGACACCACGCTGGCCGCCTCGGCCGGCACCCTCTTCGCCGGGCAGGGCGTGGAGGTGATCGACGGCGACTGGTCGACGATCGACTGGCGGGCGTACGGGGTCGACGGGTTCTCGCTGATCAGCCTCGACCTGACCACCGCCCGCGGCGCGCGGGGGCGGTTGGTCGATCTGCTCGCTCCGGGCGGCCTGCTCGTGCTGGACGACCTGCACAGCAGCTGGCCCTTCGCCGGTCCCGAACCGGTCGACAGCATCGTGCTGCACGCCTGGCTGCGCGAGGAACGTCTGATCTGCACCGAGGTACGCGCCGCCCCCGACGCCTCGCTGCTGTTGGCGGCGAGGCGCTAGCAGCGAGGCGTCGGGGGCGGCGTCCGGGGTCGGTCTCAGCGACCGACCTGGCCCTCCACATAGTCGGCAGTGTCGTCGTCCTGGCCGACCCACGCCATCAGGCCGCGCAGTTCCTTGCCGACGGCCTCGACCGGGTGCTTCTCCGCTGCCTCGCGGTAGGCGAGGAACTTCTGGCGGCCGTTGGCCTGGTCGTCCATGAAGTCCTTGGCGAAGGCACCGGACTGGATGTCGGCCAGCACCGCCTTCATCGCCTCGCGGGTGGCGTCGCCGATGATCCGCGGCCCGGACACGTAGTCGCCGTACTCGGCGGTGTCGGAGATGGACCAGCGCATCTTGGCGATGCCGCCCTCGTACAACAGGTCCACCAGCAGCTTCATCTCGTGCAGGCACTCGAAGTAGGCGATCTCCGGCTGGTAGCCGGCCTCGACCAGGGTCTCCCAACCGGCCACCATGAGGTGCGACAGGCCGCCGCACAGCACGGCCTGTTCGCCGAACAGGTCGGTCTCGGTCTCCTCGGTGAAGGTCGTCCTGATCACGCCGGCCCGGGCCCCGCCCAGGGCCGAGGCGTACGACAGCCCGAGCGCCAGTCCCTGGCCGGTCGGGTCCTGCTCGACCGCGACCAGGTCCGGCACGCCGCGCCCGTTCTCGTACTCGCGCCGGACCAGGTGGCCCGGGCCCTTCGGCGCCACCATGGCGACGGTGACGTCCTCGGGCGCCTTGATGTAGCCGAAGCGGATGTTGAAGCCGTGGGCGAAGAAGAGCGCGTCCCCGGCCTTGAGGTTCGGTGCGATGGACTCCCGGTACAGCTGGGCCTGGATCTGGTCGGGGGTGAGGACCATGATCAGGTCGGCCTCGGCGGCAGCGTCGGCGGGGGTCAGGACGCGCAGTCCCTGCTCCTCGGCGCGGGCCCGCGACTTGCTCGTCTCGGGCAGCCCGACCCGGACGTCCACGCCGGAGTCGCGCAGGTTGAGCGCGTGGGCGTGGCCCTGTGAGCCGTAGCCGATGATGGCGACCTTGCGACCCTGGATGATCGAGAGGTCGGCGTCCTTGTCGTAGAAGATTTCCGCTGCCACGTGAGACTCCTTGAAGGGGTTGGTTGGGATGGTTTTCAACGCTGGAGCTGCTGGGTGCGTTCGCGTCGCGACTTCTCGCTGACCGAACGTGCCCCGCGCCCCAGGGCGACCAGACCGGACTGGGCGAGCTCGCGGATGCCGTACGGGGCGAGCACGGCCAGCAACGACTCCAGCTTGTCGGGGTTGCCCGTGACGACCATGGTGATGGTGTCAGGGGTGACGTCGACGGTCTTGGCCTTGAACAACTGGACGATGTCGAGGATCTCCGCGCGGGTGGCGGCCTCGCATCGCACCTTGATCACCTGGAGTTCCCGGCGGATCGCGTCGGGTTCCAGTTCGACGATCTTGAGCACCTCGATCAGCTTGTTGAGCTGCTTGGTGATCTGTTCCAGGACCAGGTCGTCCACGTCGACGACGATGGTCATCCGGGAGATTCCGCCGATCTCGGTCGGGCCGACGGCGAGGGACTCGATGTTGAACCCGCGCCGGGAGAACAGCGCGGCCACCCGGGTCAACACGCCGGGTCGGTCCTCGACCAGGACACTGAGGGTACGGGTGCTCACAGTTCCTCCGCCTCCCAGGCCGGCGCCATGTCGCGCGCGATCCGGATCTCGTCGTTGGAGGTGCCGGCCGCCACCATCGGCCACACCATCGCGTCCTTGTGCACCACGAACTCGACCACCACCGGCCGGTCGTTGATCGCCATCGCCTTCTCGATCACCCGGTCGACGTCCTCGGGCGTCTCCGCCCGCAGGCCGACGCAGCCCATCGCCTCGGCCAGCTTGGGGAAGTCGGGGATCCGATAGGAGTGCAGGTCGGTGTTGGAGTAGCGCTTGTCGTAGAAGAGGGTCTGCCACTGGCGGACCATGCCGAGCGTATGGTTGTTCATCACC
>CAZGWN010000033.1:0-7897 GCA_964528755.1 uncultured Propionibacteriaceae bacterium
CTCACCAACTGACCAACCCACCACCCACCGGTTCACACCAGATTGACAAGCAGCGCTACCACCGAATTTCCACCGGTCCGGTGTTGAGGACCGCTCGGCGACCGGGGCGACCCGTGAGGTGGGCCCACTGTCAGGGACCCCTGCCACACTGGCCACATGACCGGGCCACTGGATCGCTTCTCCGCCGACACGCGGGCGTGGTTCACCGGCGCCCTCGGCACCCCGACCCGCGCCCAGCAACTGGCCTGGGAGTCGATCGCCTCCGGGCAGCACACGCTCGTCATCGCTCCGACGGGTTCGGGCAAGACCCTGGCCGCCTTCCTGTGGGCGCTGGACCGGCTGCTCCATACCCCCCGCCCGGCCGACCGCGGGCACCGCACCCGCGTGCTCTACATCTCCCCGCTCAAGGCACTCGGCGTCGATGTCGAGCGCAACCTGCGGGTGCCCCTGTCCGGGATCACCGCCGCGGCGGCCGATCTGGGCGAGGAGACGACCGACCTGCGGGTCGGCGTACGGTCCGGGGACACCCCTGCGGGTGACCGGCGCCGACTGGCGACCGACCCGCCCGACATCCTGATCACCACTCCGGAGTCGCTCTATCTGCTGCTGACCTCCTCGGCCGCCGAGGCGCTGCGCGGGATCGACACGGTCATCGTCGACGAGGTGCACGCCGTCGCCGGCACCAAGCGCGGAGCCCACCTGGCCGTCTCCCTGGAGCGTCTCGACGACCTGCTTGCGGCCCCCGCGCAGCGGATCGGTCTGTCCGCCACGGTCGAACCGGCCGAGGAGGTCGCTCGTTTCCTCGGCGGGGCGGCACCCGTACGGATCGTCGACCCCGGTTCCGACAAGCGCTGGGACCTGACGGTCACGATCCCGGTGCCGGACCTGGCCGACCTGTCCCGGGGGGCCACCGAGGAGACCGACCCGGCACGGGCGCGATCGCTGTGGCCCCACATCGAGGAACGGGTGCTCGACCTCGTGCTGGCACACGACACGACGCTGGTGTTCGTCAACTCCCGATGGGTCGCGGAGAAGGTCACCGTCGCCGTCAACGAACTCCTGGCGGAGCGGCTGCGGGCCGCCGGGGAACTCGCCGACGACGCGGATCCGCCGGTGCTGGCCCGCTCGCACCACGGGTCGGTCTCCAAGGAGCAGCGCGCCCGGGTCGAGGCCGACCTCAAGGAGGGGCGGTTGCGGTGCGTGGTGGCGACGAGTTCGCTGGAACTGGGCATCGACATGGGCGCCATCGACCTGGTCGTCCAGATCGGCGCGCCGATCTCGGTCGCGTCGGGACTGCAGCGCGTCGGCCGGGCGGGACATCGCGTCGGTGACGTGTCGGAGGGCATCATCCTGCCCACCCACCAGGCCGATCTCGTGCACGCGACGGTGGTCGTCGACCGGATGCGTCGGGGACTCCTGGAGCCGCTGCACGTGATCGCCAACCCGCTCGACATCCTCGCCCAGCAGACCGTCGCCGCAGCCTCCCGCGGCCCGCTGGAGGTGGAGCGCTGGTGGATCACGCTGCGCCGGTCGGCCCCGTTCTCCTCATTGCCGCGGTCGGCGTACGAGGCGACCCTGGATCTGCTCGCGGGGCGGTACCCGTCCGACGAGTTCGCCGAGCTGCGCCCGCGGCTGGTGTGGGACCGGCGCGCCGGCACCCTCGCCGCCCGGCCCGGTGCGCAGCGGCTGGCGGTCACCTCCGGCGGGACGATCCCCGACCGCGGGCTGTACCCGGTCGTGCTCGTCGGCGCCGCCGCCGAGCGGGGACCGCGGCGGGTCGGGGAACTCGACGAGGAGATGGTCTACGAGTCGCGGGTCGGCGACATCATCGCGCTGGGCGCGAGCAGTTGGCGGATCGAGCAGATCACCCCGCAGCAGGTGCAGGTCAGCCCCGCTCCGGGCCGCGCGGGCCGGTTGCCGTTCTGGCACGGCGAGGCCGACGGACGTCCCGCGCCGCTCGGTGAGGCGATGGGTGCCTTCGTGCGCGGCCTGGAGGAGGAGCGTACGGCGGGCGGGGAGGCCGCCGTACGGGAGGACCTGGCCCAGCGGGGGCTGGACCCGTGGGCGGTCGACGGCCTGGTGGGCTATCTCGCCGATCAGCGGCGCGCCACCGGCATGGTGCCCGACGACCGCCGGCTCGTCGTCGAGTGGTTCCGCGACGAGCTGGGCGACTGGCGGGTGGTCCTGCACAGCCCGTACGGCAAGCCCGTCAACGGGCCGTGGGCGCTGGCAGTGGCGCACCGGATCCGCCGGATGCGCGGGATCGACCCGCAGGTGATGGGTTCCGACGACGGGATCGTCGTCCGGCTGGCAGCCTCCGACGGGTTGGCGCCGGACCCGGCGATGTTCGCCTTCGACCCGCACGAGCTGGAACGCATCGTCACCACCGAGGCCCGGCAGACGTCGCTGTTCGCGGCCCGGTTCCGCGAATGCGCCGCCCGCGCCCTGCTGCTGCCGCGCCGCGAGCCGGGGCGTCGCTCCCCGCTGTGGCAGCAGCGGCACCGGTCGGCCCAACTGCTGCACGTCGCCGCCGCACATCCGGACTTCCCGATCATCGTGGAGGCGCTGCGGGAGGTGCTGCAGGACGCGGACGACCTGCCGGCCCTGATGGCGCTCCAGGAGAGGATCGGCCGCGGCGAGGTCGAGCTGATCGGCTGTGCGACGCCGACCTCGTCGCCGTTCGCCTCCTCCCTGCTGCTCGGGTTCATGATGACCTTCATCTATGACGCGGACATCCCGCAGGCCGAGCGCCGCGCCGCCACGCTGGGACTGGACCCGGGTCTGCTCGACGATCTGCTCGGCCGAGGCGATCTTGCGGACCTGCTCGACATCGACGTGATGGCCCGGGTGGAGGCCGAGTTGCAGCACACGGCCCAGGACCGCCGGCTGCACGGCGTCGAGGGGGCCGCCGACCTGCTCCGGCTGCTCGGCCCGCTGAGCACCGACGAGCTGGCCGCCCGGCTCGACCCCGCCGATGAGGCGCCCGGGGCCGCGCGGGCGCTCGTCGTGGCCGGCCGGGCGATCGAGATCCGCATCGCGGGTGAGCCGCGACTCGCCGCGGTGGAGGACGCGGGACGGCTCCGCGACGGGATGGGTATCCGCCTTCCCGACGGCGTTCCGGAGGTCTTCACGGCACCGGCCGATGATCCGCTGGGCGACCTGGTGGCCCGCTGGGCGCGCAGCCACGGCCCGTTCACCGCCGGGCAGGTGGGGGCGGCGTACGGTCTCGGGCGGGCGGTGACCGCACGGGTGCTGGACCGGCTGGCAGAGGCCGACCGGGTGGTGCGCGGACATTTCCACCCGGATCTGGCAACGCCGCAGTACGTCGACCCGGAGGTGCTGGGCCGGGTGCGGCGGCGCAGCCTGGCCGCCCTGCGTGCGGCCGTCCGCCCCGTCGCCCCCGCGCTCTACGGCGCCTTCCTCACCGGTTGGCAGCATGTCGGGCCGGGCCGCCGGCTGGAGGGCGCCGACGGCCTGGTGGCGGTGGTCGATCAGCTCGCCGGCGTACGACTGCCCGCCTCGGCCGTCGAGACACTGGTCCTCCCGGCCCGCCTGGACAATGCCGGGCCCGACCTGCTCGACGGCCTGATCGCCTCCGGCGAGATCGTCTGGACCGGCGAGGGAGGCACCGGTGCCGACGGCTGGGTCAGTCTGCACCCCGGTGACGCCGCGGCCCTCACCCTGCCGACGTCGGACGAACTCGCCGAACGGGCGGCCGCCCTGGAGGATCCGGCGGCGGGGCAGGTCCTGGCCTTCCTCACTCGGCACGGTGGCGCCTTCCGGGCCGACGAGATCGCCGCGTCGGTGGAGGTCGGAGCGGTGACCGAGGCGCTCGGGACCCTCGCCCGCGCCGGCCTGGTCACCTCCGACACCTATGCCTCGGTCAGGGCCTTGCTGGCCGATGGGACCGCGACGTTGCGCTCACCGCCGGCCGCGCGGCCCCGGACCCGGCACCGCCGGCTCGGGATGCGGGCGGGGCTGCGCCTCCCGCCACCGGCCCCGACCCTGCCCGGACGATGGTCGGCGCTGCGGCCCGGCGAGATCGAGCCGACCGTACGGTCCGCCGAGCGGGCACAGGTGCTGATGGATCGGTACGGCGTGGTGACCCGGGGCGCCGTCGAGGCCGAGGGGCTGCCGGGCGGGTTCGCCGCCCAGTACCGGGTGTTGTCCGAGCTCGAGGAGCGCGGCCTGTGCCGGCGGGGGTACTTCGTGGACGGGCTGGGAGCGGCGCAGTTCGCCGAGCCGGCCACCGTCGACCGGCTGCGCTCGGCGCAGGCACCCGGGGCGGTGCTGCTGGCCGCGGCCGATCCTGCGAACCCGTACGGTGCCGCGCTGGAGTGGCCGGGGGAGGCCGGCGGGCAGGACGGCGGAGCCCGGCCGAGTCGCCGTGCGGGGGCGGTCGTGGTCCTGGCCGACGGCGCGCCGATCCTGTGGCTGGAGCGGGGTGGCCACACGGCGCTGGCCTTCACCGAGGCCGCGGACGACCTGCACGAGGCTGCGGAGTGTCTGATCGACGCCGTCGGGGCCGGCCGCCTGGGGGCCCTGTCGGTCGAGCGGGTCAACGGCTTCCCCGTCATCGGGCACGAACGGATCGCTGCCGCGGTGCGGGAGGCGCTGGTCGCGAGCGGCTTCTACCTGGCGCCGCGGGCGGTGCGGGCCCGCCGCCGGTGACCCGATCCGTACGCCCGGGGTGATGTCGATGCAGCACCGTTCCTTCCGCGCGGCGCATCGGCCTGTCACCCCCATGAAATGGAGCTGTCAGTCGGACCCGTCATGATGGAGTCATGGGGGAAGGTACCGACGATCTGATCGAGCTGCTGGGCCTGCTCGAGTCGTGCGAGTCATTGAGCACGGCAGAGCTGGCGTCGGCCATGGAGGTAAGTGAGACGACGGTGCGGCGGCGCATTGCGCGGCTGCGCGAGTTGGGGTGGGCCGTGGCGATCGAGCCGGGCGTCGGGTACCGCCTGCGGGGGTCCGGGACGGCGCTGCCGCCGTTGGTGCTGGACGACCAGGAGGCGACCGCCGTCACGGTCGCGCTGCGCCGGGCGTTGCACGCACCGGTGGCGCTGATCGAGGAGGGGACGGTGCGGGCGCTGGCGAAGATCGAGCAGGTGCTGCCCGACCGGGTCCGGCAGGCCGTCGACGCCCACGACGTCGGCGGGACCGCCGAGAGCGAGCAGCTGCGGGCGGCGCTGATGGCGGTGGCGCGGGCGATCCGTGGCACTCGGGTGCTGCAGTTCCGCATGGTGGAGCGGGGACGGATCGGGCCGTTGCGTCAGGTGGAGCCGATCTCCGTGCGGTCCGGTGGCGGCCAGTGGCTGCTGGTCGGCTATGACCGCGACCTCAACCGGGTGGTGGCCAGTCCGGTCAGCGTGATGCAGGAGATCCGGGTGACCGAGATCCGGTTCCGGGAGCGGGCGCCGCACCCGAGCCTGACCCGGCAGGTTGCGCCCGAGCCCTCTCCGGCTCCCGTCGTCGCCGTGGTCGAGGTCCAGGCACCGCCCCGGCAGGTCCAGGCACACCTCCCGCCGGGCGTCGGGGTGCTCGAGCCGCTGGAGCAGGGCGGCTGCCGGCTGGTGATCTCCGGGTCCGATCTCGCCTCGGTGGTCCGTCAGTTGGTGTTGCTGCCCGATCCGTTCACGGTCATCGAGCCCGAGGACCTGCGCTCCGAGTTGCGAGCCGTGGCCGCGATGCTGTCGGGGGTCTGAGGTCCGGGATGCCCGCCCGGCGGCTCGCTCGTCCCGCCTCCACCGGCCGCCGCCGGCCCACTACGCGTGCATCGCCCGGTTGAACTCCTCGGACAGGTCGTCGGTGGACGAGTCGCTGACGGGGTGCAGTTCGTCCGGGATGCCGCCGACGGCGTAGGCGGCGTCGAAGAACTCGACCTCGGCCGCCACCGTACGGGTGAACAGGTCCTGGCAGGCGGCGTGCTCGGCCGGGTCGCCGGGTTCGGCGGCGTCGAGCTGCTGGCGCAGGTACGTGACCCAGGCCTGGAACGCCTCGCCGCGGTGCAGATCGATCCAGGTGAGGTGTTCGGGTCGACGCGTGAGCAGCGGCCGGCGCGGGTCGTCGGCCCAGTCGAGATAGACCCACTCCAGCGGGAGGAGCACCGCCAGCACCCGCGGCCACGAGCGGCTCTCGATCGCCTCGTACATCAGTTGCAGCAGATCGACGGTCGCGCGGGTCAACGGCGGATGCAGCCGCTCCTCCAGATCGACGTCGAACGCGTTGAAGGTCGACTCGAACCAGCTGTTCTCGTCGGTCGCCAACATTCCCAACTGCCGCGACAGGCGGAGTCGGGCCGGGGTGGTCGGCGCCGCGGCGACGGCTTGGCCGAGCAGCGCGAGGAAGGGGTCGAAGAACTGGTAGTCCTGGATGAGGAAGCGGAGGAGGACGGCGTCATCCAGCGTTCCGGCGAACAGCTCATCGACGAAACGATGCCCGGTGGCCTGCTCCCAGGTGTCGAGGCACTCGTCGCGCAGACGAAGCGTGAAATCGGTGGAGGCGTCGTTGCTCATGGACCTACGCTACCCGGCAGGCATCTCAACCGGTCGTGACAGAGCTGGGCGTCGGCTGTGCATCGGACGCATCATCGCTCGTTCGGATGGTCGAACGTGCCGCCACCAGCGTGATTGCGGCCAGCAGAGTGACCATTGTCACAGAGTGGACCGAGCCGAGCACGGACGAGGTTCCCAGGGTCACCATGAGCAGTCCGGCGGCGAGTTCCAGGACGACCAGACCCCCGGTGACGGCGAGCAGCACGGGCGACGTGCCGTCGTGGCGCGCGGTCAGGAGAGCGGCGCCGGTCAGGACGAGCGCCCCCAGCGCCGCGACGATCCGGGCGATCTGGAGGGGCACCGGGCCGTCGATGGCGACGATGGTCCACGCCGGGCAGCCGACGCAACGGGTCAGTGAACCGGGTCCGGCGGCGAACACCCCCGACACGTGCACCGCGAAGAACACCGCCACCGCTCCCCAGGCGTACGCGCCTGCCCGACCGAGCTCCCATCGGCGGGGCGTACGGCGTACGGCCTGGGCCGCGGTGATCATCGCGATCATGGCGATCAGGGAAAAGCCCAGGTCGGCGGCCGCCTGGGTCGTGGTCAGCCCGACCCGAATGGTGAGCATGCCGAAGACCCCCGCGACCACGGCTCCCGCGAGGGCGACCCACGGCAGCCATCGCACCGCAGGCTCCCGCCGGCGGGGGAGAGCAGCCAGGGCGGCGGCCAGCAGCACCGGGCCGGTGCTCACCGCCACCACCCGGTGGACGAACTCGATCAGGGGGTTGAGTCGGCCCGCGGGGAGGACCTGGCCGACATAGCAGCCCGGCCAGTTGGGGCAGGCGGCGCTGGAGTCGGTGGCGCAGACGAGCGAGCCCATCGCCACCGCCGCGTACGTGACGACCGCCGCGATGCCGAACAAGGTGGCGAGAGCGGCCTGGCCGCGTCGAGTGGGGTACATCGGGCCTCTCCGGGGACGGGTGTGCTACGCGTACCGTACTACGGGGTGTCGGGGAGAGTGTGTCGGTATGGCGTGATCGTCGGTGTGGCGTGATCGTCAGTGGGGGCGACGTGTTGGTGGGGCCGGGGCGTCGGTGTGGCGGGGCGTCGGTGTGGCGGGGCGTCGGTGTGGGCGACGTATTGCTGCCCCGGTCGGTGTCGCGAAGAATAGCCATAGCTTTGCCCTATGGCGTCTCGCGAGAATGCGTTGATCGCGGTCACAGCGCGGGGGCCCATAGGGGAAAGCTGTGGGTCATCGATTGGAGGAGGTCGGGGCTCGGACGCCCGAGATCCGCCCCTCGGGCCCGAGATCCGCCCCTCGGGCCCGGGCCGTCCCTCAGCCCCGGGCCGCCCCTCAGCCCCAGACGCGGCACCCACAAAAAAAACCCCCCAGTCGA
>CAZGWN010000033.1:7907-35357 GCA_964528755.1 uncultured Propionibacteriaceae bacterium
CCCCCGCCCCCCCCGCCCCCAGACTTACCCCCCGCCGCACGCCCACCCGGGTTGTTTTACACTTCGTGCCGCGTCTGGGTTGCGGAGGGTGCCGCGTCTGGGTTGCGGAGGGTGCCGGTCAACCAGTGGCCAACCACCTGAGCCCGGTAGGTCCCCGGTGTCTACGCCGAGGGTTCGACCGGTGTGCGCCCCACGCTGGGCCCCGGCCCCGGCCCCGGCCCGGACGGTGACCCCGATCCGGCAGGAACCTGGAGCCGACCCCGGTCGATCGCCGACCAGAAGTCCCCCCGCACATACAGCTCCGAGGACAGGTCGCGCGGACGGTGGTCCCACTCGGTGACCCGGCCCGTGGCCAGGGCCCGGGCCACGAGGCGTCGGCGTTCCTGGCTGGTTCTCACGTCCCGGTCGAGGGCGCGCAGGTCGCGACCGGCCAGCAGGGCCTTGCGCAGTTCGGCCCGGGTGTCCTGCCACTCCGGTGACTCGGCCAGGTTGGTCCGTTCCAGCGGGTCGATGGAGAGGTCGAAGAGTTGATCGGGGTCCCCGGGACACCACGTGTACTTCAGGTCTCCGCGCACGACGGTGAGCTGGGGGGCGGTGGTCCCCTCGGCGAGGTACTCGACGATCACGTCGCCCCGGCCCTCCGCGGGCTCCCCACGCAGCAGGGGACCGAGGTCGCTCCCGGCCGCGTCGATCGGGGGGTCGCCGCCGGCGAGTGTCACGAGGGTGGGCAGCAGGTCGACCAGGGAGACGGGCGTGTCCACGCGGCCGGGCCGGAACCGTTCCGGAGATCGGACGATGAGGGGCACCCGGGCGGACTGCTCCAGCGGCGACATCTTGTACCACATGCCCCGTTCGCCGAGCAGATCGCCGTGGTCGGAGATGACGATGATGACGGCGTCCTCGAGGAGAGCCAGCTCGCGCATCCGGTCCAACAGGCTGCCGATCTGGTCGTCCACGTAGCTGACACAGGCGTAGTACGCCCGCCGCGCGCGCAGTGTCTGGGCGGCCGTCGGTGGGTGGCTGTCGAACTCGCTCATCGCCTGCAGCCGCCGGCTGTGCGGATCCAGTTCGTCGAGAGCCACGGTCGGGGTCGCCGGGGGATCGATCTCGACGTCGTCATAGCGCGCCCAGTGCTCGGCCGACGGCTCGTACGGATCGTGCGGGTGGATGTACGAGGCGACCAGGAAGAACGGCTGCCGGCCACGATCGCGGGCGCGCTGCGTGAGATACCGGCGTGCCGCGAACGTCACCTCGTCATCGAAATCACGCTGGACGGTCGCCGCCGAGACACCGGCGGTGAACACGCTGCCGCTGTCGTGGTACCAGGGCAGGCGCTGGTCGCTGCCGAGCCGCCAGTCGGGCACCATGCTCATGTCGGCGGGGTAGACGTCCGACGTCTGCCGCTCCTCGAATCCGTGCAACTGGTCGGGGCCGATGAAGTGCATCCGACCCACCAGTGCCGTGTGATAGCCGAGGGTGCGCAGGTGGTGAGCGACCGTCGGCGTCGAGGACGCGAACTCGGCCGCGTTGTCGTACGCCCCGATCTGCGACGGCAGCAACCCGGTCATCATCGAGGCCCGTGAGGGCGCGCACAGCGGGGAATTGCAGTACGCGCGGTCGAACACCACTCCCTCGTCCGCGAGTCGGTCCACGTACGGCGATCGGACCGTCGGGTTCCCGTACGCCCCCAGGGCTCGCGGGGCCAGTTGGTCCGCCTGGATCACGACGATGTTGGGTTGATCGGTGTCGGGCCGTTCGACATCCGGCTGATCGCTCACCAGCGCGCTTCCCTTCCGTCGGCGGCTATCGCCGCCATTGCCGTCGATGTGGTAGGTCTTCTGTAGAGTATTCACGAAGCTTATCCCTGGGCAAGGAGACCCCCTCATGCGCCGAACAAGACGAGCGCTCACCACCACTGGCATCGTCCTGGCACTGACGATGACCCTCGCCGGGTGCGGCACCGGCACCGCCGCCGCGCCAGGATCGTCGTCCTCCGCCGAGGGTGGCGTGACGATCAAGGCGGGACGGTTCTCCTGGAGTGCGGCCGAGCTGGAGATCGAGATCCTCAGGGCGATCGCCGCCGACCATCCCGATCTGGGGGTGTCCGCGATCGACGACACCCAGCTCGATCCGGCGACCGCGTGGGTGGGTCTGCAGCGGGGCGACATCGACATCCTGCCGGAGGTCAACCTGCCCAACCAGCAGTCCTACGTCGACGAGTCGGCCGACGAGACGTACCTGGCCAGCCAGACGTACGACGGCGCCACCCAGGGCTGGTTCGTGCCGCGCTACCTGGTCGAGGGTGCCGATGCGCCGGCCGCCGGGCTGACCAGCGTGGACCAGCTCGAGGAGTACGCCGACAAGGTCGGCGGCGCGCTGGACGACGCGGATCCCGGCTGGGTGACGACCCAGCAGAACACCAAGCGCCTGGCGGCGTACGCCCCGTCGCTGAAGCACAACACGTCCAGCGAGGCGGCACTGATCGCGCAACTGGAGCGGAGCTATTCGCGTCAGGAGCCGATCCTGCTGTACTTCTACCACCCGCACTGGCTGTTCCAGAAGTACGACCTGGTCCAGCTTGAGGAGCCCAAGGCCTACACCGACGGGTGCTTCGACGACGGCGGTCCGGGCGATTGCGCGATCCCGACCCTGAGCGCCCACATCGCGGCCCGGAAGGATCTGGAGGAACGCGCGCCGAAGTTCGCCGCGCTCCTGGGCAAGGTGGCCATCCCGCTCGACGACATCGAGGGCATGCTGCAGAAGGTCGATGTCGACAAGCGCCCGGTCGCCGACGTGGCGCGCGAGTGGGTGGACGCGCACGCCGGCGACATCGACGGATGGATCGGATGACCGGGGGCGAGACCGGCGAGGATGTCGTGATCGAGGCTCGCCGATTGGGCAAGGTCTACGGGGCCGGCGCGCGGCGGACCGTGGCGGTACGCGACGTCGACCTGACGGTGCATCGCGGCGAGCGGCACGTCCTGATGGGGTTGTCCGGGTCCGGGAAGTCGACCATCCTGCGGATGCTCAATCGGCTGATCGAGCCGACATCGGGGCAGGTGTCGGTGCTCGGCCGCGACATCGCCCGGCTGTCGTCCGGCGAGTTGCGGGACCTGCGCAATCGTCACATCGCGATGGTGTTCCAGGGTTTCGGGCTGCTGCCGCACCGCTCCGTTCGGGACAACGCCGCCTTCGGTCTGCGGATCCGTGGGGTGCCCCGCAAGGAGCAGCGCGAGCGGGCGGACGAGGCGCTGGCGGCCGTCGGGCTGGAGGGGCGTGGAGACGCCTCGGTGGCGGAGCTGTCCGGCGGCATGCAACAGCGGGTCGGACTGGCCCGCGCCCTGGCCGCGGGGGCGGACATCCTCCTGATGGACGAGCCGTTCTCGGCCCTCGACCCGCTGATCCGCCGGGACATGCAGGATCTGGTCGTCCGGCTCGCCGACGGCCTCGGTGCCACGGTGGTGTTCGTCTCCCACGATCTGAACGAAGCCATGCGGATCGGCGACACCATCACCCTCCTGCACGACGGCCGGGTCGCCCAGTCGGGCACGGCCCTCGACTTCCTCCTGCGCCCGGCCGACGACTTCGTCGTACGCTTCACGGCGGATGTGAACCGTACGGTGGCGCTGCGGGTCGGCGAAATCATGACCGCCGGTACGACGTCGGGGTTGGCCGGAGCCGTTCCCCAGGAAGCCACCCTGGCGGAGGCCGTCGGTCATTTCCGACAGGCGAGCGCGGCCCCGTTGGCCGTCGTCGATGAGGGTGGGCGCCCGGTCGGGATGGTGTCCTTCGCGGACCTGGTGACCGCGTTGGGCGGGGTGGCACCGGCCGGTGACGAGGGCCGCGCCGCATGATCCCCTCCATCGATCTGGGCTCCTGGGCGGAGGGCGCCGTCGACTGGCTGCGGACCAACGCCGCGCCGCTGTTCGACGGGATCGGCGCGGCGCTCTCGTGGCTCGTCCTCGGCGTGACCGGCGTCCTCGAGGCGCCACCGATTCCGGTGCTCATCGTCGTCCTGGCATTGATCGCCGTCGTGCGCCGGCGCTGGGGCCTGGCGGTCTACGCCGTGCTGGCATTCGGGCTGGTCGCGGCAATGGAACTGTGGCAGGAGACGATGGAGTCGTTGGCGCTGGTGCTCGTCGCCACCGCCGCGGCCACAGTGATCGGCGTCCCGCTCGGTATCCTGGCCGCTCGGAGCGCGGTGTTCAGCGCGGTGCTGAGACCGATCCTCGACTTCCTGCAGACCACGCCGGCCTTCGTCTACCTCATCCCGACCGTCTTCTTCTTCGGTATCGGCGTCGTCCCCGGGGTGGTCGCCACCCTGGTCTTCGCGGTGGCCCCGGCCGTCCGCTTCACCGAACTGGGGATCCGGCAGGTCGATTCCGGTGTCCGCGAGGCCGCCGATGCGTACGGTGCGTCGTCGTGGCAGCGGCTGCGGGAGGTCGAGCTTCCGCTGGCCTCCGCCACCATCATGGCCGGCGTGAACCAGGTCATCATGCTGGCGCTGTCCATGGTGGTGGTCGCCGGGCTGGCCGGTGCCGGCGGCCTGGGATCGGTGGTGACCAGCGCGGTCACCCAGCTCGATGTCGCGGCCGGGTTCGAGGGCGGGCTGGCCGTGGTGCTGGTCGCCATCTATCTGGACCGGGTGACCGCGGCCGCCCCCAACAAGCGGCGAGGGTTCCGGTCATCGCCCGGCTCGAGTCAGCGCACCCGGCGCACGGATCCGTCGGGCACCGACGCCGGCGAATCCAGCGGCCCGGCGAACAACCTGGGCGAGGCCGGTACCTCACCCACGGTTCGGGTCGAGTGATCGGTTGACATCGGCCTCGCCGAGAGGCGACTCCGCGGGGTCCAGCACGGCAGCCACGATGGCCTCGATGGCGAACGTGCTGGCCTCACCGAGGGCAACCTGGTCCGGATCGAGCAGCCACTGCACCTGCAGTCCGTCCATCACCGCCAGGATGGCCGCCGACGCATGCTCCACCGTGTCGGGCGTGGTGATGCCCCGCTCGGCGCACACCGTGGCGAACGCGTCGGCGACCTGCCCGCGCAACGTACGGTATCTGTCCTGGAAGAACGCCCGGCCCGGATTGTCGTCGGTCACGGACTCGGCCGACAGCACGGCGTACGCCTGGACGATGCCGGCCCGCCGGGCATTGAGGAAGGCCGTGCGGACGAGGTGGTGGAAGAGGTCCATCCCGTCGGGGATGTGCTGACCGTCGAGATGCTCGACGTCGGTGTCGTCGCGGAACTGCAACACCTCCAGCAGCAACTGGTCCTTCGACCCGAAGTGGTGGAGGATACCGGCGTGGGTCATCCCGACCCGCTCGGCGATCTCGACCAGCGACCCGCCCTTGTAACCCTTGCTGCCGAAGATGTCGAGAGCGGCCTGGAGGATCTCCTTGCGCTTGGCCGCCGTGCCGGACCGCATCCGGGGTTCATGCCTGGTGCTGCTCATCGTCGTGCCCCTTCCGCGTCGGTCGGCGCTGTCCGCGAACCCTAGCAGGGTCGCGCCTCCGCCTCGGATGTCCGCCCGCAAGATCACGATTTCGCCACGATCCGCCGGCCCCCTCTTGCTAGGTTACTAACAGGATAGTAACTTTTCGAGTACCGATGGTGCACTCGACGACGAGCGACACTGCCGTACGGATCGTGATCTCGATGACGAAGCCGGAGCCGGTGTCGGGACCGTCGTGGGTGCAGACACCCTCAAGGAGACAGCAATGAAGCTGAGATCCCCTCTCGTGGCCGCGGCGATGGCGGCGGCCCTCGTACTGGCCGGTTGTGCGGGCTCGAACGCACCCGGCGCGACAGACACCTCGACCGTGACCCCCGAACAGGGCACGGCACCCCTGACGATCGCCAAGCCGGACGGCCCGATCACCTCCGAGAACGCCAACCCGTGGGTTGCGGAGGCGTCGGGGGTGACTCTCGGCTACGTCTACGCCATTCTCGAGCCGCTCGCCATCGTGAATCTCATCAACCCGACCGACCCACCCCGTCCCTGGCTGGCGTCGCAGACCGAATGGGCGCCCGACTACCACGCGGTCACCCTGACCGCACGCGACGGCGTCACCTGGAGTGACGGCGAGGCGTTCGGCGCCGACGACATCGCCTTCACGTTCCGCTTCATCAAGGACCATCCCGAACTCGACACCTCCGCCATCGGCGTCACCGATGTGACCACCGAGGGCAACACCGTCACGGTGAGCTTCTCCGATTCGGTCTACGTCAAGCAGGACAAGGTCCTGCACACCCTGATCGTGCCCGAGCACACGTGGTCCGACGTGTCGGAGCCCGCCACGTTCACCAACCCGGACCCGGTCGGCACGGGCCCCTACCGCCTCGCCCAGTTCTCCGGCCAGAGCATCGAGCTGACCGCACGGGAGGACTACTGGGGCGGGACGGTGGCCGTGCCGCAGTTGTTCTACGTCTCCTACAACGACAACACGGCGTTGACGACGGCCCTGGCCAACGGTGAGGCCGACTGGGCCCAGGCCTTCATCCCCAACCTGTCGTCGAACTACCTGGACAAGGATCCGGCCAACCAGTACTGGGCGCCGGCCGGGCTGGGCGTCGATGCCCTGTTCGTCAACACGACCAGGAAACCCTTCGACGACGTCGCTTTCCGCCAGGCGGTCGACAAGGTGGTCGACCGCGGCAAGCACGCCACCATCGCCCGCGAGGACGCCGTGCCGCCGTTGACGTCGGTTACCGGCCTGCCCACGCCTGGCGGTGACGCGTTCATCACCGAGCCCTATGCTGGCGCGTCCTACCAGGTCGATCCGGCCGGGGCCCGAAGCATCCTGGAGCAGGCCGGCTACAGCTGGCAGGGCGAGAAGCTCATCGATCCCGACGGTGAGCCGGTCACCTTCACGATCTCGGTGCCCCAGGGCTGGTCGGACTACGTCACCGGGTCCAGTCTCATCGTCGACTCGGTCCGCGAGCTCGGCGTCGAGGCCACCGTCGACACCCCGGACGCCGACACCTGGTGGGTCGACCGGGCCAAGGGCGACTTCCAGGCCATCATCCACTGGACCGACACCGGCAACACCGCCTACGACCTCTACAGCGACACGATGGACGGACGCTGGTTGGAATCGATCGGCACCGAGGCCAACTACAACTTCGGGCGGTTCGACAGCCCGGAAGCCACCGACCTGTTGCGCACGTACGCAGAGGCGACCGACGACGCCGCGCGGACCGAGGCGCTGACCAAGATCCAGCAACTGTTCGTCGAACAGGTGCCGGCGCTGCCGATCGGCACACGCCCCTTCATCGGGGAGTTCAACACCCGTAACTACACGGGTTGGCCCGGCGAGGACAACCCCTACATCAACCCCGACCCGACCGAACCGTCCACGGTCCTCATCCTGACCGAGCTCGCGCCGGCCGTCTGAGGCGATCGGTCCCGCTCCCCGCCGTACGACGGGTCAGGGCCGAGCCCACCTCGCCCGGTCCTGACCCGTCCGCCACCTCGCCCGGTCCTGACCCGTCCGCCACCTCGCCCGGTCCTGACCCGTCCATCAGGAGGCCATCCCGTGTCCGTTGCCCACGCGCCTGCCCGTGTGACGGGCCCCGTGCTCACCGTTTCCGACGTCAGCATCCGCTACGACGTCGATCCGCCCGTCGATGCCGTACGCCACGTGTCCTTCACCCTGGGTCGCGGTGAGATCCTCGGTCTGGCGGGGGAGTCCGGCTGCGGGAAGACCACCCTGGCCTACGGGATCCAGCGGCTGCTCAAGCCGCCGGCCGTGATCACCGGTGGGCGGGCGGTCTTCCACGATGCCGACGGCACCGACATCGACCTGACCGGGTTGGACGACGAGGACCTGCGCGCGTTCCGGTGGGCGAAGGCGTCCATGGTCTTCCAGGGCGCCATGAATGCCCTCAATCCCGTCGCGACCATCGGCCACCAGCTGACCGACGTGTTCCTCGCCCATCGCCCGGACATGACCCACCGGGAGAGGACCACCCGGGCCGGCGACCTGCTCGACCTCGTCGGGGTCGGCCGGAACCGGCTGCGGTCCTACCCCCACGAGCTGTCCGGAGGCATGCGCCAGCGGGTGATGATCGCGATGGCTCTGTCCCTGACCCCGCAGGTGATGATCCTCGACGAGCCGACCACGGCCCTGGACGTGCTGGTCCAGCGCGAGATCCTCCAGCAGATCTCCGACCTGCGACAGCGCTTCGGCTTCTCGGTGATCTTCATCACCCACGACCTGCCGTTGCTGCTGGAGATCTCCGACCGGATCGCCATCATGCGCGACGGGTCGCTGGTCGAGCTCGGGCGCGCCGAACAGATCTATCGGCACGCCGCGCACCCCTACACCCGTCACCTGCTGTCGTCGTTCCCCAGCCTGACCGGGGAGCGCGGCAGCTTCGTCCCGCGCCGTCCTGCGGCCACCGCCGCGGGCGGTTCCGGTTCCGGAGACCCCCGATGACCACTCTCGAACTACGTCACATCACCAAGCGCTACCGGATCCGGGGAGCCGGGACGATGGTCGCCCTCGACGATGTCTCCTTCCGGCTGGTCCCCGGCCGGACCCTCGGTCTGGTCGGCCAGTCCGGCAGCGGCAAGTCGACGATCGCCAAGATCATCACCCAGTTGGAACGCCCGACGAGCGGGCAGGTGCTGCTCGACGACTCGCCGGTGCCGCGTCGGGGCCGGGCGCTGCGGCGCTACCGGCGTCAGGTGCAGATGGTGTTCCAGGACCCGTTCGCCTCGCTGAATCCGTACCACACGATCCGCCACCACATCGAGCGTCCCCTGCGGCTGCACCACATCGTCCCGCCCGAGGGGGTCGATGCCGAGGTCCGCGGCCTGCTGCGCCGGGTTCGCCTGGACGCGGATGCGCTGATCGACCGCAGGCCGCACGAACTGTCCGGGGGACAGCGTCAGCGCGTCGCCATCGCCCGCGCGCTGGCCTGCCGCCCGTCGCTGCTGGTCGCCGACGAGCCGGTCTCCATGCTCGACGTGTCCATCCGTCTCGGTGTGCTCACCCTGCTCGCCGACCTGCAACGGGAGGAGAACCTCGGCGTGCTCTACATCACTCACGACCTGGCCACAGCCCGCCACTTCAGCGACGACCTGATGGTGCTGCGGGCCGGGAAGGTGGTCGAACGCGGACCGGCCGACGACGTCATCCTGCATCCGCGCCATCCCTACACGCGGGCGCTGCGCGACGCATCGCCCGACCCGGCTCAGCACTTCGCGGCGGCCGGAGGTCACTGAGATGCGCTTCCTGCTCAACCGGGCCGGCTTCTACCTGCTCACCGCCTGGGCGGCCATCACCATCAACTTCTTCCTGCCGCGGATGATGAAGGGCGACCCGGTCTCGGCCTATCTGCTGAAGAACCAGGGCCGGGTCAGCCCCGAGGCCATCGACTCGCTGAAGGTCCTGTTCGGTCTCGACGAGAGCCGGCCGTTGTGGCTGCAGTACGTCGACTACCTCCGGCTGCTGGTCCAGGGCGATCTGGGCCGGTCGTTCTCCAAGGGACTGGCGCCGGTGGCCGACGTGATCGCCACCGCACTGCCGTGGACCGTCGGCCTCGTGGGCATCGCCACCGTCCTGTCGTTCGTCCTCGGCACCATCACCGGGGCCGTGATCGGCTGGCGGCGCGGCAGCCGGGCCGACTACGTCGTGCCCTTCGCCACGTTCTTCTCCACCGTGCCGTACTTCTGGATGGGGCTCATCATCATCGCGGTGTTCGCCTCGACACTGGGGTGGTTCCCCGCCTCGCACGCGTACGACAAGGGGGCCGACCCCGGCCTCACGTTCCAGTTCATCGGTGACGTGATCCGGCACGGCACCCTGCCCGCCATCACGATCATCATCTCGTCGTTGGGCGGGTGGATCCTGGGCATGCGCAACATGATGATCACCGTGCTCGACGAGGACTACGTGACGGTCGCGCAGGCCAAGGGGCTGTCCTCGCGCAGGGTGCTGTTCGACTACGCGGCGCGCAACGCGGTGCTGCCCCAGTTGTCCAGCTTCGCGCTGGCGTTGGGTTTCATCGTCGGCGGCACCCTCGTGATGGAACTGGTCTTCTCCTATCCCGGGGTCGGCAAACTGCTTCTCGACGCCACCACGGCCAAGGACTATCCCCTGATGCAGGGTCTGTTCCTGGTCATCACGCTGGCGGTGCTCGTCGCGAACATCCTGGCCGACCTGGCGTACGCCGCACTCGATCCACGCACCCGCCAGATGGGGGTCTGACCGATGACCGACTCCACCGTCGCCGCCACCCCCGCCCCGGCCGTGCCGGGGGCCCCGGGCCGACCGGCCGCCACGGGCCGCAACCCGGTGCGGCGCTTCCTCGACTCCTTCGCGATGTTCCGCAACGGCAAGTCGATCACCGGCCTGGGCATCCTCGGGTTCTTCGTCCTGGTCGCCGTGTTCAGCGACGTCCTGGCCCCGTACGGCCCACTGGACAAGGACTTCGACGCCCTGCGCCGGCCCCCGTCGTGGGCCCACCTGCTGGGCACCACCCACATGGGTGAGGACGTGCTCAGCCAACTCATCTACGGCACCCGCGGCGTGCTGATCGTCGGGTTCGCCGCAGGGGTCATCGCCACCGTGGTCGCGGTGGTGGTCGGCGTCACCTCCGGCTACATCAGCGGGGTCGGCAGCGAGGTGCTGTCCGCCCTGACCAACGTCTTCCTGGTGCTGCCGGCGCTGCCCCTGGTCATCATCGTCGCCTCCCAGTACGACGACCCGAGTCTGTGGCTGATCTCGGCCGTCCTGGCCATCACCGGCTGGGCGTGGGGCGGACGGGTGCTGCGGGCCCAGACGATGTCGTTGCGCAATCGCGACTTCGTCCGGGCGGCGCGCGCCTACGGCGAGCCGATCTGGCGGATCATCGCCGTGGAGATGCTGCCCAACCTCACCGCGATCATCGCCTCCAGCTTCGTCGGCACGGTGACCGCGGCCATCCTCGGCCTGACCACGCTGGCCTTCATCGGCGTCATCCCGATCAGCAACCTCAACTGGGGCACCATCCTGTTCTGGGCCCAGCAGAACGGGGCCTTCCCCGACTTCTGGTGGTGGTACGTGCCCGCCGGGCTGTGCATCGCCGTGCTGGGGACCGCGCTCTCGCTGGTCAACTTCGGCATCGACGAGTACGTCAACCCGCGGCTGCGGTCGGCCGGCGACCTGGCCCGGGCCCGTCGGCGGGCCCGGCGGACCTCCGGAATCCGGGTGGCACGGGGATCAGCCTCGGCCACCGCCGTCCGACGGGACCCACCCACCTCTACCGGCCCGGCGAACGCCACAGACGATGGACACCCGACCGGCCCCGAGGAGATCCGATGACCACCCGCTTCCTGCTCCGCCCCGAGGATCGAGCCGAACGGGTCGCCGACCTGCTGGCCCGGATGACCGTGGAGGAGAAGGTCGGGCAACTGCTGCAGTTGGACGCGCGAGGCGATCTGGCCGACGCGATCCTGCACCGGCAGGCCGGCTCGATCCTGCACGCATCCCCCGAGCGGCTGGGCCGCGCCCACGAACTGGCCGGACAGACCCGGCTGGGAATCCCGCTGCTGGTGGCCGAGGACTGCATCCACGGGCATTCGTTCTGGCCTGGTGCGACGATTTTCCCCACCCAACTGGGGATGGCGTCGACCTGGGATCCGGCCCTGGTCGAGCGCGTGGCCCGGGTCACCGCGATCGAGGCCGCCGCGACCGGAATCCACTGGACCCTTTCGCCCGTGCTGTGCATCGCCCGTGACCTGCGGTGGGGCCGCGTCGACGAGACCTTCGGTGAGGATCCGTACCTCATCGGCGCCCTCGGTGCGGCCATGGTGCGTGGGTACCAGGGGGAGGGGCCGGAGGATCCGAACGGGGTGATCGCCACGGCGAAGCACTTCGCCGGCTACTCCGAGACCCAGGGCGGGCGTGACGCGAGCGAGGCCGACATCTCGCGGCGCAAGCTGCGCGCCTGGTTCCTGCCGCCGTTCCAGCGCGCGGCCGAGGAGGGATGCCGGACCTTCATGCTCGGCTACCAGACGATGGACGGCGTGCCGATCACCGTCACCTCCTGGCTGCTCGACGGTGTCCTGCGCGGTGAATGGCGCTGGGACGGCGTCCTGGTCACCGACTGGGACAACGTCGGCCGGATGGTGTGGGAACAACGCGTCCAGCCGGACCGGGCCCACGCGGCGGCGGCCGCCGTCCGGGCCGGCAACGGCGTCGTGATGGCGACCCCCGAGTTCTACGAGGGAGCGCTGGAGGCGATCGACGCCGGTCTGCTCGCCGCCGAGGACCTGGACGATCCCGTTCGAAGGATCCTCACACTGAAGGACGAACGGGGATTGTTCGACGATCCGCGCCGACCCGATCCGGCCCGGATCCACCGGGTCGTCGGATCCCGCGAGCACACCGCGCTCAACCTCGAGGTGGCGCGACGTTCCCTGGTGCTGTTGCGCAACGACGGCACGCTGCCCCTGTCGGGGGACATGCGCCGGATCGCCGTGGTCGGCCCGCTCGCCGACGACGCACAGACCCAGTTGGGCGACTGGGCCGGCAACTCGGGGCAGGCCGACTGGATGCCGGACGGACATCCTCGGGCTCGGATCGTCACGGTGCTCGACGGCCTGCGCCGATGGGCGGGGGAGGGACGGGCCATCACCCACGTGCGCGGAGCGGACATCCTCACCCTGGAGGACGACCCGGCGGGAGCAACCTTCCCCGACGGCCAGCCCCGCCCGCCTGTCGTGGTGCCGGCCCCGGTGGATCGGACCGCCCTGGCCGAGGCCGTCGACGCGGCGCGGGAGGCCGACGTCTGCGTCGCCGTGGTCGGTGACCGGATCGAGGTCGTCGGCGAGGGACGCTCGACCGCAACCCTGGAACTGCTCGGCGGCCAGACCGCCCTGCTGGAGGCGGTGGCCGCCACCGGCACCCCCCTCGTCGTCGTGCTGCTCGCCTCAAAGCCGCTCGTCCTCCCGGCGGCGGCGCTGCAGGCGAATGCCCTGGTGTGGGCGGCGAACCCGGGCATGCAGGGCGGGCGGGCGATCGCCGAGCTCCTCGCGGGGATCATCGAGCCGTCGGGTCGGCTGCCGGTCTCCTTCGCCCGTCACGCCGGCCAGTTGCCCGTCTACTACAACGCCATCCGCGGCCAGCACGGCGACCGGTACGCCGACCTCACCCAGGAACCGGCGTTCGCCTTCGGGGAGGGCCTCGGCTACACCACCGTGGCGTACGAGGGACTGGCGCTGGAGCGGAGCGTGTTCGGCCCCGAGGACGTGGTCCGTGCCGAGGTGACCGTCCGCAACACCGGGTCACGGCCGGTCCTGGAGACCGTCCAGGGATATGTCAGCGACCTGGTCACGTCGGCCAGTTGGGCCGAGCAGGAACTGAAGTGTTGGCGGCAGGTGCCGCTGGCGCCCGGCGCGGCGGTGCGGGTCCGACTCGAGGTGCCTGTCGCGGCGTGCAGCATCGTCGACGCGGCCGGCGCCAGAGTCGTCGAACCGGGGGACTTCGAGCTGCGGGTCGGTTCCTCGTCGCGTCGCGGCGACCAGTTGACCGTACGATTCACGGTGGCGGCCGGCTAGGGGCGCCCCCTCACCGCCGACGTCGCCGACGCTCGCGCCCCCGGGCCTCCTCGCTCACGCCCCCGGCGTCCCCACCGAGCCGCCCGGCCTCCCAGTCGAGCAGCGTCAGCCTGGTCGACACCCCGAAGCGGTACTGACCCGGACGCCCGTCCGGCCGGACGGCCCGGTGGCAGGGGACGATCCAGACGATCCGGTTGGCGGCGCAGGCCTTCCTGGCGGTCCGCACGGCGCGGGGCCGCCCCGACCGTTTCGCCAGGTCCCGGAAACTGATCCGCTCCCCCGGTCCGGTGCTGCGCAGCGACGCCCAGCAGCTCTGGAAGAACGGGGAGCCGGGCTGGCTGACCCGCAGATCGTCGAATGCCGCCGGGTCCCGGTCCAGGTGGGCGGTCACCGCCCGCCGCACCGGGGTGTCGTCGTCGCGGCGCTCGATCGGGAGCCGACGCTCCCCGCGCGGCAGCATCCGCCGGATGTCGGCCACGTCGCTGAACCCGCTGGCCCTCACCACCATGTCGTCGGCCGACCATACGGCGGTGAACTCCCCGAACGGGGTCGGCAGGGTGGTGTATTCGAGGTGTCGAGGCAGGGCCATGGGTCCATTGTGGGGGGACCTGCGCCTCAGCGGGCGCGCGGCCCGACCCGGTGGGACCGACCCCTCCGACGGGCCGGGACCACTCACCGGCCGGGCCGCTCCGGTACGGCCCCGGCCCCACCCGGGCGGGATCACACCGGCAGCAACCGGATCGCCAGCACCGTCATCATCACGCCGACGCCGGTGTCGATCCACCGCCAGGTGCGCGGCCGGCTGAGCGGACCGGCCAGCGCCCGGGCGCCCAGCCCGAGGCCGACGAACCACACGGTGCTGGCTGTCAGCGCCCCGGCGGTGAACACCCACCGGCCGGGGTCGCCGTGCTGATTGGCCATGTTGCCGAGCAGCACCAGGGTGTCCAGGTACGCCTGCGGGTTGAGATAGGTGGCGGCCAGGACCGCGGTGACGACACCGCGCAGGGTCCCGCCCCCGGAGACCGTGATGGCCTTGGGGGCGATCGCCGACCGGAACGCCATCACGGCGTAGCCGGCGAGGTAGGCGGCGCCGATCCAGGCCAGAGCCTCCATGACACCGGGATGACGGGTGAAGAGCGCCCCCATCCCGGCGGTGCCCGCGGAGATCAGGAGGATGTCGCTGGCCAGGCACATGGCGATCGCCACGCCGACGTGTTCGCGACGGACGCCGGTGCGGATGAGCATGGTGTTCTGCGCTCCGATGGCGGCGATCAGGGCCAGGCTCGACGCGAAGCCCATCGCCCACACTCCGAGGTCCGTCATGATCGTCCGCTCCTCCCGCGTTGTCCGTCGATCTCCACAAGCGAGGCTAGGAAATCCGGGATCTTTAGACAAACGACGGATTCTTGACATGCATTAGAATCTCTTCATGACACTGGACCAGTTGCGCGCGCTGCTCGCGATCGTGGACGAGGGGACCTTCGAAGCGGCGGCGGATGTGCTGAAGGTGTCCCCGTCCGCCGTCAGTCAGCGGATCCGGGCACTGGAGGCGGAGGTGGGCCACGTCGTGGTGCACCGTACGGTGCCGGCCACCCCGACCGACGCAGGGACGGCGCTGTTGCGGATGGCCCGCCAGATCGCGGTCATCGAGGCCGAGACGCTGGCCGCGCTCGGCGGCGGCGATGCGGCCCAGTCGGTGCTGCCGCTGGCGGTGAACGCCGACTCGCTGGCGACCTGGTTCGTGCCCGTCTTCGCCGCGGCGGCGGGATGGTCCGACAGCGTGCTGCAGGTGCGGCTGGAGGACGAGGAGCATTCCAGCGAGTTGCTGCGCCGCGGCGACGTGGTCGCGGCGGTCACCGCCGCCCCGCGTCCGGTCACCGGGTGTCGGACCGAGCCGCTCGGCTTCGTCCGCTATCAGCCGGTCGCGGCCCCCGCCCTGGTGGAGCGGTACTCGCGGACCCACGAGCGGGCCGGGAGCAGGGGTTCGTCCGTCGACCTGGCCCGCATGCCGTTGCTGCGCTTCGGCCCGAAGGACGACCTGCAGAACCGCTTCCTGCGCGTCCGCGGCATCCACCGACTGCCCCCGTCGCACTACATTCCCTCGTCGCGGGCCTACCTCGACGCCGCCCTGGCCGGCCTCGGCTGGGGGCTGGTGCCGGAGCTGCAGTTGGGGACCGCGCCGGCCGTCGGCTCCCTGGAGATCCTGGAGCCGGGCGGACACGTCGACGTACCCCTCTACTGGCAGGTGTGGAAGCTCGGCTCGCCTCGCATCGAGCGACTCACCGCCGCGGTGCACCGGGCCGCGGCCGCGGGTCTCAGCCGGCCGAACGCCGGGGGGCCCGACGGGCCGGGTCCGACCGGCTCGTGAAGCCCTGCTGGTAGGCCCACGCGGCCGCCTCACCGCGGGACCGTACGCCGAGTTTGGCCAGGATGTGCGAGACGTGGACCGAGGCGGTCTTCGTGGTGACGAACAGCCGCCGACCGATCTCGCCGTTGGACAGCCCCTCGGCGACGAGCACCAGCACCTCCCGCTCCCGCGACGTCAGCCGCGCGGTCGCCCCCGGGCCGTCGTCGGCGGGATCGGGCACCGCCCGCCCGACCGGTGTCGGTCGCCGGGGAGCCGTGGGTGTCGGCCCTGGTCTGTCCGGCAGCAGGGCGCGGAACCGGTCTCCCAGTCGTGGCGCGCCCGTGCGGTCGGCCAGGTCGACCGCGGTCGCCACGACGGTCCGGGCATCGTCGACGCGGGCCTCCCGCAGCAGCGCCCGGGTCAGCCGGGCGTACGCCTGCAGGGTCAGCCAGATCGGCCGGCAATCGGGCAGCACGCCGAGGGCCTCCTGCCAGGAGGCCGACGTCCCGGCCGCCTCGGCCGCGTACATCGCCCGCCACAGCGGGGCGACGGGATGGTCGGGGATCCGCCGGACCCACTCGTCGAGCCGGTCGATCTCCTCCGCCCACTCCGCGGCGTCGGGTGCCCGGCGCCGCAGATCCGCCAGGGCGGCCCGCCCGACGACGGCCATCCGCCACCAGGCCGTGGGGTGGTCGCGGACCTCGCCGGCCAGCAGTCCCCGTACGTACGGCCACGCGCCGGCCGGATCGCCGTCGGCGAGCCGATGCAGGGCCGCCACAGCCGCCAGTGAGGTGAGGAACTGCGGCTCGGCGTCGAGCTCGGTGAGGCTCTCGACGGCTTCCTGGAGTTCGTCGGCCGTCGGGTCGTCGCGCAGGACGGCGAGATGGAGCCGGAGAAGCTGCAGTTGCATGACATGCCGGTCGGGCGGGTCGAGCGCCAGGGCACGGTCGATCAGCTCTTCGGCGGCGTCGCACTCGCCCAACGCCAGCAAGGGTTCGGCGGCATTGCCGGCGAGCATGGCGCCGAAGTAGCGCTCAAGCCCCAGGTCGCGGGCCGACTCGATCCCCTCCACGGCCAGGTCCGCGGCCTCTCGGTAGCGGCAGGCGAGATTGAGATGGTGGGACAGATTGATGTAGTACCGCAGCCGGCCACGGGGCTCGCTGGACGCCCCGGCCTCCTCCATCACCGCCAGGCCGTCCGCCTCCCGCCCGAGGCCGGCCAGGCAACTGCCCTGGGTGAGCATCAGTTGCAGCTCGGTGTCGCGATAGCCGCCGTCGCGGGCCACTGCCAGACCCAGATCGGCCAGGCGTACGCCGCCGGCGAGATCCCCGTGCAGCATCGCCAGTTGGGCCAACAACTCGTACGCCTGCGCCCGTTCGGCAGTGGGGCGATCGGTCGGCGTGAGGGCCAACGCCTCGTCCACCGCCTCGAGCCGGGTGCCCGCCGTGCCATAGACACGCGGCCGGGCGAGCAGGATGAGCCGGCGGGCCCGATCCAGCGGGTCGGCCCCCGGTGGCGTCTCCCGCAGGCTCGCCTCGATGAGCTGGCGGGCGCGGGCCTGATCGCCAAGCCAGCCGGCCGCCAGCGAGGCGCGCTCCAGGACCTCCGAACGGGGGCCGATGACGGACTCGGGGGCCTCGACCCGATCCCACACCTCCAGGGCGGCCTCGTACAGCCGGATGCAGTCGGGGTGGGCGTCGTCGAGGTCGCGGGCCCGGTGCAGGCATGCGACGAAGCCCTCCTGCCAGCGCCGCGCCGCGAGCAGGTGGAACGCCGCGGCCGTCGGCGCATCCTCGTACAGCTCGGGCCGGGCAAGGAGGAGGTCCGCGATGCGCGAGTGCAGCCGGGCGTGTTCGCCGGGGAGCAGCTCGTCGTGCACGACCTCGCGCAGCAGCGCGTGGCGGAAGGTGTACCCGTCCTCGTCCGCTGTCAGGATCGCGGCATCCACCGCTTCGTGCAGGCAGTCGTCGAGGTCGGCCTCGCACAGCTCGCTGATCGCCTCCAGCATCGAGTGGTGGAAGGCGACACCGACGGTCGAGGCGATGCGCAGCAGGCGCTGGGTCGGCACGGTCAATGCCTGGGTCCGGGCCAGGAGTGCCTCGCGCAGGGTGAGGGGCAGCACGCCGCGCCCGCCGGTGGAGCGGGCCAGCTCCTCGGCGAAATAGGGGATCCCCTCGGATCGTTCGATGATCCGTCGGACGGTCGCCAGACTCGCCCCGGCCGGCAGCAGGGGACGGACGAGGCTGGTGATGTCGGCGGCGTCGAGCGCGGGCAGGTCCAGGGCGGTGGTGTTGGTGCGTCGCCGCAGCTCCGCGACGAGCGGGCGCAGTGGGTGCCGGCCGAGGATCTCGTCGGAGCGGTACGTCACCACGATGAGGATCCGCGCGTCGGCCAACGCCCCGTCGAGGAAGCGCAGCAGATCCGCGGTGGGGGCGCCGGCCCAGTGCAGATCCTCCACGACGAGGACCAGCGGCCGCACCCGGGCGGCACCCTCGAGCACGTCGGCCACCGCCTCGTACAGCTGGAGTCGTCCTGTCCCGCCCGAGGCCGGACTCTCCCCGAGCGCCGGGACGATGGTGGCCAGGGCCCCGGCCCCGGCGCCTGCCCAGGAGCGGATCCGCTCCGTCCCGTGGATGGCCGCCAGCCGGCGTACGGCCTGGGCGATGGCGGTGTAGGGCATCGTCTCCTGACCGAAGGTCTGGCCGGTGATCACCGTCGCGTCGTCGCCCACCGACTCCGCGAACGCTCGCACGACGGTGGTCTTGCCCATGCCGGCCTCGCCGGCAACCAGCACCAGCCGGCCCTCGCCGGCGCGCGTCCGAGCCCACTCGGCCGCGAGTGCGATCAACTCCACCCGCCGTCCCACCAGGCGTGGGGCCGGTGGAACGGCGGGCGGGGAACCGAGGGGTTCCTGGCCCTGGTCGGGCTCCGTCGGAGGTGTGCTTTCGGTCACCTCACCAGCGTGCCATGGAACCCTGACGAAAAGCTCCCGCCCATCGCTTCCGCAGGGCGGTGAGGACGGCATGCAGGGGCCGGCGACGCGGGACCACGCGGGGATCGCCGGCGTCCTCCAGGCTGCGAACCAGTGCCCGCTCGGCCGCGGCGGCGGAGAGCTCACGAAGGTTCTGTTCGTAGACGATCTGGTGGAGGTAGTCGCTGGTGTGCATGAGTCAACTCTCCTGACAGTGGGCTACCTCACACATCGGTCGGATGCCGCATCTTCAGGCGACCGCCGGGCGTGAGGTACCTCAGAACACGTTCGCCGGGCGGAACTGCAGGCTGATGCGTGGCCCGACCGGTCGGGCGGTCTTGAGCACGGCATGCTCCCAGGTGCGCTGGCAGGAGCCGCCCATGACGACCAGGTCGCCGTGGCCGAGCAGGAAGCGGTGGCGGATGCCACTGTCCGCGCCGGGACGACCCTCCCCGCTGCGCGGACGACCCTCCCCGCTGCGCGGACGGCCCTCTCCGCTGCGCGGACGACCCTCTCCGCTGCGCGGACGGAGCGCCAGCACCCGCGGGGAGCCCAGGGACAGGATGGCCACCATGGTGTCGTGGCGATCGCCCCGCCCGATCCGGTCGCCGTGCCAGGCGACCGAATCCTGCCCGTTGCGATAGAGGCACATTCCCACCGTCGTGAACGGCTCGCCGAGCTCGCCGGCGTAGTGCCGGCTGAGGGCCTCCCGGGCCTGAGCCACCACCGGGTCCGGTAGCTCATCGCCGGCGCGGTAGGAGCACAACAGCCGAGGCACGTCGACCTCGTGGTCCCACATCACCCGGCGGTCGGCGTGCCAGGGGACGCGCTCGAGCAGGCGCTCGAACAGCGGTTCACTGCCGGCAGCCCAGCCGGGCAGGTGGTCGACCCAGGCGCCGGCGGTCAGGGGCGTACGCCGGGCCGCGGCCAGATCGGTCAGCGTACAGATCTCGGTCGAGGAGTCGAGCAACGAACTCTGATATTCGATCATGTGTTCGATCGTACCGGGCTCGGCGAAGCCTGTCACGGGTCGAGGTCTGTCGACCGGCCCGGCCGCTCCCGGTAGCATCCGGGGACATGCCTGACTGGCTCACCGACTCGCCCGGGGCCGAGCTCGCCCACGTCGCCTTCGGCAGCGGCGGGGAGACGCTGCATGCCGTGCTGATGTTGCCGGGCGGGACCCCGCCTCACCCGGCCGCGGTGATCCTGCACGGGATTCCCGGATGGGAGGCCAACGGCGATCTCGCCCATGCGCTCGCCCGCGCCGGCCGGGTGGTGCTCGTTCCGCATTACCGCGGGAGCTGGGGGATGCCCGGCCGGTGGTCCTGGGCACATACGCTGGAGGACGCCGCGGCGGCGGTCGACCTGCTGCTCGACGAGCAGTTCGCTGCCGAGCACGGCATCGACCCGACCCGGGTGGCGGTGATCGGGCACAGCCTGGGCGGCTTTCTCGCGCTGATGACCGCCGCCCGCCGTCCACAGGTCGTTGCGGCCGCGTCCCTGGCCGGCTTCGACTTCGGCACGGCCGCGGGCCTGTTGGCCGCTTCGCCCGACCTGCGCCGGGCGTACGAGAGGGGTTGGGACGAGGACGCCCGGGTGCTGACCGGCACCAGCGGCGAGGCGCTGGTGGCCGAACTCGAGGCGGCCGGTCCGGCGTGGAGCCTGCGGGCGCTCGCCCCGGACCTGGCCGACCGCCCGGTGCTGCTGGTGGCCGGTGAGCGCGACACCCTTGCCCCGCCCGCCGTCCACCACGAGCCGCTGGCGCGGGCACTGCGCGAGGCCGGTGGTCGCCCCGAGGCGCTCCGGCTCGATACCGGGCACTCCTTCGCCGACAAGCGACTCACCGTCGCGGGACTGCTGGTGGACTTCCTGGACTCGGTCGATGGCAGCCTTCCCCGGGGCCGTGCGGACCGGACGGGAGGACCGGTCGACGATCGGTAGGACGCCCAGACCACCCGGGGAACTTCGCGCGTCCGAGGCGGCTGTGGGAGGCTGGGGCGCGGGATCCGAGACCGCGGCATCCGGCCCGGCATCCGTCTCCCCGAAGAGGAGGGGCCGTGGGCCGGCAGCGGATGGACATGGTCCGGGCACGTCTGGCAGCGAGCGGACCCTTCGTGGTGGTGGGACTGGTGGTGGCAGCGGCCCACCTGATCGGGATCCGTCGTCCCGCACCCTGGTTGGATGAGGCGGCGACCGTGCTGTCCGCGTGGCGGACGTTGCCGGGTCTGCTCGCCCTGCTCGCCCATCACGACGCGGTGCACGGCGTCTACTACCTGCTGGCCTGGGTGTGGGGCCACGTCTTCGGCGGATCGGTGGTGAGTCTGCGGGTGATGTCGGCCCTCGTCGTGGGGGTCGGGGCGGGTCTGATCGCGTGGCTCGGTGACCTGCTCGGCAGTCGGCGGGCCGGCCTGCTCGCCGCGGTCGCCTGGGCGCTGCTTCCGCGGACCCTGTGGACCTCGGTCGAGGCGCGTTCGTACGCCCTGTCGGCGACCCTGGTGACCGCCTGCATGATCCTGTTCGTGCTCGCGACGCGTGACGTCGGAGGGGAGGGGCGGACCGGCCGCCGGGGGGCGTGGGTCCGGTATGCCACGGGGCTCGTGGTCACGGTGTGGGTGATGCTGTTCAACGCGTTCGCCTTCGCGGCACTGCCGGTCGTGATCGCCCTGACCCGCCGCGGGCGGGCCGTGTGGCGGAGCTGGCTGGTCGCCACCGGGGCCGCGGCGCTGGTGTGCCTGCCGATCGCGCTCGTGGTGCGCCGCCAGCAGAGCTTCCTGACCGGGTCGGCCCCGCCGGTCGACTGGGGCGTGATGCTGGCTCGGGCGGTGACCGATGTCGCCTACCTGCCGCTGCACGATCCCATCGGGCGCCGGCTCAGCCCGGTCTGGCTCGCGGTGGAGGTGGTTGTCCTCGTCGTGGCCGTGGTCGCCTGTCGTCGCGGCGGCGATGCCACCTTCCGGTCGGTGTTCCTCCTCGCCTGGCTGATCGTGCCGGTGGTCGTTCTGGTGGGGTGGTCGTTGTATGCCCGGATGGACCTCACCCCGCGGTACGCGGTCGGCACGACGCCGGCGCTGGCGCTGCTGATCGGGTTCGCTGCCGACGGCGCGCTGACCCGCCTGCGGGGCTGGTGGCCGAGGGCCGTGCTCGTGATCCTCGCGGTGGCGGTCGCGATCCCCGGATGGATCGCCCAGCGGGCCCCCGACCTCAACGGCGACTACGGCCGGATGGCCGAGGTCGTGGCCCGCCACAAGCAGCCGGGGGATGTGCTGATCGCCGGGCCGATGGGCCGCAGCTCGGTGATCCGGCTGATGCCCGAGCCGTTCGAGGGGGTGCCGACGATCAACATCCGCAAGGCGTACTGGCAGCGGGCCGACCTCTATGACACGTTCGACTCGGTGGCCGACCACCCCGAGCTGCTCGACGACCATCAACGGATCTGGTTCTGGGCGGCCGGCGACCGGGTGAAGGAGCAGTCGGAGGACTTCACCAGGCATGGATACGTGCCGGTGATCAGCGAGAAGGGTGCGCCGATCAGCGTCGTGCTGTTCGAGAAGCAGGGGTGAGGGGCGACGATATCTGATCATCGGATAGACAGGTGTGGTGCGAACGGTGACTGCTACCGAACTTCTCGGCACTTCTCGGATCTGCTTGGTGCCATCGAGGCCGGAGAGACGGTAACGGTCGGCCGGAGGGGTGAGACATGACACAGACCTGGGGCGGACCCCTCGAGCGGGCCGACCCCGCAACCGTGGGAATGGACGCCGAGGTTCTGGCCCGGCTGACCGACCACCTGGCCGAGCAGTGTGTCGAGGCGCCGGCCCTTTCCCTGGCCGTCGCCCGACACGGATCCCTCGTCCTGCGGACCGCCTTCGGCGACGCCCTCCGCTACCGGACGCCGCCATCCGGCGGGCCGGCGCGGCTCCTGCCGCCCCGCGAGCGCATCCCGGCAACCCCGGACACGCTGTTCGACCTGGCCTCGAACACCAAGATGTTCGCGACCGTACTGGCACTGGAACGGCTCGTGTCCCTGGGACGTCTGGATCTGGACCGGCCGCTGGTGAGCTTCCCCGGCTGGGAGCTGTTCCGCGACGACGCGGTCCTCTTCACCGGCGCCTGGACCGTCGGCGGTTCTGGTGGGCTGACCGCCGACCACCACGGTCGCGCCGATGTCACGGTCCGGATGATCCTCCAGCACCGCGCCGGGCTGCTGCCCGACCCGGCCTACCACAGCCGCGACATCGCCGGTGATCTGTGGTGGCATCGTGCCGACCCCGATGACCGTACGGGAATCGTCGAGCGGATCTGCCGCACCCCCCTCGCCGCCGCGCCGGGCACGACGTCCTGCTACAGCGACGTCGGGTTCATGATCCTGGGCCTGCTCGTCGAACAGGTCGGCGGTTGCCGCCTGGACGAGTACGTGCGCGAGGAGTTCTACGACCCGTTGGGCCTGGTCGACACCACGTATCGCCCGCTGCAGGCGGGCGTGCCGGCCGAACGCCTGGCCGCCACCGAGCTGGAGGGCAACACCCGCGACAGCACGGTGACCTTCGGCCACCTCGACGATGGGACCGAGGTCCCGATCCGGCACGCAACCATCGTCGGTGAGGTGCACGACGAGAAGGCGTACGCCTGCCTGGGCGGGGTCTCCGGCCACGCGGGGCTGTTCGCCACGGCCACCGACGTCGTCCGCCTCGGCGGGCTGCTGCTCGCCGGTGGGTCGGTCGGGGGACGCGACTATCTGGACCCGGCCGTCGCGCGGGAGTTCACCCGCCCGCAGTCGCCGGATCCGCGCGGGGCGGACGACCCGACGATCGCCCTCGGCTGGCGCCGGCAACCGCCCCGGCCGGGACGCTACGTCTGGTTTCCGGCGCGGGCGAACCCCGGGTCGTTCGGGCACCACGGCTGGACGGGCACCCTGACGATGGTCGATCCGCGAGCCGACCTGGTGATCGCCGTCCTGACGAACCTGCGGCACTCGCCGGTCGTCGATCCGCCCAACGGATTCGCCGGGCAGGCGTACGAGGCGATGGACCTGACCGCGGTGATGGCCGAGGTGTACGGCTCGATCCGGGACCGCTGAACCGGGGGCCGCGGCGGGCGGCCGGGCATCACCGGTACGGCAGCCGGTGCTTGGCGACCGCCTCGTAGGTGGCCCGCAACGGCTGCACCGGGTCGACGTCCAGGCGCTGCAGCACGAGGATGAACAGCATGTCGATGACGGCCAGTTGGGCCATCCGGCTGGCGGTGGCCCCCGAACGGAACCGGCTCTCGCGCGCCCGGGTCACCAGGGTGAGCGCGGCCGCGGCCGCCAGCGGGGATTCGGCGACGTTGGTGATGGCGATGGTGGTGGCGCCGGTCGAGCCGGCGAGGCGGAGCAGTTCGTTGGTTTCGGCGGTGGCGCCGGAGTGGGAGATCCCCACGGCGACCGAACCCGGTCCGAGGAGGGCTGCCGAGGGCAGTGCGACATGGATGTCGGGCCAATATCCGGCGTTGATCCCGACCCGTTCGAGCTTCTGCTGAAGGTCGGCCGCGGTCAGTCCGGAGGAGCCGAAGCCGTAGATGTGGACGCGCCCGGCGTGGACGATGGCGCCCGCTGCCGCCGTCAGAGCCCTCCGGTCCAGTTGTTCGGCGGTCTCCTGGATCGCTCGTGATTCCAGGAACGCGACCTTCGACGTGACCGCCTCCACCGAATCGCCGCCCCCGATCTCCGCCTCGTCCAACTCGAACCGCTCCAGCAGGCCCCGCTCGCGGCTGGTGGCCGCCGCGAGAGCCACCCGCAACTCGCGAAACCCGCTGTAGCCGAGCCGCTTGCACAGCCGGGCGATGGTGGCCTGGGACGCGCCGCTGCGGGTGACCAGGTCGGTGATGGTGCCGGCGGCCACCAGGTCGGGCGCGTCCAGCAGGGTCTGCGCGACGAGCCGCTCGGCACGGTTGAGCGACGGTAGGGCGCCGCGGACGGTGGCGAGGACGTCGTCGGACATGGCAGGGGTCCTTTCTGTCGCGCAGCGAGGCCGGCTGCCGTGTCGTCATCGTAGGGCGTCGGTGAGCCTGGCGAGTCGTCAGGCGGCGGCCCTCGCCGAGTCGCGGCGCGTCGGCCTCCGGGGCACTCTCGTTACCGTTGCGTGAATAATCCTCGCATATGTGCAGATTGAGGGGCAAAATCCCCGTCGCGTGACTAGGTTGCTCCCATGGCATCAGCGCACGACGCACCGGCGGACCCGCCGGACAGGGAACTGTCCGGCGTACGAACCCCTACGGAACCGCCCCGACCCGACCTGCCACCCACCGAGCGGCGGCTGCCGGCGTCGTCGGGGCTGGACGAGATGGGGGTCGAGGAGGTTCTCGCGCTGCTGAACGAGCAGGACACCCTGGCACCCGCCGCGGTCCGGGCCGCGATCCCGGACCTGGCCCGCCTCGTCGACGTCGGGGTGGAGGTGATGCGCGCCTCGGGCCGGATCCATTACTTCGGGGCCGGGACCTCGGGGCGGCTGGCCGTCCTCGATGCCGCCGAACTCATCCCGACGTTCGGGCTGGAACCGGATCGGGTGGTGGCGCACATCGCCGGTGGGGCCGCGGCGATCCAGCGGCCCGTCGAGAGCGCCGAGGACCAGGCCGACGAGGGCGCCGCGGTGGTGGCGCATGGGGTGGACCGCGGCGATCTGGTCATCGGCGTCACCGCCTCGGGGAACACCCCGTACGTCCTCGGGGCACTCAGGCAGGCCGCCCGGCAGTCCTCCGCCCGTGCCCTCATCTCGTGCAATCCGGCCGCGTCGGCGGCGCGCTGGGCGCAGATCCACGTCTGTCTGGACACCGGTCCGGAGGTGGTCACCGGATCGACCCGGCTCAAGGCCGGGACCGCGCAGAAACTGGCCCTCAACAGCTTTTCCACCAGCGTGATGATCCGCCTCGGCCGGACCTGGTCCAACCTGATGGTCTCCATGCTGGCCACCAACGACAAGCTGCGCCGGCGGACCGTACGGACCCTGGCCCAGGCGACCGACCTGTCGCCGGAGGAGTCCGTGGCGGCGCTCGAGCGCGCCGGCGGCGACCTGCGGGTCGCGGTGGTCGCGACGCTGACCGGGGCGGAGATCCCCGACGTCCGCCGGGCACTGGAGGCCAACGCCTGGTCGGTGCGTGACGCGATCGCCACTCTGCCTCCACCATCCACCGCTCCCTCAGCATCCGCGATTCGTACGACGAACCAGAAGGAGACAACACGATGAAGCACACGAGAAAGGGCCTGATGGCCGGCGCGCTCGGCGCGGCGGTCCTGCTGCTCGGCGCCTGCGCGCCCAGCAGCTCCGGCTCCGCCGGGGGCGGGGATGCCGCCGGCGAGCCGGTGACGCTGTCGGTCTGGTCCTGGCGCACGGAGGACGTCGATGCGTACAACGCGATCTTCGACGTCTACGAGAAGGAACACCCGGGGGTCACCGTCGACTTCCAGGCCTTCCAGAACACCGAGTACAACCAGATCCTCACGACCGGCCTGGCCGGATCCGACGGTCCGGATGTCCCGATGGTCCGCTCCTACGGCCAGCTGCAGAGCTGGGTGGACGCCGGTCAGCTCGACCCGCTGGACGGCAAGGTGAACGGACTCGACGCGATCGACCCGACCGTGCTGGCCGGCGCCAAGGGCAAGGCGGACGGCAAGGTGTACGGCGTCCCGCTGGCCACCCAGACGCTGCAGATGTTCTACAACAAGGACCTCTTCGACGAGCACGGGCTGTCCGTTCCGACCACCTGGGACCAGTTCGTCGAGGTCAACAAGACGCTCAAGGACGCCGGCGTCACCCCCATGGCACTCGGCGCCAAGGACGCATGGGTGCTGCCGATCTTCTCCGACATCGTCGGGGCAGGGCGCTACGGCGGTTCCGATTTCGAGCAGAAGGTCCTCTCCGGTGAGACCGACTTCACCGATCCCGACTACGTCGCGGCGCTCGACATCGTCAAGCAGATGCAGGACTACATGGTGCCCAATGTCGAGGGCGTGTCGTACACCGACAGTCAGGTGCAGTTCACCTCCGGTCAGGCCGCCCAGTTCCCCGGCGGATCGTTCGAGCTCGCCACCTTCAAGGGTCAGGCGCCCGACCTGAACATCGGCAGCTACCAGGTGCCGCTGCCGCCCGAGGCGGTCGCCTCGACGCCGCTGACCCCGGCGTACTCCGACGGGAACTTCGGGCTCAACGCCAAGTCGGAGCACAAGGATGCCGCGACCGAGTTGCTGAACTGGATGGCCACACCGGAATTCGGGCAGCTGGTGGCCGATGATCTCAATCAGTTCTCGGCGATTCCGGGTGTCACCTACGACGACCCGGTGATGCAGCAGATGTGGGACGGGTTCAGCAAGGCGCCCGCGCCGTACCTGCTGCTGGTCGACTTCCGCTACGGCGAGCCGCAGGGAACCGCCGTCCTGGGCGAGGGCATCCAGCAGCTGTTCATGGGCCAACTCGACCCGACCGGTGTGGCGGAGAAGCTGCAGACCGGGGTCGCGCAGTGGTTCAAGCCTGCGAATTGACCAACCCGCCGGGGGGGAAGGGGGTGGAGGGCCAGGGAGCCCGCCCCCCCCCCACCGCGGGCGGGAAT
>CAZGWN010000034.1:0-35087 GCA_964528755.1 uncultured Propionibacteriaceae bacterium
AACACCACCCCCCACCCCGACAACACCCACCCCGACAACACCAGCCGCATCCCGTGGTCGACGCTCGCCACAGCCGCTGGCACTCCCGCCGGTATCCGACCTGATCGTGGCGGGACGGTGTCGACGGCTCCACCGTGGTCTGCCCCCAGACGACGCCTTGGGCCAGAGGAGCCCGGAAGCCGGGCGCCACGCCGCCGACCTGCGGCCGTCACCGACCTACGGCCGCCGCCGACCTACGGCCGTCACCACCGACCTACGGCCGCCGCCGACCTACGGCCGTCACCACCGGCCGCGGACCCGTCCGGCTCTCCTCCCTCCCCGAAGCACTCCTCCCTCCCCGAAGCACTCCAGAGCCACCCAACTCCGCGTTGACTTGCCGGAACGCCCCCCTCGCCGGTGCCCCCCGATGGCCCTAGGCTCATGACGCAAAGCCCGTCGCCCGATGCGGCAGGCGTCAACGGAGGAGCATCCCCATGAACAATCCCCCGATGAGCAAGCGTCTGTGGGCCGAGTTCTTCGGCACATTCTGGTTGGTGTTCGGCGGCTGCGGCGCCGCCGTTCTCGCCGCAAAGGTGGTGGCCGATGGCGGCATCAGCGTCGGCATCGGATTCCTGGGTGTGGCCCTCGCCTTCGGCCTGACCGTAGTGACCGGCGCCTACGCCGTCGGGCATCTGTCCGGCGGACATTTCAACCCCGCCGTGACACTCGGCTGTGCGATCGCCAAGCGGGTCGAGTGGGCCGCCGTCGGCCCGTACTGGCTCACCCAGGTGCTCGGCGCATCGGTCGCCGGCGCCATTCTCTTCGCCATCGCGTCCGGCAAGGACGGATTCAACGCGGTGGAATCCGGGTTTGCCACGAACGGGTACGGCGACCGTTCCCCCGACGGATATTCCCTGTTGTCGGCGCTGGTCATCGAGGTCGTGTTGACCGCGGTTTTCCTATGGGTCATCCTCGGCACCACCTCCGCGAAGGCCCCGGTCGGATTCGCCCCGCTCGCGATCGGGCTCACTCTCACTCTCATTCACCTCATCGCCATCCCCGTCGACAACACCTCCGTCAATCCCGCTCGGTCGCTGGGCGTGGCCTGGTTCGGGGGTGGGCCGGCGCTTTCCCAGGTGTGGCTGTTCATCCTCGCCCCGCTGATCGGTGCGGCGATCGCCGGGTTCACGTACAACTACCTGACCGGCGACGACGACACCGAGCCGGAGGAGTCCGAGGCCCGCGTCGGGGCGGAGGGCTGACCGACCGCAGCGGTGTGCAGGAGGAACACGTGCGCGTGGTGATCGCGCCTGATTCATTCAAGGAGTCGGTGTCGACCGGCCGGGCGGCCCCGACGAGAGGGTTGTCCGCTGCCTCATACTCCTATACTCGATGCAAGGTGAACTTATAGGTTCGGGTCCGTTCGGGCTCACGGCCTATAAGTAAGGACAAGCAACGTGACTGGAGGTCACGATGAGCATACGGATCGTGTACGACACCCACGGTGGGCCGGAGGTTCTGCGGGTCGAGGAGGTGACCGTCGGCGACCCCGGGCCCGGCCAGGTCCGGGTCCGCAACCAGGCCGTCGGGGTCAACCCCGTCGACTGGAAGATCGTCTCCGGAGCCTTCGGCCGCGGTGGCGAGCCGGAGGGACCGACCGTGCCAGGCCTGGCGGCCGCCGGGGTGGTCGAGGCCGTCGGCCCCGCGGTCAGCGGGATCGCCGTCGGTGACGACGTCATCGCCACCGGGCCGGCCGGTGGGTACCAGGCCGTGACGCTGGCCGACCCGGCCCTGCTGCGCGTCCGCCCCGCCACCATCGACCCCGACCAGGGTGCCGCGCTGCCGGTCTCGGCGACCACCGGGTATGCCCTGGCCGAGACCGCCGAGGTGCACCGGGGCGACACCGTGCTCATCCACGGCGCCTCCGGAGCCGTCGGGGCCGCCGCCGCGCAGGTGGCCATCGACCGCGGCGCGACCGTGATCGGCACCGCCTCGCCCGCGAACCACGACTACCTGCGGTCCCTGGGGGTCATTCCGCTCGCGTACGGAGAAGGTCTCGAGGTCCAGGTGCGTGCCGCCGGTCAACCGACGGTCATCCTCGATGCCGTGGGTGGGGAGGCTACCGTACGGGCATCCCGGGCGTTCCTGACCGATGGGGTACGAACCGCCACGGTGTCCCCGGATCAGTACGCCCGGTCGGCGGGCATCACGCCGGTCAAGCATCCTTCCGACGAACTGGACGCGGTGATCCGGCTCGCCGCTGCGGGCAAGCTCAGCACCCGGATCGGGAAGGTCCTGCCGCTGGCCGACGCCGCCGAGGCATTCCGGATCAGCACGTCCGGGCACCCGAACGGGAAGATCCTCCTGCGCCCGTAGCGGACCACCCCCGGTGCGCCGGTAACACCGTCGGCACGAGCCGCGACTACCATCAGCCGCATGTCCCTGGATCGTGCACGTGCCCACTTGGCGCAGTTCGGCCGCGCCGACGACATCATCGTCACGGAGCAGTCCAGCGCGACGGTGGACCTCGCGGCCGCCGCGTTGGGCGTCGAGCCGGCCCGGATCGCCAAGACCCTGAGCTTCCACGGTTCCCGGCCCGGCACGGCGATCCTCGTCGTGATGGCCGGCGACGCCCGGGTCCGCAATGCCGCCTTCAAGCAGACCTTCGGGCTGAAGGCGAGAATGCTCGGCGGTGACGACGTCGAGGCGCTCACTGGTCATGCGCCCGGAGGGGTGTGCCCGTTCGGCGTACCGGACAGCGCGACGGTGTGGCTGGACACGTCACTGCGCCGGTTCACCACCGTGTTTCCGGCGTGTGGCAGCGCCAACTCGGCGATCGGGCTGAGTTGCGAGGACCTGGCGGCCATCTCGGCGCCCGCCGGCTGGGTGACGGTGTCGCAGGTGCCCGAGGAGAACGCCGCCTGAGGCCCGTGCGGGGGCGATACCCGACGGCGCGGCGCCTTCGTCGGCGTCTCGTCGGCTTCGGAGGGTCTGCACGTCCGTGCATCCGCCCCGCCCGCAGCCGGGCCCGCGTGCCTCGGCGGGATAATGGCGATGATTGGCATCGATCGCCGACCCCCATGGGCCAGAGAGGGCATCATGAAGAAACTCATCAACGATGTCGACAACGTCGTTGTCGACAGCCTGCGAGGTCTCGCCGCGGCACATCCTGAGCTCCACGTCGATCTCGAGCACCGGATCGTCTATCGCGGCGCCGAACCGGTGCCGGGCAAGGTCGGCGTCCTCTCCGGCGGCGGGTCGGGCCACGAGCCGCTGCACGGCGGCTATGTCGGCGTCGGCATGCTGGACGCGGCCGTCGCCGGCGAGGTCTTCACCTCGCCCACCCCCGATCTCGTCGCCGAGGCGACCACCCATGTCGACGGCGGCTCCGGGGTCCTGCACATCGTCAAGAACTACACCGGCGACGTGATGAACTTCGAGATGGCCGCCGAACTCGCCGCAGCCGAGTCGGACGTGCGCGTCGAGACCGTCGTGGTCGCCGACGACGTGGCCGTCGAGGATTCCCTCTACACCGCCGGACGTCGTGGCGTCGGTGGCACGGTCTTTGTGGAGAAGCTCGCCGGAGCCGCCGCGGAGGCCGGACGCGACCTCGACGCGGTGGTTGCGGTCGCCCGACGTGTCGCCGACAATGTCCGGTCGATGGGGGTGGCACTCACCAGTTGTACGGTCCCCGCCGCGGGGAAACCGACCTTCGACCTGCCCGCCGACGAGATCGAGCTCGGCATCGGGATCCACGGTGAGCCGGGCCGCAAGCGGGTCCCCATGACGAACGCCGGACAGATCGCCGACGCGCTCATCGACCCGATCCTGGGCGACCTCGACTTCACCGGTGGCCCGGTGTTCGCGATGGTCAACGGGATGGGCGGCACCCCGCTGAGCGAGCTCTACATCATGTACGCCGACGTGGTCGAGCGACTGACTGCCCGCGGGGTGACGATCGCCCGCAACCTTGTCGGGAACTACATCACCTCCCTCGACATGGCCGGCTGCTCCTTGACCCTGCTTCGCGCCGATGACGATCTCCTCGGCCTGTGGGACGCGCCGGTCCACACCCCGGCCCTGTCATGGGGAAGGTGAGGGACACCGATGACGGAGACATTCGACACCGCCCGCGTGGTGACCTGGGTCCGTACCCTGCGTGATGCGGTCGAGACCAAGGAACAGTGGTTGACCGAGCTGGACGCCGCGATCGGTGACGCCGATCACGGCGGCAACATGGTGCGCGGCCTGCGCGCCGCTGCGGCCGCCCTCGACAACACGCCGCCGACCAGTCCGTCGGCGGCGCTGAAGAGCGTCGCGATGGCGCTCATCTCCCACGTCGGCGGAGCGAGCGGCCCGCTCTACGGGACGTTCTTCCTGCGGGCGGCGACCGCAGTCGGGTCGGCACCCGAACTCGACGCCGCCGCCGTCGGTCGCGGGTTGCGGGCCGGTCTGGACGGCGTCATCGCGCGGGGCAAGGCCCGGCCCGGCGACAAGACCATGGTCGATGCCCTCACGCCCGCCGTCGACGCGTTCGATGCGGCGGCCGGGGAGGGACTGGCTGCCGCCGCGACAGCCGCTCGCGAGGCCGCCGAGCAGGGCCGCGATGCCACCGAACCCCTCGTCGCCCGCAAGGGCCGCGCCAGCTACCTCGGCGAACGGTCCGCCGGGCACCTCGATCCCGGTGCCGCTTCGACGGCGCTGCTGTTCGCGGCGCTGGAAGGTGCCGCGACGTCGGGGACGACCGCAGCATGAGCGAACGGGGCAGGGTCGGCATCGTCCTCGTCTCCCACAGCCGTCCGCTCGCCGAGGCGACCGCCGATCTCGCCCGCGAGATGGCCCAGCAGAACCCGCCGCGGATCGAGGTCGCCGCCGGGGCAACCGACGGCGGTTTCGGTACGGATGCGGTGGCGGTCGCCGCCGCGATCGGTGTCGCCGATTCGGGTGACGGAGTGGTTGTGCTGACCGACCTCGGTTCGGCGGTGCTCAGCGCGCAGACGGCGCTGGAGTTCCTCGACGATCCCGGTGAGGCCGGCCGGGTCCGGCTGGTCGCCGCGCCGTTCGTGGAGGGAACCCTGGCAGCCGTGGTCCGCGCCGGGGCCGGCGGAAGTCTGGACCAGGTTGCCGACGAGGCCCGTGCCGCATTGGCGCCCAAGACCGAGCAGTTGGGAGAGGAGACGCCGGGCGCGCCCATCCCGGCGCCGCCGGGCGCGCCCGTCCCGGAGCCGGCGGACGCGCCCGGCCCGGCGCCGGATCCCGGGGTCATCGGTCGCGCGACCATCCGCAACGACAACGGCCTGCACGCCCGGCCCGCCGCGACCCTGGCCACCGAGGCCGGCCGGTATGACGCCCGGATCCAGGTCGCCACAGACACCGCCGGGCCTGTGGAGGCCACCAGCCCGCTCGGGCTCGCCTCCCTCGGGGTGCGCGCCGGGGACGTCGTCGAGTTCCGGGCCACCGGCCCACAGGCACGCGACGCGGTTGAGGCGCTGGTGACGCTGACCCGCGCCGGACTGGGGGAGCCGACGCCCCCGTCCTCGGCAGCGTCGCGTACGGAGGCACCTCCCGCTCCGGAGCCACCCGCTGCGGAATCGCCGTCCGCCCCGATCAGTGGCGTCGTGGTCCGGCTCGACCGCCCGGCCATCGATGTGCCGTCCGCCGACCCTGTGCCCGGACCGGCCCGCCAGGTCCAGGTCGATGCCGTGACCGCGGCCCGCGACCGGGTCGCGGCCGGGCTGCGTGCTCACGCCGAACGGCATGCGTCGAGTGATGCCGCCCGCCCGGGTGACATTGCCGACATCCTCGAGGCCGGGGCCGCGATGGCCGAGGATCCGGCGCTGCTGCGCCGCGCGGTCAAGCGCATCCGCACCGACGGACTGTCCGCCGAGGCCGCGATTCACGAGGCGATCGAGGCCATGATCGTCCGGTTCGGCAAGCTCGGCGGCCGGATGGCCGAACGGGAGGCCGACCTGGTCGACGTACGCCGCCGCTACCTCGCCGTACTCGCCGGGCAGGATGCCGACGCCGGACTGCCGCACCCCACCGGGCCGTACGTCGCCGTGGCCCACACGCTCGCACCCGCCGACGCGGCCGAGCTCGACCCGGAGACCTGCCGGGCCCTGGTGACGGCCACCGGGAGTGCCACCGCGCACGCGGCGATCATTGTCCGTGCGCTGGGGATTCCGGGCATGCTGGGAGTTCCGTCGTCGGATCTGCTGGTCGACGGGCAGACCGTCCGGGTGGATCCGGCGGCGGGGGAGATCACCTCATCCTGATGCGGTGATGACGTGATGCTACGATGATGACGTGCGGACGACGCTCGACATCGACGACACCGTCCTGAGGGCGGCGCGGGCTCTGGCTGCCGAGCGCGGCATTTCCATCGGTAAGGCTCTGTCCGACCTGGCTGCCAGGGGACTGGCTCAGTCCGCGGTCACCCGGTCGGACGCGGCATTTCCGATCCTGACGCCGGTGGATGCGTCCCATGTCATCACCGATGAGCTGGTGCTCGAACATCGGGATGACGAGTGACACCATTGTCCCGGGCCGAGCGGCCGCGGCTGCTCGACGTCAATGTCCTTCTGGCGCTCACCTACCCGCTGCACGTCCACCATCGGGATGCCCATCTGTGGTTTGCGCAAATCGACAACTGGGCCACCACGCCCATGACGGAAGCAGGGTTGGTGCGGCTGCTGCTCAATCGGGCGATCATGGGTGGTGACTACTCGGCCGCCACCGGCGTGGACCTCCTTCGGCGGCTCAGGGCGCTCGACGGCCACGTGTTTCTGCCCGATGACTCGTCCCTGGCGGACTCGACGGTGAGCCTGCAGGCTCTGGTCGGACATCGACAGGTGACGGATCTGCACCTGGCGAACCTGGCTGCGCGGCACGGGTTTCGACTGGCGACTTTCGACCGTCGCCTTCTGGATGCCCTGCCCAAGGACGACCAGGACAGCGTCGAGATCGTGCCGATCGCTCCCTGAGCTCCTGCATCCCTACCGTGGGTCATCCCTGCCGTGGGTCGACCAGGTGGTCGTGCCGGGCGGCCACCACTTCCCGATGTGCGACGACCCCGACCTCGTCGCGGGACCGACCGGTACGCGTCCGTACCGTTCGGTTGATGGACGCTGTGAGGCCACCGGAACGTCCACCCTCGTTCACGCAACGAGACCGTGAGGTTCACCTGGCGCCCCTACGTTGTGGACCGCCAGGCGCGCCACCGGCGCGCCCATTGATGTGGAGGAATCCATGGACCACCGCCGGACAATGCGACGGGCGACTGCCGCCGTTGCCGTCACGATCGTTGCCGCGCTGGGCCTGACGGCCTGTGGCGGCGCCTCGGCCGACGCGGGCGACAGCAAGGCCGCGACGGCCACCAGCCTGGCCGACCTCGGAAGCTTTGCCGATCTGGAGGCCGCGGCCAAGCAGGAAGGCGCGCTCAACGTCATCGCGCTGCCTCGCGACTGGGCCAACTACGGCGCGATCATCGACCTGTTCAAGCAGCGTTACCCCGAGATCACCGTCAACGAGCAGGCCCCTGACGTGTCGAGCGCCGAGGAGATCCAGGCGGCCGATACCAACAAGGGACTTGACACCGCTCCGGACACCTTCGACCTGGGCATCGCCGTCGCCCTGGACAACACCGCCAAGTTCGCCCCGTACAAGGTGCAGACGTGGGACGACATCCCCGACGAGTTCAAGGAGCCGAGCGGACTGTACGTCGGCGACTACGGCGGCTACATGTCGATCGGCTACGACTCGGCGAAGTACCCTGAGCCGGCCACGCTGCAGGACCTGCTCAAGCCGGACTACAAGGGCGCCGTCGCGATCAACGGTGACCCGACCCAGGCGGGTGCGGCGTTCGCCGCGGTCGGCCTGGCGACCATCCAGAACGGCGGCACGCTCGACGACTACACGGCGGGTATCAACTTCTTCTCCGACCTCCAGAAGGCCGGGAACCTGCTCAAGGTGGACGTGACCACGGCCACCGTGGCAAGCGGTGAGACGCCCGTGGTGTTCGACTGGGACTACCTGAACGCGACGCACGTGGCCGACAAGCCGACCTGGAAGACGGTCGTGTTCCCCGACAAGGGCTACGCCGGCTACTACAACCAGGCGATCAACGTGGATGCACCGCACCCGGCAGCGGCCCGGCTCTGGCAGGAGTTTCTCTACAGCGACGAGGTGCAGAACCTGTGGCTCGCCGGGGGTGCCCGTCCGGTCCGGATGGAGGCCATGACCGAGGCCGGGACGATCGACACGGCGCTGGCCTCGAAGCTCCCGGCGGCGCCGGCGACTTCGCAGGTCCCGACCAAGGAACAAAGCTCGGCGGCAGGGACCCTGCTCGGCGAGAAGTGGGCGTCGGCGGTCAGTTGAGCACCACAACGCCGACACGCACCCGGCCGTCCGGAACCCGCCGCCAGGCCGGGTTGCGGACGGCCGGGCGGCGCCGTCTTGCCGGGGCCCTGGGTCTGGGTCCGTTCGGCATCTACGTCCTGCTGTTCCTCGTCCTGCCGACGGTGTTGGCCGTGTCCACCGGGTTCTTCGACAAGCAGGGTCGCCTCACCTGGCACAACATCTCCGCACTCGCCGATCCGGTCATCCTGGCGACCTTCTGGAACAGCACCTGGCTGTCGTTGCTGACCGCCGCGGTCGGGTCGGTCGCGGGAGCGGCCGTGTGCTACGCGATGCTCGGGCTGTCGGACACCCACCCGGTCCGTACGGTGATCACGGCGGCCTCCGGGGCCCTGGCCCAGTTCGGCGGGGTGATGCTGGCCTTCGTCTTCATCGCGACCATCGGACGGAACTCGCTCATCACCCAGTGGCTGCTCGGGCTGGGCGTCGACCTCTACTCCGGCAGCAACTGGCTCTACGACCTACCGGGCCTCATCCTGCCCTACATCTACTTCCAGGTGCCGCTCATGGTGATCACCTTCAGCCCCGCGCTGGACGGCCTGAAGTCCCAATGGGCGGAGGCCAACCTCACGCTCGGTGGGAACTCCCGGACGTTCTGGACACGGATCGGGTTGCCGATCCTGGCACCCTCCTTCGCGGCCAGTTACCTGCTGTTGTTCGCCAACGCCTTCTCCGCGTACGCGACGGCTGCCGCCCTGGCCAGCCAGGGCTCCCAGATCGTGCCGTTGCAGATTCGGGCCGCCCTGACCAGTGAGACCGTCCTCGGTCGGGAGAACCTCGCCGGGGCCCTCGCGTTGGGCATGATCGTCATGATGGCGCTGGTGATGGCGGCGTACGCCGCGATCCAGCGCCGGGCCGAACGGTGGCGGTCATGAGCGCCTCACCGCTGCGGCCCGGCCCGGCGGCGCGGGCGGCGATCGCCGTTGTCGTCGGCGGGTTCTTCGTGATCCCGCTGCTGTCCACGATCGAGTACACCTTCCGCGACGGGGACGGCCACTCCCTCGTCCACTGGGCCGGTCTGTTCGACCCGGCGAAGGCCTCGGCGTATGCGCCAATCCGCGTCGGCCTGACCAACTCGCTGATTCTCATGGTCGCCACGGTCACGCTCGTGTTGTTGCTGGTTGCGCCGACGATGATCCTGATCAACCTGCGGTTCCCGCACCTGAGGCGCTTCTTCGAGTTCGTCGCTCTGCTGCCGATCACCATCCCGGCGATCGTGCTGGTGGTGGGTCTGGCGCCGATCTACCTGGTGATCGGTCGGACATTCGGCACCGGTGCCTGGACCCTGGCGTTCGCGTACGGCATCCTCACCCTGCCATTCGCCTTCCGCTCGATCCAGGCCTCGATCGATGCGACCAACCTCGCCACCCTCGCCGAGGCGGCCCGCTCGCTGGGGGCATCCTCGGTCCAGGTCGTCACCCGGGTGCTGGCCCCCAACCTGCGCAACGGGTTGCTCGCGGCGTCCCTCATCTCGGTCGCCGTGGTGCTGGGCGAGTTCACCATCGCGTCGCTGCTCAACCGGCAGAACCTCCAGACCGCCCTGGTCCTGGTCAACCGACAGGACGCGTACATCGCGGTGGTGTTCTCCCTGCTGGCGCTGGCCTTCTGCTTCATCCTGCTGGTCCTGATCGGAAGCATCGGACGGGTCGGCTCACGCCATCTGCACAGAAAGGATCGCGCATGACCCTGCACACCGTCACGACGCCGCGCGTCGACCTGGCCCGCAACGCGACCGACGTCCTGCTGGAGTCGGTGGTGAAGGAGTTCGGCAGCACGCGGGTCCTGCACGGACTCGACCTGCATATCCGGGCCGGGGAGTTCGTGTCCCTCCTGGGGCCGTCGGGATGCGGGAAGACGACGGCACTTCGCCTGATCGCCGGGCTGGAGGACCTCACCTCGGGGACCATCCGGATGAACGACGTCGACGTCTCGGACGTGCCCACCAACAAGCGCGACATCGGCATGGTGTTCCAGTCGTACTCCCTGTTCCCACACCTGACCGTGCAGGCCAACACCGAGTTCGGGCTGGCGATGCGCAAGGTGCCGGCGGCCGAGGCGAGGAAGCGTGCCGCCGAGTCCTTGGAGATGGTCGGGCTCGGGCACCTGGCCGCGCGCTATCCCCACGAACTGTCCGGAGGACAGCAGCAGCGCGTCGCGCTGGCCCGGGCACTGGTCACCTCGCCGCGCGTGTTGCTGCTCGATGAGCCGCTGTCGGCCCTGGACGCCCAGGTACGGGTCCAGTTGCGGGTGGAGATCCGCCGGATCCAGGCCGAGCTCGGCATCACCACCGTCTTCGTCACGCACGACCAGGAGGAGGCGTTGGCGATCTCCGATCGGGTGGCCGTGATGAACGTCGGGCGGATCGAGCAGATCGGCACCCCCGAGGAGCTCTACCTCACTCCGGCCACCCCGGCGGGGGGGGGGGGGGGCGGCGCGGGCGCGCCGGGGGGGGGGGGGCGCGGGCGCGGGCGGGGGCGGTGCGGGCGCACGTGTCCGCGGGCCGGGCCGAGGTCTGGGGGCAGCGTCTGCCGATCATCGGGGATCATCCCGACGGCGACGTGGCCGTGTTCGTCCGTCCCGAGCACGTACGCCTGGCCCGGGAGGGCGAGCCGTCCGTCCCGGCCGTGGTGGAGACCAGCACCTTCCTCGGCTCGATCCGGCGAAGCCTGTTGCGGACCTCCGACGGGCAGGTGTTGACCATGCAGCACGCGGCCGATCAGCACCTGACCCGCGGCGTCACGGTCAACGTCACGTTGGAGTCCGTGCCGGTGGTGGTGCGGGAGGTGTGAGGCGGGGAGGGTGCCCACGCCGATCCCGGTGCAGCAGCCACAGGCCGTACGCCGCGGCGAGGGCACCCATGGTCAGCTCGACCACCACGGTGACCGGGTCCGGGCGGGAGTTCGCGGCCGGCAGGATGAAGTACGGGACCTGGGTGGCGGCGTCGATGATCACCAGCGGCCGGATCGTCCCGGTGACCACGACCGCCGCGGCGAAGGCCACACCCATGCCGACCATGTGGAGCGCCTGAACGCCGGCGAGGACGGGGTTGACCCCGGCGGCGATGACGCCGAGGTAGGACGCGGCCCACAGGACCGCCGAGATGATCACCGCCCGCAGGGTCCCGCTCGGCAGCAGCGCCTGCAGCACCACACCGCGGAAGAGGGCCTCGTCACCGAAGCCCACGGAGAGCGCGGCGACAACCACAAGGGCGAGGTAGCCCGGAGTGTGGTCCGCTACCCCGACCAGCGCCGGGAGGACCGCCAACGGCACGACGACGTAGAGCACGACCAACGGCCAGAGCGGAACCAGACGGCGCCAGGTGGGGCGGATGGTGAAGCCGGCGAGGCGCCACCACCCGAGTGCGGTCAGCGCGACCACCGGGAGCACGACCGTCCACACGAGCCCCGCCGCCGTCGGCACCGAGGACTCGGGGATCCGCGACGCGAGAAGTCTCGTGCCCAGCAGCGGGAGCACGTAGGCGAGGGTCATGAGGAGGACGAACCGGCCCGGTCGGCGGCGGGAGAATCGAGGAAACGTACGGTCGGTCGAGACCGAGGTGCGCCCGGAGGTCACGGGATGCCCCCATCAGGTTCGGCTTGGGGCCGCGCCGAAACGATGGTCGAGGAACGGTGCCTCGTTCGCGGGCGCTCTTTCCTTCACGCTACCCCGGCGGGTGGGTAGCCGTCCGGCGCTACGAGTCCGGCGTTAGCGTTGTCGCATGGCGATTTCCAAGCGAATCCTGTTCCTCGGCGGCACTGGGGCGATCTCGTGGAGCTGTGCGACGCTGGCGGTGCAGCTCGGCCATCGGGTGACCGTTGTCAACCGGGGGCACAGCCACCGCCGCCCGACTCCTGAGGGCGCCGAGAGACTCGTCGCAGACGTACGCAATCCGGATGAGTTGCGCAGCGTGCTGGCGGGCCGCGAGTTCGACGCCGTGGCCGACTTCCTGTCCTTCACGCCCGAACACGTCCGGACGGCGCTCGACGTGTTCGAACGGCGCACCGGCCAGTACGTCTTCGTGAGTTCCGCCTCGGCCTACCAGACGCCGCCGTCCCGGGTGCCGGTGACCGAGTCGACGCCGCTGACCAACCCGTACTGGCAGTACTCGCGGGACAAGATCGCCTGCGAGGAACTGCTCGTCTCGGCGGTTCGGGAGCGCAGGCTGCCGGCGACGATCGTCCGCCCGTCCCACACGTACGACGCGGTGCTGCTGCCCACCTTGGGGGCGTGGACCGACGTCGTCCGGATGCGTGCGGGCAAGCCCGTCGTCGTGCACGGCGACGGGACCACCCAGTGGACCCTCACCCACGCGCGCGACTTCGCGGTGGCCTTCGTGGGTCTCCTGGGCAATCCCCTGGCCGTCGGTGATGTCTTCCACATCACCGGTGACCACGCGCCGACCTGGGACCAGATCTACACGTGGTTGGGCCACGCCGCCGGAGTCGAGCCGGATCTGGTCCACGTCGCCAGCGAGACGATCGGGCGGGCGCTGCCCGACCTCCTCCCCGGCCTGATCGGCGACAAGGCCCACTCGATGGTCTTCGACAACAGCAAGGTCAAGTCGCTGGTGCCCGCGTTCTCGACGACGACGTCGTACTGGGAGGGAGCCGCTGAACAGGTGGCGTGGTACGACGCGCACCCGGAGGCGCAGCTCGTCGACCCCCGGCTGGATGCGGCCTTCGACCGGCTGGCGGCCCACGCCCGAGCCGAGTTCTGACTCGGCGCCACCGTCGTTCGGACGCCCGGCGTGCCCGGTAGGCTGTGCGGGTGTCATCCGGTCCTGACCATGTCCTTGCCGGTGGGGCCGTCGTGCGCGCGGCTGCGCCACGCGATGTCCCCGGCATCATTGCCCTGATCCGTGAGCTGGCGATCTACGAGCGTGAGCCGGATGCCGTGGTGAACACCGAGTCGATGCTGCGCGAAGCGCTGTTCGGCCCGTCGCCCGGCGTCCATGCCCATGTGGTCGACCGTGGGGGTGAGGTTGTCGGCGCCGCCGTGTGGTTCCTGAACTACTCGACCTGGACGGGGCGGAACGGGATCTACCTGGAGGACCTGATTGTCCGGGAATCCGATCGGGGACGTGGCTACGGCCTCGGGCTGGTGCGTGAGCTCGCTCGGATCTGCGTCGATCGTGGCTACACCCGCTTCGAGTGGTCTGTGCTGGACTGGAACGAGCCCTCGATCCGCTTCTACCGGTCGATCGGTGCCAAGCCGATGGACGAGTGGACCCTCCAGCGGCTGGAGGGCACCGCCCTGCGGGCACTCGCAGTGGGCTGAGGTCTCCGCCCGCCGCCTACCCGATCAGCCCGCCGCCTACCTGATCAGCTCGTCAGGCCCATGGAGGCCGGATCTCCGGCGGCCACAGGTTCGTCTGCCACCTGCGGCTCGACCGGCGTCGGCGTGCCCGTCGCCGGATCGGGGCGGCCGTGGTGGCGATGTGCGGTCGCCACCATCAGCTTGATCCGATTGAGCTGGTTCACTTCGGAGGCTCCCGGGTCGTAGTCGACCGCAACGATGTTGGCCTCGGGGCGCAGCCGCCGGATCGGCGCGAACATACCCTTGCCGACCACGTGATTGGGCAGGCAGGCGAACGGCTGGGCGCAGATGATGTTCGGCGCACCGAGGTCGATCAACTCCAGCATCTCGGCGGTCAGCAGCCAGCCCTCACCCGCACGGGTGCCGAGCGAGATCACCCCGTCGACCCGGAGGGCGAGCGAAGCCATGTCGGCCGGTTCGTCGAACTTCGAGCCGGCGCGCCGCAGCGCCCGGATCACCGGCCGCTCGTACTGCTCGATCAGCCACCTGGCCAGCTTCTTCACGTGGTGGGAATGCTTGCCGATGCCGAGGGTCTCCCACTGATACTGGGAGGAATACAGCGACATCATGAAGAACGGCAGGATGCCGGGCAGCACCGCCTCACAGCCCTCCGCCTCGATCACGTCGACCGCATGGTTGTTGGCGTCGGGGTGGAACTTCACCAAGATCTCGCCGACCAGACCGACCCTGGGTTTGCGGGGCTCGTCGCGCAGCGGCAGGTCGTCGAAGGCGGTGACGATCTCCCGGACCAGCCTGCCGTAGCCGAGGGTTCGGCCGAGCGTGGGACTGTGGCCGGAATAGGTGAGGAACTCCTGGCAGATGGTGTCCCACCGCTCGTACAGGGCCTGCGCACTCCCCGGCGTCGCCTCGTAGGGGCGGACCCGCAGCAGCACGTTCTGCAGCAGGTCTCCCAGCACCAGCGCCTGGATGGCCGCATGGACGATCCCGGGGCTGAGGGAGAAACCCGGGTTGGACTCCAACCCCTGTACGCTCACGGCAAGTACGGGTACCTGGGGGTATCCGGCGTCCTTCAGCGCCTTGCGCAGCAGCGCCACGTAGTTGGTCGCGCGGCACATGCCACCGGTCTGGGTGATGATCAGCGAGGTCCGATCCGGGTCCGCCTCGCCGGAGGCGATCTTGTTGAGGAGTTGACCCACGATCATGATGGCCGGGAAGCAGGCGTCGTTGTTGACGTACTTCAGACCGACCTCGACATCCTCGGCCGAGGCCTTCTCCAGCAGCCGGACGTCCATCCCGACCTTCTGCAGCACCTTGACCACCAGCCGGAAATGGATCGGCGCCATCTGCGGCGCATAGATGGTGTGCGTACGGCGGGCCTCCTCGTCGAAGACCCGGCGTTGCGCGGGCGGACCGTACGTGCTGACCACCGCCGGGCCGCGCTGCGACGCGGCATCGGCCGAGCCCCGTCGTTCGGCCGCGGCGGCCTTCATCGACCGCAGCCGGATCCTGGCCGCGCCGAGATTGGAGACCTCGTCGATCTTGAGCAAGGTGTAGGCGTCCCCGGCCGCCTCGAGGATCTCCTGCACCTGGTCGGTGGTGATGGCATCCACCCCGCAGCCGAAGGAGTTGAGCTGCACCAGGTGGAGTTCGGGATGGTGGGCCGTCACCGCGGCCGCCTCGTACAGCCGGGTGTGGTAGGCCCACTGGTCGCGGACCCGGATCGGGCGTTCCAGTTCGGGGGCGTCGATGATGCTGTCCTCGGTCAGTACGGCCATACCCAGCCCGTTGATCAGGCTCGGGATGCCGTGGTTGACCTCCGGATCCACGTGGTAGGGCCGTCCGGCCAGCACCACGCCGGGCACGTCATGTTCGGCCATGTACGCCAGCGCGCGACGGCCCTCGGCCCGGATGTCGGCCTTGGCCCGGGCGTCCTCGGCATAGCCGGCCTCGACCGCAGCCCGGGCCTCCTCGGCGGTCACATCGAAATCGGCGAAGATCTCCACCAGCCGCTCGGCCAGCTTGTCGGGTTCGTCCAGATTGACGAAGGGAGCCAGGAAACGTACGCCGGGCTCGCGCAACCGGTCCATGTTGCGCTCCAGCACCTGCGGGTAGAAGGCCACCACCGGGCAGTTGTAGTGATTGTCGGCGGCATCGAACTGCTTGGCCTCCAGCGGGACACAGGGGTAGAAGATCGTCCGGATCCCCCTGTCGAGCAGCCACTCCAGGTGACCGTGGGCGAGCTTGGCCGGGTAGCAGACGCTCTCCGAGGGGATGGACTCCATGCCCTGTTCGAACAGGTCGTGGCTGGAACGACCCGAGATTGTCACCCGGAACCCCAACCGGGACAGGATGGTGAACCACAGCGGGTAGTTCTCGTACATGTTGAGGACCCGAGGGATCCCGATGTCGCCACGGGTGGCCGCCTCCCGGGTCAGCCGCCGGTAGCCGAACATCCGCCGGTACTTCACGTCGAAGAGGTTGGGCAGGTCGGACTTCTTCGGCACCCGCTCCGGGCTGGCGCCACGCTCGCATCGGTTGCCGGACACGTGCCGCGTGCCGTCGCCGAAGGTCGAGATGGTGAGTTTGCAGTGGTTCTGGCAGAGCCGGCAGGTGTCCAGGGTGGTGCGGATGCTGAAACCGTCCAGCTCCGCAGGTCCCAGCACCTGGGAGCGTTCCCCGTCGTTCCAGTTCCGCTGCGCCGTGAGTGCGGCGCCGTACGCCCCCATCAGGCCGGCGATGTCGGGCCTGACGACCTCCGCGCCGGTGAGGAGTTCGAAGGCGCGGAGCACCGCATCGTTGAGGAAGGTGCCGCCCTGGACCACCACCCGGTCGCCGAGCTGGCCCGCGTCCCTCAGCTTGATCACCTTGTAGAGCGCGTTGCGGACCACCGAGTAGCTCAGGCCGGCGGAGATGTCGCCCATGGTGGCACCCTCGCGCTGGGCCTGCTTGACCGAGGAGTTCATGAACACGGTGCACCGGCTGCCGAGGTCGACCGGCGCCGTCGACTCCAGTGCGGTCCGGGCGAAGGACCGGACGTCGGTACCCAGGGTCGCGGCGAAGGTCTGCAGGAACGAGCCGCAGCCTGACGAGCAGGCCTCGTTCACCGCGATGGAGTCGACGGTGTGGTTGCGGATCCGCAGGTACTTCATGTCCTGGCCGCCGATGTCGATCACCGCGCTCACCCCGGGACTGACCCTCTCGGCCGCCCGGTAGTGGGCCATCGTCTCGATCTCACCGTCGTCGATACGCAGGGCCGCGCGGACCAGGCTCTCGCCGTAGCCCGTGACACAGGCCCGCCCCAGCCAGGCCGAGGCGGGCAGGTCGGTGTGGACGGTACGCAGGATCCGGATGGCGGCCGCCACCGGCTCGTTGCTGGGCTCGTAGTGGCTGAAGACGATCCGTCCGTCGGTGTCCATGACCACCGCCTTGATGGTGGTGGATCCGGCGTCGAGGCCGAGGAACAGCGGCCCGGACGCCTCGCACAGGTCACCCCGCGCCACGGTGTCGCGGGCGTGCCGCGCCTCGAACTCGGCCCGTTCGGCGGCATCGGCGAACAGCGGGCGCATCCGTCGGCGTCCCAGTGGGATGCTCCCCGTCGGGCGGAGCCGGGCAGCCAGCTCGCCGACAGTCGGCCGGGCCGCCCGGAGGTCGTCGTGGACCGGCCGCCCCTGAGGATCGGTCCCGGCCAGCAGGGCCGCCCCGATCGCGACGAACAACTGGGCGTTGTCGGGGATGGTGAAGGACTCCACCTGATCGGCCAGGGCCCGCTCGTACGCCCGCCGCAACTGGGGCAGGAAATGCAGCGGGCCGCCGAGGAACACCAGATGACCGCGGATCGGTCGGCCGCAGGCGAGCCCGGCGATGGTCTGGGTGGCCACCGCCTGGAAGACGGAGGCCGCGAGGTCGGTGTGCGCGGCGCCCTGGTTGAGCAGCGGCTGCAGATCGGACTTGGCGAACACCCCGCAGCGCGAGGCGATCGGGTAGAGGTGCTCGGCGCGGGAGGCCAGCTCGTCCAGGCCCTGGGCGTCGGTGTGCAGCAGGGTGGCCATCTGGTCGATGAAGGCCCCGGTGCCGCCGGCGCAACTGCCGTTCATCCGCTGCTCGGGCACCGGGTGCAGGTAGGTGATCTTGGCATCCTCACCGCCGAGCTCGATCACCACGTCGGCGGCGGGGAGGAAGCGCTCGACCGCCGCCGTACTGGCGATCACCTCCTGAACGAAATCGCCGCCGAGCACCTCGGCGATGCTGAGACCGGCCGACCCGGTGACGGCGGTCCGGAAGGGGGTGTCGCCGAACCGATCGGCAAGGTCTCCGAACAGGCCCCGCAACTCGCCCCGGACGTCGGCGTTGTGACGCCGGTAGGAGCTGTACAGGGTCGTGTCGCCGCGGGTCACCACGGCCTTCACGGTCGTCGAGCCGATGTCCAGGCCGAGCGTGGCAAGCTGCCCCATCACCGTCTCCTCCGTAGGGATTGAACGTCTGACGACAGCTACCCTAGCTTGCCTACTACCCGGCGTCGTTGGGTCCGGCGCCCAAGCGCTCGCGGCGCCCAAGCGCTCGCGGGGCCTCCCGATGCGGGACCGGTGGATTCTGGGTGGTCTTCCCCGCACGATCCACCGGTACTGCTGAGCGGCAATCAGGAGATCCCTTCGGTACGGATCCGCCGAACCCCGACCGTCCGCAGCGCTCGGCGGATCTCCGCCACGGCGGCCGGTGGGCCCGTGACGTACGCCTGCCGGCGCCGTACATCGGGGCAGATCCGCAGGAGCTCCTCGGGTCCGAGCCGCACGGCCGTCAGGCGCCGCCAGCCCGGAGGCGTCGATCCCGACGACCCGGCACTCACCGCCACGGCATCGAACCACGCCAGCGCCTCCACGGCGAACAGATCCTCCACCGTCCGCACGCAGTGCACGAGGACGACGTCGCGATGCTCCCCGCGGGACCGCAGCGCGTTCGCGTACGACACGAACGGCGTCACGCCGATCCCGACCGCGACGAGAATCAGGGGGATGTCCGGATCGGGCGGCAGCACCAGAGTGCCGCGCGCGCCCTCCACGCGAAGTCCCTCCGGCGCGTCGACGCGGGTCAGGTAGTCCTTGAACGGGCTGACCGGCGCGGTCTCGCGAAACGCGATCCGCAGGCCGCGCCCGAGCGGCCCGGTCGCGCCGTCGATCGGGGAGAAGGCCCGTCGGCTGCCGCGCGTGACCCGCGGTCCCAGGGGAGCGGTCAGCTCGACGTACTGGCCGGGGGCGTACGGCACCGGGCGGTCGGTCATCAGCGTGGCGATCACGATGTTCGTCCCGGTACGGGTGACGTCGGTGACCCGTGCGCGGGTCGCACCGGACTCATGACGGCGCAGGATCCAGGACACGATGTTCGCGCCGAGCACCGCCCACGCGGGGCCCCCGGGCACCGACCCGCCGGCGAGCCCGGCACCGGCCACGACGGCCAGGAGCACGCCCCCGGTGAGGCCGGTGACCAGCTGGGCTCGGTGGCCGGCCGGCAGCACCTGGGGATCGGTCATCATGAAGACCGAGAGGAACACCACCGGATAGGAGCCGACGGCCGCCACGGCCGCGGCTGCCGGGCCGCTGCCGGCGGCGGTCAAGGCCAGGGACACGCCCACGGTGCCCGCCCCGAGCGCGCCGCCGGCGGCCCATGTGGTCCCGGTCCGCCGGACCGTCACGACGCCGGCCACCACGACCGGCGCGAGCAGCACCGGTGTGGCCACCCACCAGCTCCCCGACCCGAGTCCCAACAGGCCGCTGACGACGAGCCCGGCGGCGGCCGGGTTGAGCAGTCGACGACCGCGGATCACCAGGGCGTACTTGGCCAGGATCGCCGCCGCGGCGCTGACGGCGGCCGCCGCCAGGGTGATCGGGTCCAGACCCGGCCACGCCACCAGGAAGACGATGAGTCCGGTCACCAAGGCGGCCTCGTCGCGGGTGGGGGCCCTCCACAGGCGGGCGCACAGTCGGTTCGCCAGGACGGCGGCCACCACCGACACGGTCAGGGTGGCGGCCAACTCGCCGGGTCCGACGAGTAGTGCACCGGCGGCCGCGGCCCCGAATGCCCATGCGGCGACGAGCCCCAGTCCGGCGGCGACGGTCGTGCACAAGGACCGGCGGGCGCACCAGGTTTCGGCGCTCACCACCAGCCGGCCCACCTCATCGAGCAGCTTCCGGCCCACCGGAGCGGACGAGGACACGGTGGTCATGTGAAGATCTCCAATCGGGGGTCGGGGATCCATTCCACGGACCCGTCGGCGCGGATCCGTACGCCGATCGTGCCGAAGGTCGAACGGACCTCCTCGACCCCGGCGAAGAACAGGGAGGTCGCGGAGATGTCGGCCAGCAGAGCGGACGGGGCGATGGCCCAGGTCGCGAGGATGCCGCGCGTCGGGACGCCGCTGCGAGCGTCGACGATGTGATGGTGCCCGGCCCAGGCGCGTTTGCCGATCCCGGAGCCGGCGACGGCCCCGGCGCCGAGCGTGACGACTCCGATCACCTGGCCCGCGTCGAAGGGACTCTCCAGGCCGATCCGTTCGGTGCCGCCGGATCGTCCCGGGTTGCCTCGTCCCGGGTCGCCTCTTCCGGGGTCACGGACGAGATCGCCACCGGCGTCGACCACGACCGGGCCACGGGCGGTCAGCCCACGTGCCCGGAGCCGACCGAGAACCAGGTCGGCCAGCTGACCCTTCCCGGCAGCGCCGACGTCCAGGTGGATCGGTCCGCGGGTGTGCAACCGGGCGCCGTCCCAGTGAGCCGCGTGGTCGAAGGCCGGGGCCGGCCGGCGGGCGGGCCCGGCTCGTAGCGTCGGCTCGGGCCCGTACCCCAGGGCCTCCAGGCTGCCTCCCACGAGGGGATTCACCGCTCCGTCGGTCAGCGCCCCGGCCACTCGGTACACCGTGAACAGATCGTCGGCCTCGGCGGGCAGGGCGAACGAACCCGCCTCTCGGGATGCCGAGGTCACCGTGGAATCCGGCCGGAACCGGGAGAACACCCGCTCGTAGTCCTCGATCCGGTCGCGGACCGCGGCCCGGTCCGCGGCGTCCAGGGACGTCGGTGACGTGATGCACCATCTGGTCCCGGTGGCGTTGAAGGTCCACTGGGCGGTGTCGACAACCACGGCCGTCACGATGCCTCATCCGCGATCTCTGCCAGGGCCTTGGCGAAGCTGTCGGAGGTGAGCGACGCCCCCGAGACCCGGACCGTACGGGCCTCGTCCAGCGACTTGCCCACCACCTCCTTGGCGATCTGCTTGGCGAACACCCGCTGGAACCGGTGGGACTCCGAGTTGGTCGCCTGCGGTGTGAACTCCACCGCGGAGATGGTCGGGCCGTCCAGGGTGACGGAGACCGAGAAGGGCTCGGGGCCGCCGGGGGTGATGTCCTCACCGGTCACGGTGTAGACCTGCCCGGCAGCCGCGGTGCCGCTCCCGCCGGTTCTGCTCGCCGACGACGGCCCGGCCTGCGGTGAGGCCGTGCCGGCCCGCCCGGTGGCGTCGTCGGGCCGGGACGACCCGGGCGAGCAGGCGGCGCCGGTCAGCACCACTCCGGCCGAGACCACGCCGCCCGCTCCGGCCAGCACCCAGCGGCGTGCCCGGTTTCCGTGGTCCGGCCGAGACACGGGGGTCATCGGCCGTTGTGACCCGGGATCACCAGGCCGTGCGGATTCCAGCCGATCTCCTGCGGATCACGTGCCTGGGTGAGCGAGGGCTCGGTGCCGTCGAGACCGCCGGTGTCCAAGACCTGCAGCCAGCCCTGGCCGGACTCGTTGTCGATGACCGTGTAGTACAGCCAGCCGGTGGCCTCGTCCCAGATGGCATGGCTGCCGCCCAGACCGGGCGTCTCGTACGAGTAGATCTCCTTGATCGCCGCGGGATCCGGGGTTGCCCCGGCCAAAGTGCTGATATCGATGATCTGCAGCCGATTGCCGAGGTCGGCCGCTCCCGCGTCGCAGTCGTTCGCCTTGGCCTGGGCCTTGAGCTCCGTGGAGGCCAGATGCTTGCCGTCCGGGGAGAGCGCGAAATTGTGCGGCCGGCCGGGAACGGTGGCGATCACCGTCGGCCGTGCCCCGGAGATGTCGATGACGTTCACCCCTGACCGCGGGGTGGCGCCATCGGGGATCTGCCAGTCGGAGTTCCCGACGAAGAGATAGCGCCCGGACGGGTCGATGTCGAAGGCGTGCAGAGAGCCATAGCCGAGGTCGAGGTCGAGTACGCGATCGGTGTCGGTGGGGACACGATCGGGGAGGCCGCTGATGTCGTAGCCGACCACGTGATGCTTCTCCGCGGTGGTGGTGTAGTAGGTCTTGCCGTCCGGGGAAACGGCCCCGGAGTGGGGCGACGTGTTGTCGTTCGGGATGGTGCCGATGAAGGTGCCCTGGTCGGCATCGAAGATGTTGATCCCCTTGGTGCCCTGCTCCGAGGAGGTGAAGAGGAATCGGCCATCCGGCGTCCGGACATTCTGGATGCCACTGCCGACGTCGAAGGAGTTCACGACGGCATCGGACTGGGCATAGTCGGTGACGTCCTGCGTCAGCAACGCGGCCAGGTCGTACGAACGCACCGTGCCATGGCCGGCCTCTGTCTCATCCGAACGGGTGCCCAGCCACAGCCGGCTGCCATCGGTCGACACGTTGAAGAAGTGGCCGACCTCGGCGTGGTCGACGTCGGCGGGGAAGGCGATGGTGTGGGTGACATCGGCGCTCGACCGATCGATGACAGAGATGGACGGGTACGGGTGGTCGACGTCCGATTCCACCCCGCCGGTGTTGACGATGTAGGCGTTGCCGAGGCCGGCCGTGGGCGACTCGGTGGTTTCCCCCGTGGCCGTCGACGAGCATCCCGCCAGCAGCAACGCGGCGGTGACGGCGACAGCGGGGAGCGTACGGGGGCGACGGGCCGGCGGGTGCGGACGGCGGGCGAGGCGGGTGCGAGGGATCATGAGCGCTCCAGGGAGGGGATACCGAAAAATCAATGGGAAAACTGGTCATTGATGGCGGAAGCCGGTCCGGGAGGCGAACCGGAGGCTCTTCGGGGGGCGTGGATCGGGGCCGAGGTGCCGTTCGGGCCGGACGGTCAGGCCGAGGGCCGTGTGGGGCGGCGACAGTCGCCCAGCCGGTTCGCCATCCGCGGCCGCGGTGCTGCAGCGGTGCACTGCCGGTCGTCGGTTGCCGCCAGAACCATCACGCGACGAACCGTAGCATGAAAGGCGACCTTATGGCTACCGGGCGTAGTACTACTGCTTGCGTCCTAGGTCGCCCGGTGATCCGTACGTTCGGACACCCGGTCGCGCATCCGGGCGTCCTCACTCCTACAGTGGACGTGGACCCGCGCTGGGTCGTCATGTACCGAAGGAGTGTTGACATGACGGGAATGATGCGCGCAGAACGTTTCTACGCCGACGGCAAAAGAATCTCTGTGGAGGATCTTCCGATCCCCGACCCGGGACCGGGTGAGGTACGCATCAAGGTCGCCTACTGCGGCATCTGTCACTCGGATCTGTCCCTCATCTCCGGGGTCTTCCCGGCCCAGTTGCCGGTGGTCACCCAGGGACACGAGGCTTCGGGTGTGATCGACAAACTCGGCGTCGGCGTCACCGGCTGGGAGATAGGCGACCGCGTCATTCCGGCTGCCGGCCGTGCCTGCCTGACCTGCCGCAAGTGTCGGCGTGGCGACTTCGCCAACTGTCTCAACCTGCGACTGATGGCCTTCGCCTACGACGGGGCCTGGGCACAGTACACCGTCGCGTCCGCGCTCGGCCTCACCCGCGTGCCCGACCAGGTCGACATGCGTCAGGCCGCCATCCTGGCCGACGCGGTGTCGACGCCGTTCGCGGCCGTGGTGCACACCGGGCGGGTGCACCCCGGCCAGGTTGTCGGCGTGTGGGGCCTCGGCGGCGTCGGCACCCACATCCTGCAGATCGCCCGGCTGTCCGGTGCGGTGCCCCTGATCGCCCTCGACGTCGACAACGACGTGCTGGACCGGGCCAAGAGGCTCGGGGCCGACTACGTGTTCCGCAGTGACGACCCGCATCTGGCCGAGGAGGTCATGAAGGTCACCGACGGCCGCATGATCGATGTCGCCTTCGATGCGGTCGGCATCCCGGCCACCCTGCGTCAGGCGGTGTCCCTGCTGGACAACAACGGCCGGGTCGTCTCGGTCGGTCTGTCCGACAAGGACATGAGCCTCGGCCCGTTCCTCGACTTCAACCTGCGGTCCAAGCGGGTCTTCGGCCACCTGGGTTACCAGACGCAGGACATCGGCATGCTCGCCGAGCTGGTCGCCTACGGTCGGCTCGACCTGGAGGGGTCGATCTCCGAGGTCGTCGGTCTGGACGACATCGAGACCGGCATCGATCACCTGCGAAACAAGGTCGGGAACCCGATCCGGATCCTCGTCGACCCCTGGCAGGATTGACCGGCCGGCGGATCGGGGCCCGGGCAGGCGGTCAGCTCGGGCGCACCGACCCGGCGGCCCAACCCCCGGTGAGGGCGACCCAGCCCAGCAGGAACGCGGTGAGCAGCCGCTGCGCCAGCCCCGCCCCGACCGACCCGCCGAAGGTGAGGGCGCCGAAGACGACGAGTGCAACCAGCGCGCCCACGACCAGCGCGGTGGCCGCCCCGCGTACGGGACCGGCGGCGGGCCGGAAGGCGGGCAGTGAGACGACCCCGGCCGCGCCGAGGCAGAGGAAGGCGGCCAGGGCCGCGATCGTGTGGATCAGGCCCGTGGTTGTCGGTGGAGTCGTCGCCGGGACATCGGTGCGCGCCACCGCGGCGACAAGCATGCCCAGCGCGGCCACCGCCAACAGGACGGTCATCGCCTGTCGTCGCGGAGCGGCGACGACAGGCCGTACGGCCACCGTCAACGCGGTGAATCCCACGGCATTGGCCACGAAGGCCGCGGTCATCAGGCCACCGAACCGTCCTACCGCGTAGTTGCTCAGCGGGTCGGTGAGCGGGGACATCTCGGGACGCACCGCATGCAGCACGGCGACGAGCACCACGAAGACGGCGACGCCCGCCTGGGCGAGGCGGCCGGCACGTGCCCGGGAGTTGTTGACCGAGGTCGGGGCGAGCGAGGTGGGGGAGTCGGACGGGACGGCCATGGGAGTCTCCTTCATCAGTCAGCCAGGCGAACCATTCACATCAAGAATGATTCGTGAAACAGCCTAAGCGGAGATCGAGCGATGATTCAAGGCCCGAACGGTTCGAGCTGAAGATGGTTTCGCTAGGATGGCGGCATGGCCGTCCCCGAGTCCCTCGCCCCCACTCGACGTGTCCGCGCGGAAGGCGTGCGACAGCGCCCCGGTCTGACCCTGCATCGGCTGGGCTTCGAGGTGCTGGCCCGCGGCGAGCAGGCAATGGCCCCGCTGGGCATCGACGGACGGGACTACCTGACGTTGGCCATCCTTGACACGGACCGGCCGGCATCCCAGCAGGACCTGGCCCGGCTGGCCTGGAAGGTGCCGCAGGTGATCGTCGCCGTGGTCGACTCGCTGGAGGATCGCGGGTTGGTGGCGCGCCACCGCTCCCGTACGGATCGGCGGCGCTCCGTGGTCGAGCTGACCGACCGGGGTCGGGAGGTCCTGGCCGGGGCCGACGAGGCCATGACCGCCGTGACCGACCGGATCCTCGGACCGCTCGACGCGCAGGAGCGCCGGGCGCTGGAGACCCTGCTACGCCGCGTGATCGACGACAACCCCGACGACTGACCGCTGTCGGCCCGATCCTCGGTCCGCCCTCCCGTCGGGCGTCCGACGCTCCGCCTCGCGGGACCGCTCATCGATGGGCAACCTGTGGGGCCTCCTGGGGACGAGGCCCCGGCTGGACAGGGGCCTCCTGGCTCGGAGCGGGCCGTACGGCGACGCGACTCATGATGGCGAGCAGGATGAGGGTGCTGACGGCCCCGGCGGCCATGATGCCGGAGGAGACGATGAGCTGGAAGCGGGCGGCCTCCAGGGGCGATGCCCCACCGAAGACCGCCCCGATGAAGGCGCCGGGCAAGGTCACCAGGCCGGTGGTCCGGGCCTGGTCGACCGACGGCATGAGCGCACGGGCCGCCGCCAGGCGCAGGAAGCGGCGTACGGCGTACGGCTTACGGGCACCCAGGGCGAGCCAGGCCTCGACCTCGTCCCAGCCGTCCCCGACCCGGTCGAGGAAACCGCGTCCCGCCAACGAGGTGATGCTCATCGCGTTGCCGGTGACGATGCCGCCGAAGGCCAGGATGTAGGTGGGATCGGCCTCCAGCGCCCCGGTCGCGAAGACGATCGTGCCGGCGGTCAGCGCCCCGGCCGGGACGGCGGCGGCGACCGCGAGCCATTCGCGGATGCCTCTCACCTGGATCCGGCGTCCCGCCGCCCCGATGGCGACGGCGTTCATGCCCGTCAACGCGAGCGCGATCCAGCGCAGATCGGTGATGAGGCCCTGCAGCACCAGGCCGAGCAGCCCGAGTTGGACGGCTGCCCGCAGGACCGCGACGAGCGGGCCGAACTTCGTCGGCACGCCGAGTATGCCGAGGATGACAACGGCAGTGGTGACCAGTCCGGCCACGGCGACGATTGTGGGGACGACGATCATGCCCGGGACTCCGGGTGGTTCAGCACCTCACCGGCCAGTTCCCGGACGGCTCGGCGGCCCTCCGCGAGGGCGTCCCGCCCGCTTGGGGTGATCCGATACAGGCGTCTGCGTCGGCCCTCCGCGACGGCGTCCTCGCCGACCAGCAGGCCGTCGCGTTCCATCCGGTGCAGGGTCGGGTACATCGTGCCGGGCGAGACCCGGTAGCCGTGACGCGAGAGTTCGTCGATCATCCACGCTCCCCAGATGGGCTGCTCGGCCGCATGGTGCAGCACGTGCAGCAGGATCGCTGCTCGGACGAACTCACCACTCATGCCAGGTATCGTACCCCGATATCGGAGCGCGATATTACCGATGGAGTGGGACGGGGTGGGCGGGGGATGGGCCGCCACGGCCACAGGCCACCGACGCGCCAGCTGCCTGCCCTGGGACGAACAGGGCATTCCCAAGCGAGTGTCCTGCGGCTAGACTAAATCGTATTGCCATGTACGAGTTATGGGGGGTCCGCGTGAGCACAACCGACACCGTGAGCACAACCGACACCGTGAGCACCACCGACATGCCGAGGGAGCACGCCACCGCCGGGGCCGATCACGCACCCGAGGTGACACAGCCGCGGGGCGAGGTGGTTGGGATGATCCTCGACGTGCACGTCTCGTCCCGCGCCGGCCTCGTGGGGTCGAGCCGGAGACCGCTGGTGTCCGATTCGCGCAGAGAGAGGCAACGGAGGTGAGCAGCATCATCGTCAGCATGTGGACCACGCTGGACGGTTTCGTCGCGGGTCCGGACGACTCCATGGACTGGCTTCGTGCCGACAACGACCTGATGGACTACGAGATCGGCCTGGTCGAGAGCGCCGGGGCACTGCTGCTCGGTCGGATCACGCACGCGGATTTCGCTTCGTACTGGCCGGCCGTCGCGACCGGGCAGATCGACGCCGACGAGGGCAACCGACGCTACGCCCGCCGCCTCGACCGGCTCGACAAGGTCGTCGCCTCCCGCTCCGGCGACATCGCCGCGTGGCCGCGGACCCGGCGCATCGAGCAGGTGACCGAGGCCGAGATCCGGCAGATCAAGGGTCACTCCGACGGCGACGTCGTCGTCTACGGCAGCCTCAGCCTGATCGCCACGCTCAACGCACTGAACGCGATCGACGAGTATCACCTCGTCGTCAACCCGACCCTTCTCTGCAGCGGCAAACCCATCCTGGGTGCCGATCGGCGTCCGACCCAGTTGGACTTGCTGGAGTGCCGGCCCTTCTCCTCCGGTGCGGTCCTGCTGCGGTACGCCGCGTCGACGCCGGCCGGTGACCCATGACCGCGCCGACGCGTCCGGCTCGGGAAGCGCCCACCTGTCGGGGTGATCGGGACCGGCGCCTGCTACCGAGGCGTGAGGTCGTAGGAGAGCGCGATGCTCCCCAGGGATGTCGTGTCCGTACGCGTCAGGGTCAGCGGCCGCGGGAACGCGAGCTCGCCGAAGAGCTTCTTGCCCGACCCCAGGAGCAACGGATGGATGAACAGCCGCAGGGTGTCGATCAGATCATCCCGGAGGAGGGAGCGGACCAGGGCGCCGCTTCCCAGGATCGCGATGTCTCCGGTGCCCGATTGCTTCAACGCCCTGACCTGCGCTGTCACGTCACCGCGCAGGCCCTGCGTGTTGTGCCAGTCGAATGCGGTCAAAGTAGTCGTCGCCACGTACTTCTGCGTCGTGTTCAGGTGGGCCGCGATCGGATTGTCCTCGGGTACGAAAGGCCAGTGCGCGGCCATCTTCTCGTAGGTCTTGCGCCCGAACAGGTAGGCCGTGGTATTCGCGAAACCGCCGGCGCTGGTCGTGGTGTGGACCTCCTCGACGTACGGGGCGCCCCACCCGCCATGCTCGAAGCCGCCCTCTCGATCTTCGTCGGGCGACCCCAGTCCCTGCATGACCCCGTCGACGGACAGAAACTCGATAGCGACCAGTTTTCTCATGATGCACTCCTTTCAGCACCCATCGTGACGAGCATCGCCCACGCTTTGCTTGAAGAAATTTGACCGGAAGGATGCGACATGACCAGCGCTGCCACCGTTCCCCCGACACCGTTTCTCGTGCGGCACGGTGTGCCTCCCGGGCTCCGCGGCCTCGTCGCCGGCATCGTCGGCTACTCGGAATCGTGCGACCGACCGGTCGTTCGTCGCCAGGTGGCGGGCACTCTGATCCCGCTTGTCCTCTCCTCGGGCCCGACCCTGGACGTTGTCGGGGCGGCGGGAGAGGACGGGGCTCGACGATATGGTTCGTTCGTTGCCGGCTTCATGCCGAACCCCGTGACGACATCGTTCGAGACGCGACAGTGCTGCCTGCAGATCTACCTCACCCCCATCGGCGCTTTCCGCCTTCTCCGCAGGCCGGGCCGGGAGCTGACGGCCCGCGTGGTCGATGTAGACGACGTCACGCGCGCCTTCGGGCAGCCGGTGCTGGAGGAGTTGTGGAGCGCCCGGACGTGGGCTCGACGATTTGATCTGATCGACCGCCGTCTGCTCACCTTGTCGTCGTCGGCGCCCGAACCGGCACCGTACGTGAAGTGGATGTGGCGCCGGATTCAGCGGACCGGGGGCCGCGCGCGAATCGATGATCTCGTCCGGCAGACCGGTTGGAGTCACCGCCACGTCATCGCCCGGTTCACCGAGCAGATCGGGGTCGGGCCCAAGCTGGCCTCGAGGGTCGTGCGATTCGAGCGCGCCATGTCCGCCTTGAGGTACCACTCGGCCGCGGATGTGGCGGCACAACTCGGATTCGCCGATCAAAGCCATCTGGTCCGCGAGGTGAGAAGTTTCTCAGGATGGGCCCCCGGGGCGCTGAAGGCGGCGCAACCCACGACGGCCTACTCCGCCATCGGAAACCACCCCGGCTCGGTTGGTTCGGGATCGGTGGATCGCCGGGAACGTCGGTCGGGCGCGGTCGCCCGGTGGGACCGGCCCCGAGGACGTGGCCATTGGTCAGGAGGTGTTCGGTGGACGGAGGCCTGCACGCCCTGATGAGTCGCTTGGTCGGTACATGGCGCACCCAGGGTCGGATGGTTGAGGACGGCCGCATGTGGGCCGGATTCGACATCTACGAGTGGTTTCCCGGACAGCGGCAGTTGGTCCACCGGGTCGATGTGCAGATCTTCGGTGGTCGCAAGGAGGCCATGGAGTTCCTCACCCCTCGCGAGGGCTCGCCCGACACCTTCGATCAGATCTCGTTCGATGCCGACGGAACAGTCGAACGATCGGTCGGCTACTTCGATCCGGACGGCAGATACCACAACGAGACTGCGGGAGCGCGCGCCCTCGCCACCTTCGACGGCCCGGAACTGATCAGCGCCCGCTGGGAACAGCAGGGCACTGACGGTTCCTGGTCGCACTGGATGGCCGTGAGATTCACCCGGATAGGTGCCCCGAACATCGAGGTCCGTACGAAAGAACGCCATGTCTGAATCGGCCTGCTCGACGGCACCCGCATCCCCGGGCGCTGCCGCAGTTTCGGCGGCACCGGCGGGGCTGCCCGAGGACTCGACGGACCGGAGTCCTCGGCCGATCGTGCTGGGCGTGCTCGTGGCCTGGTTCGCCTGGGCCGTGATCATTCCCTGGTCATTGGCTGCACCACCGACAGCGCTGTTCACCGTGATCTACGTCGTCGTACTCGCCGGCCATGGGGCGGCACTGTTCTGGGTGCTCGGGTCCTCGGTCACCCCGGGTCTCACCGGCCGTGCCCGGTGGTTCCGATGCGCTCAACTTGTCGCGACCACGTTGGTGCTGTGGGCGCCGGCGCACAGGTGGGCGGACGACGGTGGGCAGCCGTGGGCGTGGTCGGCCGGATTCACGATCGCCGCGTGCGCCTTGCTCGGCCGACGGACCGCGGGCCTCGCCGGGGCGGTGGTGACGGCGGCCGCCGTGGCCGGTGGTGCGGTGTTCGGGGGTTCGGCCGTGGCGAGTGTCTGCATCGCCCTCGTCACCGCTGCCATTGTGTGGGTGATGTGCCAAGCCCTGGTGTGGATGCTCAGGCTGGTGTGGGCGGCGCGAGCCGGTCGGGAGGCCCAGGCCGAACTCGTGATCGCTCAGGAACGATTGCGGGTCAGCCGCGAGCTTCACGATGTGCTCGGGCATCGCCTCAGCGTGATCGCGCTCAAGGCCGAACTCGCAGCCGGTTACGCCGATCACGATCCCGGACGTGTCGCAGCGGAGAACGAGGAGATCCGCCGGATCGCCAGGGAAACCCTTCAGGACGCCCGCCGGGCCGTTCACGACCGGATGAGGGCCGACCTGCCCAGCCAGATCCGCACTGCCGAGCTTGTCCTCGGCGCCGCTGGGATCACCGTGGCCGTCGACGTGCCCGAGGACGTCCTTGATCGGGCCTCGCCGACCTGCTCGGAGCTCCTGGCCACCGTGACACGAGAGGCCGTGACCAACATCCTGTCCCACAGCCACGCGTCCTGCGTGGCCATCTCGCTGGGCACGGCCCAGGACCAGGTGAGGCTGACCGTCACCAACGACGGAGTTCCCGGCGCCGGGCGCGGGGCGTCATCCGACGGCTCGGGACTGGCAGGTCTCGCGGCGCGCTGCGCGGCCCACGGCGCGACCTTGACCATCGCCCGGCACGAGTCCTCCTTCGAGCTGTCCGTCCGGTGCCCGGCTGATCCGGCGGGCAGGCGATGACCACAGCGATCCGGGTCCTGCTGGCCGAGGACGACGAACTGATCCGGGAGGCCCTGGTCAGCCTTCTGGCACGCGAGCCGGACATCGCCGTGGTCGGCGCGGTCCGGGACGGCAGGCAGGCCGTCGACCAGGCGCTGCTTCATCGACCCGCTGTCGCCGTCGTCGACCTGCGCATGCCCGAACTCGACGGCATCGGCGTCATCACGGAACTGCGGCGCGCTCTGCCGGGGTGCGCCGGGGTGATCCTCACCGGCCACGCGCGCCCGTACCTGCTGCGGCAGGCCCTGCTGTCCGGGGCCCGAGGTTTCCTCGCCAAGGGCGCGCCCGGCACGGCCTTGGCCGACGTGATCCGCCGGGTCAGCGAGGGACAACGCTATGTGGATCCGGTCCTCGCGGCGGACGCGCTCACGGTCCGGCCGAGCCCGCTCACACCGCGTGAGACCGAGGTCCTGGTGGCCGCCCAGGCGGACCGGCGGGTGCGCGACGTCGCCCGTGAACTGCTCCTCTCACCCGGTACGGTCCGCAACTATCTGGCGTCCATCACCCAGAAGCTCCGCGCCCGATCGCGGGCGGAAGCCCACCGGGTCGCACGCGAGAACGGCTGGATCTGAGGGCGCGCGGTGCACGGGACCCGAGGGAGCCTTCGAGCAGTTCGTCCTGGGTCCTGTTCCTCCGGCCATTCTGTGTTAGCGTGGATTAACACGAAATCCTCCTGGGAGGAGACCGCCATGCCACCCACGACATCGCGGCCGCGGCGGTATGTCATGCGCACACGTGCCGATGGTGTTGCGCGCACCCGCGACCATGTGCTCGACGCGACGATCGCGCTCGCGTACGAGGCGCCGCTCCGGGCGATCACCCTCGATCGCGTCGCCGAGCGATCGGGCGTATCGGTGCAGACGATTCTGCGCCACTTCGGCAACAGGGACGGGCTCGCCGTCGCGGCGCACGAGCGGGCGACCGAGCTCGTGCTGGCCGAGCGTCCGGCCGATCCGGACAGGCGCGGCCCCGCTCTGGAAGCATTGATCGACCACTACGAGCTTCGAGGCGACGGCGTGCTCCTGCTGCTGGGCCAAGAACCGTGGGAACCGCTGGCGCGCACCATCACCGATGCGGGCAAGAAGCTCCACCGCGAGTGGGTGGCGCGCTTGTTCGCGCCACCACTCGAGGCAGCGGCGGACCCCGATGCGCTTCTCGACCTGCTGGTGATCGCCACCGACGTCTACGCCTGGAAACTGCTGCGCCGGGACGCAGGTCGCACCCGCGAGGAGACACTGCAGCGGATGACCGCCCTGATCGACGCCATCGTGCGCACCGCCGCACCATCCGTCGAACGTACCGGCACCGGCGCGCAGGAGCCCCGGCCATGACCGACGCCCTGTTTGTCACCGTCGACGGCGGCGGAAACCTGCCACCCGCACTGGGGGTCGCCGCCGAGATCGTGCGCCGCGGCGGTACCGCCCGATTCCTCGGCAACCGGGTGCAGGCCAACCGGATCGAGACGGCGGGATTCTCCTTCCGGGCGTTCGAGCGGGGCATGGACTACGACGGCAGCAAGCCGCGGAGCGCGCTGAAAGCCATCCGTGACCTGACCCGGTTGTTCGCCGACCGAGGTATCGCGCAGGACGCGATCGCCGCCGCGAGCGAGCAGCACACGGACGCGGTCATCGTCGACACGCTGTGCTACGGGGCGTTGGCCGGCACCGTCGAAGCGGGACTACCGGTGGTCCAACTGATGCACTGCTTCTCCGGATACCTCGCGAGGAATGCGCGCGGACCGATCGGGATGGTGTCGCGGATGCGCGGAGTCGGGGCATCGGCGGCCATCGCGGCACCCTCGCTCACCCTCGTGACCAGTCGTGCGGAGTTCGATCGGGACGCGATGGCGGGGGTGCGCCACACCGGATTCGTGTGGCAGGGGAGACCGATCGCGGCGATCCCGAGGCAAACACCGCGGATCCTGGTGAGCTTCAGTACGGTGGCGTTCCCCGGCCAGCGCGAGGCGTTGCAGCACACCATCGAGGCGCTCGGGGCTCTCGACGCCGAGGTCGTCGTGACCACGGGTCCTTCGATCGACCCGGACACGATCAGGCCGGCGGCGAACTCGACGATCCACCGCTTCGTCGACCACGGCGACCTGATGCCCGAGACCTCGCTCGTGATCGGCCACGGCGGGCTCTCCACCACCTCCCGCGCGCTGTCGTACGGCATTCCCGTGCTGGTGATTCCGATGCATCCGATGATGGACCAGCCCGATGTGGGTCGTGCCGTCACCGAGATCGGCGTCGGACTGACCATTCCGAAGACATCCCCGATCGCGAGAATCTGCACGGCCGCCGAACGTCTGCTCACCGATCAGCGGATCCGTTCCGCGGCCGCGGCGCTCGGGCGCGACATCCGTTCGGGCGACGGCGCCGCCGTCGCCACCGACCTCATCGAGCAGTTGGCGGATTCGCGGTCCCCGGCGACCGGATGAACCCGGGCCACGGTCACGGGGACGACAACGGACCTGCACGTACGGTGCCGGAGAAGGGACTCGAACCCTCACGCCTTGCGGCACAGGAACCTAAATCCTGCGTGTCTGCCAGTTCCACCACTCCGGCCGGCGTCACCCATTCTGCCCGACGCATCCACTCCGGGCGGCGATGACCGGGTCAGGCCGTCAGGTCCTTGAGCAGCCGCTCGACGTGGCCGGTGGCCCGGACGTTGTACTTGGCCTCGACGATGTGTCCGACACCCTTGTCGTCGACCTCCACGATGAAGGTGGATCGGATCACGCCCCTGGTCGTCCGTCCGTAGTTGGTTTTCTCGCCGTACGCCCCGTACGCCTCCAGGGTGGTGTGTGCGGGGTCGGACAACAGTGTGACGGTCAGGCCCTCCTTCTCCCGGAAGGCGGCCAGCTTCTCCGGCTTGTCGGGGGAGATGCCGATGACCGGACCGATGCCGCGGTCGGTCAACTCGGGTCGGAAGGATGTGAAATCGCAGGCCTCCTTCGTGCAGCCGGGCGTCATCGCCCGCGGATAGAAGTAGACGACCACCCGCTTGCCGGCGAAGTCGGCCAGGGAAACCTGTCGCCCGTCGGCGTCGGGCAGGGTGAAAGCCGGTGCGATCGCGCCCGGGTCCAGTCGGTTGTCCATGTCCGCCAGCCTAATCCGGGTGGGTCTGCCGGGCCTGCTGCAATAGGGTGGTTCCTGTCGGTCCGGCCTCCCGCGCAGCGTCCGCGGAGTCCGCGAGTCCCCGGGCGCGCTGTCCAGGGGAACGACCGTTCCACCCACAGTTGAGGAGTGACATCGTGGCGAGCGAAACCCGTGAGCGGCTCTATCCGCGGACCGAGGACCAGATCAAGGCGGACATCGCCGATGCCCGCGCCCGGCTGTCGGCCTCCCTCGAACAGTTGGCCAAGGATGTGCATCCCACGACGATCCGCAACGAGACGGTCGACCAGGTGAAGGGCTTCGTCAACGACCAGGTCGACTCGGTCAAGGGCCGCTTCGTCGACGTCAACGGGATCCGCCTCGACCGGGTTGCCGCGGTCGCCGGTGCCGTCGCCGGCGGTGTCGCCACCCTGCTCGCTCTGCGCGGGGTGGTCCGCGGGACCAAGAAGCGGGCGCTGCGACGACAGGCTCGTCGCGAGCTGGAGGCGATCACGGGTGCACCGGTGACCGTCAAAGTCCGTCGGGGGTGACCGCCGAGTGAGCGAGTCGGGGCGGCCGGGTACCACGGGCCGGGGCAACGACTCCGGTCCGTTGCCGATCAAGATGCTGCACGACCGGGTCCTCGTCTCCACCGAGGGGGAGACCGGCGAGCGCCGCTCCGGCGGCGGCATCGTCATCCCCGCGACGGTGGCCATCGGCAAGCGGCTCAGCTGGGGGACGGTGGTGGCCTCCGGACCCAATGTCCGTACGGTTCACGTCGGCGATCGGGTGCTCTACGACCCGGAGGACCGCGCCGAGGTCGAATTGCGCGGCAAGGACTACATCCTGCTGCGCGAACGCGACCTTCATGCGGTGAGCGCCGGGGAGACCGGGGACGAGGGCACGGGCCTGTATCTGTGACGGCCGTGGGTTTGGCCCACGTGGGGGAGGCTGCTACAGTTGCTTCTCGCGCGCACCACTAGCTCAACTGGCAGAGCAGCTGACTCTTAATCAGCGGGTTCAGGGTTCGAGTC
>CAZGWN010000035.1:0-34775 GCA_964528755.1 uncultured Propionibacteriaceae bacterium
CCTCTACGGCGAGGTCGTCTCCCAGGTCTTCAAGGACCGGGCCGAGGGCTTCGAGGCCGTCATCAAGAAGTACCCCGACATCAAGCTGATCTCGGTGCTCGGCGCGCCGCAGGCCGACACGGCCACCAGCGCCCTGAACAACGTCATCGCCGACCAGAAGGCCGCCGGCACCACCATCGACTTGGTCAACACGCCGACCGACACGGCCACACTGGGCGTCGTCGAGTCACTCAAGACCAACAATCTCTGGCAGAAGGCGGGGACCGACGGCCACGTCATGATCATCTCCCACGACGGCCTCGGCGACATCCTGGACCTGGTCAAGGAGGGATACGTCGATCAGGAGGTCGTCATCGACGTGCTTGGTGTCGGCGGCATCGCCACCGAGATCCTGAATGCGTACCCGCTGCAGGGCCAGCCGGTGCCGACCTCGGGCACGTTCACGCCCGAGGGCAAGTACCTCAACAAGGAGGTCACCTTCACGCAGGGCGAATCGGGTCCGACGGTCCTGCTCGACCCCGTGGTCGTCGATGCGTCCACCGCGGACAACCCCCTGATCTGGGGCAACGTGAGCAAGTGATCCGACTTGGTGGGTGCCGGCCGCCTCGCGGTGGCCGGCACCCGGTGGAAGGAACAACCCATGACTGATGCACTACTGCAGGTTCGCGGGGTATCGAAGGTGTTCGGGGCCACCCGGGCACTGTCGGACGCGAACCTCGCCATCCATCCCGGTGAGATCCATTCTCTGCTCGGCCGCAACGGCGCGGGCAAGTCGACGCTGGTCAACGTCATCGCCGGCGTCTACGCGCCGACGACCGGCGAAGTTCTCTTCGAGGGCCGGGATCTTCGCCCGCTCAACATCTTCGCGCGGCAGGAATTGGGGATCCGGCTCGTTCCCCAGCACGAGAGTTCGTTCCCCGACCTGACGGTGGCCGAGAACATCTTCTCGGGTGTCCTGCCGACGCGCCGCGGGCTCGTCGACTGGAAGACCATCAACCGTACCGCGTGTGAGGAACTCGCCGCGTATGGCTTGGACGTCGACGCCCGCGCGAGGGTCCGTGATCTGACCTCGATCGATGCCCGCAAGCTCAACATCATCCGCGCCATGCACAGCGGCGCCAAGTTGATCATCCTCGACGAGCCCACCACCGCCCTGACCAATACTGAGCGGGCCGAACTCTTCGCCTTCGTCCGTGCACTCCAGGCCCGCCGTACGGCCTTCATCTTCATCTCGCACTACCTGGGGGAGGTACTCGACCTGTCGGATTCCGTCTCGGTGCTCCGCGACGGCCGGATGTACCCGGTCGCCAACCTCGACGAGGCCTCCGAGGCCCACCTCGCGACCCTCGTCGCGGGGGAGGACGTCGAGCTGTCCCGCCGGCTCGCCGAGGAGGCTCCGCCAGCGGGAACCGACCTGCTGCAGGTCGCGGGCCTGTGCAGCAGGGACCTGCACGACGTCACGCTGTCCGTACGGCGCGGCGAGATCCTCGGGATCATCGGGTTCCCGGGGTCAGGCGCGCGGGAGTTCTGCCGGACCCTGTTCGGGATCGACCGGCTCACCGCCGGCCGGATCGTACTCGACGGCCGGGAGCTTCGGCTGTCGAGTCCGGCGGAGGCCATCCGGCACGGGCTCGCCTACATCTCGTACGACCGGCACCGCGAGGGCATCATGCCGACGTTCGACGTCAACGAGAACATCGGCATCAGCAGCTACGGCGGAAGGCTCCGCCGGGCTGCCGGCTTCATCGATCTCGCATTGCGCAAGAGCGTGTCCGACGACTACCGGGATGCCCTCAGAATCCGGTGCAACTCCGTCGACGACGACATCAACAGCCTGTCCGGCGGCAACCAGCAGAAGGTCATCGTCGGCCGACTGCTGAGTACGGACCCCCGGCTCCTGATCCTCGACGAGCCGACCGTCGGCATCGACATCAAGAGCCGAGAGGAGATTATCGGCAAGGTCCTCGAACTCACCCGTACGGGGATGAGCACCATCTACCTCACCAACGACTACGAGGAACTCCTTCGCGTCGCCGATCGGCTGGTCTTCTTCGACGGCGGCCGGGTCGCGTCGGTGCTGGACAACAGGAACGTCACCATCGATCAACTCACGGCGATCCGGGATCGCGCCAAGGAGGCGGCATAACCATGTCGACGACATCCACGAGCACGCGCAATGATCTGGCTGCCTCGCCCGCGTCCGTCGGACCGGCCGGACCGTCGTTCGCCCGCAAGGTGCTGGACTTCTCGATGGCCCAGGCCGTATGGATCCTGCTGGTCCTGGCCATCGTGGTCATGGGCATCTTCAAGCCGTCGTTCTTCTCGTTCGGCATTCTCTCCAACATCCTGGTCCAGGCGACGGTGCTCGGCATTCTCGCCATCGCGATTTCGATGGTGATCCTGCTCGGCGACATCAACCTGGCCACCGTCGGCACCGCCGGATTCTCCGCCCTCCTCGGCGTCATGGCCATGAAGGCGGGCCTACCGGTGCCATTGGCCATCCTGGTGATTCTGGTCGTCGGGTCGTTGGTCGGCCTGGTGAACGGCCTGGTTGTCACCAAGCTCCGGGCCAATGCCCTGATCGCCACGCTGGCGATGAACATGGTGCTGCAGGGCGCGCTGCTGGCCATCACCGGCGGCACGAGCATCACCTCCCTGCCGGACTCGTACAAGTTCGTCAGTCAGGGCAAGATCGGAGGTTTCCCGGCCCTTCCGATCGTGCTGATCGTGGTCTTCGCCGTCTTCCACGTCATCTGGGAACGCACCCGCTTCGGCCGCGGTCTGTTCGCGGTCGGCGGCAACAGCCGCGGGGCCTACATCGCCGGCATCGACGTGGACCGGGTCAAGATTTGGGCGTACGTGGTCTCGGGTCTGCTCTCCGGCCTCGCCGGCTGGCTGCTGTCCGGATACATGGGGGCGGTGACGTCGTCGTTCGGCACCACGTACGAGATGCAGGTGATCGCGGCGGCGGTGATCGGGGGTGTCAGCCTCACCGGCGGCCGGGGGACCATGATCGGCGTTCTCGCCGGCACGCTACTGCTCACCGTCATCCAGGTCGGCCTGGCCGTGCTCGGGATCGCGTCGACGCTGATCACCCTCGCCGGTGGACTGATGATCTTCGTAGCTGTGCTGATTGACGCGTCGCGGAGTCTCTACAGTTCGCGCACCTGACCCCCGTAGCGTGGGAGACGGCGGAGTGGGGAGGGCCACCGACGGAGGATGGAGGAGCAGACATGGGGGGAACGCTCGCCGGTGTTCAGTGGAGCACCGGTCAGGCGGTCTACGAGTTCGTCCGCGCGCGCAGGCTGGCGACCAAGCGGGACATCGCGCACGGCTTGGGGATCAGCCTGCCGACCGTCGCCAAGTACCTCAGCCACTTCATCGACGCCGGGCTCATGGAGGAAGGGGCGAAGCAGCCGTCCGGTGACCACGGTGGGCGCAGCCCGATCGCCTACGCGTGTGTCGCCGGCGGCCGCTTCGCGGTCGGGGTCGACGTCAACCGGGACCGGGTGCGCTGTGTGGTGATCAATCTCGACGGCAGGGTGCTCGGGACGCGGCGCACCCGGCGCCCGTTCGACCGTTCCGGGGACTACTTCGCCTTCGTCGGACGTGAGGTGGAGGCCACCGTCGCGAATACGGGAATCGACCGCGGTCGCATCCTCGGGGTGGGCGTGGCCGTCCCCGGCCTGATCAGCGAGTCGACCGGCCAGGTGACGTACGGCCGGGTGATCGACAACAAGGGGATCAGCGCCGCGGACTTCGCCGCCCACCTTCCGTACGAGACCCGGCTCGTGCACGACTCAGAGGCCGCGGGATTCGCCGAGTTCTGGGACAAGACGACCGTCGACAACGCCTTCTACATCAGCTTGTCGCACAGCATCGGCGGATCGGTCCTGATCAGGAACGTGATGTACCGCGGCGACGGGGAACTGGCGGGGGAGGTCGGCCACATGCGGATCCATGACGGCGGGTTGCGCTGCTACTGCGGGCGGGACGGTTGTCTGGACCCGTACTGCAACTCGACCGTGCTGTCCCGGCACACCGACGGCTCGGTCGAGGAGTTCTTCGCGCGGATGGAGGCCGGGGATCCGGAGCTGGCGACGGTTTGGGACACGTACACGTCCGACCTGGCGATCGCCGTGAACAACATCCGGGTGATGTTCGGTTGCACGATCATCCTCGGCGGGGACGTGGGGGCGCACAGCGGAGAACATCTGGATGACCTGCGTGGCAAGGTGGAGCGTCTCGACTTCCTGGACACGGACTCGCGGACCTTCCTGGTGCCGGCCAGCGCCACGAAACATCCGATCGCCGTGGGCGCCGCGCTGTACCTGGTCGACGAGTTCCGCCACCGGCTGGGTCAGGGCGTGCCCGGGGTGTTGGCGTTCGACTGAGCGGCGAGGGATGCCTCGATATCCTCGATGTGATCTGGAACACAGACCATCGGAGGACCTCATGACTCCCATCACCCACGACGACACGTCCCCGGGCACCAGCCGCGGACACACACTTTTCCGTCTCACCACGATCGCTGTGGCGGCCGCACTCGGACTGGCCATCTGGCTCATCGCGGCGATCGCCCTGCGCGTCCCGATGGTGGTGGAGACACCGGCGGTCACCCAGACGGTCGGACCCGTGACCGTCCTCACGGCGACGCTCATCCCCGGCGCTGCCGCCTGGGGGCTGCTCGCCATCCTCGAACGCCGGGGCGCCGGAGGCGTACGGGCATGGCGCATCACCGCGTGGATCGTGTTCGCCCTGTCCCTGCTCGGACCGATCACCGCGGTCGCGCCGGCCCCCACGAAGGCCGCCCTGCTGACCATGCACACGCTCGTCGGGATCACCCTGCTGGTCGGGCTGCCGCTCGTCCGCAGGCCCGGGGAAAGCCCTCGGTCCGGGCCGGATGCGGGCACGATATCGTCGGAGGCATGAAGATCCTGGTGACCGGAGGAGCCGGATATATCGGCTCGCACACAGTCCTCGTCCTGCAGGCGGCGGGTCACGACGTGACCGTCGTGGACAACTTCTCCAACGCTTCCCCCGTCGCGCTGGACCGGGTCGGGGAGTTGTCCGGCAAGCCGGTGCCGTACGTGGAGGCGGATATCCGGGACCGGGCGGCGATGGACCGACTGATGGACCGGGTCCGCCCCGATGGGGTTGTCCACTTCGCCGGCCTGAAGGCCGTCGGTGAGTCCGCGAAGATCCCGCTCACGTACTACGAGAACAACGTCGCCGGGACGATCAGCCTGCTGCGTGCGATGGAGGCGGTCGACTGTCGCTCCATCGTCTTCTCCTCCTCGGCGACCGTCTACGGTGACGTGGACGAGATGCCTCTGACCGAGAAGCTGCCTCTGGACGCCGTCAATCCGTACGGGCGGACCAAGGAGCAGATCGAGGACATCCTCACCGACATCGCCGCGGCCGACGACCGGTGGCGGATCGCCTTGCTGCGGTACTTCAATCCGGTCGGGGCGCACCCGTCGGGGCGGATCGGAGAGGACCCGACCGGGGTGCCCAACAACCTCATGCCGTACGTCGCCCAGGTGGCGGTCGGCCGCCGCGAGAAGCTGTCCGTGTTCGGCAACGATTACCCGACGCCGGACGGCACCGGCGTGCGTGACTACATCCACGTGATGGACCTGGCCGAGGGCCACGTCGCCGCGATCGAGTACCTGGCCAAGAACGGCGGACTGCATCGCTGGAACCTCGGCACCGGCCGCGGCTACTCCGTGCTGGAGGTCGTGCACGCCTTCGAGAAGGCGTCCGGGCGGCCGATCCCCTACGAGATCGTCAGCCGGCGACCCGGCGATGTCGCCGTGTCGTACGCCGATCCGTCCGCCGCGCTGGCCGATCTGGGCTGGTCCGCGACCCGCGACCTCGACGAGATGTGCGCCGACACCTGGCGCTGGCAGCAGCTCAACCCGTACGGGTACCGCACCGCCGAGGAGGTCGGGGCGGGGGCCTGACGCCGGGGGCCGCCTCCCGGATGGGCCGCCTCCCGGATGGGCCGCCTCCCGGAGGGAACAGCGGCCACGCCCCGTTTCATACGCCACAAGTCGACGCGTGGCATATGAAACGGGGCGTGGCCGCTGTGACGGTGTCGGCGACGGGTGACGGGTGACGGGTGACGGGTGTCGGGGACGCGGGACGGGTGGACGGTGTCTGCCCGACAGGGGCACGCCCTCAGGACCGCCAGGCCCCGCGGGTGTCGATGACCACCTTGCCCTCCAGGAGCGAGCGGTCGAGGTCCTTGAACTGCCGGTGGTCGACGAGCAGCACGACGATGTCGGCGGCCGCGATGGCCCCGATCACCTCGGCGAACTCCACGTTGGGTTTTCCGGCCAGCGCCGGCGGCAGCTCGGAGATATACGGCTCCACGGCCAGGATCCGCGCGCCGGGGAGCTGGTCGGCCAGGTCCTTGGTGACCTCCAGCGAGGGCGACTCGCGCAGGTCGTCGATGTTCGGCTTGAAGGCCAGCCCCAGACAGGCGATCGTCGGGTGGTCCAGCCCGGCAGCGGCCGCCTCGACCTTGCGGATGACGTAGTTGGGCTTGTCGTCGTTGACGAGCCGGGCGGTGTGGATGAGCCGCGACTCCTCGGGGTCGGCCGCCACGATGAACCACGGGTCGACGGCGATGCAGTGCCCGCCCACCCCGGGGCCCGGCTGCAGGATGTTGACCCGCGGGTGGTGATTGGCGAGTTCGATCAGCTCCCACACGTCGATCCCGAGCGACTCGCAGATCATCGACAACTCGTTGGCAAAGGCGATGTTGACGTCGCGGAACGAGTTCTCGGTGAGCTTGGCCATCTCGGCGGTCTTCGCATCCGTGCACAGCAGCTCGCCGGTGCAGAACACCGCGTACAGATCCCGGGCCAGCTTGGTGGCCTGGTCGGAGAGCCCACCGATGATCCGGTCATTGGTGGTCAACTCGGCCATGATCCGCCCCGGCAGCACCCGCTCGGGTGCGTGCGCGAAGTGGAGGACCGGCTTCCCGTCGGCACCGTTCTGGGACAGGTCGGGGCGCTCGGCGAGGATGACGTCCGCGACGTGCTGGGTGGTGCCGGGCGGCGAGGTCGACTCCAGCACGACCAGTTCGTCACCGACGAGCTGGGGGGCGATCGCCTTGGCGGCGGCGTCGATGTAGGACAGGTCGGCACGGTGGCCCTCGGAGAAAGGCGTCGGCACGGCGATGATGTAGACGTCGGCGTGGGGCGTCTCCTTCTGGGCGGTGAGTCGGCCCGCCTCGACGACCCGCTGCACGACCTGCTCGAGGCCGACCTCGACAAAAGGCAATCGCCCGGCGTTGACGGCGTCCACGTGCCGATCGGAGACGTCGACACCGATCACCCGCTCGCCGTTGTCGGCGAAGACCGCCGCGGTCGGCAGGCCGATGTAGCCCAGCCCGACCACGCACAGGGTCCGATCACTCATGCTGTGTTTCTCCTGACTCCGCGACCGCCCCTCGGCGGGCCGGCGCGGGGGCTTCTGCTGACTCCGCGGGCGACGCCGGGGAAGTCCGTGCGGGCGCGCCTGGGCCCCTGGACTCCCCGGACATGCTAGCCGACAGGCGGGGATCGGGGATCCGTCGTGCGGTGGGGGCCGGCCGGGAGACGAAGTCGGGCAGTCGCTCGCCCGCCCCGAGCAGGTGCTCGATCGCCGCCACGGCCCGCTGGGCGGCGCGTCCGTCGCCGTACGGATTGACGGCGTTGGCCATCGCGGCGTACGCGGACGCGGAGTCCAGCAGGTGGGACACCTCGTCGACGATACGGGCCTCGTCGGTGCCGATGAGGCGGACGGTACCGGCCTCGACCGCCTCCGGGCGTTCGGTGTTCTCCCGCATGACCAGCACCGGCTTGCCCAGCGACGGGGCCTCCTCCTGGACGCCGCCGGAGTCGGTGAGGACGATCTTGGCCAGTGCCATCATCCGGGTGAACTCCCCGTACGGCAGCGGTTCGGTGATCACCACATTGGCCAGGTCCCGGATGTGCGGCAGGACGGCCTCCCGGACGATCGGGTTGCGATGGGCCGGGAGCACGATCGTCATGCCCGTGTGATCGCGGGCGAGCCGGCGCAGGGCGCGCCCGACGTTCTCCATCGCGCCGCCCCAGTTCTCCCTGCGGTGGGTGGTGACGAGCAGGATCGGCCGTCCCGAGGCAGCCACCTCGCGCAGCCGCGGGTCGGTGAAGGGCACCTCGTGGTCGACCGCGTGCAGCAGGGCATCGATGACGGTGTTGCCGGTGATCACCACGTTCATCGGGTCGATCCCCTCACGCAGCAGGTTCTCCCTCGACCGCGGGGTGGGGGCGAGGTGCAACTGGGCGATCTGGGACACGATCCGCCGGTTCGCCTCCTCCGGGAACGGCGAGTGCAGGTCGCCCGAACGCAGTCCCGCCTCCAGGTGGATCACCGGGATCTGGCGATAGAACGACGCGATCGCCGCCGCCGCGACGGTCGAGGTGTCCCCCTGCACCATCACCGCATCCGGCTGCAACTCGGCCAGTACGGGGTCGAGCCGTTCGAAGATCCTCGCCATCAGGGCATTGAGGGTCTGGCCCGGGGCGAAGACGTCGAGGTCCCGATCGGGCGACAGGCCGAAGATCTCGTTGACCTGATCGAGCATCTCCCGGTGCTGGCCCGTGACGACGGTCACCGAGGTCAGGCGGGGAGATGCTTCGATCGCCTGGATGACCGGGGCGACTTTGATGCCCTCCGGTCGGGTGCCGTAGATCGTCATCACCGTGGGAGCCATGGGGCCCACCCTAGCGGGCGCGACCGGGCGTGGTTCACCCGACGGCAGGCGCCCCGCACCTCACCCCGCGTACGCCCGTACGGGCCGTCCGGGGACGTCGACGCGGACGGCGAACACCGCACCGGCAGTCGGTTCGGGCGCAGCCAGGTTCTCCCGGGAGGTGGTGACGTAAAGGGTGCGCAGGTCGGATCCGCCCAGGGTGCACGCGGTGCTCAGCGCGACCGGCACCCGGACGACGCACAGCAGATTCCCAGCGGGGGAGACCTGGTGCACCTCGCCGGCACGATTCATGGCGATCCACACGTTGCCCTCGGCGTCGACGCACAGCCCGTCGGGGCTGGCCGGAGCACCGGCCCGGTCACCGGTGGTGAGAATCGGGGCCGGGTGGAACGGGCGGCGGTTCGTCAGCCCGCCGTCCGCCGTGACATCGAACACGTCGGTACGTCGGGTGCCGGTGTCGTTGTAGTAGGCGAGACGGCCGTCCGGGGAGAAGTCGATCCCGTTCGAGGTGGTCACCGCATCGACCACCCGGACCGCGCGGTGTTCGGCGTCCAGGCACAGCAGGGCCGAGGCAGCCGGGGTCCGGTCGTACGCCAGCCCGCCGGCCCACAGCCGGCCCCACGGGTCGCAACCGCCCTCGTTCATCCGTACGCCCGGGTCCGCCCACAGCTCGACGACCTCGGTCGGCGCAGAGTCCGGGGTGTCGGACAGGCCGATCCCGCGTTCGAGTCCGACGACGTACCCGCCGCGGGTGCGGGGCCGGCAGAACGCCGCCACCGGACGCCAGCCGCGGTCAGGACCGTCACCGCCCTCACCGGTGACGTGCAGCCGGGTCACCGACCCGTCGGTGTGCAGGGTGAGCAGGTCGCCCGCCAGCATGTCGACCCACCGCAGTCCTCCCCAGGTGGGCGACCACACCGGGCCCTCACCGTGGTAACAGAGAGCCTCGGTGATCGGATGGGCGGTGAGGACCTGCGCGCCGGACATGGCTCCAGCCTAGACGTCGGTCAGCCCCGACGGGCTCCGCCGCGGGGCCTCTCAGTAGGGGCGGGGGCGGGCGCCGGCAGTCTCGGCCGGCCGGACGAGACGCCCCAGGAGGTGGCTGAGCGGCCCGATCGGATCGGGCTCGTCCGCGCCCCGGTCCGGACCGGAGCCGGCCAGGGTGCGCTCGAGCACGGCGCTCTCGTAGGCGCTGTCGAGCACCTGGATCGCCACGTCCTCGGGTACGGCGAAGGTCCAGCCGGCCGGCGCAGCGGCCTCCAGGAAGAGCTGGCGCAACCGGCCCTGCAGGACGCGCCGGTGGGCGAGGTAGTCGTCGCGTACCTCCGGTTCCCGCACGGCGTACAGCCGCATCTCGGCCATCGTGATGACCCAGTCGCGCTCGTTGTGCTGGATGTCGATCAGGCTGCGCAGGGCGAGGTCGAGCAGGGCGGTGAAGTTCTCCGGATGGGCCCTCGCCTGCTCGACGAGGTCACCGGAGAGCAGATCGTCGACGTTGCGTTGCCAGCGTTGCCGGTCCACCTCGAGCAGGGCCCGGACCAGGTCCGCCTTGGAGGCGAAATTGCTGTAGAAGGCTCCGCGGGTGTAGCCGGCCCGGTCGCAGATCTCCTCCACGCTCGCGGCGAGCACGCCGCGATCGGCGAAGACTCCGACCGCGCCGTCGATGAGTCGCTGGCGGGTCTCGGCACGGCGAGGGGTAATGGGGCGAGCCGGCATGGCAGGACTCCTAGTCAAGGCGAGGACGGGGTCAGCATAGTGTGTAGCAGGTCCTGTATCGCGCGGTCTGCGCGGAAGCCTCCGACCGGTCGCCCGGCGGGTGGGCCGACCGCCGTGGAGTGCACCCGACGGCGGGATGGGTCACCGGTGACGGCACTATCCTGGCCGTACAACCTACTGGCAGCCGTGTGTGTCCTCCTGCCGGGTGGAGGCATCCGCGTCGATGGATGGAGAAGCCCGTGTCTTCCACGCTGTACGCACTGGGGCGCTGGTGCTTCCGCCACCACTGGCGGGTGATCGTCGGCTGGCTGCTGGTGGTCGCCCTGGCCGTCGCCGGGGCGGTCGGGATGCGTGGGGCGTTCGACAACTCCTTCACCCTGCCGGGCACCCAGTCCCAGCAGGCGCTCGATCAACTGCGGGCGACCTTCCCCGAGATGGCGGGCATCTCCGCCACCATGGTCGTGGTCGTCGACGAGGGCCGCACCCTGGACGACCCGGACGTGCGCCGGGCGATCGACGACACCGTCGAGCGCCTCGACGATCTGGACGTCGTCGACAGCGTCCGGTCGCCGTACGACTACGTCGTCGACGGGCAGATCAGTGCCGACCGCACGGCCGGTCTGGCCCAGGTCATGCTGAGCGTGTCGATGACCGACTTCACCTCCGCGCAGAAGGCCGAGTTGACCAGGGCCGCGGCCGACCTGCAGGCCGCGCTGCCCGGGTCGACCGTACGGATGGGTGGGGAGGCGTTCAACGCCACCATCCCCACCGTCGGTGTCGTCGAGGTGCTCGGCGTCGGGGTGGCCCTGGTCGTGCTCGTCCTCACCATGGGCTCGTTCGTCGCCGCCGGGTTGCCGCTGATCAGTGCACTGGTCGGGGTGGGGGTGTCGATGGCGGTGATCCTCGTGGTGAGCGGTCTGACGTCGGTCAACTCGACCACCCCGATGCTGGCCCTCATGCTCGGCCTGGCGGTCGGCATCGACTACGCCTTGTTCATCGTCTCCCGGCATCGCGAACAGCTCGCCGACGGGCTCGCCCCCGAGGAGTCCGCCGCCCGCGCCGTCGCCACCTCCGGGTCGGCCGTGGTGTTCGCCGGGATGACCGTGTTCATCGCGCTGATCGGCCTGGTGGTGGCCCGGATCCCGTTCCTCACCACGATGGGCATCGCCGCGGCGATGGCGATCGCGGTTGCGGTGGCGGTCGCCCTCACCCTCGTTCCCGCGTTGACCGGGCTGGCCGGGGCCCGGCTGCGTCCGCGGGTGCGGACACGGCGCCGCCGCCGCGTCAGGGTGGCTGCCGGTCATGGCGGCGCAGCGTCGGCTTGGTGGGTGCGTACGGTCACCCGGGCCCCCGTCCTGACGATCGTCGCCGTCGTGGTGGCTCTCGGCGCGCTGGCGCTGCCCGCCCGGCACATGCAGTTGGCGCTGCCCAACGCCGGGCAGAACGAGCGGGGTACGTCGTCGCGGGAGGCGTACGACCTGACTGCGCAGAAGTTCGGACCCGGCCACAACGGGCCGCTGGTGGTGACCGCCGAGATCGTCGGCTCCGACGACCCGGTGGGCGTGATGGACTCCTTGAAGGAGGACATCGAGGCGATGCCGGGGGTGGCGATGGTGGCGCTGGCCACCCCGAACCGGACGGCCGACACCGGGGTTGTCCAGGTGATCCCCACCACCGGCCCGGACGACCCGGCCACGAACGACCTGGTCCGCCGGATTCGGGACAAGGCGCCCGACTGGCAGAAGCGGCTCGAGGTGCCGACCGCGGTGACCGGCTACACCGCCGTCGCGATCGACGTGTCGGACCGGCTCGGCTCCGCCCTGCTGCCGTTCGGGGTGTTCGTCATCGGGCTGTCCCTGGTGCTGCTGACGATGGTCTTCCGGTCGATCGTCGTCCCGATCAAGGCGACCGCCGGCTACCTCCTGTCGGTATTGGCGTGTTTCGGCGCCACCACGGCGGTCTTCACCGACGGGGTCGGTGCCCGGCTGATCAACGTGGAACTGCCCGGCCCGGTGATCTCCTTCCTGCCGATCATCGTGATGGGCATCCTCTTCGGGTTGTCGATGGACTACGAGGTCTTCCTCGTATCGCGGATGCGGGAGGACTGGGTCCACGGCACGCCCGCCCGGGCCGCCGTGCACACCGGATTCGTCGGGTCGGCGATGGTTGTCGTCGCCGCGGCGGTGATCATGGTCTCGGTCTTCGCGTTCTTCGTCCCCGACTCCGACCGCGGCAGCCTGCAGCCCATCGCGTTCGCCCTGACCGCCGGGGTCGCGCTGGACGCTTTCGTCGTCCGGATGACCCTCGTCCCGGCGGTCATGTTCCTGCTGGGCGAACGGGCCTGGCACCTGCCGCGCTGGCTGGAGCGCCGCCTGCCGTCCCTGGACGTCGAGGGCGAGGTGCTGGCCCGCGAGCTCGCCCTCAGGGACTGGCCCGCGCCCGGTGACCCGCACGTCATCTGGGCGGAGGGTCTGGTTGCCGGGGACACCGGCCACCGTCTGCACTCGCCGGTCGACCTGCGGGTCGCCCCCGGCCAGGTCCATCTGGTGACCGGCGAGACCCCCGAGCGGTCGGGCCTGTTGCTCGCGCTGGGCGGGCGGCTTCCGGTCGCCGAGGGGCGTGCCCGGGTGGCCGGGCACCTGCTCGCCGACCATCCCGGGAAGGTGCGCCGGTCGGTCCGCTGGATCGATCTCGACCGGCCCGGCGCGGCGCAGGACCTGGAGCGGTTGATCGGTGAGCGTCCGGCCGGCGGTCGGGCCATCCGCACCGAGGGTCCGGTGATCATCGACAACGCCGACCGTCCCCCGAATCTGCGCACCCGCGAGCAACTGGCCCGGCTCGTCGAGGTCGCCCCGGCGCGCGAGATGGCCCTCGTGCTCGGGGCGACCGCCGCGGGTGCCCGCGGCATCTTCCTGCCCGCGCGCTACATCCGTACCACCCTGACCCCGTACGATTCCGGCGAACCGGATGTCACCGGCGAGCAACCGTCGGAGGTCAGCCATCCCATCCTGCAAGGGAGTGAGTCGTGAGGTCCTTCCTGGAATCCTGGACGCACGGACGTCCGCTCGGGTGGCGCGGCATCGCGGGCCTCGTGCTGGTCCCGATCGTCGTCGCGTCGATGCTCGGGTGGGCGGTGGTCCGGCTCGACGACCGGATGCCGACCGTACGGGCCGCCATCGTCAATCACGACGAGCCGGTCACCGTCGAGGGTCAGGTCGTCCCGATGGGCCGGCAACTGTCCGCCGCCCTCGTCGAGGGGCCGGCGGACCGCTCGGGCTTCACCTGGGTCCTCAGCGACGACGATGACGCCGCCTCGGGGCTGGACTCGGGCCGGTACGTCGCCCGGGTGGTCATCCCGGAGAACTTCTCGGAGGCCGCCACCTCGTACGGCGGGAACGCCCTGGACGCCGAACACGCCACCCTTGACGTCACCATCTCCCCGAGCAGCCCGGTCAGCGATGCCGAGGTCGCCCGGGCGCTGGCCGACGCGGCCGCGCGGTCCCTCAACAGCGATCTCATCCAGGGCTACCTGGACCGGATCTACCTGGGCTTCAACTCGAGTGCGGACGGCATGAGGAAGCTCGCCGATGGCACCGACCAGCTCGCCGACGGGGCGGGGCGGCTGTCCAGCGGGGTGGGCCAGAGCGGCAACGGCGCCCGACAGCTCGCCGACGGGCTCGGCCAACTCTCCCGCAACGGGCCGCTGATCACCGGCGGGGTGAGCCAGTTGGCCGACGGCAACCGGCAACTGGCGGACGGGCTCGCCCAACTCGGCGACGGTCTCGACACCATGTCGACCGGCACCGAGCAGTTCGCCTCGGGCGCCACGACGTACGCCGGCGGGGTCCGGACCTACACCGACGGCGTCCACGACGCGGCGAACGGCGCCAGGCAGGTCAGCGACGGCATCAACGCACTGTCCACCCAGTTGGACGAATCACTGCCCTCCGAGGCGGACGTGCAGCAGATCCGCCAGATCGTGGACGAACTGCGCCCGGTGCTCGACCAGATCACCGCGGCGTTGTCGGATCTGCAGGACGAGGCCGACCGGTTGGCCGACGCCACGGGTAACGTCTCGGACGGCCTCCAGCAGACGGTCGCGACCCTGCAGTCGGCCCGGAACGGCAACCTGGCGTGCCCGGCCGAGATCGCCGCCGGCGGTGGCAACGCGTGCCAGATCTGGCAGGAGGGGGTGAGCGCAGGGGCGGAGCCGGCCCTCCGGGCGCTCACCACCACGGACCCCGACACCGGCTACAGCCTGGTCACCGGGGCCGCTGCGGCGGCCCGCGCGGCATCCGACTTCGGGGCCGCGGTCGAGCAGAACGGGGGGACGTTGCCCGGCTTCGACCCCGCGAAGGCCAAGGCCCTGACGGCCTCCCTCGAGGACCTGCCCGGACAGATCACGCAACTGCGCGATGGCGTCGGCAAGCTGGCCGGCGGCGCCGAGCAGGTCTCCGGTGGGCTGGCCCAACTCGATGCCAACGGCTCCGCGGTCGCCGATGGCGCGAACCGGCTCGCCTCCGGCGCGGACGCTCTGGCCGCCGGGGCGCGTGGCACGGCCCAGGGGGCCTCCCAGCTTGCCGGCGGTGCGGACCGGCTGGCGGACGGCACCGCCGACCTCGACGCCAACCTCGGTCAGTACGTCGACGGGGTCTCCCGGTCCTCCGACGGCGCCGGACAACTGTCGTCGGGGCTGAGCCGGCTGGGCTCCGGCGCCGACGACCTGGCCGACGGCACCCGGAAGCTCGCCCAGCAGGTCTCCGACGGCGTCGGCGACATCCCCACCTACGACAGTGCGGAACGTCGCCACCTGGCCGAGGTGGTGTCCTCGCCGATCGACACCGGCAACCTCACCGACGGTTCCGTTCCGCGGACCGCCCTGGGCAGCTTGCTGCTCGCGCTGGGGGTGTGGCTCGGGGCACTGGCGACCTATCTGGTGGCGCGCCCGCTCTCCGAGCGGCTGCTGTCCTCCTCGGCGTCCACGCCGCTGCTCATCCTGCACACCCTGTGGCCGGGCGCGGTGATGGTCGTGGCGCAGGGCCTGGGGCTGGGGATCGTCGGCACCGCCGTGATGGGACTCGGGCTGCTCCGGAGCCTGGCGCTGGGCGGGGTGCTGGCCTTCGCCGGGGTGATGTGCGCGGTGGTCAACCATGCCCTCGCGTCGTGGGCGGGCAACTGGGGTCGGGTCGTGGCCGGACTGATGGCCGTGGTGACGGTGCTGGGCTCGGTCACGGCGGCGCTGCCGGGGTTCTTCGAGGTAGCCCAGAACTTGTCGGCACTGACCCCGGTGGTGCACGCGGTCCGTGCCGTGGCCGCCGGGGGCAGTCCGGCCTCCGGGCTGTCGGGGATCACCGTCTGGCTGCTCGTCGGGCTCGTGGCCAGTGGACTGGCCGTCCTGCGGCAGCGCGGGGTGTCCGTGGAGAGGTTCCTGCGGGAGTACGCGTCGTAGCGGGCGGGCGTGGATCCCGGCCCGACTAGGCTGGGCGGGTGGAGGATTCGGACCGGGAGCCGACCGGCGGGGCGCTGCCCTCCCGGCGGGCGGCACACCAGCGAAGCACCCGCTGGGGACTGACCGCCGCGCTCGCCCTGATGGCTGTCGCGGCCGGGCTGAGCGCGGTGGGCGTGGGCGGCTGGGCGCTGTGGCTGTCGACGGGCTCCTTCGTCGCCGCTGCCGGATGCGGGTGGATGACGTTCCCGATCCGGCCCACACCGGCCGATGACCTCGGGATCCGCGACGCGGCGGCGCGGCGGTCGGCACCCCCGGCGGTCACCGAACTCGGCTGGGGCTTGGCCGCGGTGGTGCTGACGGTGGCCGGTTTCGCGCTGATCGCCGTCGGGGCGGGGTAGGCCCTCCACCGGAACCCCCTCGTTCACCTGTTGTTGGTCTCGGCTGTCACACTCAAGCTGTGATCACCCAATGGCTCGAGTTCGATTCTCTTGTGAATGCGCGTGATGTCGGCGGGATTCCGACCGTCGACGGTGACCGGATCCGTTCGCGCCGACTGATCCGCTCCGACAATCTGCAGCAGCTCACCCGCCACGACATCGCCCGGTTGCAGGCCCTGGGTGTCAGCGATGTGGTGGATCTGCGGTCCGCATTCGAGGTCACGTCCGAGGGCCCCGGGCCGCTGCTCGGGGTGCCCGGGTTCACCTTCCACCACCACTCGTTCCTGCGGGAGTGGGACAGCTCGGGGGCGGTGCCGCAGCGGACGGACGGGGTCGGCGCGGCCGATCCGGACCTTCCGGGTGACGCGCTGCCCTGGGAGGCTCGGACGGCCCACACCGTGATGGTGGCCGACGATTTCGCGTCCTCCTACCTTTCCTTTCTCGCCGATCGGCCGGCCGCGGTGGTCGGGGCGCTCCGGTCCATTGCGTACGCGGAGGGCGCAGCGCTGGTGCACTGTGCCGCCGGGAAGGACCGCACCGGGACGACGATCGCCCTTGCGCTGATGCTGGCCGGCGCGGACCGGGAGGCCGTGATCGCCGACTATGCCGCGTCGTGCGAGCGGATGGCGCTGATCGTCGGGCGGCTGGCCGCCTCCCCGACCTACGCGGCGAACCTCGCCGGGCGGCCGCTGTCGTCGCACATGACCCTGCCGGTATCGATGGAGACGTTCCTGGAGTACGCCGACGTGAGCCACGGCGGCGTCGAGCCGATGTTGGAGACGATCGGGTGGACCCCCGCCGACACCGAGCAGATGCGGCGCAAGCTGCGCGGCTGAGGCGCCCTCAGGATTCCACGGTCTCGTCGAATCGGACGGTCGTCATCCGCACCTGCACCGGGACCTGGTCGCCGACCTGGGGCGGGGTGGCGGAGCCGGGCAGGAAGACCATCGACGACTGCATGTGCGGCGGCTCGACGAACGCCCGCTTGCGCCCGTCGAGGGTGTAGGGGGACAGGGCGTGACCGGTGGCCGCGAGCGCGCCCGATGCCAGCGCCACCAGCCGGGCCCGCGCCGTACTGGCCGAGGTCGGCGCCTCCATCGCAATCCCGTGGGAGGTGCCGCCCGCCAGGACCACGATCCAGCCGCCGCCCGGCACCCGGTGCTGGTGGTAGCCGACCCGGTCCCCGCCGCGTACCGCATGGACGTCCAGCACGGTCGCCGCGGTGGTGTACGCGGCCGGTGCACCCAGCCACAGCCCGGTGCCGATCCGCAAGCGGCAGTCCAGCGGTGTGCCGTCGGCGGGGTGCTCGTCGGCGATGGTACGGCACAGGTCGGGATCCACGTGGGACAACCAGACGGGGGCGCGGTGCGTGGCGACCGCGGCGGACGCCAGCCGGCGCCCCTCGGCCGCAGCGGCCGGGGACGGCAGCGGCAGGTGGATGGCCCACCCCTCCATCCGGACGTCGGTGAGGTGGCGCGCCGCCTCGGGCAGCGTGGTCGGGTCCATCCCGTGGCGACGCATCGACGTGAGCACCTCCAGCAGCACCCGGGGCCGGACCCCGTCGAAGCCGTTGAGCACCTCGAGGTCGGCGACATGGGAGACGGTCGAGATCACCCGGGGATCGTGGGCGAGCTCGACGGCGCGGGAGTCGAACGGTCGCCACGGCTGGAGGATGACGATGTCGCCGGAGAAGTGGTCGCGCACCTCCGCAACCTCTGCGGGCAGGCCGACGGCCAGGGTCCGTACGCCCAGCGCCTCGGCGCGGCGGGCGAGCCGGGCCAGCCCGAAGCCGTAGCCGTTGCCCTTGGCGACCGGGACGATGCCCGGCCACGCGGCCAGCACGGCAGTCTGGTGCCGGTGCCAGGCGGCAGTGTCGATGGTCAGGGTCAGACCGCTCACCCGCGTGAGTCTACGCCGACGATTCCGGGGGCCGATCCGGGCGGATCGGACCGGAACTCACCCGCGGTGATGCCCTGACTCACCCTCGGTGATGCATGTACACGCTGAACGCCCGGTAGAGCAGCGGGTTGATCGGCAGGTCCCACTCGCCGAGGTACTCGACAGCCTCCCCGCCGGTGCCGACCTTGAACTCGATCAGTCCGACGTGCGGGTCGGCCTTGTCCACCGAGTCGGTGATCCCACGCAGGTCGTAGACCCGGGCGCCCGCGGCGATCGAGTCCTGGATCATCCGCCACTGGATCGCATTCGACCCGCGGACCTCGCGCTTCTTGGTCGAGGACGCCCCGTACGAGTACCAGGTGTGGTCACCGACGCGGACCCAGGTCGTCGCGGCGACGAGGTCACCGTCGTGCTCGGCGAGGTAGAGGTGGATCCGGTCGGGATCCTCCGCCTCCATGGCCTGCATCATCGTCCGGAAGTAGGCCAGCGGCCGCGGGGTGAACCCGTCCCGGGCGGCCGTCTCGGAGTAGAGCGTGTGGAAGGCGGGCAGGTCCGCGGCCGTCCCGCGGCGCACCGAGACACCCAGCTTGTCCGCCTTGCGGATGTTGCGCCGCCACAGTTGGTTCATCCCCTTGAGGATGTCCTCGGGAGTGCGGCCGGCCAGCGGCAGTTGGAAGTTGAACTCCGGCTGCCCGGCGCTGAACCCGTGGCCGACCTCCGGCGGCCGCCAACCGAGCGTGCGCAACATGTTGTGCAACCGGGCGGCCGCGATGTTGGCCTCGTCCGGGTCGACGTCGCGCAGCGAGGTGACGTCGTCGTCGGCCAACGCGTCCTTGATCGTCCGAGTGCTCCACCGGCGCACCACCACCGGCGGGCCGATCCGGACCCCGAAGGCCCCGCGCCTCTTCACGTGGGACACCAGCGGGGTGAGGTAGTCGGTCGGGTCGATCCGCGCCCAGTCGAGCAGGGGCCCCTCGGGGATGTAGGCCAGGAACCGCTTCACCCGGGGGATCTGGCGGTACAGCACGAGCGCGGCGCCCGCGGGCGTCTCCCCGTCGAACCAGCCCAGCGACTCGCTTCGCCACTCGCTCTTCACCGTGGCCCAGGCGGGTGTCTGCAGGAAACTCGCCGACGGGAGGGTGCGGAGGTAGGCCAGGTGTTCGGCCGGGGAGAGGGGTCGTACGGTAATCGCCACGTCTCGACTCTAGCGGCTCGGCCGGGTGCCGCCCGGGTGCCACGGAGCCGCCCGGCGCCGGTCGACCCGGGTGCCCCGACAGCACGGTGGGCGGTGCCCGGGAAGGACACCGCCCACCGTGGACGGGGGACCGTCAGCCCCGTACGGGGCCGGTGGTCACTTCTTGCGGCGGACCAGGGAGGCGCCGGCGCCGATCAGCGCGAGCGCACCCAGGGCGATGGCCGAGACCGGGGCACCGGTGTCGGCGAGGCCGCCGGTCCGGCCGCCGTCGGTGCCGGCGGGCTTGGCGGTCGGGGTCGTGTCGGCCGAGGTCGGGGTCGCGCTCGGCGTGGGGGTGGTGCAGGCGCCGGACTTGACGGTGACGGGCAGGGTCACCGTGGTGCCCGAGTCGGCGGCGGTGAGGGTCAGCACGGCGTCGCCGGCCTTGACCGAGCAGGGCACGGTGAGGGCCAGATCCGCGGCGCCGTCGGACACCTCGGCGGTGCCGACCTCGATGTCCCCGATGGTGGCGGTGACGGAGCTGTTCTTGACGAAGTCGACCGAGGTCATGTCCAGGGTGCCGTTGGCGACCTTCGCCGCGGCGTCGGCGCTCGAGCCGCCGACCAGCAAGGTGGCCTTCTTGTCCTGGGTGAGGGTGGTCGGGCCGGAGACCTCCACACCGTTCTTGGCGAACGACGGGGTGACGGTGCCCTGCTCCTGCAGCCACGCGCTCCACGCGTCCAGGTCGGTCCAGCCGGTGTCGGTCGGGTTCGTCCCGTCGGCCAGGACGGCGAAGTTGTCGCCCCCGGAGATGAGGAAGGAACCGGAACCGACGACGTAGGTGGCCTTCGGGTCGATCGGCTTGCCGTCGATGGTGATCGAGGTGACCCGGTCACCGGCGGGGCGGGACTCGTCGAAGGTCCAGGAGACGTTGTCCGACAGGGACAGCGCCAGGTACGGGCGCGAGGAGCCGTCCGGCTGCCACTGCTGCTCGAGCAGGGTCTTGAACTGGGCGCCGGTGATCTGGGTCGTCATCAGGGTGTTGGCGAAGGGCAGGATCGAGGCGGCCTCCTTGAAGGTCACCTCCCCCTCGTCCAGGTCGGCGCGGGTGCCGCCGGGGTTCTGCACGCCGATGACGTCCTTGCCGGTGACGTCGGACAGGTACTGGGAGAACATGTTGGCGACCAGGTTGGACATCGTCGACTCGTCGCCACGATCCTCGGCCGGCTCGGCCAGGCCCATCCCACCGCGGGAGAACGCGGCGGTGGCGGTGGCGATCTTCTTCGCGCCCTCGGTCTCGGAGGCCTCCAGCGCACGGGCCAGGATGTCCTGGACCTCGGCGATCCGCGGCGAGGTGGAATCCTCGGCGGCGCCCTCCTCGGTCGGGACGATGTCGGCCGGGTCGGCCTTGGCGGTGACCTCCTTGGTCACGTCGTCGTAGGTCACCTTGATCTGGTTGAAGCCGTCGCCGTACGATCCGGCCTGGGTCAGCGGGCGACCCTGGGCGTCCCGGACGTAGGTCTCGTGGGTGTGCGCGGTGAGGATGACGTCGACGTTCGGGTCGGTCTCGTTGGTGATCGAGTCGATGGCGCCGTCGTGGTAGCCGGCGACGATGACGTCGGCCTCGCCGTTGGACTCGTCACCGTCGGAGAGCTGCTCGGCGTACTTGTTGACCGCGGCGACCGGGTCGGTCACGGTCAGGCCCTTGATGCCGGCCGGGGAGACCAGGGAGGGCAGCTCCGCGGTGGTGGCGCCGATGTAGCCGACCTTCACGCCGTTGCGCTCGATGATCGTGTACGGCTGGACGGACGGGGTGACCCCGTCGATGTTGGCCGACACGTAGGGGAAGTCGGCCTTGGTGGCCCCGTTGGTGCCGGCGATTCGGTCCTGCAGGTGGGACCAGCCCTTGTCGAACTCGTGGTTGCCGACGACGGAGGCGTCGACGTCCATCGCGTTGAGCGTCTCGATGGTCGGGTTGTCGCCGAGGATGCTCGACTCGAACAGCGAGGCGCCCTCGTTGTCCCCGACGGACAGCACGATGCTCTGGTCCTCACCGGCCGCCTGGCGGGCGTTCTCCAAGGTGGCGAAGAAGTCCGGGATGGTGATCCGGCCGTGGTAGTCGTTGAAGGTGAGGATGGTCAGGTCGTGGGTGGCGGCGGCAGCGGGGACGACGGCGAGGCCGCCGAACGCCATCGCCAGCACGGCGGAACCGGCGGCGATGCGGCGTACGGCAGTGACGCCGACGTGGTGCTGCCCGACATGATGGGGCATGGGAATCCTCTCGGTGTTCTGCGTGGCCGGCCCCGCCGGGCCCACCTGGGGCAACGACGACGCCTGACCTCGTTCATCTCATTCACAGGTGAACGGATGGGGAACTCCAGCCGGACCTGCGGTGAAACCGGGCGGGCCCGGGGTCCGGCCTCCGGCGGTCAGGAGTGGTCGGGCACCCCGCCGGGTGCCGGCGCATCGTGGGAGAACGGCGGAACGCCGGGCACACCGTCGTGGACGATCTTGCCCGGATTGAAGTTGTTGCCGGGGTCGGCCACCCGGAACAGGTCGCGCTCCAGCTTCTCCCCGGCCGGTGAGATGTCGGCCGCCAGCCACGGGGCGTGTTCGGTGCCGACGCCGTGGTGGTGGGACAGGGTCGCACCGTTGGCGATGAAGCTGTCCTCCAGCGCCCGCTTGACGAGGTCGTAGTTGCGGTACTGGCGGCCCGGGACATCGGGGATGGCGAAGGTGAAGTAGAGGCAGGCGCCGGCATGGTAGGAGTGCGAGAAGTGGGTGAACACGAAGCCCTGCACCTCCGCGCGGCGGAAGGCGTCCTGGGCGGCGTCGACGGTGGTGTCGTACAGGTTCTGCAGGTTCGACCAGGTGGTGGCGGTCTCGGACACGTCGGCGGTGGCGCCGCGGTCGAGCAGGAAGTCCCGCAGGTACGGCGTGTCGAACTTCTTGGAGTCGTAGACCGAGCCGATGCCGGGCACCTCGATCCCGCCGAACTTCGTGATGATGTTCTTGACCATCGCCCGGTTGCTGCGGGCGTAGCGGCGTCCGCCCTCGTAGCCGACGTAGGCCAGGCAGAACTTGTCCATGTCCCAGCCGCGCCGCTTGAGAAAGCCGAACAACCCGTTCATGACGAGCTTCTTCACCCCGTGCGGGGCGCTCTGCACGGCGAGCGACATCTGCGTCTCGTTCGCATCCGAGACCCGGGCGACGGTGACGTGGGCGTCGGACACCGCGATCTCGTGCATGGCCTGCAGGCCGGAACTGAAGTCGGGCACGAAGTAGCCGACGATCTCCCGGACCTCCGGCACCCGGTAGACCTGCATCCAGGCCTCGGTGATGATGCCGAGCCGGCCCTCGGAGCCGAGCACCATCTCCCGGACGCTCGGGCCGGTCGAGGTCGACGGCAGCGGGCGCAGCACGAGCACCTCGCCGGCGCGGACGACCCGCAGCCCGCGGGTGATGTCGGAGATGTCACCGTACTTGTCGGACTGCATGCCGGTGGAGCGGGTGGCGATCCACCCGCCGAGCGCCGAGTGGTTGAAGGAGTCGGGGAAGTGGCCCATGGTCCAGCCGCGCCGCCCCAACTGCTCCTCGATCTGCGGGCCGAGTGCACCCGCCTGGATCCGCGCCAGCCCCGCCTCGTCGTCGATCTCGAGGACCTTGTTCATCCGGCCGAGGTCGACCGAGACGACCGGGCGCTGCTCTTCGGCCGCCGGCTCCAGCGCGCCGACGATGTTCGACCCGCCGCCGAAGGGGATGAGGACCGCGTCCGCCGCCACGCAGGCGTCGACGACGGCGCGGACCTGGTCCTCGCCGGCCGGGTAGACGACCGCGTCCACGACCCGGCGCAGGTCCCCGCGGCGCAGCCGCATCAGGTCCCGCACCCCCTTGCCGTACGTGTGCACGACGCGGTCCATGTCGTCGTCGAGGTAGAAGCGCTCACCGACGACGGTGCGCAACTGGGCGGCCAGCGCCGGATCCATCAGCGAGGCCGGCACCTTGAGATCCTCGAACTTCGGCGCGCGGCCCGGCTTGGAGATGTCCAGCCCGATCACCTTCTTGACGAAGGGCGAGAAGTTCGGCTTGCTCGACGGGTCGAAGGCGATGCCCTCGACGCCCCAGCCCCACCACTTCTGGTGCTTGACACCTGTCATCGTCGTTCCTTCCGTTGGGGGGTGGCAGCCATCGCCGTCCCGTCCTCGATCTTCCTCTGGTCGGCCCGGGCCGCCGCCGCATAGTCGGCGACGGTCGGGAATCCGGTGGCCCGGGCCATCGAGTCGTGCATGACGAGCACCTGGCGCTCGATCCGATCGGTGAACTTGCGGGCGGTCTCACCCTTCTCCGCCCACATCGGCCGGCCGAGGACGACATGCACGTCCGGACGCCCGCCGCGCGGCACCCGGGCGTTCGCCGGCATCGCGAGGTGGGCGCCGACCAACGCGATCGGGATCGCCGGGACGTTCCGGGAAATACACAGGGCCGCGGGTCCCGGCTTGAACGCCGCCATCGCGCCGGTCCGGGACCGGGTCCCCTCGGGGAACAGCAGCAGCGGCACGCCCTCGGTCAGCAGGTTCCCTGACAGCCCCTTGTGGCGGGACCGGCCGCCGCCGCGATCGACCGGGTAGGTGTTCATGAACGTCACCGGCACCAGCGCCTTGTGCCAGGAGGTGTAGAAGTAGTCGGCCGCCGCTCCGGTGGCGAGATAGCGGGTCAGCCGCGGCGGCAGTGACGTCATGATGAGCGGCCCGTCGAGGTGGCTGGAGTGGTTGCCGACCGCGATGTAGGGCCCGGACATCCCCGCCAGGTTCGCCCGGCCGTGGACGTGCACGTTGACGGTGCCGTACAGGAGCGGCTGCATCAGTCCTCGCTGGGCGAGGAAGCGGACCATGGCCCAGCCGGCGGACGTGTAGCGCTGATGTCCAGAGGTCACCGGAACACTCTACGACCGGGGGCCGGCAGGCCCGTCCGGGTCTGTCCCCGATGCGGCTGCCGGGGCCGCGAGGGTGCCGGGATGGGGGCCGCGGGAGCGGGACAGCTTGCCCGAGATCCACCGGATGGTCGCCCGGGGCAACACCCGGGAGATCGCGATGGCGACCTTCCACTGCGGGGACGGCACGCAGACAACCTTGCCCCGGGCCACGTACGAAAGCGCTTCGCGGACCGACCGGTCGGCGTCGATCCACACCATCGGCGGCAGCTTGGACGCGTCGATCCCCGCACGGTCGTGGAACTCGGTGTGGATCCAGCCCGGGCAGAAGGCGGTGACGTGGACGTCGGTGCCGTGCAGTTGGGTGGCCAGCGCCTCGGAATAGACGAGCACCCACGCCTTGATCGCGGAGTAGTTGCCGTTGGTGATGAACGCCGAGGAGGAGGAGGTGTTGAGGATCTCACCCCTGCCGCGGGCCAGCATCGCCCGAGCCGCCGCGCCGCCGAGCAGGTACACCGCCCGGCACATCACGTCGAAGGCGCGTTCGTTCTCGGTGGTGTCGGTGGTGAGCAGGTCCGCGTGGAGTCCGAACCCGGCATTGTTGACGAAGGTGTCGATCGGCTCGGTGGCCGACTCCAGGCGCTCCATCACCCGAGTCACCTCGCTGCGTACGGCCAGGTCGGCCGGCAGCACGTCCACCCGGGCGCCGTACCTGGACCGGAGCGCGGCCGCCTCCCGGTCCAGCCGCTCGCGGTTCCGTGCCACCAGCACGAGGTCGTCTCCGCGTTCGGCCAGCACCCGGGCGTACGCCGCCCCGATGCCCGAGGTGCCTCCGGTGATCAACGCAGTCCCCATGGTGCCCACACTATCGGTGCGTGAGGTGGGTCCGAAGCCAGGCGAGGTCCGCCCGACGGTCCTCGGCACCGCCCGGGGTCTCCAGGATCGCCGGGACGTCGGCCTCGAGCAGGACTCCCACCAACAGCTCCGGCGGAACGAGGCCGCCGCCGAGATTGGCATGCCGGTCCTGGCCGCTGCCGGCCGCGCCGCGGGAGTCGTTGAGGTGGACGAGGTCGATCCGGCCGGTGATCGCCCGGATGTCGCCGACGACCGTGGTCAGATCCAGCCCGGCGGCGTAGGCGTGGCAGGTGTCGAGGCAGAAGCCGACGTGGTCCGCCCCGGCCGCCTGGGAGACCGCCTCCCACAGCCGCGCGATCGATTCGGGGTAGCGGGCCATCGCGTGGGAGCCGCCGGCGGTGTTCTCGATGAGCAGGGGGACGGGGAGGTCGACCGCCTCGACGGCCTTGCGCCAGTTGTCGAATCCTTCCTCGGGATCGTCGTCGGCGGTGACGTGTCCGCCGTGCACGATGACCCCGGAGGCGCCGATCTCGGCGGCCCCGTGCAGGATCTGGTCGAGGAGTTTGCGGGACGGGATGCGGATCCGGTTGTTCGTCGAGGCGACGTTGATGACATAGGGGGCGTGGACGTAGACCGTCAGGTTGGCCTCGGCCAGCGCCGCGCGCAGCGCCGCCGGGCCGCCCTCGCGCTCGAGCGTGGGCTTCTTCCAGCCCTGCGGGTCGCCGAGGAAGATCTGGACGGCGTGGATGCCGAGCGCTCGGGCGTCGGCCACGCAGCTGGGTGCGTCGACGTGGGCGCCGATGCGTACCGGGAAATCAGCCATGCCCGAGACACTAGACGGTCGCCGGGGCGGATGGCCCCGGTAGCCTCACCTCATGTCCCATCCCTTCCGCCAGATCGACGTCTTCGGCGCCGACCCGTACGCCGGCAACCCGGTCGCCGTCGTGCTGGCCGCCGACGATGTGACCGACGAGGCCATGCGCCGTTTCTCCGTGTGGGGGCGTCGTACGTGGCCCGCCAGGGGACGGCGCTGGGGCGTGATGGTCGGGTCCACCTGTCGCGCAGGGACGGGGAGATCTGGGTCGGCGGGCGGACCGACGTCGCGGTCCGGGGCACCATCGCGATCTGAGCGGCGCCGCGGCCGACGTTACCTACGCGGCGGTAACCTGGAGGCGTCCCCGGCGCCGCCGGGTCATCAACCCCGGAGGTAGAGATGGCGCGCAACATCGTCGACCTGGTGTACGCCGCCGCCGCGGCCCACCCCGATCGGGTCGCCACCCGCGAATGGGTCGGAATGGGCTGGTCCGACCGGACGTACGCGGCGTTGGTGACCGACGTGGAGGCCGTCGCCGCGCGGCTCCTCGTCGCGGGCATCGCCGCCGGGGACCGGATCGCGCTCTTCTCCGCAAACCGTCCGATGTGGACCGTGGTGGACCTGGCGGTGCTGGCGATCGGCGCGGTCTCGGTCCCGATCCACCAGACCTCCACCCCCGACCAGGCCAGGCTCGTGCTCGCCGATTCGGGGGCCCGGTGGGTGGTCTGCGGGTCCGACCTGGAGGCGGAGCGGGTCCGCGAGGTCGCCGACGAGCTGCCCGGACTGGAGCGGATCGTCGTGCTGGACCGGGAGAACATCGCTGAGGAGGCGTCCGGGCGGACCGCCGAGGTGGCCGAGCGGCGGGCGGCGGTCGGGCCGGACCACCTCGCCACCATCGTCTACACGTCCGGGACCACCGGGCGGCCCAAGGGCGTCATGCTCACCCACGGCGCCTTCCTGACCGAGATCCACGCGGTCCGGGAGACGTTCTCGATCGACGAGAACGACTCCAGCCTGTGCTTCCTGCCGCTGTCCCACGCACTGGAGCGGGCCTGGACGTGGGTGGTGCTGTCGTCCGGGGCGATGAACGTGTACGTCACCGACACTCGCACCATCGTCGCGATGATGGCCCGGTCGCGCACCTCCATGATGGTGATGGTGCCGAAGGTCTTCGAGACCGTGATGAAGTCGGCCCGCGAACAGGCCTCCTCCCCGTACGCCCGGCAGCTCTTCGACTGGGCGGTGCAGACCGGCCTGGAGGCCCAGCACGCCGGGCCCGACCGGCTGCGTACGGACCGGTCGCTGCGGTGGCGGCTGGCGCTGGCCGACCGATTGGTGCTGGGCAAGGTGCGCCGCGCGCTCGGCGGGCAGAAGAAGCTGCTGGTCGCCGGAGGGGCGCCGCTGCGGACCGAGGTCGAGGAGTTCTTCTGGGCCTGCGGGATGCTCATCTACACCGGCTATGGGATGACCGAGGCGGCGCCTCTGATGACCTTCAACCATCCCGGCGAGGTGCGGTTCGGCTCCGTCGGCCGGGCGATGGCCGGCGGTGAGGTACGTGTCGCGCCGGTGCCGGGCCTCGACGTCGCCGTCGGTGACGGGGAGGTGGAATACCGCGGGAGCAACGTGATGGTCGGCTACTGGCACGACGAGGCGTCGACCGCTGAGGTCTTCGACGACGGGTGGCTGCGTACCGGCGACGTGGGGCATTTCGACATCGACGGGTACCTGGTCATCACCGACCGGCTCAAGGACATCATCGTCACCCAGCAGGGCAAGAACATCGCCCCCGCCCCGATCGAGGAACAGCTCGGTACCGACCCGATGATCGCCCACGCGGTGCTGGTCGGCGACGACCGTCCGTGCGTGACGGTGCTGATCTCCCCCAACGTCCCCGAGCTGGAAGCTTGGGCCGAGGCCCACGAGATCGCCTACGCCTCGAGCGAGGAGCTCGTCGGCCATCCGGCCCTGCTGGAGGAATTGCGGCGGCGGGTCGAGCAGGTCTCTGCGCGGCTGCCGCACCAGGAGAAGATCCGGGACCTGCGGCTCGTGCCCGGCGGATTCTCGATGGAGAACGGGCTGCTCACCCCGACCCTGAAGGTGCGCCGGAGGGCGGTCGAGAAGCGCTTCGGGCACGTGGTCGACGAGATGTACGAGCGGATCGCCGCGGCCCGGAAGGCCGCCAAGGAGGCTGCCGCGCATCTGCGCCACGAGCAGCGTCAGGAGTCCGTGTCGCGGGAGTAGCGGGCCCCTCGGCCGAGAGAAGTTGATTCACTCCCTTCGACTGTGCGGTGGCACGGGACAGTCGAAGGGGGTGAACAGGCAACTACCGGGTGAAGCGGCGACGCCGGGCTCTCATCCTCGGCGAGAGCGCGCTGTCGTCACTGCTGCGGCGGCCGGCCGTAGGGGTTCTGGGGCTGCTGGCCGTACGGATCCTGTGGGGGCTGTGGGGAGTACGGCTCCTGCGGGGGCTGCGGGGAGTACGGCTGCTGCGCGTACGGGCCGGGCTGCCCCGACGGCTGGGCGTACGGGTCGGGCTGCTGACCGGGCTGGGCGTACGGGTTCTGCGGATCGTAGCCCGGCTGGCCGTAGGCCTGATAGGCGATGGACGGGTCGAGGTTGCCGACGCCCTTGGGGTTGTCGCCGAACTGGTTCGTGCCGGGCTGCGAGTCCTTGATGAGGAAGGCGAAGATGAGGATCAGCGAGCCGATCAGGAAGATCAGGTTGAGCAGGACCCACCATCCGGACTTCCCGACGTCGTGCAGCCGACGCACGGTGACGGCCAGGCCGGGCACCAGCACGGCCAACCCGAAGATCCCGGAGAGGACGCTGCGGCTGATCCCGTTCTCATCGACCCCGAAGATGGCGCGATCGATGCTGGTGAGGACGATGTTGACGACGACGGTGAACAGCACCCAGTACCAATACTCCGAGCGCCGGGCACGGCCCTGGAATTCTGCGTACTTGCCGAACACGGTCTTGATGGCTTCGGAAAAGCCCATGGGGTCTCCTGAGGGGATACGGAGAGGTCGGCCGGAGCCGGTGGTCGACATGACACTACGGAACGGGGGGTCATCGGGAAGAGAAACCTTCGTCAACTTGGTTCGTGGCGCCTTTGCGGGCTAGGATCTCCCGATGGCCGCCTCTTCGTGGAGGGGGCCGCGCACGCCCTCCTGCCATGGGACAGCCCCATGGCCGCCGAGACCACAGGAGGTGGGACACACATGCGCAAGTACGAGATCATGGTCCTCATCGACCCCGACACCGACGACCGCCAGGTCGGCCCGATGCTGGACAAGCACTTGGCCACCGTCACCAACGAGGGCGGGACGGTCGACAACATCGATCTCTGGGGCAAGCGGAAGCTCGCCTACGACATCAACAAGAAGTCGGAGGCGTTCTACGCGGTGGTCAACCTCACCGCCGAGCCGCACACCGTCCAGGAGTTGGACCGACTCATGACGATCAACGAGCAGATCATCCGGACGAAGGTTCTGCGCCCGGACCTGCACGCCTGATCCGATCCGTCCGCCCGAACTGCCCTGCCCCTGCGGAATGTCAGTGGCACCTGGCAGGGTGGGAGACGTACGGAACCGACACCTCTGTCGACTGGAGATCCCATGGCTGGCGAAACCGTCATCACCGTCATCGGCAACCTGACCGCTGACCCCGACCTGCGCTTCCTGCCCTCCGGTGCTGCCGTGGCGAACTTCACCGTGGCCTCGACGCCGCGGACGTTCGACCGGCAGTCCGGCGAGTGGAAGGACGGGGACGCGCTCTTCCTCAACTGTGCGGTGTGGCGCCAGGCGGCGGAGAACGTCGCCGAGTCCCTCCGCAAGGGGATGAGGGTGATCGTCCAGGGCCGGTTGCGTCAGCGCAGCTACGAGACCCAGTCCGGCGAGCGGCGTACGGTCGTCGAGCTGGAGGTCGACGAGGTCGGTCCGTCGCTGCGGTACGCGACCGCGTCGGTCACCCGCAGTTCCGGCGGACAGTCGTCGGGCGGCGGACAGTCCTACGGCGGAGGCCAGGGGGGCTACGGCTCCCAGGGCGGGGGTTCCCAGGGCGGCGGATACAACCGCAACTCCGGCGGCCAGCCGTCGGGGCAGGGCCAGCCCCCCCAGGGTCAGCCCGCCCCGGGCTCGTACGGCGGCGGGGACACCCGCGACCGGATGGCCGACCCGTGGAGCCAGGCGCAGAGCGACGAACCTCCCTTCTGATCGCCCCCGGCCATCAGGTCGGCGATCACCCATCAACCCAGGCACATTCCGGCATCAGCCGGGCTCTGAAAGGAGAGCACCACAATGGCCGCACGCAAGCCCATCAACAAGTCGAAGAAGGCCATCCCGATCAAGCACACGCGGATCGGGAAGGTCGACTACAAGGACACCGCACTGCTGCGGAAGTTCATTTCCGAGCGGGGCAAGATCCGCGCCCGCCGGGTGACCGGCCTGTCCGTCCAGGACCAGCGCAAGGTCGCCATCGCCATCAAGAACGCCCGCGAGGTGGCTCTGCTGCCGTACGCGTCGACGTCGCGCTGAGCCGGAGGGAGACAGCCATGATGAAGCTCATCCTGACCGAGGAGGTGCCCAATCTGGGCATCGCCGGTGACGTCGTCGAGGTCAAGGACGGCTACGGCCGCAACTACCTCGTCCCGCAGGGTCTGGCCATCACCTGGTCCCGCGGCGCCGCGTCCCAGATCGAGGGCATCAAGCGCAACCGCGACGCCCGTGCCGTCCGCGACCGGGCGCACGCCGACGAACTGCGCGAGCAGATCGAGGGTCTCACGATTCAGGTTGCCGTGCGCGCGTCCGAGGACGGCAAGTTGTACGGCGCGGTCACCCCGGCCGCGATCGCCAAGGCCGTCAGGGCCGCCGGCGGTCCGGCCATCGACAAGCGCGGCGTGACGCTCGAAAGGCCGATCAAGACGGTCGGCTCGCACACCATCGGGCTCAAGTTGCACGAGGCCGTCACCGCGCACTTCCCCGTGGTGGTCGTCGCCGCCTGAGCGCCGACCAGTCCCGCCGGCCGTCCCGGTCCCCCCGTCCCGCGTCGATGTCGGGTCGGGGCGGACCGGGGCGGCCGATGCGCGATAAGGTGTCCCGAGCAAGGGAAGAGGGGCCAAGCGTGCACGCCGCCTGCGCCGATCTCGGTCGTCCGCGCCTGCTCGTCGTCGAGGATGACGAGCGGTTGGTCGGCATGCTCCGGGAAGTGTTGTCCGAGAGCTACCGGGTCGGATCCGCGGCGACCGGGGAGCAGGCGCTGGAGATGGCCCTCACCCGCCCGGTCGACGCGATGATCATCGACCGTCGCCTCCCCGGCATGGATGGGGTCACCCTGATCAGGCGGATCCGGCGTGCGCACATCCGCACCCCCATCCTGATGTTGACTGCCCTCGGTACGATCCAGGATCGGGTGACCGGTCTCGACGGCGGCGCCGACGACTACCTCGTCAAGCCCTTCGACTTCGACGAACTGCTCGCCAGGCTGCGCGCTCTGAGGCGCGGCTTTCGCGCAGAAGGATCACGGCGCGAGATCGGCCGGGCCCTCTATGCGCCGGACGACGGGACGCTCTACCTGCCCGACGGACGTCGGGTGACCCTGACCCCGACCGAGAACGCCCTGCTGCACCTGTTGAGCGACAGTCCGGAGCACGTGTACTCACGTGATGAGATCCTCAGCGCCGTCTTCAGCGCCGATGACCGGCCCGGCACCGTCGACACCTATGTTTCCTACCTCCGGAGGAAGACCTCGAGGTCGATCATCGAGACGGTCCGGGGCCACGGCTATCGGCTCGGCACCGGATCATGACCGAGTCGATCCACCAGACCGCGGGCCGGACGGCTCGAGCGGTCGGCCGCCAGGTCATCCTGGCCACCTCGGCCCTGACCGTGGTCGGCGTCATCGCCCTGTCGGCGATGATCTCCGTGCGCTCGCGCCACGAGGAGGCCGAACACGGCGGTGTCCCGCTCGGCGGGCTGCACCGACCCGACGGCGACTGGATCATCGATCGTGACGAGGCGATCCTCCTCGTCGTCGTGCTGGGCGCCATCGGCGTGCTGCTCACCGGAGCGATCGGCCGTCTCGCCACCCGACGGGCCATGGAACCGGTCACGCGGGCGCTCAGACTGCAGCGCCACTTCGTCGCCGACGCCAGTCACGAGCTGCGGGCACCGTTGACGGTGCTGAGCGCCCGCGTCCAGATCCTCCAGCGCAGACTCGCCCGCGGCGAGCCGGTGGACGACGTCGCCACCAGTCTCCGGGCCGATGCCCGGGCTCTCACCGACGTCCTCGACGACCTGTTGATGTCGGCCGAAGGGGCGGCATGGGACGGATGTCCCGCCGCGGTGGCGGACGTGGTCGGTGAGGCCGTGGACTCCCTGCGGGTGATCGCCCGGCAGGCCGACGTCGAGATCGACGTCCGGCTCCAGGACCGACCGGCGGCGGCCATTGCCCCCCGTGTCCCTGCGCCGGGCGGTCGTCGCGCTGGTCGACAACGCCATCCGGCACTCGCCGCCGAAGGCCACGGTGTCGATAACGGTCGCCGTCACGGCCGGGCGGACCATCGAGCTACGCGTCACCGACACCGGCCCCGGGCTGTGCGGCCTTGCGCCGGACGACGTCTTCGACCGCTTCACCCACAGCCCCACGGAGGGTCGCCGACGGGGATTCGGCCTCGGGCTGGCCCTGGTGCGCGACATCGCCGAGCAGTGCGGCGGCTCGGTCCAGGTGGAATCCACCTCACCGGTCGGCACCACGTTCCTGCTGCGCATCCCGCCGGCGTAGCGGTCGTCGAGGTCGCACCGGGCCAACCCGGCGCCGCCCGTACGTCGGCCGATCAGCCGAGTCGGCCCATCCAGACGGCCGCCGCACCGGAGTGGCCGGCCCAGACCACGGACACGATCACCGCCAGGCCGACGAGGATCATGGCGATCCGGACGATCAGCGGGAACAGGCCGCGCGCGAAGCCGGCCAGCACCGCCGTTCGCCGGGCCGGAAGAAGCCAGAGGACACACAGAAGTGCGCCGATGGCGAAGGCGGCGGCCACGACCGCGGTGACACTGCCGATCTCGACATGCTCGGTCACCAGGGCGAGTTCCTCCGCGGTCGTGCGCCCCGCCTGCGCGGACGCCTCCACCCGCTGCTGCAGCGCCTCGCCGCTGTCGTTGGCGACGATCGCCGCGATCAGCACGATGGCTGCCGAGACGACCAGCGGCCACGACAACCAGGCACGCGTCCGCTCACTCGCCGCATAGACGATCGCGCCCAGCGCGGCGATCGGTGCGACGACCACCACCGCGTGCACCACGAGCACATGCCACGGCAGACCAGCAACAAGATCGAACACCGGGCTCCCCTCTCCCTGTCGATATCGGTCGACAGGACCGACGGTAGGGGCCGCCGTCACAGAAACCACTCAGAATGCCCGGGCTGTGCCTAACCCTCCCCGACGCGCATCCACGCGCTCCCGCGGGCCCGCAGCCACAGCGTCAACGCCCGCCCGGCGATCCACCCTCCGTACGCCACCCACAGCCAGGCCAGGCCGGCGTCCATGTGGCGCACCAACAGGGCCGGCGGCACGTACGCCACCGTGACCAGCGCCCCGACCAACGACAGATAGCGGGCGTCGCCGGCGCCGATGAGCACCCCGTCGAGGACAAAGGTCACCGCGGCCACCGGCTGGATCGCCGCCAGTACGCTCAGCGTCACCATCAGCACCGCCTGCACCGCCGGATCCGGCGTGAAGAAGCCGACCAGCCACGGCCGGGCGAGCACCATCACGGCTCCGACGACCACCCCGAAGCCGACCCCCCAGACCAGGACCCGCCGGGTGATCCGTCGGGTCGCCTCCACGTCGCCGGCGCCCAGTCGCAGCCCGATCAACGCCTGGGCGGCGATGGCGAAGGCATCGAGGGCGTACGCCATCGTCTGCCACAGGCTGTTCGCCACCTGGTGGGCGGCCAGCGCCGCCTCACCCATCCCCGACGCGGTGAACGTCGTCACGGTGATCGCCGCCTGCAGCGCCGCGGCCCGCAGCACCAGCCAGCCGCCGGAACGGGCGGCCTGCAGCACCCCGCCCGGCCGGAACCGGAAACGTACGTCGGCCCGCCCGGCCCCCCGCAGCACCGCCGAGGCCAGGACGCACGCCCCGGCCCATTGGGCGACCGCGGTGCCGATGGCCGCACCGGCGATACCCAGCCCCACCCCGTACACCAGGGTGAGGTTGAGGACGATGTTCAGCACCGTGATGCCGAGGGCCACCCACATGGGCGTCCGGGTGTTCTGCAACCCGCGCAGGACGCCGGTGGAGGCCAGCGTCACCAGTTGGGCCGGCAGGCCGACCGAGATGATCCGCAGGTAGACGGCCGCCTGGCCAGTGACCTCGGGGGTGGAGCCGTAGAGGCCCAGCACCGCCGGCGCCCCAGCCAGCAGGCCGGCACACAACACCGCCCCGATGACGGCCCCCAGCACCATGCCGTCCATGCCGCCGGCCAGGGCGCCGGCGCGATCCCCGGCACCCAGCCGGCGGGCCACCGTCCCGGTGGTCCCGTAGGCGAGGAAGATCGACAGACCGACCAGCACTCCGATGACGTTGGCGGCCAGGGTGAGGCCGGCCAGCTCGGTCGTGCCCAGGTGCCCGATGATCGTGGTGTCGGCCAGGATCATCAGCGGTTCGGCGACGAGGCTGGCGAAGGCCGGGATCGCCAGGGCGAGGATCTCCCGATTGAGCGAGCCGGCGGTGCGGGTGACGCTCACC
>CAZGWN010000036.1:0-34224 GCA_964528755.1 uncultured Propionibacteriaceae bacterium
CGTGGCCCGGCCGGGTCGAGGCCGGTGAGGCGGCGTACGTGGCCCTGCGCGACGACGGCGGCCCGGCGCAGCCCGGTGATCATCTCGCGGGCCTCGGCGGCCTCGACGGATGGCCCGGCCGGGGCCAACCGCACCGCGGTGGCCGCGGCCAGCCGCCAGTCGATCAGCGGCCGGCCGTCGGTGGGCCCGCCGGCCGCAGCGGCCCGGTCGAGCGACGGTGGGGCAACCATGGGCCTCCTACTCACTCCACGTGGGCGTGGGTGAGCCGTGCCCGGTCGAGGCCGGCCCACGGCCCGGTGAACTCCAGCCGCACGATCGTGCCCGGCGGGAAGCGGTGGGCGATCTGGGCCTTGGCGGTCTGATCCGAGCCGTTGCGCTCGACGAGGTCCCAGGTCAGCGCGGGGATCCCGGGCGCGTGGGCAACCACGAGCGCGGTGCGGGTCGGCTCGTCCAGGAGGTGCAGGTGGTCCAGGATGGTGTCCGACCCGCAGTTGTACAGCTCCTCCACAGTGCGCGCCGGGACCTGCGGCGCGACTGTGTGCAGCGTCTCCACGGCCCGTACGGCCGGGGAGCACAGCGCGAGGTCGACGGTGTCACCACGGGCGCGCAGCCAGTCGGCGACCGTCGCGGACTGGGCGCGCCCGGTGTCGGTCAGCTCGCGGTTCTGGTCGGGTTCACCGGGTCGGATCTCCTCCGCGCGGGCGTGGCGCATGAGAAAGACGACGTGGCGATCCGACCCGCCGTGCTCGGGCTGCTCCGGTTGTCCCGGCGTCCCCTGGTCCATGGGTCCACCCTAGTCGGCAGTGTGCGCGGAGGGCTTGACCGCGACCAGGACATCGCGGTGGATGGCCGAGTCGACCCGGTGGGAGAACTCCCGCCACGGTCCGTCGTCGAGCACGTCCAACCCGGCGTCGGTCGCCATCGCGACGAGGTCCTCCCGGGCGAGGCCGTACGTGTTCCAGGACAGGCCCAGCGCCCCGCCGGGCTTGAGCTGGGCCGCCCACACCGGCAGGCCGCCCTTGAGCAGGCCGGCCGGCGACCGGTCCCGCTTGCCTGTGGTGTTGACCACATCGGAGCGGGACCCGTGCACGACACCGTACGGGGCGTCGGTGACCACCGCGTCGAAGGTCCGTTTCCCCCACAGCCGACCCGACGAGCGGGTGTCCCCGGTGAACACTCCCATGGTGAGGTCGCGCTCGGGAAGATGCACGGTGGCCTCGAACTTGCGTCCCAGGCTCTTGCCCTCCCGGCGGACCGGCACCATGTCCGCGTGGTGCTTGATCCGCTTGCGCCGCAGGTAGGTCTTGAGGAAGGCCGAGAACTGTTCGACCGCCTTGGCGTCGACCTCCACCCCGGCCGCGTCCAGACCGAAGGTCCAGGCGGTGGTGAGCGTGGTCCCGCGCCCGCACAGCGGGTCGAGCACCGTGGCGCCCCGGCCGAGCGGTCGACGTACGGCGGCGAGCGTCACGTTGAGCAGCAGTCGGGTGAACTGCTCGTTGGTCTTGCCGGGATACTTCGGGATAGTGACCAGGTCGTCGTCGAAGACGTCGACCCGGGGCACCTCGATCGGACGCAGCAACCCGCCGGCATCCTCCTCGAACAGCGCGAGGAAGGTCGACTGCCGGGCGATCCGCCGCAGCGCCGCGCCACGCCCGGGCCCGTCGCCGTCCAGCGCGTCCGACTCGAAGCCCACGTAGTCGACCCCCGCCACCGTACGCGGCGCCACGTCGCGGGCCCCCGGCGCACAGACCGCCAGCTCGGCCACCGCCAGCGCCGTCGCCTGGCCCGCATAGACACGATTCGCCCCGGGCCGGGCGAGCATCAGGAGTCGCATCCCGGCATCATCCCACGCCGGTCGAGACGATCAGTAGTGGTTGACCTGCAGTTGCTCGTAGTCGGTGCCCTTGGCCCGATCCATCGACGCCCGGATCTCCGCCTCGGCGTCGTCGCGGGAGGCCCAGGTGGCGCCCTCGACCGACTTGCCGGGCTCGAGGTCCTTGTAGACCGTGAAGAAGTGCTCGATCTCCAGGAGCTGGAACTCCGGAATGTCCTCCAGGTCCTGCAGGTGGTCACGCCGGTGGTCGGCGACCGGCACGCACAGCACCTTGTCGTCGCCGCCGGCCTCGTCGCGCATCCGGAACATGCCGATTGCGCGGCACTTGATCAGGCAGCCGGGGAAGGTCGGCTCCGGCACCAGCACCATGGCGTCCAGCGGATCGCCGTCCTGGCCCAGGGTGGTCTCGATGAAGCCGTAGTCGGAAGGGTATTGGGTGGCGGTGAACAGGGTGCGGTCGAGCACGATCCGGCCGGTGTGGTGATCCATCTCGTACTTGTTCTTGGTCCCCTTGGGGATCTCGATGGTCACGTAGAACTCCAGCCCACTGGGCTGGGTGGCGGAACCACCCGACACGCGGTAATCGTCAGTCACCTTCGGCTCTTCCTATGATGTGTCCGGATCGGTCACGGCAGACACTACCGAACCGGACCCTCGATCGGGGCCCGTCGTGCTGTCGTCCCGACCGGCGCAACGCGACGCAGGAGGCAGCCGATGACCACCCACCGCCCGGCCGTGGGCTCGATCGTGCTGGCCTGCGGGGTGGTCACCTGCGCCCTCGGTCTGCTCGCCGTCGCCGTGGAGGGTGGGGTCGGGGCAGCCGTGGAGCGGTCCGTGGCCGCCGACCCGCAGCCCGCCGGGCAGACCCCCGCGATCGGATCGTGGTCGCCCGTCCCGCTGCCCCAGGCGACTCCCGCCACCCCCGTCGCAACCCCGGTGGCGGGCACCCTGGACCCCGGGCCGTACGCCGCCGCCCTGGACGGCGTCACCGGCTCGGGCCTGTCCGGGGACCGGTACGGGGTCGTGGTCGACCCGGTGAGCGGTGACGCGCTCTGGGACAGCGGCGCCGATGAGGCCGTGCTGCCCGCCTCGACCATGAAGCTGCTGACCTGCCTGGCCGCCCTGGACCTGCTCGGCCCCGCGCACCGCTTCCGGACCGCCGTCGTGGCCGGCGCCGACGACACGATCGTGCTGGTCGGGGGCGGGGACCCGTACCTGTCCTCGAAGCCGACCGCGAGCGCGCCGGGCCGGGCGAGCGTGAGCGACCTCGCCGCGCGGACCGCCGGGGCCCTGCACGCCGCCGGGACCACGAAGGTGCGGGTGGCCTGGGACAACACGTTGTTCGACGAGTCCGGGTGGAACGACGACTGGCCGACCACGTACGCCGACCAGGTCACCCCGGTCGGCGCGCTGGTCGTCGACCAGGGCCGGCTCGACGGCACCAGCCCCGGGCGGCGTACCACCACGCCGGGCCGGGATGCCGCCGAGGCGTTCGTCGCCGCGCTGGAGGGGGCCGGGATCGACGCATCGCTGACCGACCCGGCCGAGGCACCCGAGGGCGCCGAGGAACTGGCGGCGGTGGACTCGTTGCCCCTCAGCGGGATCGTCGAGAACCTGCTGGTCCACTCCGACAACGACGCCGCCGAGATCCTCGCCCACCAGGTTGGCGTCGCGGCCGGCACGGGCGGCTCCTTCGAGGGCGCCGCCGACGGCGTCCGGCAGGTCCTGACCGAACACGACCTGTGGGACGACCACGCGGTGCTGTCGGACGGGTCGGGGCTGTCCCGGGAGAATCGGGTGACGCCGACGATGCTGGCCGGGGCGGTCGCCCTGGCCGTGACCGACGACCGCTATCGGGCCCTGCTGTCCGGGCTGCCGGTCGGGGCCGCCACCGGCACCCTCGCCGAACGGTTCGGCGCCTCGGCGGCAAGCGCCGGTCGGGGTGCCGTCCACGCCAAGACCGGCACCCTGTCCGGGACGAGCGCTCTGGCCGGCTACGCCGTCGGCGCCGGGGACGCGCCGGTGGTCTATGCCTTCGTCGTCAACGACTCCACCGACGACGTCTCAGCGCGGGCCTGGCTCGACCGGGCAGCGAGCGCGGTGGTCTCCGCCCGATAGCCGACCCGGCTCACGCGGTGAACTGTCGCGCCCACCACGCGCGCCAGTGGATCTCCTCGGCGTGCCGGTAGTACTGCAGGAGCCGTTCGGTCGACGCCCGCCAGCTCCACTTGCGGGTCTCGATCCGGGCCGCCCGACCGAAGGCGTCACGCATGCCGGGGTCGTTGATCAGCAGCATCACCTTGTCGGCGAGTTCGCCGGCGTCGTCGGGCCGGAAGAGGAAGCCGTTCTCCCCGTCGGAGATGACATCGGGGATGCCCCCGGCCCGCGCGCCGACGACCGGGACGCCGCTGGCCATCGACTCCAGCGCCACCAGCCCGAGTGTCTCGGTAGTGGACGGGAAGGCGAAGACGTCCGCGGAGGCGTACGCCGCGGCGAGGTCGTCCCCGGCGAGGTAGCCGGTGAAGACCGTCGGCGTGCCGGCGAAGTCGCGTTCCAACTGCTCGCGGGCCGGCCCCGACCCGACGAGGGCCAGGCGTACGCCCGGCATCCGGTCCATCGCCCGGCGCAGCACATCGAGGCACTTCTCGGGGGCGAGCCGCCCGACGTAGACCACCAGGGGGGCCTCCGGGTGCCCGTCGGTGAGCCGGGCCCGCATCGCCGCGGATCGCTTCGCCGGGTCGTACGTCTCCGTGTCGACCGCCTTCGGCCACAGCCGGACCCGCCTGATGCCGATCTCGCGTGCCGCGTCGACCATCTGCGGCGAGGTGCACAGGTTGATGTCGGCCTGGTTGTGCAGCCCGGCGATGTAGCGCTTGGAGAAGGTCTGCAGGAACCCCAGATCCATCGCCGCCGTGTACTTGGGCAGGTCGGTGTGGAACGACGCCAGCAGCGGGACGTTGCGCCGCTTCGCCGACAGCACCCCGTACGCCGCCAGGGCCACCGGGTTGACGGCATGGACGACATCGGGGGTGAACTCCTCCAGGGTGCGCGCGATCCGCGGCGTCGGCAGCCCGACGTGGAGCTCGGGATACCACGGCTCGAGCCGGGCCGACCGCACCCGGACCACCGGGAAACCCGCATACTCGGTCAGCTCGGTCCCCGGCGCGAAGATCACCACCTCCTGGTCGAGGGCGGCCAGCTGCTCGATGGTGCGGATGAGCCGGGTGACCACCCCGTCGATCTTGGGCAGGAAAACCTCGGTGAAGACAGCGATGCGCACGGCGTGACGCTACCGGGTCGCGCCGGCGGTCAGGCCCGCGCCGCGTCCTTGCCGTTCACCCGGGCCGGCCTCCCGGCAGACTCGGCGAGTGGTGCCGCCGGCTCGGCGGGCGCCGCGGGGGCGCCCGCGGCGTCCTCGTAGCCGGCGGGGATCCCCGGCTTCTGTTCCTTGGTCCACAGGGACCGGGCCGGGATCCGTGACAGGTCACACCGGTCGGCGTAGCGCCCGGCGATCTCGGTGACCTCCATCATCAGCCCGTCGTCGAGGGTGATCGGCCGCCACCCGTACGACAGGAAGGTGTCGTGCGCGACGTAGAGCTCGTTCTCCTGGTCCTCCTTGCGGGGATCGGGGACGAAGGCGACCTCGGCGCCGGTCATCCCGGCGATCTTGCGCGCGAGGTCGCGCACCCGCAGGGTCTCGGCCTGCTGATTGAGGATCTTCACCCGTTCGCCGGACTGCGGCGGATTGTCCAGCGCCATCCCGACGCAGTTCGCGGTGTCCTGGATGTGGATGAAGGCACGGGTCTGCCCGCCGGTGCCGTGGACGGTCAGCGGGTAGCGAACGGCGGCCTGCATGAGGAAACGGTTGAGCACCGTGCCGTAATCGCCGTCGTAGTCGAACCGATTGACGAGCCGATCGTCGAGCTTACACTCGGCGGTGTTGGTGCCCCAGACGATGCCTTGGTGCAGGTCGGTGACCCGCAGCCGGTCGTTCTTGGCGTAGTACGCGAAGAGCAGTTGGTCCAGCGTCTTGGTCATGTGGTAGACCGAGCCCGGGTTCGTCGGGTAGAGAATCTGCTCGGGCACCGGATCGGCGCCGTCACGCGGGATCTGGATGTTGAGGTAGCCCTCGGGGATCCGCATCCCCGCGGTGCCGTACCCGTAGACGCCCATCGTGCCGAGATGGACGATGTGGATGTCCAGCCCGGACTCCACCACCGCGGCCAGCAGGTTGTGGGTGGCATTGACGTTGTTGTCGACCGTGTAGCGCTTGTGCGCGGAGTTGGTCATCGAGTACGGGGCCGAGCGCTGCTCGGCGAAGTGGACCACCGCGTCCGGGCGTTCCTGGCGCAGCATGGCCAACAGACCCGCGTAATCCTGCGCGAGGTCCTGGTTGCGGAAACGGATGTCCTTGCCGGTGACCTCGTGCCAGGCGGTGAGCCGCTCACCGATGGTCGTGATGGGCGTCAGGGATTCGACGCCGAGCTCGACGTCGATCGCCCGCCGGGAGAGGTTGTCGACGATGACGACATCGTCACCGCGGTTTGACAGATGCAGGGCCGTCGGCCAGCCGCAGAAGCCGTCGCCGCCCAGAACCAGTACTTTCACAACGCCTCCAGAGGAATCTCTGCCTTGCCGCCCGAGTTTCGGGACTGCCGGCTGCTTCGACCACGATAACGCAGGATCCCCTCGGTTTCAGGGCCGTCAACCGGCGCCCCGCGGTGAGGTGAAGGGCAGGAGACAGGCCGGTGAACAGCGGGTGGCGTCGGTGCTTCGTGACAGAATGGAACGTCGCACATCCGGCCAGACAGGAAGAGGATGAGATGGCAGACGTGAAGGATCGACTGCGCGCCGACATGAAGGAGGCCATGAAGGCCCACGACCAGGCCCGCCTGGGCGCCATCCGGATGGCCCTTGCCGCGATCGGCAACGCCGAGGTGGAGGGGACCGCCCACGCCCTCAGCGCCGAGGAGGAGCAGCAGATTCTCACCCGCGAGGTCCGTCAGCGCAGGGACTCCGCCGCCGCGTACGCCGACGGGGGGCGCCAGGACCTGGTCGACAAGGAACTGGCCGAGGCCGAGATCCTCCAGGCGTACCTCCCCGAGCCACTGACGCAGACCCAGGTGGTCGGCCTGGTCGAGGAGGAGTACGCCAAGGTCGCCGCCTCGGGCCACACCCCCTCGATGCGCGACATGGGCGCCATCATGAAGGCGGTCAACGCGAAGATCGCCGGACGCTTCGACGGCTCCCAGGTCGCCGCCCTGGTGAAGGCCCGGCTGAACGCCGGGTGACCCGCGCTGGGGCTCCCCACAGGGTCCACCCAGCCGGCTCACAGAAAAAGTGACTCGAATCACACCGATGCCCGCAGATCCCCGTGTCTGCGGGCATCCGCACGTCATCTCCCCCACCGGCGCCGTTATCCGAACGTGACTTCAGCTTTATCGTTCCGTGATCCTGTGGTTAGTCTCAGGCGTTCGTTCATCCGACACCGGATCACCGGGAGGATCATGACCACCACGTACGTTGCCCGCGCCGGCGCCCTCGGAGCGCTGCTCAGCCTCGCCTCCCTCGCCGTGGGGGCCCCGGCGCTGGCCGCGGGACCGCAGTCGCCCACCACCGGGGCCGCCGACACCTCCACGCACGCCCCCGTCGCGGCCTCGAGCGCGCCGGAGACCCGATCGGCCCAGCCGGTCGCCGCCCGACGCACGAGCTCCACCACGATCGGCGACCACGTCGTCAAGGGCCGGATCGGTGCGGCGTACCTCGCCGCCGGCGGCACGAAGTCGACCCTCGGCACGCCGACCTCGGAGGAGTACACGATCCAGGACGGGATCATCGCCCAGAACTTCTCCGAAGGGCGGATGTACTACACCCCGCGCACCGGGGCCCACGGTGTCCGCGACCACCTCTACCCGACCTATCGGGTGCTCGGCCGCAGTACCTCGGTGCTCGGGCTGCCGACGTCGGGCCAGATCACCACCTCGTACGGCATCCTGCAGCGTTTCGAGCACGGCTCGATGACCTGGAACCGATCGAGCGACCGGGTGACGGTGCGGGACGCGAACGGCACGGTGCTGCGCCGGGGCACCTCCGACGGCACCCGTACCTCGACGGGCTCGACGTCGTCGTCGTCGGCGTCGTCGGGCACCTCGAAGTCGTCCGCGGCGAAGTCGTCCGCGGCGAAGCCGAAGCGGGCCATCACCGAGGAGTCCTCGACATCCCGGTCCTCGACGAGGGCGACCCAGAAGTCGACCACCTCGGCCAAGAAGTCCACGTCCTCGACCAAGAAGTCCACGTCGGCCAAGAAGTCCACGTCCTCGGCGTCCTCGGGCTCGTCCACCGGCTCGTCTGTCTGGGACAGGCTGGCCCAGTGCGAGTCCAGTGGCAACTGGTCGATCAACTCCGGCAACGGCTTCTACGGCGGCTTGCAGTTCACCCTGTCGACCTGGCGGGCCTACGGCGGTAGCGGGATGCCGAACCAGGCCTCCCGCGCCGAGCAGATCCGGGTCGCCCAGAAGGTCCAGGCCGGACAGGGCTGGGGCGCGTGGCCGGCGTGCTCCAGCAAGCTCGGGTTGCGCTGAGGCGCACGAACAGTCCGATCTCCGTGCCCGTGCCCCACGTCCCTGGGGCCCGGGCACGGCTGCGTTCGGGGAGAACCCGAAGCCCGAGCACCGACGGAGGCGGGGCGACAGACAGCCAGGAGCCCTCACCCCCGCGAAAGCGACCCACCCCCCGGCAATGGACCCTGTGGACGCCCGGGCGGCTCGGACGGCCCCGGAACGGGCCCGGTCCGGCGGGCACGAACCGCAGGCGCACCTCAAGCACGCGCCCGGGTAGGTGGAGGGCAGGGGTTGGGCGCCGGGCCGGATGTCAGGACGGCCTCGTCGTGGCCGATCACCCGGTGAGCATGGAGCCACCTACCGGAATCGAACCGGTGACCTACGCTTTACGAGAGCGTCGCTCTACCTACTGAGCTAAGGTGGCCTGTCGCTGCGGGCGGAGCCCGACAGACAAGCGACAACTATAGCGGCCGAGCGGATGGGCGCCAACCGGGCCGCGCCCACCGCTTGCCGTCACGATCAATCACGCCGCCCCTCGTACGCCTTGCGGGCCGGACAGACATCGGCCTGTGGGCAGCGGGACACCTCGCCGGTCGCATCCATCCGGACCACCACCGACTCCGACGGGACCGACAGACCCACCACCTTGCCGTCGCCGTCGGGCGTCCGCACCCGGGAGCCGACCTTCGGGGCGGACCTGAGGAACTCCTGGTAGAGCGGATGCTCGTACTTCAGGCAGCACATCAGCCGCCCGCAGGCGCCCTGGATCCGCATCGGGTTGGCCGGCAGGTCCTGATCCTTGGCCAGCCGAACGGCGATCGGCTCGAACCGGGTCAGGTGGGTCGCGCAGCACAGTTCGCGGCCGCACTGCCCGATCCCCCCGGTGATCCGGGTGGCGTCCCGGTCGCCGATCTGACGCAGGTCGATCCGCGCCTGCAAGGTCTTGGCCAGGTCGCGTACGAGTTGACGGAAGTCGACGCGGTGCGGCGCGGTGAAGTAGACGACCACGAGCCGGTCGTAGTCGTCGGACCGGTCCAGATAGTCGATGCCGATCACCTTCATCGGCAGCTCGTGGCGCCGGATGAGTCGGTGGGCGACAATCCGTGCCTCCGCCCGGAAGCGCCGGTTGGCGCGGTCCCGGGCCAGATCCTTCTCGGTGGCCGGGCCCAGACACGCCGGCAAGGACCCCCAGTCCGCACGCGGCGACCGCTCCGGGGCCCACACGCACTGGGCGACCTCGGGGCCCTCGTCGGTGGCGACCATCACCCAGTCGCCGACCGCCACCCGGTGTCCGGCCGGATCCACATAGTGGAGCTGGCCGTACCGCTCGAAGGTGACCGCCATGACCTGTTGCACCATCCCAGGGTAGAGGACCCGGCCCCCAGGACCAGCGTGGAGAAGAGTCGCGGGGTGGGGCCCGGCGACGCCCTCAGATCTGCTGAAGGTCCCACTTCGCGCGGCGGCGCTGCAGCCGGCTCTTGCGAACGGCCGCGTCAATACCCCACGATCCCCCGCCGATCAGCAACAGGAGCAGGCCGACGCCGGCGAGCAGCAGCTCCAGTTCACCGTGGAAGCCGGCCACTCCCGACTCGAACGGCGACCTCCACCAGTAGACGAAGGTCAACGCGCCCGCAGCGATGGCCACGGTCCCGACGCCGGCCACCCGTACGAGCAGCCCGAAGACCAGCGCCACCGCGATGAGGACGGAGGCGCAGGCCGTGACCCATGCGGCAATCTCCGGGTAGGGCAGCGCCGTGGCCGAGAAGGTCTGGATGGTCGTCGGCATGTCGAGCAGTTGCTGTGCACCGCGGATCCCCATGATGGCAGCCACCACCAGACGCAGGGCGAACAGACCGAAGGCACCCGCCGGCCGGTCCGTGGTCCGATCGAGCCTGGTGGAGGGCGGCTGGGGAGCCACCTCGGGTTCGGGCGCGGGGCGGCGCCGGCCCAGCGCCCGGTCGCGGGCCTCACGTTCGGCGAGCCAGGCGGCCCGGCGTTCCAACTCGGCCGCATCGGCCGCCGAATCGGCGTCGCTCACCCCGGCCGCCGATGGGGCGAACGGCGCGGCGCGGCGCGGGGCCGCGGCCGGGATCACCTCGGTCGGCTGGGCGTCGGTCGTGGGAAGTACGCCGGTGGGCTGGGCATCCTCCTCACTGGTGACGACCCGGCGCGGGGACAGCGGGACCGTCGGTGCGGGCTCCACCGGTGCCGGCTCCGCTGGGGCGGGCTCCGCCGCGGCGGCCGGCTCGGGTGGAGCCTCCTCGGCAGCCTCCTCAGCGGACTCCTCGGCGGCTTCGTGCGAGTCCGGCGCCGAGGCAGGGGAGTCCGCCCCGCCGTCCCCCGCCGTCGGGGTGACCGCCGTCGGATGGGCCGTTCTCAGCAGAGGCTCGGGGGGCGTCGCCGGGACTGCCCCGGGGCCTTCACGTGGCGGCTCCGTCACCGCCCCGCCCGGCTCGACATCGGCTTCGTTCGGCTCCGCGGCGGCCCAATCGGCCGCGGTCCGGGGGGTGGGCTCGGGAACACCCGGCCCCGCCGGGCTCTGCGGCCCGTCGTCGACCTCATCGGCACCACGGTCCTCCGATGCCGGCGCCGCCGTCGGAGTCCGCTGGCTCGCCGCATCCTCCGCAGGGGCATCGGCGCCGGGGCTGCTCGGGGTCGACCCCGCCCGGGAGGTGGCGCCGAACGCGGCGGGTGCCGACGGCGTCCGTTCGGATCGCGGCGCGCCGACCGAGCGCACCTCCTCACGGTCGATGCGGATGATCGTCGGTTCGTTCTCGTCCTGGACGCCGAACTCCTCGAGGGGGTCGGTCGCCGGGGACGGCGAACCATCGTCGTCATTGTCACGAGAGGTCACGGCTGAGGTCCTAACAGTCGGCGGGTACCACGCCCATTGTCCCCACCCGAACGGCTCCGACGGCACAGGGCGGCGGGGAGTGTCGCGGCTCAGGCAACGGTCCCCTGCCGTCCGAGGATGACCATCATCGCCTCCACCGCCAGCAATGGCGCCACATTGCCGGCGAGTGCCTCCCGGCAGGCGAGGATGGCGTCGATCCGTGCGATGGTTCGATCCGGGGTGGTACGCGCCGCGTCGACCCCGATCCCGTCGGCCAGCGCGATGTTGACCAGCTCCGCCCCGGAGTGCAGTTGCACGCTCAGCACGTCCCGATACCACGTCGTCAGCTCGGTCAGGGCCCGGTCGATCGCGTCGCGTTCCAGTCGCTTGACCCGCAGCTTCTGCTCGGCGGCAAGATCCTTCAGCGCCGCCTCGGTGTGCCGGGGCCGCGCGCCGCGGGTGCCCATGCCGAGCGCCTGCTCCAGCTCCGCCCGCTCGCGGACCTCGATGTCGGCGGTCTGTTCGGCCGCCTCCTCCTGCGCCGAGGCCATCACCACCGAGGCCGCCCGCAGGCAGTCGGCCACCGTCGCGAGCCGCATCGGGATCCTCAGCACGTCGTCGCGTCGGGCGCGGGCCTTCTCGTCGCGGGCCAGGTGGCGCGCCCGCCCGATGTGTCCCTGGGCGGCTCGTGCCGCCTGCTCGGCCGTCTGCGGATCGATGCCGTCCCGGCGTACGAGCAGCGCGGCCACCTCGCTCACCGCGGGAGTGGTCAGGGTCAGGGAACGTGCCCGGGAGCGGATCGTCACGATGACGTCGTCGGGGGTCGGCGCGCACAGCAGCCACACGGTGGCCGGCGCCGGCTCCTCGATGCTCTTCAGCAGGGCGTTCGCACCGGCCTCGGTGATCCGGTCGGCATCCTCCACGACGACGATCTGCCATCGGCCGACGGTGGGCGACATCATCGAGCGGCGGGCGAGGTCACGGACCTCCTTGACCCCGATCGACAACTGCTCCGTGCTGACCAGGGTCACGTCGGGATGGCTGCCGCCGAGGACCATACGGCACGAACGGCACCGACCGCAGCCACCCTGGTCGCACTGCAGGGCCGCGGCGAAGGCGCGAGCGGCGTTCGAACGGCCCGATCCGGGTGGGCCGGTGATCAGCCAGGCATGGGACATGGCGTGGGTGTCGCCGCGGACGGCGCGCTGCAGCACGGCGACGGCGGCGGACTGGCCGACCAGGTCGGACCACACCCCGGTCAGCGGCGAGGCCTCGGCGGTGGGATCAACCACGGGTGTGCTCACCGCTCCAGTGTGCCCTCCCCGGCTGACACCTTCGGCAGCCGCTCCTCGATCGCCGCCACAATCCGACGCCGCAGTTCGTCGCGGTCTCCGCGAGCGTACAGCACCATGTATTGCTCCGGGGCGGTCGCGGCCAGGGCCCGGAAACCCGCCCGCACCCGGCGGTGGAACTCCTCGCCGGAGTCCTCCAGCCGGTCCGGGCTCTCCAATCCGGCCATCGCCACGGTCGGGTCGAGGTCGAGCAGGACGGTCAGGTCCGGCTCCAGCCCGCCCGTCGCCCAGTGTGCCAGCCGCGCGACGTCCTCGGCGGCCAGCACCCGCCCGGCCCCCTGATAGGCGATCAGCGAGTCGACGTAGCGGTCGCAGACGACGATCGCGCCGCGATCCAGCGCCGGTCGGATCACCTCGGCGACGTGCTGGGCCTTGTCGGCGGCGTAGAGCAGGGCCTCGGCACGCGGATCGAGATCCCCGGTGGACGGGGACAGCAGCAGGTCGCGGATCACCGTCCCGGCACGCGTGGCGCCGGGTTCACGGGTGCGGACGACATCGTGGCCGCGGGCGGCCAGTTCGGCGGCGACCAGGGTGACCTGGGTGGTCTTGCCGACCCCGTCGCCGCCCTCGAAGACAACGAACAGCCCGCGTCGCTCAGACATGACCGTCCTCGTCAGCGGCCCGGTGGGCACCCGCCTCCGCGATCGGTTCGGTCAGCGCGATCCCCACCCCGAGGCGCTCCAACAGGTCGGTGCCGGCGGCGCGCAGCTTGCGGGCATCCTTCGCCCAGTGGTCGACGTACTCGGCGCGGGCATCCGCCCGATTGTCGGCGAGCGCGGCATAGCGCCGGCCGATCCCGAATGCCTCCTCGGCGCTGGTTCCGGCCAGCGAGGCGCGCAGCTCGACCAATTCGTCGTTGTCGCAGGCGGTCAGCCCGTCGAGGAGGTCGTTGGCCCGCGACCGCAGCCGCTTCGCCTGCTTGGGGGCCAGCAGGACCGCGATCTCGGCGACGGCCCGCAACCGCTCGGCGGCCCGGGCGGCCTCGCGCCAGCCGGAGTCGTCGGCGGAGTGCGGCGCCGCCCGGCCGACCCGCAGCATCTCCTCGGTGGCAACCACCACCATGCCCGCGATCTCCTCGCGAGCCGCGCCGTGGCCGAGCCCCTCGGCGGTCGGCGGGCGGCGCAACTGCGCGACCCGGTCGAAGATGCCCAGATAGCGGTCGCCGGTGAGGATGACCTGCTGGTCGTCGCCGAAGGTGCCGTCGAGTTCGTCGGCGGCCCAGCGCACCTCGGCCAGCAGGTCGTCCAACGTCTCGGGTGCCAGCACCGGGGCGACCACCGGCAGGTCGTTGGCGAAGGAACGCAACGCCCGTACCAACGGTTGCACCTTGCGGGTCCGCCCCGAGCGGATGTTGAGATCGGCTTTCAGCACGTCGCGGGCCTGCTCGGCGATGAACCGGCCGACGATGTCGACCATCGTCGCGTCGGCGGGCGCCGGCTCGACCGGCCCCACCCCGAACGTGTCGACCCCTCCGGCCCGGTCCGGATCGGCGAGGATCCTCAGCCGCGCCGGCAGCGGCACCTGCCTGTCGACCTGGACCCCGTCGACACCGCGGATGACGTCGTCGGCCCAGGCGATCTGCTCCCGGGTCATCGTCCCGGTGTCGATCGTCACCTCCCGGTACTGGGTCAGCACCTGCCCGTCGCGGCGGATGGTCACGTGGTCGTCGATGACTGTGCCGAGCGACTCGCGGTCGAGGTTGCGTACGAGGTAGGTGCTGCGGACCCGATGCCGGGTCCCGGCCGGTGCCAGGGGGGCATGCCGCAGCAGCGGGGAGAGCAGGGCCAGCATCGCATCGGGCACCTCCCCCGAGGTCATCGCCTCGACGTACTCGGCCGGCAGTTGGGGCCGCCATCCGGGCGCCGCGAGCAGCCACTCGCCCTCCCCGTCCATGGCCCGGTGCGCCAGGACGATGCCGGCCCGCAGCAGACGTCTGTCGGGGGTGTCGAGGATGGTGAGGTCGCACACGGCGGGCCTGGGGCTCACGGCCGCGGGGTTGGCCAGCCCGAGGTCGGGGTTGGCAAATCTCGGCGCGGCGGCCAGGTCACGCATCTCGTAGCGGCGCACAGCATTCCCTTCGGACGTACCCACAAGTGGATCGTCCATTATCCCACCGCCGCCGCCCGTACGCCCGGGATCCGTCAACGACTCAGTCGCCCGGCGTGTCGCCCCCGGCGGCCGGATCCGCCGTCGTCTTCTTCGTGGTCGTCTTCTTCGCCGTGGTCTTCTTGGCGGCCGTCTTCTTCGCCGTGGTCTTCTTGGCGGCCGTCTTCTTCGCGGTGGTCTTCTTGGCGGTCGTCTTCTTCGCGGTGGTCTTCTTCGCGGTCGTCTTCTTGGCGGGCCGCCGGGTCGACGGCCCCTTGGCCCGCTTCTCGGCGAGCAGTTCGGCGGCCCGCTCCGCGGTCAGGGTCTCGATCGCGTCGGTCCGCCGCAGGGTCGCGTTGGTCTCCCCGTCGGTGACGTAGGGCCCGAACCGGCCGTCCTTGACCACCATCGGCTTGCCGGTCGCCGGGTCGGCACCGAGTTCCTTCAGCGGGGGCCTGGCCGCGGCCCGTCCGCGCTGCTTCGGCTGGGCGTACAGGGCCTCGGCCTCCTCCAGCGTGACGGTGAAGATCTGGTCCTCGCTCGCCAACGACCGTGAATCGGAGCCCTTCTTCAGATACGCCCCGTAGCGACCGTTCTGCGCGGTGATCGTCTCCCCGTCGGCGGCGGTGCCGACCACCCGCGGCAGGCTGAGCAGCCGCTGGGCGTCCTCCAGCCCGACGGTGTGCAGGTCCATCGACGCGAACAGCGATGCGGTTCGCGGCTTGGCGCCCTTGGGCGCGTCCTCGGGCAGGACCTCGGTGACGTACGGGCCGAATCGACCGGCCCGCGCGACGATCGGGTGCCCGGAGGCCGGGTCGAGCCCGAGCGCCCGCTCCTCCCCCATCGGCCGCGCGAGCAGTTCGCGGGCCTTGTCGACGGTGAGTTCGTCGGGGGGCAGGTCGTCGTCGACGTTGGCGCGCTTCTCGGTCGCGACCTCCTCCACGTACGTCCCGTAGCGGCCGACCCGCACCACGATGCCCGAATCCAGGTCGCCGATCGGGAAGGTCGACAGGGCGCGGGCGTCGATGTCGCCGAGCTGGTTGACCAGGTCGTGCAGACCGGCATGGTCGAGGTGCCCGGTCGCCGCGCCGGGGTCGCCGGCGTCACCACCCCAGTAGAACTCGTTGAGCACCTGCAGCCGCTTGGCCTGACCCGTGGCGATCTGGTCCAGGTCCTCCTCCATCGCGGCGGTGAAGGTGTAGTCGACCAGCTTGGAGAAGTGCTCCTCCAGCAGCCGCGTCACCGCGAACGCCAGCCAGGTCGGCACCAGCGCCTGCCCCCGCTTGAACACGTAGTCGCGGGTGGTGATGGTCCGGATGATCGAGGCGTACGTGGACGGTCGCCCGATCTCCAGCTCCTCCAGCTTGGCGACCAGCGACGGCTCGGTGTAGCGGGCCGGCGGCTTGGTGGAGTGGCCCTGCGCCGCCAACTCGGCGATCGCCACCTCGACCCCCTGCACCAGCCGCGGCAGCCTGCGCTGCGAGTCGTCGGCGGCCCCCTCGTCGACCGATTCGACGTACGCCCGCAGGAACCCGGGGAAGGTGATCGTCCGGCCGCGGGCGGTGAAGCCGGCGACCGTCCCGGAGGCGCCGGTCGCCTCCAGCGTGATGGTGGCCGACTCCCCGCGCGCGTCGGTCATCTGGGAGGCGACGGTCCGCATCCAGATCAGTTCGTAGAGCCGGCGCCGATCCCCGCTGAGCCCGGTCGCGTCCGGCGCGCGGAAAGTGGACCCGGCGGGCCGGATCGCCTCGTGCGCCTCCTGTGCGTTCTTCACCTTCGACCGATAGACCCTGGGCTGGTCGGGGACGTAGTCGGGCCCGTAGAGGCTGCGCGCCTGCGTCCGGGCGGCCCGGATCGCCTCCCCGGACAGCTCCACGGAGTCGGTCCGCATGTAGGTGATGAAGCCGCCCTCGTACAGCTCCTGGGCGACCGACATCGTCCGCTGGGCGGTGAAGCCGAGCTTCCGTCCGGCCTCCTGCTGCAAGGTGGTGGTCCGGAAGGGCGCGTACGGGTGGCGGGTGTACGGCTTGGCCTCCACCTCGACGACCCGGGCGCTGACACCCTCCAGGTCGGCGACGAGGGTCTCGGCCCGGGCCTGGTCGACGTGGGCGAGTTGCTCGTCGGTGCGCAGTCGGCCGCCGGAGTCGAAGTCGCGGCCCTGGGCGACGCGCAGCCCGTCGAGGCGGGTCAGCCGGGCGGTGAAATGCGGCGGCTCGGCGTCGGGGCCGGCATCCATGGCGGCCTCGAGGTCCCAGTAGCCGGCCGGGACGAAGGCGATCCGTTCCCGCTCGCGGTCGACCACCAGCCGGGTGGCCACGGACTGGACGCGGCCGGCGGACAGCCGCGGCATGACCTTCTTCCACAGCACCGGCGAGACCTCGTAGCCGTAGAGCCGGTCGAGAATGCGGCGGGTCTCCTGGGCGTCGACGAGGTCGGTGTCGATCTGTCGGGGGTGGGTGACGGCGTCGCGGATGGCGTCCTCGGTGATCTCGTGGAAGACCATCCGACGGACCGGGACCTTGGGCTTGAGTTCCTGCTGCAGGTGCCAGGCGATCGCCTCGCCCTCGCGGTCACCGTCGGTGGCGAGGTAGAGCGCACTGGCACCCTTGAGGGCCTCCTTGAGGTTGCGCAGGGTGGCGCGCTTGTCGGGGGCGACGACGTACAAGGGGGCGAAATCGTGGTCGATGTCGACACCGGTGCGCGCCCAGGACTCTCCCTTGTACTTCGCGGGCACCTCCGCGGCGCCGGTGGGCAGGTCACGGATGTGGCCGCGGCTGGACTCCACCACATATCCCGGGCCGAGGTAGTCCTGGATCTTCGTCGCCTTCGTCGGTGACTCGACGATCACCAGGTTGTGCCCGGGGGCAGAGGCGACCCCTCCGCCTGCCGTCTTGCCCGACCGCCCACCGGATCGGGCCGAGGTGCTCCCCGCGTCCTTGCTCGCCACGTCCTTCTCTCTCCCTGTCCCCCCGCAGCCGGGCGGATCGGGCCCGGCACCGGAGTCACCCTAGCCCAGAACCGGAACCGGGCAACCGGTCATCGATCGTACGGCGACCACCGACACCCCGGTTCGGACCCCCGATCGCGCGATCCCGAGTAGCCTTGAGCGTAGGCGACTCAAGTTTCCCCGGTTTCGGGAATAGTCTCCCGGGCCGGCTCGTTCTACTGCACGAGTGGTCGAGAGAACGGCAGGCTCGGCCACCCGACGCTCCACTGCCGCAGGAGATGCATCATGGCCCGTACCTTCGATCCGTTCCGCACGTTCGACGATCTGTTCGCCCAGTCCTTGCGTACGCCGACCTCGGTCGCCATGCCGATGGACCTCTATCGCGAGGCCGACAACTACTACGTCAAGATCGACCTGCCGGGTGTTGACCCGTCCACGATCGACGTCGACCTCGACGACCAGACCCTCACCGTCCGCGCCGAGCGCAAGCCGCAGGCCACCAAGGACGCCGAGTGGCTGACCCGGGAACGTCCGGCGGGCACCTTCGCCCGTCAGCTGACCCTGGGCACCGGGCTCGACGCCGAGCACATCAACGCCGAGTACACCGACGGTGTGCTCGTGCTCACCATCCCGGTCGCCGAGCAGGCCAAGCCGCGCAAGATCTCGGTGGCCCACAAGTCCTCCGCCATCGAGGGACAGGCGGAGGAGCAGCCCACCGAGACCGCCCAGCCCGTCCGGCAGCCGGTCGCCGCGAAGTAACGCCATAGCGCGCCCGCGCAATCACCGCTCCGTGAGTCGCCGTGGGCGGAGCGGTGCGCGTGAATCCGGCACAGCAGACACGGGCCCGACCCCAGGGGTCGGGCCCGTTTTCTGCGTTCGGGCGGCTCGGCGGGGGCCGGCGGCGGGCTCACTGGTGCCGGTGGGCACCGCGTCCCACCAGCTCCGTGACCAGCACCGCCACGAGCAGCGCCGCGCCCAGCAGCGGGGTGGCGGCACTGAGCAGGACCTGCCCCGGGGAGTAGTCGAGTTCCTGCATGCCGCCCGCGGGCAGGATCTGATAGGGCGCGATCCAGACCCACAGGACGAGAACGGCGCCGATGCCGAGCACCCACCCGGACTGCGCCGGGTGTGCCTCGCGGCGGACGCGCTGGACGAGCAGGACGGCCAGCGGCACGATCCACACGAAGTGGTGGGTCCACGAGACCGGGGAGACCAGGGCACTGGTGAGCCCGACGAGCACGATGCCCAGCGCCTCCTCCCCTCGCCGGCGGAGGACGAGGGCGGCGGCGATGCCGAGCACCAGGACGATCACCGAGACCGCCGTCCCCACGGCCGGTCCCGTGGTCAGCCCGAACGCCCGCATCGCCGCGCCGGTGAAAGACTGGTTGTCCAGATAGATCGGGTCGGACTCGAACCCGACCGAGTGCGTCGTCGCCAGGCGGTGCCAGTAGAACGCCGAGTAGCCCGGCAGCACTGCCCACCCGATCGCGGTGAGTACGGCCGCGGTGACGATGGCGACCAGCGCCTCGCGCCGGCGCCGGGCGAGCAGCAGGTAGACGATGAACAGGCCCGGCGTCAGCTTGATCGCGGTCATCAGGCCGACGATCCAGCCGGCCGGCAGACGACGACGCCCCGGCGCCCCCGGCATGATGTCCAGCAGGATCAGACAGGTCAGCAGGATCTCGACCTGTCCGAGAGCCGTGGACAGGGTCACCGGCACCGCGGTGGCGATGGCGGCCGCCGCGACCAGTGAGGCCGGCCGGCCCCGCAGCCCGCAGCGGTGCACCACGGCGATGATGCCCGCCCAGCCGGCGATCGCCCACAGGATTTTCCACCCGGCGGTGGGTCCCAGCAGGAAGACCATGAACCCGATTGCGGCGATCGGCGGGTAGACGAAGGCATTCGGGCCGTCGCGATAGAGCTCCCCGCCGTGCAGCGCGGCCCTCGCCCCGTCGACGTAGATGCCGAAGTCGGCCATCGCGCCGGCGAGCCCGTCCGGGGACAGCGCCTGCGGGATGAGCCAGGACACGAGGCCGGCCACGATCGGCAGGCCGAGCTGGGCGAGGACCCGGATCCGCGCACGCCGGTCCTGCGGCCCCGGCCGTTCGTACGTGTCGGTGCGGGTGTCCACGGTTGCCTCCACGGGCCCATCCTGTCATCTCCGAGTCCGGGCCCGGCGGCGCGGACAGCGACCCGCTGACCCGTCGCCGGGCATCCTGGTCGATGATCGTTCAGGAGACCGTCCGCCCCCACGAGCAAGGAGACATACCCATGGGGACTGCTGTTGTTGTCGGCATCATCGCCGTCGTCGTCGTCGCTGCGGCCATCGCGGTGCCGATCATGGTCCGCGGCTGGATCAAGGTGGCCCGCGCCGACGAGGCGCTGGTCATCTCGGGACGGCGCCAGAAGACCGAGACCGGGGACTCGCCGGTCACGGTGATCGTGTCGGGTCGGGCGGTGGTCAACCCGTTCCTGCAACGGGCCGAGTTGATCTCGCTGCGATCACGCCAGGTGGCGATGACCGCCGAGGCGCAGTCCGAGGACAACGTGACCCTGCAGGTGGAGGCGGTCGCGATCGTCAAGGTCGGATCCTCGGCCGAGCTGGTCCGCCGGGCCGCCGAACGGTTCGCCTCCCAGGACGCCGCGATCGAGCACTTCACCACCGAGCAGCTGGAGGGCGCCCTCCGCGGGGTCGTGGCGACCCTGCCGGTCACCGGGCTGATGCGCGACCGCAAGAAGTTCTCCGAGCAGATCGCCTCCGACGTCGCCACCGAGCTGGCCGAGCAGGGGCTCATCCTGGACTCGTTCCAGATCAAGGGCATCACCGATCAGGTCGGCTACATCTCCTCGCTGGGCATCCCCCAGGTCGAGGCGAAGCGGCGCGAGGCCGAGATCGCCCAGACCGACGTGAAGCGGGCGATCACGGCCCGCGAGATCGCCACCGCCGAGGAGAACCTGATCGAGCAGACCCGGCTGGATCAGAACCGGGCGAACGCCGCGGCCGAGGTCGGCAAGGCCCGCGCCGAGGCGGAGCAGGCCGCCGCACTGGCCCGGGCCAGCGCCGAACAGTCGGTGCTGGTGCAGGAGGCCGAGAACCGGCAGGCGCAACTGGACGCGGACGTCAAGCGGGTCGCCGACGCCGAACGATACAAGCGTCAGCAGGCCGCCGAGGCGGCCGCGTTCGAACAGGCCAAGAAGGCCGAGGCCGCCGCGAAGGTGGCCCAGGCCGAGGCCGACGCGGCCCGCTACTCGCGTGCGCAGGCCGCCGAGGTGGCCGCGTTCGAGGAGATCAAGCGCGCCGAGGCGCTGGCCCGCTCGGCCACCGCCGAGGCGGAGGCCACCCGCCAGAAGGCCCAGGCCGAGGCGGAGGCGGTCCGGCTGGCCGGTCAGGCGAAGGCGGACGCGATCGAGGCCGAGGCGGCCGCCCTCGCCCGCAACCAGGAGGCGCTGCTGGCCCGCCAGGCCCTGGACCAACTGCCCACCCTGATGGAGGCCTTCGCCGCCGGGTACGCCAAGGTCGGGTCGGTGACCGTGATCGGATCCGGCAACGACACGGCACCCGGCGCCCGGATGGCCGCCGAACAGGGGGTCGCCCTGGCCGGGGTCTTCGAGTCGGTCAAGGCGACGACCGGGCTCGACCTGGGTGAGTTGATCGCGGGCCGGGCCACCGGGCGGGCGATCGGCGAGGCCGTGTCCGGCTCCGGCTCCGGCTCCGGCAACTGAGAGCCCGCCCCGCGTACACGGCTCAGTGTCGCCCGCGCAGTTCGTCGATCTGGCGACGCTCCTTCTTGGTCGGCCGTCCGGCCCCGCGGTCCCGGCGGGCCACCGGCGCCGACAGGTACGCCGGGCGTTCCGGGGAGTGATCGACGTACGCCTTGACGGCCAACGGCGCCCCGACCCGCTTGTCGAGGAGCTGGACGACCTCGAACTCCCGGTCCCAGCCGGGCGTGCGGATGACCACCCGGTCGCCCGGATGCAGGCTCTGGGCCGGCTTGGTCGGGGCGCCGTTGACCCGGATGTGCCCGCCTTTGCAGGCCTCGGTCGCCTGGGAGCGGGTCTTGAACAGGCGCACCGACCACAGCCACGCGTCGACCCTGGTCATCGGCACCTCCTGGGGCTCACCACTATTGCCTCCTGCCCATGGAGTCGGCCGCACCATGGGTCGATGGCGGCTCACAATCGACCGCCGCGGCCAGGGCGGCGCACAGCTCACGCATCCGGCTCCCATCGAGCCGGCCCAGCCTTGACACGAGGAGCCCCACCGACACTCTTTCGACGAAGTCGAGGCTGACCACGCACGGCTGCGGTACAGGGTCGCGGCCCGGCTCGAGCGCGACCTCGGTCACCAGATCGCGGACGTTCGTCGTGCACGGAGCGACCAGCGCCCTCCCGAGCCGAGGGATCACCACATCTCGGCTCAACACCACGACCGGCCGACGTCCGATGTCCGGCGGCTCACACCACCAGACGTCCCCGCGGCTGACTCGACCCCTCACGACGCACCGGCCGCCTCGCCGAACGACGCCAGGTCACCCCACGCGTCGGGGGTGTCGATCGGCACGCGATCGTACGCCTCGAAGGTCGCGTCCACCGCAGCCCGTCGGTGCTGCGTCAGCAGAGCCGTCAGGGCCGCCTCCACCATGGAGGCATCGGTCTCTCCGACATGCAGATCCCTGGCCGCCGCCAACAAGTCACGGTCCACGGTCGTGCTCAGCCTCACCTTTACCATGCCACGATCATGCCACTGTCGTGGCACTGGATCAAGGGCGCTCAGCAGCCGGGCTGGAAGCGCGATTTGAGCCATGCCCCGGACTGGTAGGCGAACGAGAACAGCCATTGCCCGACCGAGTGCGGCTGACGGAACTCCCACACCTCGACCGTCGGGCCGTCGACGCACCGGTTCATCCACATCCGGGCCCGGGCGACGTGAGCGGTGGTGGTGAGCACGGCGACGTGGTCCCAGCCGCGCTCGGCGGCCACCCGGTTGAGCAGGCGGGCCTCACCCCTCGTCGTGTACGGGTCCGGGTCGACGCACTCGATGATGATGTCGGGCAGGCCCGGATAGCCGGCACAGTAGTCCCGCGGATAGCGTTCACCGGTGCGTGGGTCGACCGACACCGTGGTCAGGATCGTGGCGGTCAGGCCACTCCGCGCCAGGTCGATCGCCAGCGGCATCCGCTCCTCGGCAGGCCCGATGACGTACAGGGCGTCGACCGGCTGGGGCTGATCCACCCGCGGGTGGACGACGAAGCGCCAGCACAGTCCGAGCCAGACCAGGACGGCCGCGACCAGCGCGATCAGGATGATGAGGAATGTACGCACCCGGTGGCGTCGCCGGTCAGGTCGCTCTCGCGGGTACGCATGGCGGCCTCCGCCGATGCCCATCGGTGTTTCGGCCCCAGGCTCCGCCACAGGCCCAGCCTACTGGCGGCCGCGGGCGAGTTGTTGGAGGAGGTAGGTGCCGTAGCCGGACTTGACCAGGCTCTCGGCCCGGGCGCGCAACTCGTCGTCGGACAAGAACCCCATCCGCCAGGCCGCCTCCTCCGGACACCCCACCTGCAACCCCTGCCGGGCCTGCAGGGTCCGCACATAGTTGCCCGCATCGTTCAACGAGTCGAACGTGCCGGTGTCCAGCCACGCCGTCCCCCGCGGCAACACCTCCACCTGCAGGCGACCCGCACGCAGATAGTGATCGTTGACGTCGGTGATCTCGTACTCCCCCCGCGCCGACGGCTGCAAGGATCGCGCGATCTCGACCACCTGGTTGTCATAGAAATACAGCCCCGGCACCGCAAAATTCGACCGCGGCACCGCCGGCTTCTCCTGCACCGACAACGCCCGCCCCGACCCGTCGAACTCGACCACCCCGTACGCGGACGGGTCGGCCACCCAGTAGGCGAACACCGCCGCACCCTCCAGACTCTCAAACCGGCGCAGCCGGGTCCCCAGACCCGGACCGTAGAAGATGTTGTCACCCAACACCAACGCGACCCGATCGGACCCGATGAACCCCGCCCCGATCGTGAACGCCTGCGCCAGACCCCTCGGCTCCGGCTGCGTCGCGTAGGACAGCGACACCCCGTAGCGCGACCCGTCACCCAACAACCGCTCGAACGCGGGCGCGTCGGCCGGGGTGGTGATGATCAAAATGTCGCGGATCCCCGCCAGGATCAGCGTCGTCAACGGGTAATAGATCATCGGCTTGTCATAGACCGGCACCAACTGCTTCGACACCCCGATCGTGATCGGATGAAGACGCGTACCAGCCCCACCAGCCAAAATGATCCCCCGCATAAACCCGACTCTGGCAGCCCGGCCGAGGAGCCGCAAGTCGGGAGCCACCGGCGGTCGCGCCCGGGACCACCGTCGGTCCGCAGGAAGGGAAACCCAACTTGGCGCGGCCGCCGCACCCTGATAGTTTCTGACCCGGATGCTCGGGAGCATCCGGTCGGAAAGCAAGACGCAAACCTTGGGGGACGTCCATGCGCAGTGAACACAGGTCAACTCAGGCGGCCACGTCACGGCCGTCACGCCGCACCGTCGTGCAGGGAGCCGCGTGGGCCACGCCGGCGATTGCGCTCGGCAGTGCCGTGCCCGCCATGGCCGCCTCACCGACTCCGGGCGAGTGCCTGGTGTTCTCCCTGGCCGGTGACTCCTGCAAGTGGCCCGGCTCGGGGAGCAAATGGTCGTACCACCTCGTTCTTTGCGTGGCGAAGTCCCCCTCCTGCGCTGACACCGGCGAGGCGACGCTCACAATCACCCGCCTCACGAACAACGCCGATAAGCCCCTGACGTCTTGCGGTGACACCCCGTTCCCGCTGACGTTGACCGTGCCCGCGACCGGCCAGATCTGCCGCGACCTCGGCGCCTTCCGCTCTGAAAGCTCCGCCAGCAAGATCGTCATTTACGGCAGCGCGGGCGGCACCGGGACCGTTAAGCTCGGGGAAGTAGACGCCCCCCGGATTGCGGCGAGGACGACGAGAGCCCCTGCGCCTCCTGAGCCCCGCGGTCGCGCCGGCGGCTACCATGCTGACTAGGTTCGGCCGTCCGTGCCGCACATACACTCGGGGGATGCATGCGCACAGGCAGTCCTGAGGGACCGGCCTGGCTGAGGAACGTTCAGAGGGTCAGGCGGCCGCTCACACTGGTTCCGTGGCGGATGCGCGGGAAGCTCTTCCTGCTGGGCGCTGCCAGTGTCCTGTCCGCGCTCCTGGATCTGGCGGGCGTGCTGGCCATGATGCCGCTGATGCAGCTCCTCACAGTGCCGGACTCGGTGCCCGGCGTCCTGCAGCGTTTCCTGGTGCCGGTCGTCGGCACGGACAACCGGCGGACCCTCCTGCTGGCCACCGCGCTGTTTGTCGGCCTCATGTTCATCCTCAAGAACGTGACGATGGTCGTCCTGCGCTGGTGGAGCATCGGGGTCACCTCCCGAGCGTCGGCAGCCGCCCAGGCCACGTTGCTCGACAAGTACGTCCACGCGTCGTACGCCTCCCACCGCCAGCGCACCAAACCCAAGATCATCCAGGCCGTCACGGGGGCCGTGGACTCCTACTTCGCCGGGGTGCTGCTCGGCGTCATCGGGATCCTCACCGACCTGGTCACGGCCGCCGTCCTGCTGATCTCGCTCCTCGTTCTCGCCCCCGTGGCGTCACTGGTGGCCGCCGTCGTCTTCTGTGGTGCCGCGCTGTTCATGGTTCGTGTCCTCAAGCCGTACGCCATCCGCCTCGGACTCCGCGGTCTCGAGCTCAGCACGCGCATGTGGAGCTATCTCAACCCGGCCATCGAAGGATTCCGGGAATCCCGCATCTTCGGACGCGAGGACTTCTTCGTTCAGCAGTTCCGAGCGAATCGCTTCGAGTCGATCAACCCCAAGCGGGGCAATCAGGTGCTGGGCGAACTGCCGCGGTACTTCATGGAGATCGTCATGATCTTCGGGATCCTCGCCGTCGCCATCCTCGTGTTCTCCACCCGTCCCGACGGCGAGGCCTTCGGCCTGTTGGCGGTCTTCGCCGCGGCATCGGTCCGGATCGCCCCTGCGCTGAACCGGGTGGTCGCCGCGGTCAACGGGCTGCGCTCGAGCGCGGCGTCGCTCGACATGCTCCTCGAGGAAATGACCAACCTCGACTCCGAGGACTCCACCGTCACCGAGGCCACGGACGATGTCCAGACGATTCCCGACGGCGACATCGACGTCGCAGACGTGAGTTTCCGCTACCCCGACGCGTCAACCGACGTCCTCACCGACATCACCGTCACCATCCCTCGCGGTCGCACCATCGCCCTCGTCGGATCCTCCGGCGCAGGCAAGACGACGTTCGCCGATCTGCTGCTGGGCCTGCTGGTCCCGACATCGGGCACCATCTCGGTGAGCGGCATCGACGTTTCCCGCCACCCGCATGCCTGGCGCCGAAGCGTCGCGGCCGTCTCCCAAAAGGTCTACCTGTGGGACGCCCCCGTCCGCGACCTCATCACCTTCGGACAACCCGCCGACGACGTCGACCACGAACTGCTGACCCAGGTGACCCGACAGGCCCGCCTCGAGGACATCATCGCCTCGCTCCCACACGGACTCGACACCTACGTAGGCGAAGGCGGCACCCGCCTCTCCGGCGGCCAGGCCCAACGCATCGGCATCGCCCGCGCCCTGTACGCCCAGCCGCACGTGCTGATCATGGACGAGGCCACCAGCGCCCTGGACAACGAAACCGAACATGAGATCACCTCCACGATCGACGCCCTGCACGGCCAACTCACCGTCATCGTCATCGCCCACCGCCTCTCCACGGTACGCAACGCCGACCAGATCCTGTTCTTCTCCCAAGGCCGCCTCGCCGACCGCGGCTCGATGTCCTCACTACGCCAGACAAACGCCGAATTCGCCCACCTCGTCGAACTCGGGCAGTTGGCGTAGCCGCCCGGCCGCCACTACCCGGGGCCGCACGAACGCCCTCTCGCACTCCTCGCCCTGGCTCGAAAGTCGTCTGACAGCGACGTCACTGGCAACCCATCGCCCTCCACACCGATTCGCGTCGATCACAGAGAATTCATTAGTAAAGACACCAACCTTCCAAGGAACCCGCAGAAGGTCCACTAGTGTCGCGTTTCCGACAGTGGAGGGTCTGTCCGGTAAACGGTGTGTGGGGTCCGGCGGTTTTCAGTGAGTGGCTCTCTCGAACCGTCCGGCGAAGGTGATCGCGAACGCGTTCAGCGCGGGCTTCCACCTCATCACCCAGCGTGCCCTGCCCCCGCCGGTGGGGTCAAGCGACCTCGTCACGAGATAGAGGCACTTGAGCGCGGCTGCCTCGTTCGGGAAGTGGCCGCGCGCCCTGACTGCCCTGCGGTATCTCGCGTTGATCGACTCGATCGCGTTGGTCGTGCAGATCACTCGCCGGATCTCGACGTCGTACTCCAGGAACGGCACGAACTCTGCCCAGGAGCTGCGCCAGAGCTGGATGATCGCCGGATACCGCTCACCCCACTCGGTAGCGAACTCCTCGAACCGGTCCTTCGCCGCTTGCTCGGACGGAGCCGTATAGACCGGCTTGAGGGACTTTACGATCGCGCCCCGGTGCTGCCGTCCGGCGTAACGGAAGCTGTTGCGGATCAGGTGGACGATGCACTGCTGCACGACCGTCTGCTCCCAGGTGGTGTTGATCGCCTCCGGCAGCCCCTTGAGGCCGTCGCACACCGCGATCAGCACGTCCTCGACTCCGCGGTTCTTCAGCTCGCTGAACACCGGCAGCCACAACCTCGCCCCTTCCGCGCCGTCACCGGCCCAGATACCCAGGATGTCGCGTTCCCCGTTCGTAGTGACGCCCATGACGACGTAGAACGGGGTGTTGCGGACCTGCCCGTCACGGACCTTCACCACGATCGCGTCGACGAAGATCACCGGGTAGATCGCATCCAGCGGCCTGCTCGACCATTCGGCGAGTTCCCCGGTGACCTTCTCGGTGATCGGGCTGATCGTGTCCTTGGAGACCTTCGCCCCATAGACCTCGTCAAAATGCGCGGCGATCTCTCCGGTCGTGAGCCCTCTCGCGGTCAGCGACAGCACGATCTGATCGATCCCGTCCAGCCGCCGTTTGCGCTTCGGGACGATCACCGGCTCGAAGGACCCGTCACGATCCCGGGGAACCTCGATCTCGACGGGCCCGATCTCGGTGAGCACGGTCTTCGTCCGGCTCCCATTGCGCATGTTCACCCCCAGCGGGGTCTCGCCGTGCTCGTGGCCGAGATGCTCGGTCAGCTCAGCGTTCAGCGCGGTCTCAAGCACGTTCTTCGAGAGCTGGTTCAACAGGCCACCAGGCCCGACCAGGCTCACACCCTGCTCCTTCGCCTGCGCAAGCAAGCGCTCGGCAAGGTCCTTCTGATCGATGATCCCTCCCGTCACGGGGTCAATCATCTCGTCGTCCAGCCGTTCGGTCGTGTCAGCCACGGCCGTCTCCTTTCGGATCAGGCCGGACCCTCACACACCGTTCTTCTGACAGTCCCAAAGTTGGTTGATGGTTCGCTTTCCTGAGGATTTCGTCGGCGGTCTTGGTCCAGATGAAGGCGTGTTTGCGGTCGTTCCAGCCGGTGATGAATTGCCGGATCTTGGCATTGAGGTCTTTCACGCTTGTGAACACGCCGCGGCGGATCGCTTGCTTGTCGATGATCCCGAACCAAACTTCGACGAGGTTCAGCCACAACCCGGATGTCGGGGTGAAGTGCACGTGGAAGCGGGGATGCTTCTGGAGCCAGTCGTCGACCTCGGGGGTCTTGTGGGTGGCGTAGTTGTCCATCACCAGGTGCAGGTCCTGGTCCCGGTAGGCGCGATCCAGCTGGCGGAGGAAGGCAAGGAACTCCTGGCGGCGGTGCTTCGGCTTGACCGCGCCGGTGACGTGCCCGGTCGCGATCTCCAGCGCCGCGAACAGTGTCGTCGTGCCGTGCCGCTCGTAGTCGTGGGTGCGTTTCTCCGCATCGCCCGGCCGCATCGGCAGCATCGGCGCGGTGCGGTCCAGCGCCTGAATCTGGCTCTTCTCATCCACGCACACCACGACCGCGTTATCCGGCGGCGCCACATACAGGCCGACGACGTCGGTGACCTTACCGACCAACTCCGGGTCGGTGGGGAACTTGAACGTCTCGGCCCGCCAGGGCTGCACCCCGTACGTGCGCCACGCCCGCGCCACCGTCGCGTTCCCGATTCTCAAGTGATCCGCCAACAGCCGCGACGACCAGTGCGTCACCCCGAACTTTCTCGGCGGCTGCTGCAGTGTCGCCGTGATGATGCGCTCGTCATCGACGTGCTTGGGACGCCCCGCACGCGGCGCGTCGACCAGGCCCGCCAGCCCCGCCTCGGCATACCGGTTCCGCCACGTCCACACCGACGTCGTCGTCGTTCCCACCTCGGCCGCGATCCGCGCATTCGCGATCCCCTCCGATGCGAGCAGCACGATCCGGGCCCTCCTCGCCAGCCCCGCACCGATTGCCGTGGACCGCGTCCACGACATCAACTCATCCCGATCACCATCCCAGAGCACCAACGCCGGAGCAGGAGAACTCGCCACAACCAAACTCTCCCAAACCACCAAACACTCACGAACTAACGGCACGAGACACTAGAAGGCCGAGATGCTCCGACCTGCTGACTGGACCCGGATCGTTTCCGGTTCCTGGGAGCTTGTCACAGCCCAACATGCTCCATTGTCCGCGAGAATGCGGACTGGCAGGCTGTTGCATTAGCCCGTGAGGGCAGTTGGTGACGTTCGCCATACACATCCGCGACAATCCCGGCAACATCACCGTCCGCTGCCAGGTGGACGACCGGGGGTTCTGGACAGGCCGCAAGCGCATCCGCTGTCTTCGCGATCTTGGGAACCACGACAGGCGTTCCGACGCAGGTCCCAACAATCGCGGCGTGCATACTGGTCGTGAAGACCGCTCCCGCCGCAGCCAGCACATCGGTAATCTCCGCAGCCTTCAAGTTTGTCAGAACTGGCACCTGCTCCTGTTGGGCCACCGCCTTCAGGACCTGGTCTTCCCCGGCGTAGCGGCCGAGAGGCAGATTGACCACCGGAAGCGGCTTCAGGCTGCGAACAACCGCACTAATCCGATCCGGCGACCACCCGTGGAACTCGGCGGCCTGCACCACGATCGGGGCTCTGTCCACGCCCCATCGCTGACGCAACAGCTGTCTCCCCCTCGCACGCAGCGGGTCGGGGTCCCGGAAGGCAGCCGTGGCAAAGACCGCATCCGGCGCTGCGACCGTCAGCTGCTCGTCCATCCCAACTTCTTGTAGGCGGTCTCGGCCGACCGCCGTCCGCACCCAGGCAGAGCTGATATGCGACACAGCCGCACGGACATCCTCCGAGGGCGCCAACTCGTGAACGCCAACACTGACGAAGGCCGTAGGGGCGTCGCCCCATCCAAGCCGAGGAAGCCATGGACCCGCTCCCGCAGGAAAGCTCCGCATCCGGAACAGTCGACCACGAACCCGAGACAGCCGCGAGCCGCGCCTGCCCGAGGGGATATTGAGGTGGTCCTTGGCGATCGTGCCAATGTCCGTGCGAATCAGATCGCCACCGCCGACGAGTACCGCATCCGGGTGCACGCGCGCCAACTCCCGCAGTGGTCGAATCCGTTGTCCACCCGGCGTTCTCCCCTCAAGAGGGGCAAAGTATTCGATGTGACCATCAAAACCGCAGTCGCGCAACAACCCGGAGACGACCTCCGGGTACAACTGGTCACCATAGTTGTCCACGGAAAAGTCACCCACATGCGCAATAACCCGAACCATGCCGCACCTCTCCAAGCCGCCGTGACGTCCAAGACCACCGACGGCACGCCTTACGAATGACCGATTGGGCCCCCTGCCGAATTGCATTGAGCACTTCTCCAGCACAAGACCAGGCCAGCCCCCACCTGCAGCCGTGGCCCTGCAACATCAAGGGACGTGCGCTGCACAGGCAGGCACTTGCCCGGGATGATCCTACGGCCGGCACTCCGACGGGCGCGAACTCGGGAGCCGGCCTCAATCCTTCACCGGTTGGGCTGGGTCTGTCCGGTAAACGGTGTGTGGGGTCCGGCGGTTTTCAGTGAGTGGCTCTCTCGAACCGTCCGGCGAAGGTGATCGCGAACGCGTTCAGCGCGGGCTTCCACCTCATCACCCAGCGTGCCCTGCCCCCGCCGGTGGGGTCAAGCGACCTCGTCACGAGATAGAGGCACTTGAGCGCGGCTGCCTCGTTCGGGAAGTGGCCGCGCGCCCTGACTGCCCTGCGGTATCTCGCGTTGATCGACTCGATCGCGTTGGTCGTGCAGATCACTCGCCGGATCTCGCCGGCGAGCGCGACGAACTGGCACCAGATCCGGTTCTGGTCGAACCCGTGCAACGGCAGGTTCGTCAGGCCGGTGTCCTTCGCGTTGCGGATCGGCGTCCTCACACCTCGCCCGACGCCTGTGACGGACCTCCAAGTCGGTGAGCTGACCCCGGGTGGCGTTCGTGGCGAACGCGGTGAGGCGGTAGCCGTCCACGTCGTCGAACCGCAGCTGGGCGCCCGGATGCGGTCGTTCCCGGCGGACGATGACGCGCATCCCGGCCAGGTCGCCCAGACCGGTGAACTCGGCCACGTCGGCCCCGTCGCGGGGCCGACCATCGGTGTTGTAGGCCGACTCCAAGATGTTCTCCGGGATCAGTCGATAGAGCTCTGGGGTGTTCATGGGCAGGGTGAACCCGACCAAGTACGCCACCCGTCGGTTCGTCAGGGTGGCGATGGTGCCCTTGGTCGACCCGGCACCGTCAATCCCCACCAGCACCTTCCGTCCAGGCCGTGCCCCCAGGCCGATCTGGCCGAGCGCGTCGGCGATCCCCGTGCGGTGATCCTCCGCCGTGTCGGATCCGGCCTTGCCGGGCCGCAACAGGATCGTCAACGGCTCCCCGGTCCCCTCGGGGCCGTGGTCGTTGAGGCGCGCACAACGGGTGAAACCCGAAGCCCTTCTTGAACGTCGCACGCGCCCATTCCTTCTCACTGTGGGCGCTGACCAGCGTCGCGTCCAAGTCGACCACCAACGGATCCGCCACCCTCGCCCGCCGGGCCGGCGACGCGTCCCCGGCACGTGCCCAGGCGGTCTGCCGGGGCGGTCTTGCGGGCCCGCCCGATCGCGGCGACCGCCCGCTTCGCATCCCTCGCGAGCAGCCTGATCAGCCGCGAGACGGTCGGGTCAGACGCGACCCGCCCGTAGAGGCCGGGCTCGTCCCGCAACTGGGCGAGGTCGGCAAGGCAGTCACCACCCAACGCCAACGTGAGCGCCAGGTCGCAGAGGATCTTGCCCGGATCGTGCACCGCCAACGGTTTGCGCCAGCCCGCCAGCTCTGTCGAGAGGGCCCGGTCCAGGCCGGTCGCCCGGACGGCCTCGACGAGCAGCAGGCCGCCGGCCTGCCCGACCGCCGCGACGCCGGCCCGGTCACTATGGACGCGTGGGTAGGAGCCGGTATTCTTCACCTCGAAGGTGCTCCTCACTACGGGCCAGAATGTGACCTAGACACTCCCATTCTCCCTAGCCAGGAGCACTTTCACATCCCCGGCCCCAGCAATCAAGACGACCCCGCATGAAAGGGGCAGGCCAAGTCGCGGATCGCTTCGTTCTCGAACAGCCCGATCGCGGACCAGTCAGGCGTTGTCATATGCATCGCCGATCAAGCCCTCCGCACCGACGCCGACCCTGACCCAGGAGCTTGGCTCGCTGTCGTCAACGAAGACGTGACCTGCGTCCTTCGACACCGATCGCGGATCATCGACTATAATGATCAAGGCCATGCTGGAAGCGCTATGACAACGGGATGAGTTTGGCGCTTCGGCAAGGCGCAAGGCCCTAGACTCGGGATTCTGGGGTCTTGCATGACGGAACCGAGAGGAGACAACGGTGGCGGCCAACTCACTTGACGCAGCGCGACAGGTCAAACACCGAGCGTGGACAGTTTGGCCGCACACGCGGTCGGTCTATCGCCGGACGATCGACCTAGGGTATAGGACGCAATCAGCAATTAGGCCATATCACTTCGACCTCGATCGACATCGCGACGCCTACGGCGATGTTCCCCGGATGTATTTCCTACACCGGTCTGCGCCGGATCGCCCTCAGCGTTCCAAGACCGTTCGGCAGCGAATATTCTGCTTCTGGACAGGAGACAACGCACTGACCCCAGGCCGCAAGCGAGGCCTACAAGCGTTGCGATCCAGCCAGCCAGATACCGAAGTAGTCTTGGTGACAGCTCGGACGTTGAAAGACTGGATTCTTCCGGATCACCCGCTTCACGTCTGCTACGAAAGTCTGTCTCTGGTTCATCGATCTGATTATCTCCGAGCGTACTTCATGGCGTATTTCGGCGGCGGATACACAGACATCAAGCGCCCAACCGGCAATTGGCTTCAGAGGTTTGAAATGTTCCGAGATCCCACCGTCTGGCTCGCCGGCTATGCCGAGAAGTCATCAAGATCGTGTGGCGGAGACGATCATACCAAGCTCGGACAAGATATCCATCGGAACTACGGCAGATTAGTCAGCATCAGCGCCTTTATCATGCGATCGGGAACTCCATTCGCATGCGAATGGCTCCAAGAAGTCGAGCGCCGACTCGACTACTATCAGGAAGATCTGCTCCAGCACCCCGGAGGAACCTGGGGAGACGAGCCTGGCTACCCGCTTCGCTGGATAGAAATCGGATCAGACGTGTATCACCCGCTCCAGCTGAAATGCTTGGAGCACGTGAGGCGATCGCAAGCACTCCTTCCGGTGCTTGAGGGTCATCGCTGAGAAGCGGGCGCCAGAATTCCAGGGCAACCATGCAGTCCAACATTCGGGAAAGTCGCCCATGACATCTCTTGACGTCGACTAGAGCGGGCGGTACGAACTGTTGACATGGGATGTCCCGTAGTTCCATTTCGAGAACAGGCCGTAGAATGAACGCATGGCGCCACAACGTCCGCCGGGCACCTCGTCGACCCTCAGGCCCAGATCGGTCTGCTAGTCTTCCCGCTCTGGCTCCTGCTGACGGGGCTCGAGTCCTTCGACCGATATCCCACTGATGTGCACCGGAAAAGCGCAAAGCGATCGATGCGGCCGTCGAAACCGCGCCATCTCGTCAGGTCATCTATCACCTCGGCGTAGAGCTGGCCCGTAGTTGCTCACCGAGAATTCACCCACGCAGAAATCACCATCATCGCCAACTCCCATCAACTGTCGAAGCTCTCGACCGCATGGCCCAACCGGGAACGAAAATGACTACCCCACCCCCACGTCTTCCGCAATCTGGCGATACTCGCCCCATGAGATGCATAGTCTCGACGGCCCGTAGGTTTAATGCCGTCACACCTCGGTTCGTCCCCCGACCTACCCATCCACCCGTCGTGGCGGTCTGCGTCTACCGGGCACACAACGAAGCCAATATTCTCAAGCTGATGAGGCAACTGCCGCGGCGAACCGAATACCACCTGCACGCCCTGGACGAACCAACCGATCTCCTCGACCAATGGACGGAGTCGACGGGCCGAGGCGGTCGGATGCCGCTGCTCCAAACCGGCTCATCGCAATCGGGGGTGTAGGCGGGGTGTGAGCAGGTCCGGCGCGTCGGT
>CAZGWN010000037.1:0-33734 GCA_964528755.1 uncultured Propionibacteriaceae bacterium
CGCCGCAACGCCGACCTCGGCCGGATCCACCACGCCCTGGACCACGCGGGCGTCCCGGCCGAACTGGTCGGCCTGGGTGGATTGCTCGCCCTGACCGAGAACCAACAGATCATCGCCGAGCTACGACTGCTCATCGACGTGACCGACAACCCGGCCGCCGTCACCCTGCTGGCTGGACCGCGCTGGCAGCTCGGGCCCCGCGACCTGGACCTGCTGCGCCGGCGGGCCGTCGACCTGGCCGGCGAGGGCGCCGAGCCGTGTCTGCTGGAGGCGGTCGCCGAGCCAGGGCCGGTCCCGTTGTCGGACGCCGCCCGTCGACGATGCGGTGAGCTGACCGCCGAGCTGGCCCGGCTGCGGGGTGAGTTGGGCCGCCCGGTCGCCGAACTCGTCGGCCGGATCGTCGCCGAGTCCGGGGTGGCCGAGGAGCTACGGGCCCGCGACGGTGAGACCGGCGCCGGTCAGGTGGAGGAGCTGCTGGAGGCGGTGGAGGAGTACGCCGTCGGTCGGCCGGGGGTGACGGTCTCGGGCCTGCTCGCCTGGTTCGATGCCGAACTGTCCGCCGGTCGCGGCCTGGAGCGCGCCGTGCCGGTGCAGGCGGACGCGGTGCCGTTGATGACGGTGCACCGGGCGAAGGGGCTGGAGTGGGAGGTCGTCCTGCTGCCGGCCCTGGTCGGCGGCGTCTTCCCGGCCGACCCGAAGCCGGCCGACTGGACCCGGGCCGCCCACGAGCTGCCCTTCGAGTTGCGCGGCGACGCTGACGGGCTGCCGGAGCTCACCGGCACCGACCCGGCCGGGTTCGCCGCGATGCGCGGCGAGCTGAAGGACCTGGCCGCCGACGGGGAACGGCGCCTCGGCTATGTCGCCGTGTCCCGGGCACGCCGTCGGCTGTATGCCTTCAGCCACACCTGGCGTCCCGGCGAGGTGCGGCCTCGGGGGATCTCCCCGTTCTGGGGGGCCGCGGCGACGGTGGCCGGGGCCGAGCCGCCGGCACGGCCGGGGGACGTCAACCCGTACGCCGACGCTCCCGTGCGGGTGACGTGGCCGATCCGGCCCGACCCGGCCCGGGCGGCGAGGGTCGGTGAGCTGGCCGAGGCGGTCCGCGGCGCCGGCGCGGTGCCGGCGGCGGGTGGCACTCCGCCCGAGCCGGTCGACGCCGACGTGGCCGCCCTCGCCCGGGGGTGGAACGAACAGGCGGACCGGCTACTCGCTCGGCGCGACCGGGTGACCGCCGGGCCGACCGTGAGCGAGCCCGGACGGCTGTCCGTGAGCGAGATCGTCTCCGGGATCCGCGACCCGGCGGCCTTCCGTCGGGCGCTGGCCCGCCCGATGCCGACCGAGCCGTCCCGGCGGGCCACCCTGGGCACCCGGTTCCACGCCTGGGTGGAGGAACGCTTCGGTGCCCAGGGCACGCTCGGCTTCGACGAGGACGAGGCCGCGCTGCCGGTCCGCCCGGATTCGGAGGCGCCGGCCGACGTACGGATGGCGCGCGAGCTGGAGGAGTTGTGCAGGGCGTTCGAGGCCGGCCGGTTCGCCGAGCGCCAGCCGCTGGATCTGGAGGTGCCGTTCACCCTCTCGCTGGGCGGGCACCTGGTCCGTGGCCGGATCGACGCCGTCTACCGGGAGCCCGCCGGGCCGTACGACCTGTTGGTGGTGGACTGGAAGACCTACCGCGGCGGGCACGCCGACCCCTACCAGCTGGCCCTCTATCGGCTGGCCGCGGCGCAGATCCACGACGTCGCGCCCGAACGCGTCCGGGCCGCGTTCTACTACGTCCGTGACGACCGGGTGGAGGTGATCGACGAGTTGCCCGGCAGCGCCGAGGTCGGCCGGCAGGTCGCGGGACTGTGGGGTGCCCGTCCCACGGGCCGGCAGTTCGTCGGAGACCGCAGAAGAGGGGTCGCCGATCGAACGGGGTCGTGAGAATCGGCATGTCGCAGCGGCAGTTCTGGGGCCGTGGAAGGATCTCGACAGGGTGCCTCGTCGTTGAGGCTTTGCCCGGCATTCCCAGGGTGACGTCCACCGGTTGCTCGCCAGGAGCACGAACGGCAGACCCACATCCGGGAGGGCGTGCTCGTGGGGAACGCCCGGGACGATGACACCATGCCCGGTCCCTGTCCGTACCGCGGACCCCTGGACCGGCCCGGGCCAGGAGTCGTGTCCTACCCTGGCCATGTGAAGAATTGGGTGGAACAGAGTGGGCTCGATCGTGTCGAGGATCATCGGCGCAATGATGCCTGGGTCGCCCGCTTGTGGGAACGCGAGGATGCCCTGCTGCTCAAGATGGACAGCGAGGGCCGCTTCTCGACCGATCCGTCGGGCTCGGAGCTGCGTCTGGTCCGCCCCCATGTCGAGTTCAACCCACAGTTGCACTACCTGTTGGGGTTGGTCGAGGGACAGCCGGTGTTCGCTGCCGAGACCTTGGTCGACGACAGTCCGGTGCACACCGCCCGCGAGGTCGGTGCCCGGTTGTCGGCGGTCGAGCGGGACCTGGTGTTCATGGCGCGGGCGCTCACCAACTGGCACCGGCTGGAGCCGAGATGTCCGTCGTGCGGTGGCGAGACCGAGGTGTTGCGCGGGGGGGTGCTTCGGCACTGCGCCCAGTGCGGACGCGACAGTTGGCCACGGACCGATCCCGCGGTCATCGTGGCGGTGGTCAACCCCAACGATGACATCCTGCTCGCCCACCAGCGCGGCTGGGCGGCGGGACGGGTGTCGCTGATCGCCGGTTTCGTCGAGGCCGGGGAGTCGCTGGAACAGGCGATCCACCGGGAGATTCTCGAGGAGACCGACATCGAGGTCGCCCAGGTCCGCTACGTCGGCAGCCAGCCCTGGCCGTTCCCTCGGTCGCTGATGATGGGCTTCACCGCCCGGGCCGTCACGACCGATATCACCGCCGACGACCACGAGCTGGCCTGGGTGCAGTGGTACAGCCGGGACCGGGTGCGAGCAGAGGCCGCGGCCGGACGTCTGGTGCTGCCCGGCAAGGCCTCCCTGGCGCACCGGCTGATCAAGGCGTGGCTGGACGGGCGGATCACCTGCCCGCTTCCGGTCCGCCCGGTGCCGCTGGAAACGGTGCCGGTTCAGCCCCGCTGATCGGAGTCGGCCCGCCGGGCCAGGCCGGAGGCCCGGTTGGCCGGCCGGGACACCGCCCGGACGATGGCCTCCCGGCTGCCGTACAGGTGCACCAGGCCGGATGCGCGGGTCACCGCCGTGTAGAGCAGTTCGCGGGTGAGCAGCGGCGAGCCCGCGTCGGGCAGGATCACCGACACCTGGTCGAACTGGCTCCCCTGCGCCTTGTGCACGGTGCTGGCGTACGTCGCCACCAAGCCGCTCAACTGCATCGGTGCCAGCAGCCGGATGTCGTCGCCGACCCCGGCGAGCGCCAGCCGCGGACCGCTGGGGGTGGCGAGCACGGCTCCGATGTCACCGTTGAACACCCGCAGGGCCCGGTCCTGTCGGGTGGCCATCAGCGGTTCACCGATGCCCATCGGGTCGGTGCCGGCGCGGCCGAGCCAGCCGCGCAGGACCCGGTTCCAGGTCTCCACCCCTGCCGGGCCACGCCGATGCACGCACAACACCCGGTGCCGCGACACCACCGCCAGCGCACCCGGTCCGTCGGCGTGTGCACAACGGTCGGCGAGGTCGTCCCCCCAGGCTCGCACCCGGGCGCGGAGGTCGGCGTACCCGGTATCGCGCGGATGCGGCCCGGCCGGGTGGAAGGCGACATTGGCCCCGTCCCCGAGCCGGTCCAGCAGGCCGAGCACCCCGTCGACGTCGCCGGCCCGGATCCCGGCGGCCAGCTCGGCGATCGCCCCGCCGAACCGCCAGGTGTGTCGCAGGTCGACCAGCCCGGGGCGGGCCAGCACGGGTCGGTCGACCGGCGGGACGAGCGCCTCCAGTGCCGTCCGCGTCGCCGACGTGCCGGTCGGGTCCTCGGCGCGGGCCAGAGCACCGATGTCGGCGAAGACCGCACCGGCCTCGACCGAGGCCAGTTGATCGGGGTCACCGACGAGAAGCAGCCGGGCGTCGGGCCGGGTCGCCTCCAGCAGACGTGCCATCAGGGACAGCGACACCATGGACATCTCGTCGACCACCACCAGGTCGTGTGGCAGCGGATGCCACCGGTCGTGGGCGAAGCGGGTGGTGCTGTCGGGCCGCCACCCCAGCAGGGCGTGCACCGTGCCGGCCCGCAGCCCCGCGAGCCGGTCCAGCACGGGCTGCGGGATGGCGTCGATGCCGGCGAGCGCGGACCGTACCGCCTCGGTCATCCGGGCGGCTGCCTTGCCGGTGGGTGCGGCCAGGCCGATGTGCAGACCCGGGTCGAGCATCGTCAGGGCGACCAGGATCCGGGCGACCGTGGCGGTCTTGCCGGTGCCCGGTCCTCCCGACAGCACGCACAGCCGGGTCGCGGCGGCCGTTGCGGCCGCGGCCAGCTGGGCGTCCGGTTCGCCGGGCGCCAACCCGCCCGGTCCCTCCACCCTCGGGAAGACGCGGGCGACGACCTCGGCGACCCGGCCGGGATCGTCGGTCACCAGCGGTGCGGATCGCCGCAGCGCGACATCGGTGCGGACCACCTGCTCGTCGCGCCAGTACCGCTCCAGGTAGAGCAGGGTGCCGACCAGCCGCAGGGGCCGACCGGCCGGCCCGTCGGGGCCGAGCGCGACGAGCGGGCTGGAGCTCAGCGCGGCGATCCACTCATCCACCGACGGCCAGGGCAGGGCGCTGACGTCGACGGTGCTCTCGTCGGCCTCGAACACCGCCTCGTGGACGTGCGCCAGGTCGACGCACACCGATCCCGTCCGCACCCCGCGGACGGCCAGGGCGATGGCCAGGGCGATCCGGGGGTCGTCGGCACCGCCGAGGAAGGCCAACTGCTGGGCGGCCTGGACGTCGGCCACCCCGAGCACGCCGGCGGCGTCGAAGCGGCCCACCAGCCCGCCGGCGATGATGCTGGTCATCGGCTCCCCTCTCCGCCGAGCAGAGCGGCCAGGTCGACGATCAGCCCGGCCGGCGGATCCCAGGCGAACACCCCGGCCGGTGCGGTGTCGGGTGACATGCCGCGCAGGAAGAGGTAACGCACCCCGGCCAGATGCCGGGCCGGGTCGTAGCCGGGCAGCCGCCAGGTCAGGTACCGATGCAGCGCCACCTCGTACAACAGCGCCTGCAGCGGATAGTGCGCCGCCATCATCGCGGCCGCCATCGGCCCGGGGGCGTACGCGGCGCGGCTGAGCGGCGCCGAGCCGCGCGGCGCGCCCAGCCAGTTCGTCTTGTAGTCGACCACGACGAAGCCGGGGCCCCTCTCGCGGCCGACCCGCAGGACCGCGTCGATGCTGCCGGTGAGGAATCCGCGCAGCACCTGCTCGCCCAGCCCCGGGGCGGCCAGCAGATCGGGGTAACCGGCCAGCGGGTCGTCGTGGGGCAGATGGTCGCGCAGACACGCCGCGACATCGGCCAACTCCGCCCTTCCGGTGGGCGTGTCCCCGCCGCACAGCGGCAACTCGAAGGACAGCTCACTGAGCCGGTCGCCGATCGCGACGTCGGCCAGCCGTACGCCACCGAGCGACCCGGCCAGCGGGGTGCGGACGACGTCGCCCAACCCGGCGGCGAGCAGACCGGGGTCGACGCCGTCGACGGGATGGTGGGTCAGGGTCCGCTCGACGACCACCTGCAGCGGGTCGCCGCCCGGGTCCCACGCCTCCAGCACGGCGTGGACCAGGGTGCCGAAGCGGGTGCCCACGGGCAGGTCCTGCCACGGCCCCGGGTCCGGCTCGGCCGCCGCGGCGGGGACCGGCGTGTCGACGTCGGGCTCGTCGGTGCCCGGGTCGGGCCCGGCCGCGTGCACCCCGGCGGTGAGTCCGCTGTAGGAGGTGCGTCGCCACTCGACATCGACCTCGCGGGTGAAGGCGCGGGCCCGCAGCGGGCCGGGCACCCGCGGCGCGGACGGCGGCGCGACGGCCTCGGGGGCGTCGCCGACCGTCTCGACGGTGACGCCGGCCGGCACGACCAGGGCATCCGCGGCGGGCACCGGCGCCCGGCGGGCGACCGTCCCGTCGGCGCCCCGCACCCCGCACAGCAGCCGGTGCAGCGACGCCGCGGCGGCGTAGGTGCGGTGCGGCGCCCACCACAGGACCAGGCGGCAGGCGGCGCGGGTCATCGCCACGTACAGCAGGCGCAGGTCCTCGCCGGCACGCTCCTCCAGGGCACGCTCCCGGCGGGCCCGGCTGGAGGAGTCGGTCCGTCCGCCCACATCGACCTGCCGTTCACCGGTCGGGTCGTGGACGACGAAGGCCTCCTCGTCGCGGTCGCTCGGGGGGTGCTCGGCCGCGTCGGGCAGCAGGACGACCGGGAACTCCAGCCCCTTCGCCCCGTGCACGGTGAGCACCTGCACGGCCTCCGCCTCGGTCTCCAGCCGCAGCGCCCGGGCGTCGTCGGGACGGCCGGAGGATTCCCGGCGCTGGTCGGCCAGCCAGTCCGCGAGCGCCTGGGGGGCGAGGTCACCGGTCCGCTCCGCGTCGTGCAGCAACTGTCCGAGATGGCGCAGGTCGGTGACCAACCGCTCGGACCCGGTCCGGCGGATCGTCCGGGCCGCCAGATCGGCCTCGCCCAGTGCGGCCTGCAGCACCGCGGAAACGCCCCGGTCGGCCCACAGGCGGGCCCATCTGCGGACCCGGACGAACAGCTCCGCGATCTCGTCATCCTCGGCCCGGACCAGCCGATCGAGGTCCCAGCCGATGAACGGGCCCAGCGCCAGCCGGCGTACCGCGGGCGGCTGGGGGTCGACCAGGGTGCCGAGCAGGTCCGACCACGCGGCGGCGGCCGGCGAGTCGAGCACCGACCCCGACCCGGTGACCACCGCCGGGATGGCCCGCGCGACCAGCCCGTCGGCGACCCGGGCGGCCGCACGGTTGGTGCGGACCAGCACGGCGATGTCGTGGGGGCGCAGCGGCCGGGAGGTGGTGTTGGCCTCCAGGCGCATCCCCGAGCCGAGCAGTCCCGTCACCTGGTCCGCCAGGTCGGCGATGATCCGCCGCCGCTGCGGGCTGATCCGTTCGTACGCCCGTGGCACCACCCGCAAGGTGACCGGGGCCGCCGGGCGGCCGTCGGGAAGGGTCAGTCGCGCCTCGCCGTGCCGGGCCCGGGTGGGTCGCAGCCGGATCCTCGGCGAGCCGAGCGCGGCGCCGTCGAACAGCGCGTCGATCCCGGCCAGCACCCCGGCGTCGGTGCGCCAGTTCGTGGTCAGGGTGAGCACCCGGTCGGCGTGCGAACCGGCACGGAGGTACGTCTCCACGTCCCCGCCGCGGAAGGAGTAGATGGCCTGTTTGGGGTCACCGATGAGCACCAGGTCGGCGTGCCCCGCAAAGGCGGACCGCAGGATCGCCCATTGCCGCGGGTCGGTGTCCTGGAACTCGTCGACCATCACCACCCGGTACCGTCTCCGCAGCCGGTCCCGGGCCGGCGGCCCCGACACCGCGTCGGCCAGCACCCGCGCGAGGTCCTCGATGAGGTCGTCGTGCGTACGCCACCCCTCCCGGCGCAGCCGGTTCAGGAACTCGCGGCGGGCGCGGGCGGCGAACTCGACCCGCGCGGCGGCGACCGGGGACCCGGCCGGGTCGGGCACGATCGGCACTTCCCGGTTGCCGGCCACCGCCCGGACCAGATCCGCGGCGGCCGCACGGTCCAGCCCGGGGTGGGTCACCTCTCCGAACATCCGCCACCACACGTCGTCGCTGACCTGGGTCAGGAGACGCGACGGGTCGGGCAGCAGTCGGCCGGCGGGTGCATCCGTTGCGAGCAGCCCGAGGTCGGCCAAGGAGGCGCCGCAGAACTCGTGGATCGTTCCGATGGTCGCGGCGTCGAAGTCGGCCAGCGCGTCCCGCAGCCGACCGGCAGCAACGCCGGCCGGGTCGGTGCCGGCCAGCGTGTGGGTGAGCCGCTCCCGGACCCGGTCACGCAGCTCGCGGGCGGCCTTGCGGGTGAAGGTGAGCAGCAGGATCGCCGGGAAGGGCGTGCCCGCCACCACGTGGCGGGCCACCATGGTGGCGATGGTGTGGGTCTTGCCCGTGCCGGCGCTCGCCTCCAGCAGGGTGGTGCCGGTCGGCAGCGGGCCTTCGGGATCGTACGGCTCCATCAGGCCACCTCCGCGGCCAGCAGCGGCGACCACAACCAGCGGGCGAGATCGGCCAGCCAGGTCGTCTCATCGCCGTAGGGGATGACCGAGGTGGGTCGCTCGGCGTCGACCAGCGCCGCCAGGTCATCACCCCACAGCCAGGTCCAGTTGTTGTCGCGGTCCCGGTCCCAAGCCGAGCGCAGCGCACGGTGCTGGGCCAGCTCGCCCGGCCCGGTGCCGGGGCGCACCGACGCCGCCAGGGCCGCACCGGTGCCCGCCGGCAGGGGCAGGGGATGGCTCAACCCGGTCGTGGCCAGCCCGACCAGCCCGTCGAGCAGCCCGGCCGCGCCGGCGCCGGGGGAGGCCAGCCGGCAGGTGCCCCGCCGCCCGAACATGGTGGCCCGCCACCCGGTGCCCGGGCGACCGGCCGCCAGCGTGAGCAGCCGCAGCCACGACTCGAGCCGGTGCCGCGGGCCGATGCGGCCGTAGCGGATGTCGACCAGGTCGGGCCCGCGGGTGGTCACGTCGCCGACCAGGGTCAGTCCGCTGCCCGTCAGGGGAACGGTCACGTGGTGGGTGCGGATCGGCTGCGCGCGCACGGCGGCCGAGTCGCGCAGCACGACCTCGACGGTGTCCCCGATGCGGCCGGCGATCCGGCGGCCGGCCGCTCCGGGCGGCAGGGTACCGCGCAGGATCTCGGCGGTGAGGGCGCGGGAGAGCTCGTCGCCGCGCAGGGCGGCGGTGAGCACCCGGGTCCCGGCGGCCCACTCCTCCAGCGGTCCGCAGGTGAGCGGCAGCGCGTCCCGATCGGTCCGGTCGGGACGCCACATGGTGAATCCTGCCCGGCGACGCAGGAAGGCGCGGGCCGGGTGGGTGAGCACGTCGACCACGACCTCCAGCGGCACCACGCCGTCCGACCAGTCCCAGGGCGGCAGGTCATCGACGTCGGCCTTCGCCGCGGGAACGGGCCCGGGGGCGGCGACCAGGGCGCGGGCCGCGGCGGCCGCGGCCCGGTCGAAGCTGAGCGGCGGATCGGAGAAGTTGGCCGGTGCGTGCGGCTGCAGGGTGTGCCGGATCACCGGGTCGGAACCGGCCGGTTCGTCGGCCCGCAGCACGTCGAGCAGTTCGCTGACGACCACGGCCGGCGGCCGCTCCTCGCCGGTGCGCGGGTCGGCCCCGGTCCAGAGGAGGACGAGGTGGTCACGGGCGGCGTCGATCGCGTCGAGGAACAGCTGCCGCTCCAGGTGCCGGCGGCCGGGCTCTCCCGGGTCGGGCCGCCGGTCGGCGAGGCGGTCCCCGTCGGGGGCCTCCGGCCGGGGCAGCATCCCGTCGTCGAGGCCGGCCACACAGACCACCCGATACGGGACATGTCGCGCCGGGACGAGTGAGCACACGGTGATCGCACCGCTGCGGAAGGCCGATCGCGGCACCCGTCCGGCCAGCGCGTCGGCGAGCAGGTCGAGCAGGTCGTCCACCCCGATCGGCGGGGCATCCGGCGGACCCGCCGCCGCCAGGTCGGCCAGCACCTGCTCGGCGTGCTCGAACTGCCAGTCATCGTCGGCCGACGCCGTCATCGTCCATCCGATCGCGTCCCGGCAGAGGGTCACCCAGTCCGACAGGGGCTGGTCATCGGCGGCGCAGCGGGCGATGCGGATCAGCCGGGCCATCAACTCGCCCACCGCTCCGACGACGGCGATGTCGGAGGAACCGATGTCGTCGACCGGGAAGCCGGTGCGCACGGCGTAGGACCCGTCCTCGCTGAGCGCGATCCCGACGAGCAGCCGGTTCAGCCCGGCAAGCCAGGTGTTCGCCGCGACCTCGCCCAACCCGAAGGCCTGTCGGTGCTTGGCGTTCATCCCCCACCGGACCCCCGCCGCGTCGATCAGGTCACCGGCCCGGGAGACCTGATCGTCGTCCAGCCCGAAGGTCCGCGCCACCGCCGGCACGGCGAGCAGGCCGAGCAGTTCCCCGGAGGTCGCCCGGCCCCGGCCGAGCCGGAGCACCGTCGCCAGGGTCGCCAGCACGGTGTTGTGGTCGCGGCGGTCCGGGTCGGCGAACCGGACCGGGAGGGCACGGGCGGGATGGCCGATGTCCGGGTCGACCGGGTCGGCGAAGGCGGCCTCCAGCACGCCGAACAGGCCAGGGTCGGCACAGGCGACCAGGATGTCGCGCGGCTCCAGGGTCGGGTCGTCGGCGAGCAGGCCGCAGATCACGTCGCGCAGCACCTCTGCCTGCCGGTCCGGTCCGTGGCAGGCGTGCAGGCTGACCTCGGGGGCGGGCCGGTCCAGCACGGGGTGGTCGACAACAGCGCCGGCAACCGTCTGCCACCGCGCCTCGACGGCCTGCCCGGCGCGACCCAGGGTGGTGTCCAGCAGAGGCCGGTCGTGGCGCGGACCACCCGGCAGCCACACGTGCACGGGCCGATGCCGGGCCAGGGCGGCCACCACCTCCACCTCGCCCGGTGAGGGCAGGCCCGGCGCGAAGATCGACAGGGGCGCGACGGTCGCGGCGCCGATGCGGTCGGCGTCGATGGCGTCGCGATAGCGGGCCACCGGATCGGGAACCCCGCCGGCGGACGGCCCGTGCAACGCGCGCCACAACACCGGCTGCCAGGCCAGGTCGGCCGGCAGGTCGGCATCGTGGCCGGCCGTCCAACCGGCGACCGTGTCGGGCAGCCGCCGGCAGGCGTCCAGCAGGGCGGTGGCCAGATGTCCGGCCAGCCACATCCGGCGCGCCCCCGGAGCCGCGAACCGCCTCGCCGGGCCGGTGGCGGCGACGTCGGCCGGCGGGTGATCGAGGACCGCCGCGATGCGCCAGGCGAGCCGGCCGGGCCGCCACGGGTCGGTGTCGGGATCGACGCTGATCGCGTCGTCGACGGTCCGGGCGACCAGCGTCGGCAGCGGCGGGGTGTCGATCCCGGCGCTGATCCCCAGCCGGCGGGTGAGCCGGTGCAGCAACCAGCGGGCGGTACCCGGCGCCTCCACCGTGACCACGATCGGCGTGAAGGGGTCGGCCGGGGCGCCGGCCCCGGCGAGCAGCTCGGCCAGCGCGTCGGCGAGGACCTCCGCGTCGGCGCAGCGGTGCAGGGTCACCCCGGACAAGTCAGCCATGATGGGGTCACTGTAGAACACCCCGCTTACAGTGAGGGCATGCCCGATCCCGGTCCCCGCCCTGCCACTGCCGAGTCCCTGCTGGCCGACCTCGACCCGGAGCAGCGGGCGGTGGCGACCAGCCTGACCGGTCCGGTGGTCGTCATCGCGGGGGCCGGCACGGGCAAGACCCGGGCGATCACCCGCCGGATCGCGTACGGGGCCGCCGTGGGGGCGTACGCGCCGACGCACGTGCTGGCGGTGACCTTCACCACCCGCGCGGCCGGGGAGATGCGGGGCCGGCTGCAGCAACTGGGGGTGCCGGGGGTCCAGGCGCGGACCTTCCACTCCGCGGCGCTGCGCCAGGCACAGTACTTCTGGCCCCGGGCGTACGGCCGGGCGCTGCCACCGCTGGCCGACCGGCGCTGGGGCATGGTGGTGGAGGCCGCCCGTCGTCTGCGGCTGGAGGCCGACCAGGCGACCGTACGGGACCTGCTCGGGGAGATCGGCTGGGCGAAGGTGTCCAACGTCGACCCCGACACGTACCCGACGCTGGCCCGGGCCGAGCATCGCGAGGTCTCCGGGCTGGAGCCCGAGACGATCGCCCGCGTCTTCGCCGGCTACGAGCGGATCAAGACCGACGCCGGGGTGATCGACTTCGAGGACATCCTGCTGTGCTGTGCGACGATGTTGCACGAGCACCCGGAGGTCGCCGAGGAGGTCCGCGGCACGTACCGCCACCTGGTCGTCGACGAGTACCAGGACGTGTCGCCGCTGCAGGAGACCCTGCTGGGCCTGTGGCTGGGTGAGTCGCAGGAGGTGTGCGTGGTCGGCGACCCCGCGCAGACCATCCACTCCTTCGCCGGTGCCCGCCCCGAGTTCCTCACGGGATTCACCCGCCGCCACCCGGGGGCCGACGTGGTCCGGCTGGTCCGCGACTATCGCTCCACCCCGCAGGTGGTCCGGGTGGCCAACCTCGTCATCGGCCACACCGGGCCGCGGGCGCTGATCGCGCAGCGCCCCGCCGGCCCCGAGCCGGTCTTCGCCGAGGCGGCCGATGAGGCCGAGGAGGCGGCCGGCATCGCCGACTGGCTGGCCGGGCTTGCCGCGGCCGGGGTGGACCGGCGGGAGATGGCCGTGTTGTTCCGGATCAATGCGCAGTCGGCGGCGATCGAGGAAGCGCTGGACGCGCGCGGCATCCCGTACCTGGTCCGGGGCGCGGAACGATTCTTCGAGCGGTCGGAGGTGCGCCAGGCGATCGGCCTGCTGCGGGCCCGGGCCCGCGCCGACGCGGGCAGGAGCGCGGGAACCTCGGTGATGGAGGAGGTCACCGCCCTGCTGGAGCCGCTCGGCTGGAACAAGGGGGGTCCACGCGCTGCCGGCGCGCGGCGGGAGAAGTGGGAGTCGTTGGCCGCGCTGGTCGACCTGGTCGCCGACCTGACCACCGCGGATCCGGGACTCGATCTGGCCGGCGTGGCCGCCGCCCTGGAGGCGCGCGCCCGGGCCGACCACGCGCCCGTCGCGCACGGGGTCACCCTGGCCACCCTGCACGCGGCCAAGGGACTGGAATGGGATGCGGTCGCCCTCAGCGGCGTCCACGAGGGGTCCGTCCCGTTCGTCCTGGCCACCACCCGGGCCCAGCAGGACGAGGAACGACGGCTGCTGTACGTGGGTGTCACCCGGGCCCGCGAGCACCTGCGGATCTCCTGGTCGCGGGCGCGCAGCGGACCGAACGGCCGGCGCCGACCGTCACGGTTCCTGGACGGGGTCCTGCCCGGGGACCTCGCCGCCCCGCGCCCGGCGAACGCGGGGACGCGGGGGAGTCGTCGCCGGCGGAGCGCGCTGAGCGCCGTCTGCCGGGTCTGTGGGGAGTCGCTGCACGATCCCGCCGAACGCAAGATGGGCCACCACCACGACTGCGAGGTCGCGTACGACGAGACGATCGCCGAGGCGCTGCGCCGGTGGCGACGGACCGAGGCGGCGTCCCGCAGCGTGCCGGCGTACGTCATCCTGACCGACGCCACGTTGTTGTCGCTGGCCGAACTGCGCCCCGGCGACGAGCAGGGGCTGCGGGCGGTGAACGGGATCGGTGCGGCGAAGGTGGCCCGCTACGGCGAGGCGGTGCTGCGGATCATCGCCGACCCGGACGCGGTCGGCGACGACGGCGTGCTGGCCTCCTGAGGCCGCCACCGGCACGGACAGGCCGGATGGCGCGGCCAGGCCCGCCACGCCTGTTGCCATCGGTCGGTGCTCAGGGTGACGGTGTGGTCGACCAGATCCGGGTCGGCGCCGCGCCACCACGCGGCGAACTGCTGGACCGCCAGCGCCGCCGCCCAGTCCAGCGAGCCGGCCGGATAGGCCACCGCCTGCCCGCTGAGGGGTCCCAGTTGGCGCGGCCAGGTCGGGTCCTGGGCCGTACGGAACCGGTCGGCACACTCCAGGCAGGACGTCACCCCCGGGACGACGAAGGGCCCGACCACCAGGCCGTGCGGAAGCGGGCGGAGCACGAGGTGCGGGTCGTCGTCGCGCATGAGGTCGGCCAGGAGCACCCGGTCCACCTCCAGGTGACCGGTGGCCAGCACCGTCGGCGTCGCCGGTGGCAGGGCATGCCACCCCCGTTGGGTGACCACCGACAGCCGGCCGCGAACCACCTCGTCGCGGCCGCGCAGGTGGCGCACCACTCCGGCCACGGCGTGGCCCCCGGTGCGGTCGACGAGGGCGACATGGCCGGCCTCGGCGTCGAGCAGGGCGACGGCGATCCGGGCCGCGTCGGGCCCGGATCCGATCAGCCGGATCGTCTCCAGGCCGGCCAGCGGTGCGCCGGCGGCGGGCGGTTGCTCGAGAAGGCCCCGACGGGCCAGCGCGTCGAGCAGATCCGTCACCTGGGAGGGGTCGATGCCGGCGCGGCCGGCGAGTTCGGAGGGGGTGTGGGAACCGTCGAGATGGGTCAGCACGATCCGCAGGCCCTCCTGGGGGTGGACCAGGCGGAGACCGTGCTCGGCCTCGCAGCCGATCTGGAGCGTGGTGGGGTCGAGGGTCAGGATGGGGACCCCGGGCACGAGCCGGGGGCGGTCGGTGGGCATGGGCCCACGATGGCGCTCGGGTCGGGTCGGCCGCCAGGGTGGGCGCGCCGGGACAACGCGACGGGAGACACCGGAGCCCGACGGGCAACACCCGCGGGCAACACTCGTCCGCGGGCACGAAGTCGGAGGCCCCGCGCTATCGATACTGCTCGCCTTCCCCTGCGAGCGGACCGACCACGCGAGGCCTCCTTCGGGTCAATCTAGGCCAGGTTTCCCGGACCCGTCAAGCGCCCCGGGTCCGAGGCCGTCGGACCCGGGCGGGCATACGACGTCCGGTAGTTGTCCACTGCCTGTGCACAACTCTGTGGACGGGGTGTGGTCAACGTGTGGAAGCCCGGTCGTAACCTGTCGGACTTCCGCCGTTCACCATGTGGGCACCCCGCGTGTCGGATCGGGGGCCGGGTCAGGATTCGTCGGACTCTCCGCGGTGTCGATCGGCCTCGTTCAGCAGCCGCTCCAGTTCCGCATCGAGGTCGACGCCGGCATCCGCCGACCCGGTGTCCACCGGCGGCCGATCCACTTCGCCGGCGACGAAGCCGAGTGGGTCGTCCAACCCGGCCGAGGTCGGGACGGTGTCCGGATGGCCCCATACCCCGTCGCGGCCATCGGTCCCGCGGGCCTCGCGCAGCGCCGCCCACAGGTTGGCCGCGTCCCGCATCCGGCGCGGGCGCAACTCCAGACCGACCAGTGCCGCGAAGGCCTCCTCGGCCGGACCGCCGATGGCCCGGCGTCGTCGCATCGTCTCGGCAAGCGCGGGGGCGGCCGGCATCCAGCCGTCGGTCGCCTGTCCGACGACGTCGTCGACCCATCCCTCGATCAGCGCGAGCAGGGTCTCGAGTCGTTCGAGCACGACCCGCTGCTGTGGGGTGGTGGCGGGTTCGAAGAGGCTGCCCTGCAGCTTCTCGAAGGCCTCCTGCAGTCCGTCGGGGGTGAGGTGGGCGGGGTCGAGATCGCGGTAGAGGTCCTCCATCGCCGACATGTCGATCCGGATCCCGGCGGCGTACTGCTCGACCAGGGAGGTGAGCTGGGGCTGCAGCCAGCCGACCGTCGCGAACAGCCGCTGCCGCGCCGCCTCACGAAGGGCCAGGTAGACGCGGATGTCGGTGGCGCTCTGGTCCAGCCCCTCGGCGAACGCGGCCACATTGGCCGGCAGCAGCACGACGGCGTGCCGGTCGCTCAGCGGCAGGCCGATGTCGGTCAGGCCGAGGACCTCGGCGGCGAGCCGTCCGAGGGCCTCGGCGATCTTGGAGCCGTACATCATCGCCGCGCTGGTCCGCAGCATCGGGCGCATCATCTCGGCGAGCTGGGCGAGCTGGCTCGCCTCGGGGGTGTCCTCCTCGGGGGTACGCAACAGCGCCTCGGCCACGGCGTCGGCGAAGCTGGTGGCGACGGGCGAGACGAACCGCTGCCACACCGGCAGCGTCGAGGTGATCCACTGTGCCCGCCGCCAGGCCTGGGCGGGTTCCTCGGTGGCGGGGAAGGACGTGGCCCTGTCCAGCCAGCTCTCGGCGATCCTGGCCGCCTCGGTGATCTGTTCCCGGTCCGCGGTGGACGGCTCGGGGTCGTGACCGCGTTCGGCGCAGACCTGGCGGGCGGTGCTGCTGACCTGACGCCAGTCCAGGCTGCCCGGTGCGGTCGGGTGTGCACCGGAGGGGTCGAGGAATCCGGTGTAGCCGGCGGTCGGACCGGGGGAGCCGGCGGAGAACATCCGGCCGAAGGCCCGCTGGAGCTGGTCCATCAGCCCGGCCAGGTCGGTCGGGCCGGAGCCGGCCTCACCCGGGGTCAGACCCATCCGGGCGAGGAACTCGCGCCACGCCTCGGCGTCGGAATCGCCCTCGTCCGGATCGTTGTCGTCGTGACGAGGATCATCGGCCATGGTGTCGCTCCTGGGATCGGAACCTGATGCTGCCCTCCATTGAACCGCAACGGGCAAGATCGCGGGGCCCGGCTCCGCCGGGGGTACAGTCAGGGCATGGTCCGGACCTCCTCCCGCCGCAGCGCCCTCGGACGAGCCGCGCGGCGCGTGGGTTCATGGGGACGCCGGGCGATCCGGACCACGATCGCCGAGACGCCCCGGACCACCGCGGCGGCCGCCGTGGCATTCGTCGCCCTGGCCCTCGTGCTGGCCTTCGTCCCGGTGCCGTACGTCGCCTGGTCGCCGGGGCGCACCGAGGATGTCCTCGGCCCTGCGGCGGACGGATCGGGTCAGGCCATCAGGGTGTCGGGGCTGACCGACTATCCGACCACCGGTCAGTTGCGGCTGACCACGGTCAGCGTCACCCGGGTCGACTCGCCGCTCACCCTGCCGGCGGCGCTCGCCGCCCACTGGCTGCCCTGGCGGTACGTGTTGCCGCGGGCCGCCGTGTATCCGCCGGGGACCACTGCCGAGGAGAACACCGAGGCCAACACCCGGATGATGGACTCCGCCCAGCAGTCGGCCGTGGTGAGCGCGCTCCGTGCCGCGGAGGTGACGGTCACGCCGGTGGCCATGGTGGTCGGCGTCACCGATGGCAGTCCCGCCGACGGCACGTTGGAGCCGGGCGACACCATCGTCAGCGTCGACGGCCGGGCGGTGGACACGCCGGCGGAGGCGGTGAGCGCCATCCGGGACCGCAGGGTGGGCGACCCGGTCCGGCTGGTGATCCGGCGTGCCGATGCCCGGCGCGAGGTCGAGATCACCACCGGCCCCTCCGACGATGATTCGACCCGGCCGATGATCGGGGCGGTCGTCGACACCGGCTACGACCATCCCGGCACGGTGGACTTCGGCATCGACCCGTCCATCGGTGGACCGAGCGCCGGTCTGGTCTTCGCGCTGGCCGTCTACGACCGCCTCACGCCCGGGGACCTCACCGCGGGCCGGGTCATCGCCGGCACCGGGACGATCGACGTGGAAGGCGACGTCGGATCGATCGGTGGGATCGGCTCGAAGATCCGCGGCGCGGAGAACGACGGGGCCCGGCTCTTCCTGCTCCCGGAGGACAACTGCACGGAAGTGGCGGATCTGTCGGCCGACATCCCCCTGGTGCCGGTCAGCACCCTGGACGAGGCCATCGCGGCTCTCACCACGCCGGTCGACGACCTCCCGCACTGCCCGTGACCCGAATCGCCCGTGACCCGAGAGGAGAAGGTATGCCCCAGCCGGACGACTCGGCGCTGACCGCCGCACTGATGGAGATCGAGCGGCACGTGGCCCGACTGGGCTGGGACCAGCCGGCGCGGTTGTTCGCGTTGGTCCGGACGGCGGATCTGGTGGTCGCCGAGCCGCAACTGGCCGATACCCTGGCGGCGGACTCGCGGCCGGCGGACGCCCTCAGCTCCATCGAGCAGGACACCTGGCACGCCGGCGACGACGTGGTGTCCGCGCTGGAGGCGATCTCGTGGCCGGACACCGTCGAGGGCTGTGCGCTGGCGATCGAGCGGGCCTTCCTGCCCGCCGACGCCGAGGCCGCCATCCCCGAGGACCCCGAGGAGGCGGCGGCGTACGTGGCGAGGCACCCGCGCCGGCAGGACCTGCGGGTGGTGTCGGGGGTGCTCCGCGACGGGCACCGGCAGAGCCTCGCCCGGTTGGCCTCGGCGCCCGAGGAACTCCTCGGCGGTCCGCAGCTCGCCCCGGGCCTGTCGGATCTGCTGCGCAGCACGCTCGGGTGAGCCCGGCATCGTCGGACGGTCTCAGGGTCCCCCCGTAGGATGGGAGGCGGCCCCTGCGGCCGCCCGATCCCGTTCCCCTCACGATTCCCCCTTCCCTCTCGACCACGAGGACTGACGTCTTGAGTACAGCCCAGCCGGGGGCCGCCCGTCGGCGCCTCCACCCCCTCTTCCTCACCGTGATCATCGTGGCTGCCCTGGTGGTCGGGGTGTCCCTCACGGCGGCGCTGTGGACCGACCTGCTGTGGTACCGCAGTCTGGGCTACTCCGAGGTCTTCACCGTCCGGCTGTGGGGGACGATCGGGCTGTTCGTCGTCGGTTTCGTCGTGATGGGCGGCATCGTCCTCGTCAATGCCCTGCTGGCGGTGCGGCTGCGACCGCTGATCCGTCCGGCCGCCCCGAGCAACATGCTCGACAGCTATCGGCAGGTCCTCTTCGCCGGCCGGATCCGTACGCTGCTCGTCGTCATCGCCCTGTTGCTGGGCGTGTTCGGCGGGCTGGGCATGGCCGGCAACGTCGACACCCTGCTGGCCTGGCTGAACCGGACGCCGTTCGCCGGCGCGGACGCCGGGTTCGGGCTCGATCCGTCGTTCTACGTGTTCGACTATCCGTTCTGGCGGCTGGTGCTGAACTTCCTCATCACGTCCCTGGTGGTTGCCGCCCTGGTCTCGCTGATCATCCACTACCTGTCCGGCGCGCTGCGGGTGGACCGTGGCGGCCGCACCACGGCCGGCTGCCAGATCCACCTGTCGGTGTTGCTGGGCATCGTCCTCGTCGTGTACGGGGTGCTGCGGCTGATCGACCGGTACGGGTTGCAGGTGCAGCAGAGCAAGCTGCTGGTCGGCGTCGGCTACACCGAGGACCATGTGCGGGCCACCGCCCAGCTCATCCTCGCCGTGATCACCTTCATCTGTGCGGTGATGTTCTTCGCCAACGCCGCCGTGCGGCGCTGGCGGATCCCCCTGATCGCCATCATCCTGCTGATCCTGTCCGGACTCATCCTCGGGATGATCTACCCCGCCGCCGTCCAGGCGTTCTCGGTCAACCCCGACGAGCCGGACAAGGAGAAGCCCTACATCGAGCGGACCATTGCCGCAACCCGTGAGGCGTACGGGGTCTCGCACGTGGAGGTGGAGGACTACAAGGCCGTCACACAGACCGCCCCGGGCCAACTGCGGGCCGACGCCGAGGCCCTGCCCGGCATCCGGCTGATCGATCCCGAGGTGGTCGCCCCGGCGTACGAGCAGTTCCAGCAGGTGCGCGGCTTCTACCAGTTCCCGACCAGCCTGGACGTGGACCGCTACACGATCAACGGCCAGGAGAGCGACGTGGTCGTCGCCGCCCGGGAGGTCGACCTCAGGGGGCTCGAGTCGCCGAGTTGGAACAACATCCACACGGTGTACACGCACGGCTACGGGATGGTCGCCGCGTACGGCAATCGCCGTCAGTCCGAGGGCGAGCCCGACTGGGTCGAGCGGGACATCCCACCGACCGGGGAACTCGACGAGCAGGAGTCGAGGATCTACTTCGGCCAGTTGCACACCGACTACTCCATCGTCGGGGCGCCGGCCGGGTCGACCCCGGTCGAACTGGACACGCCGGGCGGCGGTGAGCAGGCCGGATCGCCGCAGATGTTCACCTACGACGGCAAGGGCGGGGTGCCGATCGGCAACGGGTTGGTCCGGGCGCTGTACGCGATCCGGTTCGCCGACGCGAACATCCTGCTGTCCGATCGGGTGAACTCGGCGTCGCGGATCATCTACAACCGCACCCCGACCGAGAGGGTCAAGGCGGCCGCCCCGTGGCTCACGGTGGACTCCAACGTCTACCCGGCGATCGTCGGGGGCCGGCTGGTGTGGATCGTCGACGGCTACACGACCTCCAACACCTACCCGAACTCGGAGCGCGTCGACCTGTCCTCGGCCGTCTCCGACTCGCGCACCGACAGCGGCGGTCTCGGCAGTGGTGACTCGATCAACTACATCCGCAACTCGGTCAAGGCCGTCGTCGACGCATACGACGGCACGGTGGAGCTGTACGCATGGGACGAGTCCGACCCGATCCTGCAGACCTGGGAGAAGGCGTTCCCCGGGACGGTCGAGCGGCGCGCCGACATCCCCGCCGACCTGCTGGCCCACCTGCGCTATCCGGAGAACCTCTTCCAGGTGCAGCGGGACATCCTGGCCCGCTATCACATCACCGACGCCCATCAGTGGTACCAGAACACCGACCTGTGGCAGATCCCCGACGACCCGGTCAGGGGCGCCGGCACCAAGGAGCAGCCCTACTACCTGTCGATCAAGTGGCCCGGTGACGACGACGCGGTGTTCAGCCTGACCACGGTGTACGTGCCCAACCAACGCTCCAACCTGGCGGCGTACATGGCGGTGAATGCCGACGCGTCCAGCGCCGACTACGGACAGTTGCGGATCCTGCGGATGTCCGACCAGACCCAGATCGACGGCCCCGGCCAGACCTTCAACGCCATGACGACCAACGAACAGGTGGCCACCCGCCTGCGGCCCTACCTCAACCAGGGCACCGCCAACGCCACCTACGGCAATCTGCTCACCCTGCCGGTCGGCGGGGGGCTGCTGTACGTCCAGCCGGTCTACACCGAGCGGCAGGGGGCCACCGGCGCCTACCCGGCGCTGACCTTCGTGATGGCGCGGTTCGGGCAGTCGGTCGGGATCGGGTCGACCCTGCAGGAGGCCCTCGACCAGGTCTTCGCGGGGGACGCCGGCGCGACGACGGGGGAGAACGGCACGGCGAACGGGGAGGGCTCCGACACCACGGGAGACGCCACGACGAATCCGGGTACGGTGGCACCGCCGACGTCCGGTGGTGGGACCGTCGACCAGGCCGCGGTGGACCAGGCGGTCCAGGAGGCCCAACAGGCCTTCGCGGATGCCGACGCGGCACTGCGCAACGGCGACCTGGCGACCTACCAGGAGAAGATCCGCACCGCAGAGGACGCCGTGGACCGGGCCCGCCAGTCCCTGGGGAACTGATTCCGCCATCCGCGGAGGACCCAGCCGTAACTCATCCGTAACAGACCTCGGGGAGGCTGGTCCGCATGTCCATCAAGGTCGCGCTCGAGCACTGGACGTGCTACGACTTCGCCCATCCGGTGTCCCTCACCCCGCACGTGGTCCGGCTCCGACCGGCGCCGCACACCCGGACGCCGATCGAGGCCTACTCGCTGAAGGTGTCGCCGGCCGAGCACTTCCTCAACTGGCAGCAGGACCCGTTCGGCAACTGGATGGCGCGCCTGGTCTTCCCCGAGAAGGTCGACCGGCTGGAGATCACCGTCGGGCTCGTCGCGGACATGATGGTGATCAACCCGTTCGACTTCTTCATCGAGGAGTACGCCGAACGGTTCCCCTTCGACTACGAGCCCGGGCTGAAGGCGGACCTGGCGCCGTACCTGCGTCCGGTCGAGGGCAGCGACCGCGTCCGGGAGTGGCGGCTGGCCCGGGCCGGGCTGCCGCCGGAGGGGGTGGCGACCGTCACCTTTCTCGCCGACCTCAACACCGCCGTGCAGCACGACGTCGCCTACTCGGTGCGGATGGAACCCGGTGTGCAGACGCCCGACCGGACCCTCGAGGTGGCCATCGGCTCGTGCCGCGACTCTGCTTGGCTGCTGGTCAGCCTGCTGCGCCAGTACGGGCTGGCGGCCCGGTTCGTGTCGGGCTACCTCGTCCAGCTCGCCGCCGACGAGAAGGCACTCGACGGGCCGAGCGGTCCCGAGCACGACTTCACCGACCTGCACGCCTGGGCCGAGGTCTACGTCCCCGGCGCCGGCTGGGTCGGCATGGACCCCACCAGCGGCCTGTTCGCGGGGGAGGGGCACATCCCGCTGAGCGCCACGCCGCATCCGTCCAGCGCTGCGCCGATCGAGGGTGCCAGCGACCCGGTCGACGTGGACTTCCGGTTCCGCAACGAGGTCCGGCGGATCCACGAGGACCCGCGCACCACCAAGCCCTACACCGACGACCAGTGGCGCCGCATCGACGAGGTGGGGGAGCAGGTCGACGAGCGGCTGCGCGCCGGCGATGTCCGGCTGACGATGGGCGGCGAGCCGACCTTCGTGGCGCTCGACGACGCGACCAGCCCCGAGTGGACCACGCATGCGGACGGGCCGCACAAGCGGCGGCTGGCCGATGACCTGGCCGAGCGCCTGCGGGCCGTGTATGCCCACGGTGGGATCGTGCACCGCGGTCAGGGCAAGTGGTATCCGGGGGAGCCGTTGCCGCGCTGGGGCATTTCACTGCAGTGGCGCACCGACGGCGAGGCGCTGTGGGGCGACCCGGGTCTGTTCGCCGATCCGTGGCGGGACGCGGCCGACCCGGACGCGGACGGGAAGGCCCGCCGGATCGCGCGCGAGGTGACCGGGCTGCTGGGGCTGCCGGAGGGGCAGTTGGTGGAGGCGTGGGAGGACCCGCTGGTGGCCCTTTCGACCGACCTGCGCCGGCCGAAAGGACCGCGGTCCGCCGCCGAACCCGCCGACATCGACGACGTCACCGAGATGGATCGGGCGCTCGCCGTCCCCGCCGGCTGGGTGCTGCCACTCACCACCGACGAGGAGTGGACGAGCCCGGCCTGGCGGTTCCGCCGCGGACGGCTGGTGCTGACCCCGGGCACCAGCCCGGTCGGGCTTCGGCTGCCACTGGACGCGATCGCCTGGCGCGATCCCGAGTGGGAGGGCGAACCCTCCTACCTCGAGGCCACCGGACCGGTCGACCCGGGTATTCCGCCGGTCCGGGTGGTCGATCCGGAGGGGGCGGCGACGACCGCGCTGGCCTTCGAGGCGCGGGACGGACAGGTGTATGTCTTCCTGCCGCCGACCCAGACCCTGCAGGCGTACGCGGCCCTGCTGGCCGTGATCGAGAGGGCCGTCGCCGCCGCGGGTGCTCGGGTGGTGCTGGAGGGTTACGGCCTCCCGCCGGACCCGCGGCTGACCCAGATCGCCGTCACTCCCGACCCGGGGGTGATCGAGGTCAACGTCCAGCCGACGTCGACCTGGGCCGAGCAGCGCGAACTGACCTTCACCCTGTACGAGCAGGCGCGGCAGGCGCGGTTGTCGACGCAGAAGTTCGACCTGGACGGGCTGCACACCGGCACCGGCGGCGGCAACCACATCACCCTGGGCGGTGCGCAGCCGGTCGACTCACCGCTGCTGCGCCGGCCGCACCTTCTGGTCAGCCTGGTCACCTATTGGCAGCGGCACCCGGCGCTGTCGTACCTGTTCTCCGGCCGGTTCATCGGGCCGACCAGCCAGGCGCCCCGCTTCGACGAGGGCCGGCCCGAGGCGGTGTACGAGATGGAGATCGCGGTTGCCGAGGTCCGCCGGATGACCGCGGAGGCGGCCGAGCGGGGCGAGACCACCCGGCCGTGGCTGATCGACCGGGCGCTGCGCCATCTGCTCACCGATCTGACCGGAAACACCCACCGGGCCGAGTTCTGCATCGACAAGCTCTACAGCCCCGACTCCTCCCGGGGCCGGCTCGGGCTGGTCGAGCTGCGCGGGTTCGAGATGCCGCCGCACCCCCAGCTCGCGCTGGTCCAGGCGCTGCTGGTGCGGTCGCTGGTGGCGATGTTCTGGGACGATCCGCTGACCGACGGGCTGATCCGCTGGGGCACCCGCCTGCACGAGGATTTCCTGCTGCCGTACGGGGCGAGTCGCGACATCGAACGGGTCGTCGAGGACCTGCAGGCGTACGGGATCGCCTTCGAGCAGTCCTGGATCGACCCGTTCACCGAGTTCCGCTTCCCGCGGATCGGCGTCACCCGGCTGGCCGGCGGGGTGGGCGACGACATCACGGTGGAGTTGCGGCAGGCGATCGAGCCGTGGCACGTGCTGGGCGAGGAGGCGACCGCGCAGGGGACCTCGCGCTACGTCGACTCCTCGGTGGAACGGATCCAGGTGGCGCTCACCGGAATCGACCCGGGCCGGCACCTGGTGACCTGCAACGGGGTGCCGGTGCCACTGGCGGCGACGCCGCGAGCGGGGGAGTTCTACGGTGGGATCCGCTACCGGGCCTGGCAGCCGTGGTCGGCTCTGCACCCGTCGATCCCCGTGCACAGTCCGCTGGTGGTGGAGGTCATCGACACGGCCGCCGAGCTGAGCCTGGGCGGGGCGACGTACCACGTCGTGCACCCCGGCGGCCGGTCGTACGATCGACCGCCGGTCAATGCGAACGAGGCCGAGGCGCGGCGCGCCAGCAGGTTCGAACCGCGCGGGTTCACCGCGGGCCACGTCGACGTGGCCCGACTGCGTGAGGTCGGCCGTCGGGCCGCGTCCGACGAGTACCCCCACGTGCTCGACCTGCGCCGGGTGCCTCCGGCATGTGCGACGATCAGCGGGTGAAGGCCTATCGCTGTCGAGTCTGTGACAATCCGCTGTACTTCGAGAATTCGGTCTGCGTACGCTGCGGGACGAACCTGGGATATTCCCGAGCCGAACGGGCGATCGTCCCGGTCGACCGGCAAGGACGGTACGTCGACGCGGCGGGTCTGGTGTGGCACGTGTGCCGCAACCTCAACCTGTCGGGATGCACCTGGCTGGCGCCGCTGGAGGGCGGGCAGTGCTTCAGTTGTTCGCTGACCCGCACCCGTCCCAATGACGCCGATCTGGAGGGGCTGGAGAACTTCCAGCTCGCCGAGCGGGCGAAGCGCCACCTGATCGCCGAACTCGACACGCTGGGCTTCCCGGTCGTCGGCAAGTCCCCGGAGGCCGGCGGCGATCCGGACGACGGGCTGTGTTTCGACCTGCTGTCCTCGACCAACGCCGACGTGACGATCGGGCATGCCGACGGCGTGATCACCATCGACCTGGCCGAGAGCGACCCGGTCTACCGGGAGAAGGTCCGCGACGCCCTGGACGAGCCCTACCGGACGATGCTGGGGCACTTCCGCCACGAGGTCGGGCACTACTACGAGTGGCAGCTGGTTCGCGGTGCGGAACGGATAGGCCGATCCCGCGAACTGTTCGGCGACGAAACGGCGTCGTATGCGGAGGCGCTGGAACGGCACTACGCGCAGGGCGCACCGAAGGACTGGCGTCGGTCCTACCTGTCGACGTACGCCACCATGCACCCGTTCGAGGACTTCGCCGAGACCTGGGCGCACTACCTGCACATCTGCGACACCGTGGAGACGGCGAGCCAATACGGGCTGACCACGGTCGGTTCGCTCGACAGCTTCCCGCACTTCCGCGACCTCGTGACGAAGGTGTGGGTGCCGCTGTCGACCGCGCTGAACATGATCAACCGCTCGATGGGGGCGGCCGACCTCTACCCCTTCGTCATACCCGCGCCGGTGCTGGACAAGCTGGACTTCGTCGCGTCTCTGCGCCCGGCGTAGCCTGCGTGTTGCCTGACGGAAAGCTGCGACCCCTACACTGGCGCCCATGTCCGACCTTGTGCAGCACAGCTCAGGCGCCCCGACCCCGGCCGACGAGTCGCCCACGACCGATCACCGCGTGTACGGACCGGCATTTCGGCCCACCCACCCGCTGGCCCTCGCGCCGGTGGGATCCCCGCCGCACTCGGTCGACGGGTTCGTCAAGAGCTTCCTCTACGAGCTCAACACCACCCAGGGCGTGACCCTGTCCCGGTCCAGCATCAACGACCAGTACCTCGCGCTGGCCACCACGGTGCGCAACTACCTGATGGCCAGGTGGCTGGAGACCAGCCGCAAGACCCAGGAGGCCAGGGCCAAGACGGTCGGCTACCTGTCGGCGGAGTATCTGCTGGGCCGCCAGTTGGGCAATGCCCTGATGGCCTCCGACCTCAACGAGATCGCGCTGAAGGGCCTCGCCGAGTGCGGGATCGACCTGCCCACTCTGCGCGCCCAGGAGGTCGAGCCGGGGCTCGGCAACGGCGGGCTGGGCCGGCTCGCGGCCTGCTTCATCGACTCGCTGGCCACGATGAACGTGCCGTGCATCGGCTACGGGATCCGCTACGAGTACGGCATCTTCCGACAGACCTTCGTCGACGGACAACAGGTCGAACTGCCCGACACCTGGCTGGCGCTCGGGTCGCCGTGGGAGTTCCCTCACCCGGAGGCGTCGGTCCGGGTCAACTTCGGCGGCCACACCGAACGTACGGTCGACGCCGACGGTCAGGAGCACACCACCTGGGTGCCCGCCTGGAACGTGCTGGGTGTGCCCTACAACTACATGGTGCCGGGCTATCTCAACGGCCGGGTCAACACGCTGCGGCTGTGGAGCGCGCAGGCGACCAAGGCCTTCGACCTGTCGATCTTCAACGCCGGCGAGTACGCCGAGGCAGTCCGGGCGCAGACCTTCGCGGAGAACATCTCCAAGGTGCTCTACCCGGAGGATTCCACCCCGCAGGGCAAGGAGCTGCGTCTCCAGCAGCAGTATTTCTTCGTCGCCTGCTCGTTGCGCGACTTCATTGACAACGAGCTGGAGGAGGGCTTCGACCTGCACCGGCTGGCCGACCGGATCATCTTCCAACTCAACGACACCCATCCGGTGATCGCCGTCCCCGAACTCATGCGGATCCTGGTCGACGAGCGTGGATTCGACTGGGACGAGGCGTGGGAGGTCACCCGGCAGTGTTTTGCCTACACCTGTCACACCCTCCTGCCGGAGGCGCTCGAGGTGTGGTCCACCGAGCTGCTGGGCCGGCTGTTGCCCCGCCACCTGGAGATCATCTACGCCATCAACGAGCGTTTCCTGGCCGAGGTGCGGGACCGTTACCCGGGTGACGAGCTGCGCACCCAGCGGATGTCGATCATCACCGAGTACCCCGACCGTGGGGTCCGGATGGCCTATCTCGCCACCGTCGCATCAACGAAGGTCAACGGCGTCGCCGAACTGCACAGCCAGTTGCTCCGCGACAAGGTGCTGCCCGACTTCTCGGCGATGTGGCCGGACCGATTCACCAACGTGACCAACGGCGTCACCCCGCGGCGGTTCGTCCGGATGGCCAACCCGAAGCTGTCCGATCTCATCTCCGACGCCATCGGATCCGGATGGGTGACCGATCTGGAGCGGCTGTCGGAGCTGGAGACGTACGCCGTCGATGAGGACTTCCTCGCCCACTTCCGGGAGGCGAAGGACTGGAACAAGCACCGGCTGACCACCCTGCTGCGCGCCCGGGACGGGATCGTCCTGCCGGACGGGCACCTGCTGGACGTCATGGTCAAGCGGCTGCACGAGTACAAGCGCCAGTCGCTGAAGCTGCTGCACGTGGTGTCGCTGTACGAGCAGGTCCTGTCGGGCCGGATCGGCGTCTCCGACCTGGCGCCCCGTACGGTCGTCTTCGGCGCGAAAGCGGCGCCGGGCTACCGGATGGCGAAGGACACCATCCACCTCATCAACAAGGTCGCCGAGGTGATCAACGCGGACCCGCGGCTGGAGGGTCGGCTGAAGGTCGCCTTCCCGGCCAACTACAACGTGACCCTGGCCGAGAAGCTGATCCCGGCCGCGGACCTGTCCGAGCAGATCTCGCTCGCCGGGAAGGAGGCCTCGGGAACCGGGAACATGAAGTTCGCCCTCAACGGGGCGCTGACCATCGGCACCGACGACGGAGCCAATGTGGAGATCCGCCGCTTCGTCGGCGACGACAACTTCTTCCTGTTCGGGATGTTCGAGCCCGAGGCGGCGGCGCTGCGGGCGAGCGGCTACGACCCGGGGGCGTACTACCAGGGCAACGAACTGCTCAAGGCGGCCATCGACCTGATCGGATCGGGCATCTTCAGCGGCGGGGACCGGGGGATGTTCGACTCGGTGACGATGTCGCTCACCCAGAGCGACCGGTTCATGGCGCTGGCCGACTTCCAGGCGTACATCGACGCACAGGCCCGCGTGGAGGAGAAGTACGCCGACCAGGACGCCTGGACCCGATCCGCGGTGCTCAACGTCGCGCGCAGCGGGTACTTCAGCTCGGACCGGTCGATGCGGGACTACCTGCAGAGGATCTGGCACACGTCGCCGATGCTCTGAGGGCGCCGCGGGACCGATCCGGCCACCCGGCGGCCGGCCGCCATCCGGAGGCCAGCCGCCACGCCCGGTATCAGACCCCACGAGTCGACGTGTGGCGGGTGATACCGGGCGTGGCCGCTGATGCTGCCCGGGCCCGCCCTACCGGACGAACTCCCAGCCCTCGGCGGACTCAGTCGGAGCCGCGCCGGCCACATGGCGGGTCGCCGTCCAGGTGTGTCGGTCGTAGCTCGCCTGATCAGTGCGGAAGTGGGCCGTCGAGGGTGGATGTCTCCGTTCCGGACGCCTCGGTCAGGCTCAGTGGCTCGGTTGGCTCCAGGCCGACGATGGCATCGCGCGCCGCGGTCCGGTTCCGCGGCAACGGACCGTCCGACCAGTTCTCGGCGTCGGGGTGGGCGTCGACGGGGGGCGTACGCCCCGTGCCGGGGTGCCGGGACCAACACGCCGTCCTCGAACAGGAAGTGTGCGACCTTGCCGGAGTTGGGGGTGCCCCGGCCGAACTCGTACGGTGCGACCTTCAGCGCCACGTCGTAGCCGGCACAAGTGCGGTTCTCGGCGATGTAGCAATGCGGGTAGGTCTTGTTGACCACCCGGCCGTTCTCGACCACGGTGAAGCCGTCGAGGGTCCGGCCGGCCCACCCGCGATGTGACCAGACCGACCACCGGGGGCCGCCGGATTCCTGGCCGATCCCGGCGTGGACCGCCTGGAAATGGTCGATACCCGTCGGGCTCGGCGACATCGTCGTCGTCGAAGTCGTTACGGTCCCACACGTCGAAGGAGTTGGGGTAGTCGCTGACCTCCTCCGGCGTCTTCCCGGCCGCAATCTTGCTGGTCCTACCAGACGTCCGCCGCATCCTGGAGCGTCTTGGTGGTGTCGCCGGCGTACGCGGACCCGCTCGTGGGCAGGGGAATCCAATCCGTCACGTCGCCGGATACGCCGCACCGCCCCGAGGAGACCTCCCGGGAGAAGTCGGGGATCCAGTAGGTCGGGTTGTTGTCCTCGGCCGGTTCCGGGATCGAGCTGTGCACCGGGCCGGAGGTGCCGTGGTCCATGAGGAAAGTGAGGGTGCGCGCCTCCTCGGTGCCGTACTCGACCCACTTGCCGGGTGTCACCTGGACCGACCGGGACTTGCCTCGCTGGCGGACTTCGGCCTTGCCCGTGATGACCTTCTGCGCGACGTCACGCTTGGCCTGCCGGCGCTTCTCCTCGGTCCTGTTGGTCTGCTGGTGGGGGTTGGTCTTCCCGTCCGGTCCGGCCACGGCGGAGACGGCGGCCGGGGAGGCGAGCGGGAAGCTGGCGGCGGACAGGACGACGAGAGCACCGGCGACGATGACGCCGGTGCTCTCTTTCGCATGATCCCGCCCCCGCACCACCCCCGGGGGCCCGCCTCGGGAGGCTAGGCTGTCGGGTCATGGCGTCCGTTCATGAGGTGGGCCTGGTGGGGCTGCGGCGGTTGCTCGCCGCAGGGGAAGTGAGCGCCCTCGAGGTGGCCGATCAGTTCCTCGCCCGGATCGCCGAGCGTGACGGAGCGCTGCACGCCTTCCGCACCGTCTCGGCCGAGGCGGCCCGGTCCCGCGCCTCCGCCCTCGACGAGCGCCGCCGCCGGGAGCCCGGACCGGCCGCCGATCTGCGGCGTTTCCCGCTGTGGGGCCTGCCGTACGCAGAGAAGGATCTGATGGACCGCGCCGGGGCGGTGTCCTACGCCGGCTCGCGTGTCCGTCTCGGCGCGGCGCCCGCGGGCCGCACGGATCCGCTTCTTGGCGCGCTCGACGCCGGTGGGGCGGTCAGCCTGGGACGGACCGATGTCCCCGAGTTCGGGCTGGCCTGCTACGGCCGCAACCTGTTGCCCGGTGGCGGCGCCCGCCACCCGCGCGACTCGCGGCTCGACCCGGGTGGCTCGTCCAGCGGTGCCGCGGTCGCCGTCGCCGCCGGGATGCTGCCGGCAGCCCTGGCCTCCGACGGCGGCGGATCGGCCCGCATCCCGGCGGCAGCCTGCGGCCTGGTCGCGGTGAAGCCGTCCCGCGGGCTGCTGCACCGCCGCGATCCGGGGCCCGGAGACCTCCTGGTGGCCGGTCCGTTGGCGCGGACGGTCGCCGATGCGGCGCTGTTCCTCGATGCCCTGGTCGGGCCCGGCCGGTCGGACCGGAGCTATCTGGGGGCGCTGGAGGAAGCCACCGGTGCGATGCGCATCGGTTGGCACACCTCGACCCCCTGGGCCGAACCGTACGAGATCGACATCGCCCCGGAGGCGTACGCCGCCCTCGACACGGCGTTGGCCCGCCTGCGTGGGATGGGACACCAGGTGGTCCACGCCGACCCGCCCACCGAACCCGGCTACGCGGCCCACTTCCGCACGGTGTGGCAGGCCTTGCTGCGGCAGGTCGACCTGACCGAGGAGGAACTGGACGCCGTGGAACCGCTGACCGCCTGGCTTGCCCGGGCCGGGGCCCGCCTGACTCCCGAGCGGATTGCGGAGGCCCAGACCTGGCTGGCCGGTTACGGTGCACGGCTACGGGCCCACCACGCGGCGTACGACGTGATGGTGACGCCGGCGCTGGCGATGACGCCCCGCCGCCGGGATTGGTACGAGCACGCCGACCCCGAGGAGAATTTCGCCCAGCAGAGCTGCTACACGCCGTTCACCAGCCCGATCAACGTCGCGGGGTTGCCGGCGGTGGTGGTGCCGACCGGGACCTACGGTGGCTGTTCCATGGGGGTCCAGCTCATCGGGCGGGTGGGCGGTGAAGCCCTGTTGCTTCGGCTGGCGTCGGATCTGGAGGCAGCACACACGGCGTCATAGTCCCGACCTTCGTCGTGAGCCGTACCGCCGGACCGGTACGGGTCGAGGCTGCGCAGCTACGACCCGTACCGGACGGGTTCACCAGCCGAAGCCGGATGTGCGGGTCACGGTCACCTGGTCACCGTCGATGGTGACGGTGCCGTCTCCGTACAGGGACATCGGCCCGTAGGTCTGGTCCTCCCAGTCGTCGGCGAACGGATACCTCTCCTGGTAGGTCACCGATACCTCGCCCTCGCTGAAGCTGAAATCTGTCACGCCGACCATGTCGATCGTCGGGTAGTCGGCGATCGTCCAGTGCACATCGCGTACGTCACTGCCGAATGCGGGGACCGAGAACGGGCAGTCCGCCGGCTCCGGGTCCTCCGACTTCGCGCAGTCGTCGAGCTGCTCGTCGACCTGGCGCTGAACCTCCGCGAGGAGCTCCGGCGACGCGGAGACGGTCGCGTCGACCGAACCCCCGGCCGTGCCCACCGCCGCCGAGGTCGTGGCGACCGAAAGCCACCTGCTCTGCGCGACGTCCACCGGGTAGACGCCCGGATAGGCAATGAGGTCGGTGGTCTGTTCGGGTGGGAGGACGGCCTCGACGCCGCCGATGGTCAACGAACCCTCCGAGCCGGTGGACACGGTCATGGTCGTCTCCAGGCCGCCCTCGACCCGCCAGTCGTCGAAGAACACGTACCGTCTGCCGGTCGAGCTGACGGTCACCGGAGCAGCGTCGCGCTGTCCGTCGACGGTCCACGACACCGGCACGGTCCGGACGTCGCCCGCACCGTCGGGGTCGCCGATCTCGACGTCAGACATGGCCGACGAGAGCTGGAGGTGGTCCGCCTCCACGAGGGCCGTGCCACCCTCCCGGTGCTTCGTGGTCGCGTTCCACGCCGACGCGTAGTTGCCCGCAGCAACATCGGCCACGTACGCCTCGACGACGGGCCTGGGGGAGAACACCGTGGCGCGCAGGACACTGATCGCACCGGCGCCGGCGATTCCCACGACGACCAGCACGCCGCCGACCACGCCGCCGATCAGCACACGCCTCCTCTCCCGGGGCGACAGCGCCCGGACGGGTCGGCCGGTTGGGGTCCCGAGGGTGGACGGAGCCGGGCCGGCCGCCGGGGTGCCGGCGGCCGGCAGCGGCGGGTGCCACTCGGCCGCGACCGGCGGACCGGCCGCCCCCCCCGCCCCGCGCACGCGGCCCCCGCCACGCCCCCTCACCAGCACCCGGGGCGCCCCCCACCCGGCGAACGCCTCCACACCGGCCCCCCACAGCATCGCGACAAGCGCGCTCCACAAGCCCGGCGTGACCGAGGCCGCCAGCGCCGTGTCCTGCCCGAGCCCCGACCACCCGCCGGTCAGACTCGCCGACCCCAGACCGATCCCGAACGCAAGCGCTGCGGCGCCGGACATCACCGGAAGTGCCCAGGCACGATCCATCGGCAGGGGGGACCGCACCCGACGGGCCCCGACGGCCAGACCGGCCACGACGGCGGCGAGGATCGCCGTCAGCACGGCGACAAGGATCCAGACGACCGACACCTCGGAGCCGACCTCGCCGAGGCCGACCGACCCCTGCGATCCGAACCCGGCATCACCCCAGGGGACCTGCGCGGACCAGGAGATGCTGCCGCCATGGGCGACGGACAACAATGATGCGGCGACAAATCCCACGCCCAGGGGCAGGGCGGCCAGCAGCGGGACACCCTCGGAGAGCTCGACCAGCCCGAGAGCCACCGCCGCCACGGCGGACACCACGGCGAGCACCACCAGGTAGTCGTACACGTCGCGCAGTCCCCACCAGAACCGCGACGGCGCCCGCCACAGCGACCGCCAGAAGTCGGCCCCGCGATCCTGAGCGAGCCAGGAGCCGAGACGGGCCGCCAAGCCGCCGACCAGCACGGGCCCGAAGAACGATGCCGCGCCCAAGGTCGACACCTCGACAGTGGCGGCGGACCCGGTCCCGAGAACATCAGTGGACAGCCCGGCCCGACCGGCCAGCGAGAGCAGGAGGGCCACCACTCCCGTGGCGAGTCCGCTGACGCCGGCCGACACCCATCGACCCCTCGGCGACACCGGGCGGCGGCGCTCCAGGCGGAAGGTCCACCAGGCGGCCCCACCGACAGCCGCGAGCAACACGCCCACGGGGACGAATCCCAGAGTCAGACCGGCCTCGGCATCCATCGAGTCCAGCACCGACAGGCCGGCACGTCCTGACAATCGGCCGAACATCCCCAGCACGGCCAGCCACTGGACAGGGGCGAACAGGGGGTTGCCGTCGAACTGGACGTCATCCTGCGAGACCGGGACGTCCGAGCCGAGTGGCAGCGGGTTCGAACCCAGTGGGTTGTCCGATCCCGGGGGCAGCGCCGGATCCGACGATCCGGAGGCCGAGAGGACCCCCAACACGACGGTCATGCCGACGAGGATCGCGGCAGCGAGAAAGGCACTCGCTGTCGTGACCACGCCGCCGAGCGCGCTCCAACCGAGTCGTCCGGCCGACACGACCGGCTCCCGCCGGACCGGTGCGGCCATGTACCCCGGCGGCGATGGCGGCGGCCATGAACCCGGCGGAGATGGCGGCGGCCATGACCCCGGGTCCGGGGCTGCCCCCCGGACCCCGAATCCTCCGGCAGGTGGCCCCCCGACCGGTGGGGCGACCACGTGATCCCCCGGGTGCCCGTTCGCTCTCCGCGTTGCGGAGTCCCCCTCATCTTGCTGTGCCATGACGCTTACCCCTCCGAATCTTGTTCACGGCAGCGATGCGCCGCTCTCCGGCGCTCAACAGGAGGCTAGGAGGGAGGACTGACAGAAACGCTCGGGAAGGTGTCGACAGAAGGACCACGGGGTCCGTCGTCGCTCCACCATCGGGCGGAACGGTGGAGGGGGGCACCCGGACGTGCTCCCGGGTCCAGGTCGGGAGAGGAACAAAAGACCCGTTGACCAAGCGCTTCACCTGGTCAACGGGTCCTCATCGTGGCGGGGGCAGTGTGGTGGTTCAGGAGATACCGGAGCTATGTCTCAAGACATCGCGGAGTGAT
>CAZGWN010000038.1:0-33615 GCA_964528755.1 uncultured Propionibacteriaceae bacterium
CGAGGACATCAAGCTGTTCATGAAGCTGCCCGCCAAGTTCAAGATCGACACCCCTGTCGGGCCGTACAACCCTGACTGGGCGATCATCAAGCAGGAGGACGGCGAGGACCGGATCTACATGATCCGCGAGACGAAGAGCACGCTCGATGACTCGAAGCTCCGCCCACCCGAACTCGCCAAGATCAAGTCCGCCAAACGTCACTTCGAGGCCATCGGCATCGATGACTACGCGCGGGCGGTACCGGGAGCGTGGAGGCTATGAGGCTCATCTCCGCTCACGTCCAGGGCTACGGCCGGATCGTCGATTCCAAGATCAACTTGGATGCGAAGGTCATCGCTATCGTGGGGCCGAATGAGGCAGGTAAGACCACCCTGCTCAAGGCGCTCGCTCACGTCGATGGCGAGACCGCCGTGCCGGTGCCTCAACGTTCGCGAGCTACTGAAGTAACCGATCAGACCCGCGTGACGACCTTCGACTACATCGTGGAGGAGGAAGATCGCGCTGCCCTTGCGGATCTCGACTTGCACGAGCAGCCGACTCGCGCCCACGTTGCACGCTCCGCTTCCGGAGACAAGCTCATCGTCGACGTGATTCCAGCGCCTCGAAAGTCCGTGCGGCCACTCCACGATGCACTCGTCACTCTTAAGGCAGCAGCCGTCAAAGAAGACCTTGACGACTGGATTGACCCGAACACAACGTATGCCGATCCGGGATCCGACGATCCGCATGATTTCCGGGCGGAGCTCGGCTCCGTGATCGAGGCTGTCGAGGCTACCGTCGCGGAGGTCGGCAGTGATCTTCCTGCCGAAGCAGTTCAGACTGCGCAATCCCTACACGGCGTCACGCTTGCTGACGACGTCGATGCGGAGTCGCTACGCGCGGCCTTCGATACGATCAGCGCATGGTCTGAGCGAGAAGACCCCGCTCCAGCCGCTCGCGACCGCATCTGGAAGCGCACGCCGGACTCTATCCTCTTCGACGAGGCCGATCGCTCAATTCAATCCGCGTACACGTTCGACGACGCGCTGATCAACGACACCCCAGTCGCACTTGCGAACCTTGCGGGCACAGCGTCACTTGACCTCGCAGAGCTTCTCCAGTTCGTCCGAACAGGAGACATTGCGCGTCGACGAACGGCGATCGTCCAGGCCAACAGGCGGATGGACGCCATCTTCGACGAAGCATGGAAACAGTCGAAGCTGGCTGTCCACTTTGAGCTTGACGGTGATCAGCTTCGCATCGAGCTCATGGAGGACGGCGACAACATCACAGTCTTCGACGAGCGCAGTGCCGGTCTCCGAATGTTCGTCGCTCTGATCGCCTTCCTGAAGGTTCATGATTCGGAACGTGCGCCGATCTTGCTCATCGACGAGGCAGAGAACCATCTCCACATCGATGCGCAAGCGGATCTGGTCAATATGTTCGTCACGCAGGAGCACGCGATCAAGGTCATCTACACGACCCACAGTCCTGCGTGCCTTCCGCCCGACCTTGGAACGGGGATTCGTGTTGTCGTGCCGCGTCACGACAACTTCCAAGTGAGCGACGTGAAGAACAGCTTCTGGCAAGGTGCAGCGGGCTACTCGCCTCTGATGCTTGCGATGGGTGCAGCGGCCGCTGCCTTCACACCCGCTCGCTACGTCGTCCTGGCCGAGGGTGCCACCGAGATGATCCTTCTACCTACGCTGATACGTTCCGCAACTGGACAGACGGATCTGCCCTATCAAGTGGCGCCAGGACTGTCCGAAGTCCCGAACGACTTCCTGCCAAAACTCGACCTCGAGGCTGCCCACGTCGCATACCTCGTCGACGGTGATGATGGCGGGGCGAAGCTGAAGACTGCCCTCACAGATGCAGGCGTGCCAGAGAGCCTGATCGCTGAGCTGGGATTGCCGGGGATCGAGAACGCCCTCGAGCCGGACGCCTACAGGGCTGCGATCTCGGCGCTGCTTCCTGAGTGCAATCCAGGAGTCACTGCAAGCGATCTTCCAGAAGTGCCACCGATCGCAGCAGAGACGGGCGCTTCGGCTGCTAAGTGGATGTACGACTGGATCAAGAGCGTCGGGCTAAAGGCTCCGTCTAAGGTGGCGGTCGCGAATTGGCTGGTTGAGAACGACCGATCAACGCCGAGCGCTGAAGGCTCGGCGGTGTTGGTGTCGCTCCACGCGAACCTGGTGCGGGCGCTCGGGATAGGAAACGACGAGAGTCTGGCGAAGCCAGGAAAGGCAAGTCGGTAGTCATGGCAAACGAGTCCACTAGAGCCATCGAGTTGGCTGACAATGGCGGTCACTTCTATCGTGCTGACTTCCAAGTCCATACCCCGCGTGACACCCAGTGGGACGGGGATCGCCCCGCCGCTTCTGAGCGCGACACGTGGGCTGCGACATTCGTTTCTGCGGCGCGTTCACAGGGTCTCAACGCTGTTGCCATCTCTGATCACCACGATTTCGCGTTCTTCCCGCTTATCAAGCGCGCTGCAGCCGCAGAGCAGTTAGCCGACGGCACACCGGTGCCTGTTCGCGAGCAACTGACAGTGTTCCCTGCGCTCGAGCTGACGTTGAGCGTTCCGTGTCAGGCGATTCTCATTCTCGACGCAGACTTCCCAGAGGACCGCCTCAATGACGTCTTGAAGGCACTTCATTTTGACCCGATTGATGCAGCCCTCGATGTTCTCCCCCAGACAACCGTCTTGCCGGACTCAGGCGATCTCAACGACATCCACGCGAAGCTTGACAAGAATGATTGGCTCCGAGGAAGGTACATCCTCCTCCCGAACGTCACGCCGAACGGTCATAAGACTCTGTTGCGGGAATCCTTTCAGGCCAAGTATCGGGACATGGTTGCTGTCGGGGGATATCTCGACAAGCCCATCACGGAGCTAGACCGCCAGAAGTACGTCGGCAAGAAGCGGATTCTCGAAGGCGGCGACGGTAACTGGGGATCGAAGCGTCTTGCATTGTTCCAGACTTCCGACGCGCGCAAGGCCGACTTCTCCACGCTTGGTGAGCACGCGACTTGGGTGAAGTGGGCGAAGCCAACGGCTGAGGCAATCCGTCAGGCATGTCTGGCGCAGGAGTCTCGAATCTCCCACAGTTCTCCGGCAATACCGAACGTCTGGGTTTCGCGCGTGGTGGTGTCGAATAGCAAGTTCATGGGTCCCGTAGACGTCGCACTCAACCCGCAATACACAGCCCTCATAGGTGGACGAGGCACCGGTAAGTCGACGGTGCTTGACTACCTCCGTTGGGCCTTGTGCGACCAGCCTGCTCGGGCAACCGAGGATGACGAGGTTGCCGATCCCCGAGTGCGTCAGCGCAAACTCATCGACGCGACGCTCAAGCCTTACGACGCGCACGTCGAAGTGCATTGCGTAATCAACGGGATCACCCACGTTGTGCGCAGAAACGCTGGCGACGGGACGATTCAACTCAAGGTAGGTGACGGTCAGTTCGAGAAGGTGGCTGAAGCCGCCATCCAGAGTCTCCTTCCAATCCAGGCGTACAGTCAGAAGCAACTGAGTAGCGTATCCATCCGAGTCGATGAGCTGTTGCGATTCGTCACATCGCCGATCCAGCGGCAGCTCGAAGAGATCGACCGCAAACGACAAGAGGTGGCCGGCCGACTTCGCGAGAACTACGGCACCCTCCAGCGGCATCGGAACCTGACTGCCGAGATTGAGCGTGGCGATCTGCGCATCCGGTCGTTGGCGGAACAGGCGCAGTCGCTGCGCGATGGCCTTGCGGGGATCTCTGAGGAGGATCGAAAAGTCCTGGATGGGAAGGCCGGGAACGACGATTTGCGGTCAGCCCAGACCGGCTGGCTCCGGCACGTCGAGGTCACAGAGGAGAATCTCGCTTCTCTGGTTGAATCGCTGGACTCATCGCTAGAGGATCTTGAGCTCCCAGCCTCCGCTCCGGCCAGCCTCACTGCAGAAGCCAACGCATTGCTCACTACGGTCCGTGATGCACTGGTGGGTTTGCGATCGACGATCAGTGGGCTGGAAACTGAGTTCAATGCGCTCTCTGCGGAAGATGGTGCGATCGCTACGACCGCTGAAGCTCTGTCGGTCAAGCTGACCGAATACGACGGGGCATATCGGGCTGTGAAGGAACGGTCTTCGGCGCACGAAGCCAAGCTGGCAGAACTCGCCAGCCTAGAGGAGCAGCAACGCAAGGCTCGCGAGCTTGTGCAGCGTCAGCGAACCGATCGCGACGCGCTTGGCAAGCCAGGTGACAAGCACAAGGAGTTCCGCGCCGAGCTGACCGCCGCAAGGAAAGAACGGACGAGCGCGCTGCGAGCTGAGTGCGAAGCGCTCGCGGCCTCGTCGGATGGAATGATCCGTGCGACGTTGTCGACGAACCGTGGATTTGATGCCGCGCAGATCAAGTTCAAGGCGCTGATCGCGGGCTCAAACGTGCGGGCCAGCAAGGTCGACGCCTTCTTCCAAGAGCTCGCGAAGGAGTCGGATTCCGCAGCGACCTGGGAGACCTTGCTTGAAGAGCTCGAGTCGCTGACCCTACTCGAACCGGATGCCGATATCAGCTCGGAACAAACTCCCGTGCTGACTAGGCTAGGCCTCGCAGTCGCGGACCAGAAGAGATTCGTCCCGAAGCTCACCCCCGATGGCTGGCTCGATCTGTCGCTCGCAGAGTTGTCCGACTTCCCAGAGTTCGAGTACCGGGCCAAGGAGAGCGAGTACATCCCGTTTGACTCTGCTTCGGCCGGGCAGCAGGCCTCCGCTCTGCTCGGCACGCTACTTTCTCAGGGTGGTACACCGCTGATCATCGATCAGCCAGAGGATGACCTCGATAGCGACACCGTGCAACAGATCGTCTCCAAGATCTGGCGATCTAGGAATCGGCGACAACTGATCTTCTCCAGCCATAACGCAAACTTGGTCGTTAACGGAGATGCCGATTTGGTGCTCGTATGCGCTTACGTGACCGCGGGAGACCAGTCGGCAGGACAGATCAAGGAGCAGGGCGCTATCGATATGGCCGCAGTGCGCGACGAGATTACGTCAGTAATGGAAGGTGGAGAACGGGCTTTCCGTCTTCGCCAAGAAAAGTACGGATTCTGATCGAAGATCGGTTCTATACATCAAGCTACGCGGGGCCCGCCAGGCTACGGCCTCGGTCGCCCGTGAGAGTCGCGTGTTGTGACGCCTCGGCGCAAGAGCATCGTGCGGATCGTTGTGGCGTCGAAACCGAGCTGAACCCCTACGCTGGCGAGCGATAGGCCGGATTCGTAGAGAGGAGCAGCCATGTCGACTTGGCTCGGACTCATGCCCTTCGGCCGCTTCGCCGCGCCCGTCCTATCGAGTACCTCGCTGACCGTGACGCGATGAATGCCGTGCTTCGCGGCGATCGCTTTCATCGTCTGCCCTGCCTGGTACTCGGCCACGGTCGCTCGCTCCGCTTCAATAGGCAACTGCTTCCCTTTGCGCTCTGATTGTGGAGGCCGAGGCACGCGTCGTGGCGCTGCACCCCTGATCTGCCCTGGTGCTTCTTCCGGCAGGCCAACGAGCTGACGAACTGTCTCGTTTTGGCAGTGGTGGGTCCGCAGGAGCGCCACCCACGAGGCGCGTGAGGTGCAGGCCGCGCCGTCGGCGAGGTGGCCGGTCCCCGTGCTGCCGAGCGGCGGGAGTAGCCGTCCATGCTGAGGCCGATGTCGGCGACGACGTGGCGCCCGGCGGAGCGGTGCTCGGTCATGAGTCCATGGCTTCTCGGGTGGGGGCGAACTCCTCATCGGCCGCGTGCGCGTACCGACGTGAGAGCAGACGGTACTGCGGAGTGCGAAGGGCGATGGCGGCGAGGATCACGCAGGCGGCGCCCGAGATGAGCAGGATGAGCGCGATGCCGCGGTTGTCGCCGGTGCCGAGCAACGGCGCCCACGGCCGCAGGCCTTCCTCGGTACGCAGCAGGGGGATGATCCAGAGCTCGGCGATCGGGGCGATCAGCAGGGCCGTGATGGGTGCGGCAGCGGCCTCGAAGGTGTTGGCGAAGCCGAACACGCGACCCTGCTTCTCGTAGGGCACGACGCGCTGGATCACGGTCTGCTCGGCCGCCTCCACGGCGGGGATCATCGCCATGTACACCCATACCCCCACGATGTACACCCAGCCGACCTCGCGGATGGTGCTGAGCGCTCCGGCGACGCCGATCACGGTGACCAGCATCAGCATCGTGCGGATGGGGTTCTCGCCGAGTCCCCTCGCGGCGACGATGGCACCGCCGGCGATGAATCCGGTCGACATGACGGCGAACCAGAAGCCCCAGCCCTGCACCCCGAACATCTCGATGCCGTACGGATCCATCACCGCCATCGCGACACCGCTGAAGAGGTTGTTCAGTGTGGTGAACAGCACGAGAGCGAGCAGCCCGGGCACGGCGCGGACCGCGAGCCAGCCGCCGCGCACGTCCACCCATCGGGTCACCTGCTCGGCTGTCACGATCCGTCGCTCCGGGATGCGGAGGGGCAGCAGGTGGACGAGGGTGAGGGCGAGCGCACCGATGCCGATGACGAGCGTCCAGCCCATACCGAGGAAGCCGACCGAGAGCCCGCTGAACACGCTCGTGACGATCATCCCGACGCCCTGCACGGTGCCGACCAGGCCGTTCGCCTTCGCACGTCCTTCGACGGGTACGAGCAGAGTCACGGTGGTCGACAACGCGATGGCGCGCAGTTGCTCGACCACGGCGCCGGCCAGGAGCACAACGGCGAAGATCCACAGCCAGGGGCGACCGAGATCGATGATCTGCTCCTCGCCGATGGTGAAGAAGAGCGCAGCGTCGAGCGTGAAAACGGTCAGCGCGATGAGGGTCGCCCACGCCATCACCGCCTTCTTGCCGAACCGGTCGACGAGGGTGCCGAAGAACATGCTGAACAGCGAGACGAACAGCATGTACGACGCCGCGACGACTCCGGCGACGATCACGTTGCGGGTCTCCGCATAGGCCCAGAACGTCAGTGCGAACCACAGAAAGCTCGTCGTCACGTTCGCGACCGCCGTGTTCCCGAGCACCTGCAGGAACGTGCGGGATCCGCTGGTCCGGGTGTCACCGTCCACGAGGGTGTTCATGGGCGGACTCCTCGTGTGTCCAGCGGTGCGAGGTCGGAGTCGTACGAGCCGTGGCCGTCGAGGGGACTGACGATGTCCCAGGTGTAGGTGGCGGTCATGATGATTCTTCCGTCGTAGATGCGTTCTTGCCCGGTCCTGCCGGTGATGACCGGGAAGACCACCACGCGGAAGCGGTCGACGAGGCCCGCTTCGAGCAGCGAGCGTGCCAGGGACAGGCTGCCGATGGTGGCCAGCGGCCGGTCGCCGGTGGCTTTCAACTCCTGGATCGCCCGGAGTGCGTCGCCGCGGATCAGCCGCGTGTTCTTCCACTCCAGCGGTTCGGTGAGGGTGCTCGAGACGACGATCTTCGGGATGTCGTCCATCGAGTCGCCGACGTGCGGGCGCAGTTCGCGGTACGTCGTCGCCCCCATCAGCAGGGTGTGCTGGTTCTTCGAGTCCTCGCCGAGCCAGGCCAGATACTCGGGGCTCTCCAGTCCCCACCAGCCGGGCCATCCCTCGGCAGCGCCGTAGCCGTCGAGGGAGGTGATGTAGTCGACCATGAGCTCCATGATGTGATCCGTCCTCTGTGTGACTTCAAGAAGTGAAGCAGCCTTGCTATTCAGCAGTCAATAGCGATGTCGGTGCACGTCAGGCCCGCAGTCCGGCCAGTCCGTACGGTGACCCGGGCGTGAGCGATCGACTTCTCACCTGGGGCAGAGGCCCGCCTGTACCCCTGGGCAGAGATCCACGGCAACCGATCACGCGGCCTTGTTGAACAGTGGTGTACAAGATATCTTAGTCGTACATCAATGTTTGAGTTAGAAGGGTGACCACCATGACCGCAACTGAGCAGGACGCGGCCGCAACGGCCGCTTCGCCGGATCCGCGGCGCTGGCGCATCCTGGCGATGCTCGGCATCGCCCAGCTGATGCTGATCGTCGACGTGACGGTCGTCGCAGTCGCACTCCCGGACATGGGCAGTGATCTCGGTCTGGACCGTGCCGGGCTCGCGTGGGTCGCGAGCATCTACGCACTGGCGTTCGGCGGCCTGATGCTGCTCGGTGGCCGAGCAGCCGATGTCTTCGGACCACGCCGGCTCGTGCTCTCCGGCCTCGTCCTGTTCACCGCGGCGTCACTGCTCGCGGGCCTGGCCGGCGGCGCCGAGATGATGCTGCTCGCCCGCGCTCTGCAAGGCGTGGGGGCCGCGATGATGTCGCCGGCGGCGCTGTCGGTGATCGTGCGCATCTTCGCCGGCGCCGAGCTGAGCCGCGCACTCGGGGTGTGGTCGGCGCTCGGCGGCGCCGGAGCCGCAGTGGGGGTCCTGCTCGGCGGCGTCCTGACCTCGGGACCGGGCTGGCAGTGGGTGTTCTACATCAACGTACCGATCGGTGCGGCGCTTCTGCTGACACTGCTGATCTGGGTGAAGCCGATGCCGGGGACCGGCGGGCGGCTTGATCTTGTGGGCGCGATCCTCGCAACCGTCGCCACGAGCGCCGTCGTCTACGGGCTGGTCTCTGCCGGGGACTTCGGGTGGTTGAGTCCGCACACGTTGATCGCTGCCGGAGTCGGGATCGCCGGGTATGCGCTTCTGGCCTGGCGCATCCGGACGGCGGCGACGCCCCTGATCGATCCGGACATGCTCCGCCGTCGTCCGGTCGTGCGGGGCCTCGCGCTGGTGTTCGTGTCGACCGCGCTGATGATCGCCGTCTTCTTCCTCGGTTCCTTCGCCTTGCAGCAATCCCATGGCTTCACCCCGTTGCAGACCGGTCTGTCATTCCTCCCGGTCGCCGTCGGGACGATTCTCGGCTCGACCCTGGCCGGGCGCCTGCTGCCCCGCTGGGGCGTACGCGCCGTGTCCGCGGTCGGGCTGATGATCGCCGCAGCGGGCCTGGCGGTCACGGCGGGGATCACCTCGACGGCCGTGCTGATCGCGGCCACCACGGTTGCCGGCTTCGGTATCGGTGCGGGATTCGTCGCCGCCGCGGGGAGCCTGTTCTCGGCCGTCCAGCCGCAGGAGGCGGGCATCGCCTCAGGTGCGCTGAGCACGTTCCACGAGTTCGGCGCCGCTACCGGGGTGTCCGCAGTCTCCAGTGTCGCCGCGGCGGCACTCCTGACGCCCACCGCGGATGCGTTCGCCCGGGGATACTGGTTCGCCGCCGCAGTCGCCGGCGTCGCCGGACTCCTGTCGATCGCGCGCCCGAAAGGGCAGGCCCATGCCTGACGTGCTCCTGACAGGCGCGGCCCCTCTCACCACGGAGAGCGTCGAAACTCTGCCCGCCGGTAGAGGCGCCCGACCGCAGTCGTGCGATGTGCTGGGGACATGAACACGACATCCCTGGCCCGGGTCGAATCCGCCACCGCGGTCAGCGTACGGGGCTTGTCGAAGTCCTACGGTGGAAAGCTCGTCCTCGACGACTTCGACCTCGACGTCCGCGCGGGTGAGGTGGTCGGGCTGATCGGCGCCAACGGTGCCGGGAAGACGACCGCGGTCGAATGCCTGCAGGGGCTCCGCCGACCGGACACCGGCACCATGACCGTCCTCGGCCTCGATCCGCAACGAGACCCCCAACGCGTCCGCTCGCAGATCGGCAGTCAGCTGCAGGACTCCGGACTGCCGGACCGGATGCGAGTTTCGGAGGCCGTCACACTGTTCGCCGGACCGCGCGCCGCGGATCCCGCCGATCTGATGGAGCAGTTCGGCATCGCTCACCGAGCTCGCACACCCTTCGCGGGACTCAGCGGCGGGGAACGGCAGCGTCTGTTTCTCGTGCTCGCCCTGCTGAACCGGCCTCGGCTGGTGATCCTCGACGAGCTGACCCAGGGTCTGGACCCCGCTGCCCGCCGAAACGTCTGGGCGGCGGTGGCCGAGCTTCGTCGCACCGGGGTCACGGTGTTGCTCGTCACGCATGAGCTCGCCGAGGCCGAGGCCCTCTGCGACCGGGTGATCGCCATGCGCACCGGGCGGATTCTCGATCAGGGCACCCCGTCCGAGCTCATCGCCCGCCACGCCGGGGAAGCCATCATCCGCTTCACGTCGGTGATCTCCCAGGACGATGCCGTCGCCACCGCGCTTCAGGAGCTGAACGGGCTGCCAGGAGTGCAAGTGGTGACCCGCTCCGGCAGCACGTTCTCGATCCGCGGCGGGCGAGCGGCGATCGCGCACATCGGGGCCTGGCTCACGGCACGGCCGGAGCCCGTCCCCACTGATCTGGATGTGCGCACCCCGGACCTGGAAGCGGCGCTGCTCACCCTTCTCGTCGCTGATCCGTCGCATCCCCCCGCAGCCCAGGGCCTTGCTCGGACGGCAGGAGGCGCACGGTGATGTCGACAGAGACCCTCGACCTGGATCGCGCTCCCGCGACGGCACCCCGACGGGTGCGCTCGGTGGCCCGCAGGCTCCTGTCCCAGGAGTTGCGGCTCGTCTCGCGCGACCCGTTCACGTTGATCTTCACCGTCGGATTCCCGATCCTGTGCGTCCTGACCCTCGGCGGTGTATTCGGCACCGAACCGGCGCACGGCTTCCCGATCAACCCGTCGCACTACTACATCGCCTCCTACTTCACCGTCATGATCGGCGCGGTGGGGTTCGTGATGCTGCCCACCCATATCGCGTCCTACCGGGAACGGGGGGTGCTTCGTCGCTTCACCGCCGCCGGGTTCGCCCGATGGTCCTTCCTCGTCGCCGAATCCTGGCTGGGACTGATCTCGATCGCGATCGCCGGGGCGGTCCTGCTCGCGGTCGCTGCCCCCGTCTACGGCGTCCCGCTCGTGCACGATCCGATCCGAGCCGGTGCCGGCATCCTGGTCGGGTCCATCGCGTTCGTCGCGATCGGCGTACTCCTGGGGACCTTGCTTCCCTCGGCGCGCGCAGCCCAGGCCGTCGGGCTGCTGCTGTACTTCCCGTCCTTCCTGCTCGGCGTCGGAGGCCCGCCGACCTCGGTCATGCCCCCGACGCTGCGCGCGATCGCCGAGAACCAGCCGCTCGCGCTCGCAAACCAGGCCATCCGCGACCCCTGGCTCGGACTCGGCGACGGAACAACGCCCTTGCTGATCGTCGCCGCGATCGCCATCGCCGCAACCGTGCTGGCTCTGCGAAGAGGCCGACTATGACCCACGCGACAACCGTGCTCCCGTGGATCGAAAGGAGGTTGCCGGCCGTCGCCGCTCCCGCGGCGCTGACGGCCCTCACCGTCGCCGGCACGATCCAGACCCACCGGCAGGTTGCACTCGCCGTCCTCCTCGGTGTCGTCGTCGCGGTCACCGGTCTCCTCCTCGCCCGGACGGACGCCGTGGGCCGGCCGCTGGTCGGCGGCCTCGCGGTTCTGGCTCTGGCTGTCGGGGTTGCGTGCTGGGGTGAGCCTCACAACTTCGGATGGTTCGGGATGTGCGTGATCGCCGGCTGGGCTGCGCTGGTGCTCCCGACCAGGTGGGCCGTTGTCGTCGGTGCCGTGTTGGCCTCGGGGTTCATCGTCATGCTGGGCCTGGTCAGCCGAGAACCGGGCTGGGTGACCTGGAGCCTCGGCGTCGTGCTGACCTCCGGGGCATTCGTCTTCGTGCGCCGACAGCGCGAACTCGTCACCCGGCTGCATACCGCACAATCTCAACTGTCCGCCCGGGCCCGCACCGACGAACGCCACCGGATCGCGCGGGAGATGCACGACCTCGTCGGCCACAGCCTGACGGTCACGCTCCTGCATCTCGGCAGCGCTCGCCTTGCCCTCGGCGACGACCCGGACGGCGCGCGCACATCGCTCGAGCAGGCGGAGCGCGCGGCTCGCACCGGCCTTGACGACGTGCGCGCGGCCGTCGGGCTGCTCCGCACGGGCGGGCCCGCCGACCGGTCGCCCGTGCCGACCTCGACCGGCATTGCCGAACTCGTCCGGGGCTACCGCAACGCCGGCGTCGATGTCGACCTCGACCTCCGTGGCGACCTCTCCCGGATCGCACCTGCCAGGGGCCTCGCCGCCTACCGGATCACGCAGGAATCGCTGACGAACGCTGCCCGCCACGGCGGCGGTGCCCCGATCACCGTGCAGGTGGACGTCTCCGATGACCGGGTGCGATTGGTCATCCGCAACAGCAGCACCAGCATGCCGGTGGTGTCCGGCGGAACCGGCCTCATCGCGATGCGCGAACGGGCCGCCGCAGTCGGCGGCACCCTGGAGGCCGGGCCGGACCACGGCGCATGGCTTGTCGAGGCGGTGATCCCGGTATGACCGCTGGCCCCGGCCCGGTTCCTCGTCCTGTCCGGGTACTGATCGTCGACGACCAGGAACTCATCCGCACCGGATTGCGCGGCATCCTGCGTGAACGCTTCGGCTTCGTCATCGTCGGGGAACTCGACCGAGGGTTCGACGTGACCCGGGCGGTTGCCCGCCTCAGCCCCGACGTGGTGGTCATGGACGTACGGATGCCCGGCGTCGACGGGATCTCCGCTACTCGGGCGCTCGCCCGGACAGCCGACCCGCCCCCGGTACTCGTGCTGACCACGTTCGACGACGACGAGATCCTCGCCGGAACACTGCGAGCCGGCGCCGAGGGCTTTCTCCTCAAGGGCGCACCCGCCGAGGACCTCCAGCGAGCGGTCCGTACGCTCGCCGGCGGCGGAGCGTGGCTCGACCCGGCCATCACCGGCCGCGTTCTCACCACCTACCGGGAGGGGCGCCTGCCAACCCGCCCCGGCGCACAGGTCGATCTCCTGACCCCGCGCGAGAAGGACGTTCTCGCACTCATCGGGGCAGGACTCACCAACAGCGAGATCGCCGCGGACCTCTATCTGGGCGAGGGCACGATCAAGACCCACATCAGCCACATCTTCACCAAACTCGGCCTCCGCGACCGTGCGGCGCCTGTCGTGTTCGCCTTTGACCACGGCCTGGCAAGCCCCGGGGAGCCGCGACCCCGCAGCGGGCATGACCACAGTCGATCATGACAACAATCGATCATGACCACATTCGATGACGTCTACGTCGCCGATGTCAGGGACGCTGACCGCCATCGCCGCTGTCGTCGGGCGCAGACTTGCGGCGGAGGGCCTCGGTGGCGCGATCCACGGCCTGTTCACCGAGCCGCCTGGCTGCGACGGCGTTCTCCGTCGCGCTGACCCGGACCATGTCGACGGTCTTGTCGAGGGCCTCGCCGGCGGCCCGGCGCCAGGGCTTCGGGTCCGCGGCCTCGTGCTCCCCGACGATTCCGAGCCGCCCGCGCAGGGTGAGCACGTCCTCCCTGACGCTGTTGCTCGCCGTCACCGCCGCCGGGGAGTCGAACGGATGGAGGAGCACCTTGGCGTTCGCCCTCTCCACCGTCTCGTCCATCTGAGCGAGCAGGGCGGCCGTGCTGTCACCGATCCGTCCGAGACGCATCTGCCGCGCCTTCGCCAGCCCGAGGCGGTGGGTCCGGAGTTCCTCAGGAGAGGAGTCGAGGACACGATCGAGCTCGAGCACACCGACTCCGTCCAGGAGCTGGAAGGTGAAGGCAAGCACCGCGAGCCACTCGCGCACCTCCGGCCGGGCGTCGTTGGTCTCGCGCGCGATGGCCCCGAGGCCGGTCTTGCGCTGGAGTCTCGCGGCGATGTCGCCCAGCTTGCGCGTGGCGTACGCCTGGGTGCGGGCAATGGTCTGCGAGGCCGCCTGCACCTTTGACCAGGTCACCTCGGACACCCGCCCGACCTCGTCGCGGACGGTGAGGACGTCCCCGATGATCAGATCCACACCGATCATGTCCGCCAGGACCGCGTCTTTCTGGTTGCGCAGGATGTCGTCGATCTTCTCGTTGAGGCCCTCCAGGTATTCGGCGATCTCGTCCATCTGGTGCTGCATCGCTCGCTGCTGCAGCATCGTCGAGAGTGCCGTCAGCGCAAACGGGCCGCTCAGGAGCGCCGAGGGTGCCCGCGCGATCTGGATCCACTGCCCGATCTCCCCGCGTCGGCCGATCATCGCGTGGCTGACGCCCGGAGTCCGGGTCGCCATCAGGCCGTACCTGCGGACCGCTTCGGCGGACTCGGCGGTGAGTTTGACCCACCGGCCGGAGTTCGCCGCGATGTCGGCGCCGGCCTGTACCGCCGCTCCCGCGGTGCCGGACGCGGACCACAGTCTGCGGAGGTCGAGTGCCCGCGACGGCGCCGTGTCCAGTCCGGCCTGGGCGAGGAAGCTCTCGACGTCGCTGGTGCGGCCGATGACCGCGAGTCCGTCGCCGTCCCTGACCACCTCGATCTCGCTGTCCATCGCTTCTCCTGCTGCCGCCGGTGCTCCCACCCCGTGAGGGGTCTTGACCCGTCACACGCTACCCGGCCATCCCGGCATCCACGGGCCACGAAGGACCGGAAGGCTCCCGAGCGGCCCCGCCCCGGTACGTACGTCCCTGGGTGACCCTCAGCGGGGGCGCGGCGAGGGGAGGGCACGACACGGAGGCGTGTCCGTCCGTTCCAGGGGGTGCCGGTGATCGGTCGGACGCTCGTCTCCGGAAGATCGGTCCGGAGATGAGCGCCGCCAGTACGAGGACGACCAGGCCGTAGACGGATCGCCATCCCGAGCCGATGAGCATCGTGATCATGACCGGGAGCACCAGGGCATTGGCCACGGCCCATGCGATCGGCGGGTGTTGTCGCAGGTGGGCGAGGATGCACAGGACGTAGATGATGACGAACACGGCGCTCGCGGCGGCCATCAGGTCGACGACTGCCTCCGGCCACCTGGCCAGGACGCCGAGGGTCGCCACGAATCCGAGGGTCAGGGCGCAGATGGCGCGGCGCGGGGTCTGCCCCGGAGTCGCGAGTCGGGTGGGGAAGATCCCCTCGCCGGCGGCGGCGTCGAGGACGAGCGCGCATCCCCGCACCCAGGCGAGCGCATTGAGCAGCACACCGGCGGCCCCGACCGCGGCGACGACGGCTGCGATGGTCGGTCCGGGACGACCGACACGTAGGGCGTCGACCACGCCGGTCAGCGGATCGACGGTGTCCATCTGTCGGGCGATGGCGACCGTGAGGAGCACGGCGAGGGACACGAGGAGACCGAGCGCGACGGCGGCGACAAAGCCGAAGTCGCGCCGTGGGTTGCGCATGTCCCGCGCGACGAAGGTGAGATTCTCGAAGCCGACGAACGCCCAGAAGGCGATGAGCATCCCGCTCGGCACCACGCCGAGCCCGGCCGCCTCCGGCACGAGGTGCGGCGACCGGACCGGGTGGCTGATCGCCCCCAGGGCCGCCGCGACGAGCACCACGACAAGGATCCCCGCGACCCACCCCTGCAGGCGTGCGCTCGTCCGGCCGCCGGCGAGGTTGGTGATGGCGGCGATCCCGAGCAGGATCGCCGCCACGGCGGCCGGCGGCACCGGCAGGGGGATGACCGTGCCGAGGAAGTGGGCTCCCGCGACCGCGCTGGTCGGGAGTCCGACAACAACAACGAGGGAGAAACACACCGGGACCATGCGACCGGCAGCCGGACCGAGACCGCGACGCACGCTGGACCGGAGAGGATCCGGGTCACCGTCGCCATGGAGGACGGTGTCCCGGAAGAGCATGATCATCGGAATGCACAGGAGCGCCGTGGCGATCCACACCAGGACCGCGGCCGAGCCGCTCTCGGCCAGGACCGCCGCGGGGAGGACGATGACGCCCGATCCCACGACCGAAGCGAAGGCGACCACGACGGCGGCCGCCCGCGACAGGAAGCCCGCGCTGTTCTCCGGTGACTCGTTCGGTTTCACCGGACCAGCCTCCGGGAACGTACGGGCGGCGTCGAGTGGCAGACAAGACATTGTCACGTGCATTCTTGCCAATGTTCGGATAGGGTCGGGGGCATGCGAAGCGTGGCCGTGCTGGTTCGGGGGGGACTCTCGCTTTTCGAGTTCGGGGTCACCGCCGAGATCTTCGGGATCGACCGCTCGGAGAGTGGCGTGCCCCGCTTCGACTACCGCGTCTGTACGGAGGACGGCCCGCGCGTGGTCAGGACCAAACACACCGCGGCGGTGTCGGTGCAGGCCACGCACTCGCTGGCCGGTCTCGTCGACGCGGATCTGGTGATCGTCAGCGCGGCCCTCCCCGGGCCCTGCACGCCGGCCGAACGCCGGGCGCTCCACGCGGCGTACGACAACGGTGCGACGGTCGTGTCCCTGTGCAGTGGGGCCTTCATCCTGGCCGACTCCGGCTTGCTCGACGGTCGGCGCTGCACCACGCACTGGATGTACGCCGATCGGCTCCGCCGCGAGTATCCGCTGGTCACCGTGGTCGAGGATGCCCTCTACATCGATGCCGGGTCCATCGTGACCGCTGCCGGCACCGGGGCCGCGGTCGACACCTTGCTCTATCTCGTCCGCCGCGACCTCGGACACTCCGTCGCCGGCGCCATTGCGCGTCGGATGGTGGTCCCGCCCCATCGGGAGGGGGACCAGAAGCAGTACTTGGACATGGTCGTTCCCGCCTCGCCCGACACCTCCCTCGGACCCACGCTCGATTGGGTCCGCTCCGACCTGGCTGCTCCGCACACGCTGGACACCATGGCGGCCCACGCGTGCATGAGCCCACGGACCTTCGCGCGCCGCTTCGGATCCGAGATCGGCACCACCCCGCACCGGTGGCTCACCAGCCAACGGATCCGGGCCGCCCAGGACCTCCTCGAACACTCCTCGTTCCCGATCGATGTCGTCGCCTCCCGGGTCGGCTATCGCGACGCGGACCGACTACGGCTCCAGTTCGTACGGGCCATCGGCACCACCCCCGCGCGCTACCGTGAGGCGTTCGGCATCCGCCGACCTGACCACGACCGGGCGGATCGGCCTGCCACCGTCGTCGGGCGGCGGCCCGACCCGACCGACCTGTCCCGCCCGGACGGGTCCCGGTAGCCGTCGCGGGCGCCGCCCACCCCGCGGGCCGCCCACCCCGCGGGGCATGTCGAGGTTGCCCGCTGCTAGCGTGGGGCCGGTGAGGCCAGTCATCGAGGTCGACGGCGATCGCCCGCTCAGGAGTCTGTTCCTGGCACTTCGGCCCTACCGGGGACGGGTGGCGTCGGCCGTGGCATTGTTCGTCGTCAAGGACAGCCCGCTCTGGCTCATCCCGGTGGTGACCAGCACCGCTGTTGATGTCGTCGTCGCCGGTGGGCCCGTGTCCTCGATCGGCTGGCTCGCCCTCGCCGCAGCGGCCCTGCTGCTGCAGAACTATCCGACCCACGTCCTGTTCACCCGGTTGTTCATGGGCGCGGTCCGCTCTCTCGGCGCCGATCTGCGCAATGCCCTGACGAACCGACTACAAGAGCTGTCCATCGGCTTCTACTCACGCTCCAGCGCGGCGGTGATCCAGAGCAAGGTGGTGCGGGACGTCGAGAATGTGGAACTGATGTTCCAGCAGGCCGGGAATCCGGCTCTCTCCGCGGTCTTCGTGTTTCTCGGGGCGTTGATCATGACCGCCGTGCAGGTGCCGCAGTTCCTGCCCGTGTTTGCGTTGACCGTCCCGTGCGGTGTCGCGGTGTGGTGGGCGACGCGGCGCCGGTCGGCGCGGCGCAACGAGGAGTTCCGGCGCGAGATGGAGCTGTTCTCCAGCCGCGTCAACGAGATGGCGACCCTGATGCCGATCACCCGCGCGCACGGCCTGGAGCGGGTGGCGGCCGGCCGCGTCGCCGAGGTCGCCGAGGACGTCCGCTCGCGTGGTCTCAGTCTCGACATGCTCAACGGGCGATTCAACGCGACCAGCTGGATCACGTTGCAGTTGCTCTCGGTCGGCTGTCTCCTCCTTGCCGCGTTGGTCGCGATCCAGCACTGGTCGGCCATCACCCCGGGCCAGGTGGTTCTGCTCGGCACGTACTTCTCCTCGTTGACCGGAACGGTGACGACCGTGCTCAACCTCGTCCCGATCGTGGCGCGGGGGGCCGAGTCGATGCGGTCCATCGCCGAGGTCCTCGAGGAACCCGATCTGGAGGACAACGAGGGCAAGCGGGCCGTCGCGGACGTCGCGGGGCGGATCGAACTGCGACGGGTGACCGTGAGCTACGGTGCCGACGGGGCGCCCGCCCTCCGTACCCTGGACCTGGCGATCGAGCCGGGGGAGACGGTCGCCTTCGTCGGGCCGTCCGGTTCGGGCAAGTCCACCCTGATGAACACGGTGCTCGGCTTCGTCCGGCCGACATCGGGGTCTGTGCTCCTGGACGGACAGGACATGGCGGAGCTCGACCTGCGAACGGTGCGCCGCCACATCTCCGTCGTCCCGCAGGAATCGGTGCTCTTCGAGGGCACGATCCGCGACAACGTCACGTACGGGCTCGGCGACGTCCCCGACGGGCGGGTGCGGGAGGCACTTGCCGAGGCCAATGCGCTGGAGATCGTCGAATCCTTGCCCGATGGCGTCGACACCATCGTCGGGCAGCGGGGCGCCCGGCTCTCCGGGGGTCAGCGGCAGCGCCTGTCGATCGCACGGGCCCTCATCCGCGATCCGCGCATCCTTCTCCTCGACGAGGCCACCAGCGCCCTCGACTCCGAGTCGGAGGCGAAGGTCCAGGCAGCCCTTTCGGTGCTGATGCGACACCGCACGACGCTGGTCGTGGCGCACCGGCTGTCCACGGTACGCGACGCCGACCGCATCGTGGTGCTGGAGGCGGGGCGGATCCTCGAGGTCGGTCGGCATGCCGATCTCGTTGCCTCAGGAGGTGCCTACGCGCGCCTGTGGGGCTACCAACGGGGCTGACGGGCCGACGATCGGGAGGAGGGCCGCGGCTTGCGCGGTGCCGGAGCCACGGTCATGGGCCGACGTCGATGCCGTCCGGCCGGGCGGGTTCCCGCAAGGCCGCCACCGTCTTGTGCGCGGCGGCGAGCAGTGGGGGACCGAGGATCATCCCGAGGAGCCCGGCCGCCACACCGCCCACGAGTGTCGCCAGGAGGACGGCCACGGGATGCAGGTTGAGCGCCGAGCCGAGGGCCCACGAACTGACCACGCTCTGGACGGTGCCGTTCGAGACGAGCAGGCTCACCGCGACGATGAGCGCGGCAGGCGCTCCACCCGAGCCGAACGCGACCAGCACCGCGAACGCCCCGGTGATCCATGGGCCGACATAGGGGATGAAGGAGAGGAAGAAGTACACAATGATGATCGGGACGACCAGAGGAATCCTGAGCAGCAGGAGCGGAACGACGAAGATCGGTGCGGTGATGATCGCGGTGATGGCTGTTCCCCGGAAGTAGTTGCGCAGGGAGGTCATCCCGAGTGAGGTGACTCGGGCGACCACCTCCTCATCCTGGGACGTCAGGCGCGCCAGCCACGCGGGGAACCTCTCCCCGTCGCGGAGGACGAAGAACAACAGGAACATGGCGAAGAACAACCCGATCCCGAAGGAGACAACGCCGTAGAAGGTATTGGTGATGAATCCGAACACACCTCCGCCGACTTGCGGAGCAACGTCGTCGATAACGATTCGGAGACGGTCGAGCCAAGCCGAGTCGATGTTGCGGGATCGGATCCACCAGATCAGGGAGTTCCAGCCCTTGGTGAGCTGCTGGGAGATCTCCGGCAGTTGCCGGACGAAGCCGGACACGACGACGGCGACGATTCCTGCGGCGGTGGCGACCGTCACGACCAGCCCGACAGCAGCAGCCAAGGCCTTCGGCGCCCGGAGCCTCTCGAGGACCGCGACAAGGGGCTCCAACACGGCTCCCAGGATGAGCGCGACCAGGAGTGGGATGACGATGCCGCTGAGGGTGCCCAGGGCGCTTGCCACCAACAGAGAGACGATGATGATGCCGAGTGCGGACCAACTCGCCGATCCCAGTACCTGGAGGTTGGTGGTCCACGAACGTCGCGAGGCCACCGGCTGATCTCGGGCCGTCCCGTCGGGTGATGCCGGTGACCACATGGTGTCCCCTTGGTTCTGCGTGCGGAGTGGCGGGCGGCCCCGATCATCGCCCCGTGGTCGCCGGAGGGCCGCACGGCGCGCCTCGGCGTCCTCAGGGTCCCGCCGACCCGCCAGGCCCTTCCCGGCTAACCGGCGAGGGCCTTGGCCTTGAGTGTGTCGAACTCGGCCTGGGTGATCGTGCCTGCGTCGAGAAGGCCCTTCGCCGTGGCGATCTCCTGGGCCGCCGAGGTGCCGGCCACCTCGCGGATGTACTCCTTGCCGCGCTCCTCCGATTCGCGGAGCTGCTCGACCCGCCGCTCGGCCATCCCGCCGCCCCGGACGATCAGGTAGACCAGCGCCGTGATGAGCGGGACGAGAATCAGGAAGAAGATCCAGATCGCCTTCACCCAACCCTTGGTCGAGGTGTCCCGGAACAGGTCGGCGACGATGTTGAACAGGACGATGAGATAGGCGAAGAAGAGAAAGATCTCGATGCCGAACCAGAAGAGGGACCAGAAGTCGCTCATGATGTTCTCCCGTCTGCTGCGGAGCCATCCGCGCAGGATCACCATACCGGCTCCTGGGTCCGACCGGGCGGTCAGGGGACACCGAGCGGAACCGCCGGGGGAACAGGGGATGGGCGCCCGGCCCCGGGCCCTGACAGAATGGCCGCATGGTCGCTATCGAGAACTCCAAGCTCACGATCGTCGGGGCGGGAAGCGTCGGCGTGTCCCTCGCCTTCGCCGCCCTCATCCGCGGCAGCGCGCGTCACGTTGCCCTCTATGACATCGCCACGGAGAAGGTCGACGCCGAGGTGCTGGACCTCGCCCACGGCGCGCAGTACACCGGCACCAGCGACATCGTCGGCGGGTCCGACATCAGGCTGGCCGAAGGATCGAACGTCGTGGTCATCACGGCAGGCGCGGCACAGAAGCCCGGTCAGACCAGGCTGGAGTTGATCGGGGTGAACGCCAGAATCCTCTACTCCCTCATGGACCAGCTCCTGGAGGTGGCGCCCGAGGCCATCTACTGCATCGTGAGCAACCCGTGCGACGTCCTGGCAACCCTGGCCGTGGAGCACACCGGGCTGCCGCGTGAGCGGGTCTTCGCTTCGGGCACCGTCCTCGACACGTCGCGGCTGCGCTGGATGCTCGCCGAGCGGGCCGGGGTCAGCACGTCGAGCGTGCATGCCTACATCATCGGCGAGCACGGCGATACGTCGTTCCCGCTGTGGTCGCCGGCCTCCATCGGCACTGCACCGATCCTGGAGTGGGAACTGCCCGGACACCCGAGGATGACGGCCGAGGAGTTGGCCGACATCGGCATTGCCGTGCGCGACGCTGCCTACACCGTCATTCGCGGGAAGGGTGCCACCAGCCACGCCATCGGCCTGGTGACCGCCCGCATCGTCGAGGCGGTGCTCAACGACGAGCACGCCATCATGCCCGTCTCGACCGTGCTCGACGACTACCTCGGGATCAGTGACATCGCGCTGTCCGTGCCGCATGTCGTGAGCGCCGACGGTGCCGTCCCCGCCGTCGCGACCCACTTCTCCCCGGCGGAGCTGCAACTGTTGCGCCAGTCGGCTGCGGCACTCAAGGACGTGGCGGCAGGGGTACGCGCACAGCAGTAGCCGAATGTCCCATCCGCCGGCCGACGTTCTGGCATAAGGCCGTGACTGAGGCGACTGCGCAGGACGTGTTGAGGGCGCCGTGGGCGGCCGGGCCAGAGGATGTGCTGGCGGCGCTCGAAGCGAGTGCCGACGGGTTGACGACCGAGGCGGCCGACGCTCGTCTGGCGCAGGTCGGGCCGAACAAGCTCCCGGCGCCGCCGCGCAGGCCGACCTGGTTGCGCATCCTGTCGCACTTCCAGGACGTACTGATCTACATCCTGTTGGCGTCTGCCGCACTGAAGGCGATCATGGGCGACTGGATCGACTTCGTGGTCATCCTGGCCGTGGCGGTCATCAACGCCGGCATCGGCGTCGTGCAGGAGGGCCGGGCGGAGCGCGCCATGGCCGGCATCAAGGACATGCTGTCGGCGCATGCGCAGGCGCTGCGCGACGGTGAGTGGATGCTCATCGACGCCGGGCACCTCGTTCCCGGTGACGTGGTTCGGGTGCGTTCGGGTGACCGGGTTCCGGCCGACCTGCGACTGACCGAGGTGGTGAACCTGAGGGTCGAGGAATCGGCGCTCACCGGCGAGAGCGTTCCGGCGGCGAAGCAATCCGATCCGGTGGCCGAGGCGGCTGGCGTCGGCGACCGGTCGAGCCTGGCGTTCAGCGGCACCCTCGTGTCGGCGGGCACCGGCCAGGGAGTCGTCGTGGCGACCGGCGCCGCGACCGAGATCGGCCGCATCACGACTCTGATGTCCGATGTCGAGCCTCTGGAGACGCCGCTCACCCGTACGCTGGCGGCGCTCGGCAAGCGGCTCGCCCTCGGCGTCCTGCTGGTGGCCCTGGTGATGGTCGTCGTCGGCAAGGCGGTACACGCGATCCCGGTCCCCGAGCTCGTCTCGGCCGCGATCAGCTTCGCGGTCGCCGCCGTGCCGGAGGGCCTGCCGGCATTGGTCACGATCACTCTCGCGCTCGGCGTCCAGCAGATGGCACGCCGACAGGCGATCACGCGCAAGCTGACGGCGGTCGAGACGCTCGGCTCGGTGACGACGATCTGCTCGGACAAGACCGGAACCCTCACGAAGAACGAGATGACCTCCCGCAGCGTCGTCACGCGCGAGTCCCACTACTCCGTGACGGGTCTCGGATACGCGCCCGAGGGCGATGTCACCGAGGGTGACCTGCCCGCGGATCTGGCCGTCCACGCCGACCTGCGGAGTCTGGTGGAAATCATGGCGCTGTGCAACGACGCCCGCGTCACGCTCGACGAGAACGGCCGATGGAAGCTCATCGGCGAACCGACCGAGGGCGCGCTGCACGTGCTCGGTCTCAAGGCCGGTTTCGACACATCCGGCTTCACCCGGATCGGGGTCGTGCCGTTCGAGTCCGCGACGAAGTACATGGCGACGCTCGACGCCGGGCCCGACGGTGCGCTCACGGTGAACGTCAAGGGCGCTCCGGACCGGGTGCTCGCCCGCTGCACGAGTCAGACGGCAGCGGACGGATCGTCCGAGCCGATCGAACCGGACTTCTGGCAGGGCCAGATCGACGGGCTCGGAGCCCAGGGGTTGCGGGTGCTGGCTGCTGCGCGTCGACCGGCCGTGCCCGGCACGACGTCGCTGAGCGACGCCGACCTGTCCGGGGGACTCGAACTGGCCGGCCTGGTCGGCATCGTCGATCCACCCCGGCCCGAAGCCATCGAGGCGATCGCTGCCTGCCACCATGCCGGCATCCGGGTGAAGATGATCACCGGCGACCATGCCGGCACCGCTCTTGCCATCGGCAAGGAGATGGGGATCGTCTCCGGCGGCGGGGCGCAGGTCCTCACCGGTGAGGACCTCGAGACCATGGGTGTCGAAGAGCTGCACGCGGCGGTGCGGCAGGTCGACGTGTACGCGCGGACGAGCCCGGACCACAAGATCCGCATCGTCTCCACCCTGCAGTCGCAGGGCGAGGTCGTGGCGATGACCGGGGACGGGGTCAACGATGCCCCGGCGCTGACCCAGGCCGAGGTCGGCGTCGCGATGGGGATCAAGGGCACGGACGCCACCAAGGAGGCGGCCGAGGTCGTGCTGGCCGACGACAACTTCGCCACCATCGAGCGCGCGGTCGAGGAGGGTCGGCGCATCTTCGACAATCTGCGCAAGTCGATCCTGTTCTTGTTGCCGACCAACGGGGCGCAGAGCCTGGTCATCCTTGTCGCCGTGCTCCTCGGTCTCGCCCTGCCACTGGAGCCCGTCCAGGTGCTGTGGGTGAACATGGTCACGGCTGTCACCCTCTCGCTGACCTTCGCGAACGAGCCGGCCGAGCCCGACATCATGAGCCGGCCACCGCCTGATGCGACGGCCCCGATCCTGGATGGCGCGGCGCTGCGGCGGATCGCCCTGGTGTCGCTGCTCATCGGGGTCAGTACGCTCACCGTGGCCTATGTCGAGCGGTCGCTCGGCGCCGGCCAGGCCGAGGCCCAGACCGCGGCCGTCACGATGCTCGCGCTCGGTCAGCTCGCCTACCTCTTCAACTGTCGCTTCCTCCATCGCTCGAGCCTCACGCCCGCCGTGTTGCGGGGCAATCGGATGCTGTGGTGGTCCTCGCTCGCCCTCGTGGCGCTCCAGCTCATCTTCGTCTACGTGCCCATCATGCATATCTGGTTCGGCTCCGCGCCCATCGGCGTCAGGGAGTGGGGCTTCGCCGCCGGTCTTGCGGTCGTCGTCTTCCTGATCGTGGAAGGGGCCAAGGCGCTGGGGAGGCAGCGCCGCGACGGCTGAACCCGGCCGCAGCGGCCAGGCGTCGACAGTGCGTACGATCAGGGGCATGATCTCGACAGCGCCCGTCCGTCCCGCGCAGGAGTACCGCCGGGCCCGTGGCGCGGTGGCCGCGTTGTTCCTCACCAACGGCGCTCTGGTGGCGAACATCCTGCCGCGTTACCCGGAGATCAAGGCCGCGCTCGGTCTCGACGCCTCCGCCTACGGCTTGGCGGTGGCCGCCTTTCCGACCGGTGCGATCGTCGTGGGGCCTGTCGCGGCCCTGCTCATCCGGCGTTACGGGTCGGGCCCCGTCGCGGTGGCCGGAACGATCCTGACCGGCCTCGGGGTGCTGGTGGCCGGGCTGGCGCCGGTGGAGTGGCTGTTCGCTCTCGGCCTGTTCGTCGGCGGCGCGATGGACGCGATCACCGATGTCGCCCAGAATGCGCACGGGCTGCGGGTCCAGCGACACTACGGGCGCTCGATCATCAACTCCTTCCACGCGGTGTGGTCGATCGGCGCGGTCCTGGGCGGATCCATGGCCGCCGCGGCGATCGCCCTGCGCCTGCCGCTGGGGGTGCACCTGACGATCTCGGGCGTCATCTTCTCGGCGGTCTCGTTGGTTGCCCTGCGGTTCTGCCTGCCCGGCCGCGAGGAGGACGCCGGTACCGGGGACCCGGACGAGGACGCGATCGCCGATACCTCGGAGATCCGCACCTCGCTGGGCGCCGGTGTGCCCCCGAGGGTCGTCGCCGTCCTCGCCGCCCTGGTGCTCATCGCGGTGGCCGGCACCGTCGTGGAGGACGCCGGCAACTCCTGGGCGACGCTGTATCTGTCCGATTCCGTCGGAGCCTCGGCGGAGCTGGCGGCGACCGGGTACATCGCGCTGGTCGGCGCCCAGTTCGTCGGCCGGCTGATCGGTGACGGGCTGGTCGACCGGTTCGGGCAACGGGCGGTGGCCAGGGTCGGCGGGGTCATCGCCGCAGGTGGGATGGGCCTCGCCCTCGGCTTCCCGTCGGTCCCCGGCACGATCCTCGGGTTCGCCGCCGCGGGCCTGGGTGTGGCGACCCTCGTCCCGGCGGCCATGCACGAGGCCGACGAACTGCCCGGTCTCCGACACGGCAGCGGCCTGACCATCGTGTCCTGGCTGCTGCGGCTCGGCTTCCTGCTGTCGCCCCCCTTGGTCGGGCTGGTGGCCGATCACGCCGGCCTGCGTATCGGACTGCTGAGCATCCCCATCGCAGGCGTTCTGGTCATCCTGCTGGCCGGGGTGCTGCCCGGTCGTCGCAACCCGACGAGAGAACGAGTCGCATGAACACCACCCCGACCTTCATCTGGGACCACAGCATCACCTACGTCGACAACCTGTCGGCGGCCGCGGCGACCTTTGCCGAGCACGGCCTGACGGCCGCGTACGGAGGCAGGCACGTCGGCCACGGGACCGAGAACGCACTCGCCTACTTCGGGCTCAACTATCTCGAGCTGCTCGCCCTCGACGATCCGGACGCGGCGCGGGCCCAGACCGATGAGCGGGGCCTCATCTTCGCCGATGCGCTGCGCCGGCTACCCGATCGGGAGGGGCTGTTCCGGGTCGCCCTGCGGGTGCACGACATCGGGGCGGCGTACGAGACGCTGGCCGCCCGGGGGCTGCGCCTGGGCGACATCGTCGACGGCAACCGGACGACGGCCTCGGGCCAGGAGATCCGCTGGAAGCTCTTGTTCATCCTCGGCGACGCGGATGGCCTGCCCTATCCGTTCGTCATCGACTGGCAGCAGACGGACGACGAACGCAGTCGCGCCCTGCAGCGTGGCGGCCTGCTCGGGCAGCATCCGTCCGGCGAGGTGCACACGCGGCGGGCGGTGTTCGAGGTCCCGGATCCGCGGCGGATCGCCGAGCAGTGGTCCGGACTGTTCGGTTTCACCCGCGAGGGCCGCACCTTGGTGGTCGGGGAGGGGCTCTCCTTCGAGTTCGTCGAGGGTCCCCGGAACGGCCTCCGCGAGATCCGCTACTCCGCCCCCGCCGGTCACGGGTTCGACTTCTCCATCGGCGACGCCCGCTTCCGTACGGCGTAGCGTACCAGGCATGTTTGCGCAAACGAGATCGGACGACCATACTTGAGCCACTCGGAGATACCGTCTGCATGGGACAACGGAGTGCATGTGCCCAAGGAACTCGCGTCACGCGTGGACGACCCATCGGAGGACGGGGCGAAACGTACGCCCGTGATGGCCGACGTGGCGCGGGTGGCCGGGGTGTCCGCCCAGACGGTCTCGCGGGTGGCGAACGGTGACGCGGGCGTACGGCCCCAGACCCGGGCGCGTGTCATCGAGGCCATGCGCGAGGTCGGCTACCGTCCCAACGGTGCTGCGCGGGCGCTGAAGCGGGGCAGCTTCAACTCGGTCGGCGTCATCACCTTCACCCTGAGCAGCTTCGGCAATATCCGGACCGTGGATGCGCTGACCACCTCGCTCATGCGTCGCGGATTCTCGGTGAACCTGTTCGTCACCTCCGACCGCACCGAGCGCAGTGTGTCGGGTGCCTACAGCCGGCTCGCCGACGAGTCGGTCGATGCGATCGTGTTGCTGTACGAGGCCGGCCTCATCGACAACGCCGAGGCGACCTTTCCACCCGGGCTGCCGATCCTGGTCATCGGGTCGACCGGGCGCCAGTCCCGGTTCCCGACCGTGGACGTCGACCAGGAACAGGGCGCGACGCTGGCCACCGACCACCTGGTCCGCCTGGGCCACCGCCAGATCTGGCATGTCCGCGGGCCCGGCACCGCCTTCGCGGCCGACCGCCGCGAGGAGGCCTGGCGGTCGGTGATGCGCGCCAACGACCTGGACGGTCGTCGTGTGCTGCCGGGCGACTGGACCGCCGAGTCGGGGTATGCGGCCGGCCGCATGCTGGCCACCCGGGACGACGTCACGGCGGTCTTCGCGGCGAACGACTCGATGGCCATCGGCCTGATCCGCGCCCTCCGGGAACAGGGGAAGGACGTTCCGGGTGACGTCTCGGTGGTCGGCTTCGACAATGCGCCGGACTCGGCCTATCTGTGGCCGCCCCTGACCACGATCGACCAGGACTTCTCCATCGTCGGCGACATGTCGGCCAGTCTGGTGGTCGACGGCGTGCTCCGCGGGGCGATCGCGCCCCGGCACGAGGTCCTGCCGACCCAGCTGATCGTCCGGCAGTCCACCGCGGCACCGGCCCGGTAGCCGACCTGTCGCCCGACAACGGGCAAGCCCACGGACCTTGCGGGTCCGTGGGCTTGCCCGTTGTCACCCTCGGCCGATGGGCCGAGGCGGCGCGACGTCAGCCGACCTTGGTGACGTTGTATCCCTGCTCATTGCCGTACGAGACGATCGCATCCGCCCATGCGGACAGACCGTCGGCGAGCTTGGTGCCCGACTTGTTGTACGCCTTCCCGACGGTGTCGGCGAACTTGGAGTTCGCCGCGACCTGGTAGGGCAGGTACGACCAGCCGGTGTTGACAGTCCCCGCGCCCTCGGCCAGCACCTTGTTGTACTCCTGGTTGCCGAAGTACTTCAGCAGGTCCGGCGCCGCGTAGTCGCCGGTCGAGGACTGGAAGGCGGGGTCGTCCAGCGTCGACTGCAGCGACGGGAAGTTGCCCGCCTGGACCCGCAGCTTCGCCCCGTCACCATTGCTGACGAACTCGAGGAACTTGTAGGCCGCGACCTGGTTGTCGGCCGGGCTGGCGGCCATCACGGCCAGCGAGCTGCCACCGTTCTCCGCGTTGACCGGCGATCCGTCGAGCGACGGCATCGGCGCGACCCGGAAGTTGCCGCTGGCGTCCGCCGAGTTGGCGAGCAGGTTGGCCGGCATCCAGGCCCCGGTGGGCAGCGAGGCGAGCGTCCCGTCGGCGAGGCCCTTGAACCACTCGTCCGACCACCCGGTGATGGAGGTCGAGATCAGGTCCTCGTCGATGAGCTTCTGCCACACCTCGACGAACTTCGCGAAGTTCGGATCGGTGAAGTCGACGGTGACGTTCTGCCCGTCCACCTTGAAGGCGCCGGGGGAGAGCTGCCACATGATCGAGGTCAGGTAGCCGGCGTCGTTGCCCGAGTCGGAGGTGATGTAGTAGTTGTCACCGAGGGCGTGGATCTTCTTCGCGTCCTCGTAGAACTGGTCCCAGGTGGTGGGCGGCGTATCGATGCCGGCCTTCTGGAAGGTCTCCTCGTTGTAGAACAGCGCCATCGGCCCCGAGTCCATCGGCAGCGCGTAGATGCCCGCGGCACCCTTGGCCGTCGTCTGGTTGATGGCGGTCCACGTGCCCGGGGTGTACTGGCCCTCCAGCGAACCGGCGCCGAATGGGGTGAGGTCGGCCAGGTTGCTGCCGATGGCGTACTGCGGCAGCGCGTAGTACTCGATCTGGGCGACATCGGGCAGGCCGGTCCCCGCCTGCAGGGCGTTCGACAGGGCGGTGTACTCGTCGGCGGCGCCGCCGGTGTTGGTGACCGAGACCTTGACGTTCGGGAACTGCTTCTCGAACTCCTTGACGGCCTCGGAGTCCTGCTGGATCGTGGGCTCCCATGTCCACACGGAGATGCTGTACTCCTTGTTGCTGTCGAAGGCGGCGGCGGACGGCGTCGACGCCGGCGTTCCACCTCCGCCGCAGGCGGCCAGGGCGAGGGTCACCCCGACGGCCGTGATTCCCGCGAGGGCACGCTTCATGGTGCTGAATCGCATTTTCTGCCTTTCTCGTTGATACGCAAACATCGTTGTCGTGCAGTAGTCGAGTGTGTCGAGGGAGGTGGACCCTCCCGGCGGGCCTATTCCTTGACGCTGCCGGCGGAGAGACCGGCCTGCCAGTAGCGCTGCAGGAAGAGGAAGGTGACGATCAGCGGGACGATGGTGATCAGAGATCCCGTCACCACCAGGTTCTGGACCGGTTCCGCACCCGGGATGTACGCCTGCTGGTTCCACTGGTTCAGGCCGATGATGAGCGGATACCAGTTCTGGTCCTTCAACATGATCAACGGCAGGAAGTAGTTGTTCCAGGTCGTCGTGGCGGTGAACAGGGAGACCGTCACGATTCCGGGCGCGAGCAGCGGCAGGCTCACTTGGAAGAAGGTCCTCAGCTCGCTGGAGCCGTCCATCCGGGCGGCCTCCAGCAGCTCGGTCGGGACGGACTCCGACGCGAAGATGTACATCAGGTAGAGCCCGAAGGGCGCCACCAGCGACGGGATGATGACGGCCAGCGGTGTGTTCGTCAGGCCCATCCGGGCGAACATGAGGAACGTCGGCACGGCGAGTGCCGCGCTGGGCACAGCGATGGCGCCCATCACCGTCATGAACACGGCGGTACGTCCCGGGAATCGGTACTTGGCCAGCCCGTACCCGGCCAGGACCGCCAGGAACACCGCACCGCCGCCGCCGATGATGACGTACAGCAGGGTGTTGAGCAGCCACCGGGTGAACATCCCGTTGTTGTACGTGAAGACCTGGACGATGTTGTCCCAGAGGGCGAAGTGCCCACCGAACGCGAATCCGAAGGTGGAGATGAAGTCCTGCTGGGTCTTCGTGGCGTTGATCAGCAGGTAGGCCAGCGGGAACAACGCGTACAGCAGGAAGATGCCGGTGACCACCGTGAAGAGCCAGCTCCGCCGCGGGGCGGCCGGGTCGTACCGGCGTAGGGAAGCGCGGGGAACGCCGACCGCGCGGCGGGGGCGACGCGATTCCTTGGTCCGTGGTGCCGTGGTGGCGGTCATCGTCAGCCCCTTCCCTCGTTGGTGTTCAACCCGCGCAGCTGGACCACGTAGGCGATCGCGACGGTGATGATGCCCATCACGATGGCCAGCGCCGCCGCGTACTCCTGCTGGCCCGAACTGAAGGACAGGTTGTAGGCGTACATGTTCGGGGTGAACGAGTTCGTGATCACCGACGGCGCCATCTTCTGCATGATGCTGGGCTCGTTGAACAGCTGGAAGGTGCCGATGATGGAGAAGATCGTCGTGATGGCGATCGACCCCCGCAGGTGGGGGATCTTGATCGAGCGGACGATCTGCCACTCGTTCGCCCCATCGATGGCGGCCGCCTCGTACAGGCTCGTGTTGATGGTGCGCAGCGACGAGTAGAAGATCAGCATGTTGTACCCGACGTACGTCCAGGTGATGACATTGCTGATCGACGCGAGGATCCAGCGGTTCGCGAACGGGTTGAGATGCCAGTCGAAGGCGCCGTTGAGCTGGCTCACCAGTCCGTAGTTCGTGCCGTACATGAAGCCCCACATCAGGGCCGCGACGACCGTCGGGATGAGGTACGGCAGGAAGACCGACAGGCGGAAGAAGTTGGAACCGTGCAGCCGCCCGGAGTCGATCGCGATCGCGAGGAACATCGCGATGGCCAGCATGATCGGCACCTGGATGAGGAGCACCAGGATCACCCGCCACAGCCCGGACCAGAACAAGGGATCACCGAAGAGCTTGAGGTAGTTGCTCAGTCCGACGAACACCGTCTCATCGAAGAACGCCCGGTAGGAGAACAGGCTCGAAGCGAGCGCGTAGACCAGGGGCGCGATGAACACGAAGAGGAAGACCAGCACGAACGGGCCCACGAAGCCCCATCCCCGCCAGTCCTTTCGGCGTCTGTTCAGCTTCGGGGCCGGGCGGGAAGCACCGGTCCCGGCGACGTCATGGGTGATCGTTGTCATCTCCACCGTCTACTTCCTCATTGAAGGTGCTCTGGCCGAGCGGGGCGTTTACGTAAACAATGTACTCCCCGTGTCGACGTTTCGCCACCGTGGGGAGACCTTGTCTCCTACCGTACTGTACGGCGGTTGGGGAGGGAGCCGCCCTCCGGGAGGAGTCTGTCGGCTGGCGTGGTTGCGTGAACATTCTGAGGTATGGTTCTGGCATCGACAGGTGGTGCCGTGGCGGCGAGCCCGGCGCTCGGCTCAGGCCAACAAGGAGGTTGCCAGCGGTGATCGGCACATACCCAGGAATCCACTTCGGGGCGGACTACAACCCCGACCAGTGGCCGTCGAGCATCCTCGACGAGGACATCGCCCTGATGAAGGAGGCCGGCGTGACGATGGTCACGCCAGCGGTCTTCTCCTGGGCGCGGCTGGAGCCCGCGGAAGGGGTCTTCGACTTCGCCTGGCTGGACGAGGTGATGGACAGGCTCGCCGCGGCGGGCATTGCCGTCGACCTCGCCACGGCCACCGCGTCGCCGCCGCCGTGGATGGGGCACCGACACCCCGACACGCTGCCGGTCACGGCGGAGGGCACCACCCTGCTGTGGGGTTCACGCCAGCAGTACAACCCCAGCAGCGCGACCTTCCGCGCGGCCTGCGCACGTCTCGTCACGGCGATGGCCGAACGCTACGGGCACCATCCCGCCCTGGCGATGTGGCATGTGGGCAACGAGTACGCCTGTCACATCACCGAGAGTTTCGACCCCGAGTCGCGGGCGGCCTTCCGGGTCTGGCTCGAGCAGCGTTACGGCAGCCTCGACGAGCTCAACCGGGTGTGGGGCACCTCCTTCTGGTCGCAGCACTACGGGAGCTGGGAAGAGATCATGCCGCCCGCGCCGCTGCCGACCTTCGCCAATCCGGCTCACACGCTGGACTGGCGGCGCTTCTCGGCCGACGCCCTGTTCACCTGTTTCGCGAACGAGGTACGGATCCTGCGCGAGGCGACCCCGGACATCCCGATCACCACCAACTTCATGGGCATGCTGCCGTGGCTCGACTACTGGAAATGGGCCGAACTGGTGGATGTCGTCAGCAACGACACCTATCCGGACCCGTCGGATCCGCGGGCCGCCCGGGCGCTGGCCCTGGAGGCCGACCTCATGCGGTCGCTGGGGAAGGGGCGCCCGTTCGTCCAGATGGAGCAGACATCCTCGGCCGTGCAGTGGCGGCCCCGCAATGCCCCCAAGCGGCCCGGTCAGTTCGCCCTGTGGAGCCTGGAGCTGGTGGCCCGCGGTGCGGACGCCATCTGCCAGTTCCAGTGGCGCCAGTCGGAGGCGGGTTCGGAGATGTTCCACTCGGGCATGGTGTCCCATGCCGGGCGGGAGTCGGCCGTCTGGCCGGAGGTGGTCCACACCGGGGACCTGCTGGCCACACTCGGTGAGGTCCGGGGATCGCGGGTGCGGTCGCGGACCGCAATCGTGTGGGACTGGGAGAACGCGTGGGCCATCGCCGCGGCCATCGGACCGGTCGTCGGCGACGGGTTCGCGGCCGCCGCACGGTGGCACGCCACGCTGTTCGAACGCGGCTACGCCGTCGACTTCGTCCGTGTCGACGCGGACATGAGCGGATACGACCTCGTCATCGTCCCCTCCCTGTTCCTGGGGGCGGATCGCGCGGCCGGGCCGCTGGCGGCCGCGGCGGACGCGGGGGCGACCGTCGTCGTGACCCACGGCTCGGGGTACCTACGCGACGACGGGCACGCCTATCCGGGCGGTTATCTCGGTCCGCTGGCCGAGCTCCTCGGCGTACGGGTCCTGGACATCATGCCCCGCGGCGACGGGCCGGTCGAGGGAGAGGCGATCGGGACCACCGCGCGGATCTCCGGCGCGGTGACGACACGAGACACCTGCACGGTCGACTGGGACGGTCGTGAGTTGCGCAGCGAGTGGTGGGCCGAACGGGTGGCGGTGGACGCGGCCGACGTCCTGGCCCATTTCCGGGGGGTCGATGTCGACGGGCTGCCGGCGATCACCCGGCGGAGCGTCGGCAAGGGGGAGGCCTGGTACCTCGCCGCCGAGTTGGACGCCGACGGGCGCGACGACCTGGTCGCCGAGGTGGAGCGTCGCATCGGGCTGGCCCCGGACCTGCCCGCGGCACCGGCCGGGATCGAGGCCGTACGGCGGGGAGACCACCTGTTCCTCCTCAACCACTCCGACCGGACGAGGACGGTCGACGGCGTGACCGGGACCGACCTGCTGACCGGGGCCGGCATCACCGGTGGCGTGGAGGTTGCCCCGCGGAGCGGGGTGGTGGTGCGGACCGGCGGGGAGTGATCTGGCCCGCGACCATGGCGACCAGGGCCAGGGTGAGGCCGACGAGTTGGATCCGCGTCAAGGCTTCGCCGGCGACCGTGGCGCCGAGGGTCGCGGCCACCAACGGGGAGAGCAGCCCCAGCAGCGCGGTCGCGGTGACGGGCAGCCGACGGATCCCGGTGAACCACAGGGTGTAGGCGAGCAGCGTTCCCATCAGGCCCAGCCAGACGTACCCGGCGACCGCGGGGCCGTCGATGCCGCTCGGGACGCCGTCGATGAGCAGGGCCGGGACCAGCAGGACGAGCCCGCCCGCGGTGAGCTGCCAGCCCGCCAGGCCGACCGCCGACACGCCGGGGGGTCGTCCCCACCGCTTGGTGAGGACGACCCCGAGCCCCATCGAAGCGGTTCCGGCCAGGCCCGCGAT
>CAZGWN010000039.1:0-33186 GCA_964528755.1 uncultured Propionibacteriaceae bacterium
GAACCCAACCCGCTTTCCAAGCGAGCGCCATAGGCCTCTAGGCGAATCCTCCGTCGCAGGACTGTACAGGACGTCACACGGTTGGCCAAGTTCACCGACGCAGGCCCCCCGACCGGTACGTCCGGCATCGTCCCGCCCGGGCACCCGACCGGTACGTCCGGCATCGTCCCGCCCGGGCACCTGCGACCGGTACCGGTGGATCCTGCGTGGTCTTCCACGGAATTTCCACCGGTATCGGTCACAGGGGCCCGGCGCTGGGGGCCTGGCGGCAGTGGTTTCGGCGCAGGGGCTCCGGCGGCAGTGGGCCCGGCGCAGTGGTTTTGGCGGCAATGATCCAAGCCACCCGCTTCCGACGCCGCAGCGCCGTTCGGTTGGGAACGCCCGCGCGATGGCCTAGACTGACCGGAGGTCCCCCGTGTGGCGTTACCTCGCCCAACTCCCCCAGGGTCGGAAGGCAGCAAGGGTAAGTGAGCTCTGTCGGGTGCGCGGGGGGCCCCTCCTTGCCCCGTCGAGTTGTTCTCTCCGGGGCACATGGTCAGGCTTCCGGGGCATTCAGGCGTCCGGCGCATTCAGGCTTCCGGGCCGCAGGTCAGGCGTCGACCGCCTCCGGGACGCGGAACCGTCCGGACTCCTCGTGCAGGTCCTCGTGCGACGTGGCCTCGTAGGCCTCCTCGGCCACGGTCCGAGGTCGGAGCGCCCCCACGACGGCGTACGTCCCGAAGCCCAGGATCGCCGCGATGATCGTCGTCCAGCCGTCGGCACCGGCGCCGAGCAGGGAGTTGGGGATGTAGAGCAGGTCGTTCGGGACGCCGTAGAGGGTGGGGGTCAGGACGAGCAGGACGACGCGGCTGACGACGCCGACCGCCATGGCGCTGGCGGCGGCAACCCGGCCGGGACGCTTCCAGAACACGCCGATCAGGAACGGGCCGGCGAGCGCGGCGAGCATCAGGTCGAAGGCGAGCGTGAGCAGGATGCCGGTCTGGCTCACCCGCACCGCCAGCAGTGAACCGATCACGACGACCGGCAGCATGGCGAGTCGGGTCCAGCGCAGCAGCGGGTCCCTCCGGCCCTCGGCGGCAGCCCGCTCGTCCATCCGGCGCACCGCGAAGACGTTGCGGACGGCCACGGCCGAGGTCGCCAGGATGGCGCCGGAGGCCGTGGAGAACGAGGCGGCGACGATGCCGGACAGGACCACGATGGCCAGCAGCGGCGGGGCGTAGCCGCTCAGCAGTTGGAACAGGATGGGACCGTTGTCCGCGGTCAGGCCGAGGACCGAGGTGACGGTGAGGGACACCAGGGCGAAGATGGTGCCGATGGCGGCCGTGACCCCGGCGCCGATGTAGCAGGCACGCTGGGCGACCTGCGGGGACTTCGCGCCGAAGATGCGCTGCATGAAGTCGATGGCCACCAGGTCGCCGATGCCCAGCGAGAGCAGGGTCGCCCAGTTGATCGGCGCCCCGGCGTCCGCCGAGGTGAGCTGCTCCAGGTCGAACGGACCCATTCCTTCGGGGATCGACAGGCCGTTGAACGCGACCACGGTCCAGATCAGCAGGGAGACGGCGGCGATCACGGTGATCGTCATCTGGATCGCGGCGGTGTAGGCGTCCGAGAACAGCCCCCCGCCCACGGTGTAGGCGAGGACCAGCACCACCATCAGCACAACCCCCACGGCGTAGGGGATCCGGGCGAAATGCTCGAGCAGGAAGCCGCCCGCGACGAGGTTGCCGGCGAGCAGGATGGTGAAGGAGAAGATCATGAGGATCGACGCCGCAACCTCCACGCCGCGTCCGTAGCGCAGGCGGAAGAAGTCGCCCAGCGTCATGAGGTTCATGCGGTTCATCGGTCGGGCCAGGAAGAGCCCGGCGAGGAGCAGGCAGATCGCCAGGCCGATGGCGAGCGATGCCCCTGCCCAGAAGCCGAACTGAGAGGTCAGGTCGGTGTTGCCGACCGTGGCGTTGGAGTCCACGGCGGCTGCGGTGAGCGAGACGCTCACCAGGGGGACGCCGAGTCGGCGGCCCGCCACGAGATAGTTCGCGCTGTCCCCGTCGATCTTCCTGGCGACAGCTATTCCGACGACCAACACGGCGAGCACCGTGAGGGACACTCCGAAGATGATCATGGTGCCTCCCGTCGGGGGACGGGCCCCCGTCAGACAATTTCTGCTTGTTGACAGATTTTGGTCCGGGGATGTTGCCGTAGGGGTGGCGCCGATGGTCGAACGTGTTAGGGAATGGCCGCTGGTGTTACGAACACCCGCAGATGCGGCGCGTGATCAGTCGTCGGCGGGCAGGCCGCGGGTGGGATCGCCGGCCTGCACAGGAAGCGTGGCGAGGATGGATCTGCCCTCGGCGCGGGTCGCCTCGGTGACCGGGGCCTGCGTCGCCAGCACGACGACGGCGTCGGCGATCTCGTCGGGCCCTGCGGCCGTCCGGGAGGTGTCCGACCTGCCACGCTCGTTGATGATGCTCTCCACCAGCCCGATGGCCAGTTGACCCAGGGCTGTCGGGTCGTCCCCGGTCTGGCCGGTCCGGCAGGTGAGCGCGAGCCTGCCGTACGAGTCCCTGAGGTCCTGCCAACTGCGACGGAAGGCGCTGTGCTCCTCGCGCTGGACCTCGGGGAGGAGATAGAGGGCGCCCAGGTTCGTGTCGCTCTCGCTCAACTGGCGACTGTCCCAGACCGCCATCGCCCAGAGTCGGGCGGCCGGGGCCCCGGGGTGCGTCGCCAATGTCTGGGCAACCTGGAGGGTGGGGTGCACGGTGATGGTCAGGAGGGCGTCGAGCAGGGCGTCCCTGTTGGCGAAGTAGTGATAGAGCGTCGCCTGGCGGATGCCGGCCCCCTCGGCGATCGCCCGGGTGGTTGCGGCGAAGCCCTCGGTGGCGAAGAGGCGGGCCGCGGAGGCCAGGATGTCGCTCCTCGTCCCCCGGCCGGTCGGTGAGGCGGTGAGCCGTGGTCGTCCCGGGCCTGCCATGCGACCGACGGTAGCAGGGAGGCGGTCCGCGAGCTGCAACGGACCCGTAACGGTGTGGGCGTCCGGCTGTCATGTGGGCGGGGTTTTCTTGGAATCACCAAGTTTCTGTCAACCAGCAGAAAAACGTTGATCGTCGAGGAGGAATCGTGCCCGACAACCCTGGAGCCCATGAGGGCTCCACCACCGCGACCACGGCCGGCGCCCGTGCCCATGCCCGTGCCCAGGAGGGGACGCCGGCCGACGCGATGCCGTTCCTCCCGGCCAGTGGCTACGACCGTATCCCTGACGGGGTCGATCCGGCCGAGGTCGTCTGGGCGGAACGAGTCGCCGGTGGCAACTACACCCACAAGGTCCTCGCGCGCGGAATGAAGCTGCGGCTGACCGACCTCGACGGGGACGCCTGCGCCCATCTGCTCGTCCACAACGCCTCCGAGCCCTGGGAGCGGCTGAACATCGCCGACACCCAGAAGGTCCAGTGGCAGGTCTACACCGGGGCCGGCCAACTGCTCCTGTCCGACCAGGGCCGGGCTCTGATGTCGGTCGCCGACGACACCTCCGGGCACCACGACTCCTTCTACGGCACCTCCACGAAGGCCCGCAACGAGGCCCGGTACGGCGACGGCACCCCGCACGGTGGTTCACCGGCGGGCCGGGAACTGTTCAAGCTCGCCGGTGTCAAGCACGGGCTGACGCCCCGCGACCTCCCGCCGAGCATGTCCTTCTTCAAGGGCGTGCGCATCGATCCCGAGGGCCACCCGGTCTGGGAGGGCTCCGCCCCCGCCGGGTCCTCGGTCACGCTGACCGCCGAGATGGCGGTGATCGTCCTGATCGCCAACGTCCCCCACCCGCTGGATCCCCGTGAGACGTACGCCTGTGGACGACTCGAGGTCGTCGCCTGGCGCGACCGGCCGACCCTGCCCGAGGACGCCCTCTGGACCCGGACGCCGGAGGGTCGCCGGGCCCTGACCAACACCGCCGAGTACGTCGCCTGCCGCGGCATCGCCTGAGAGGAACGCAGACCATGAAGGACATCGATCCGGCGTACGGCGCCGTCCTCAGCCGGGAGACCGTCGCCCCTCGCGGGCCCTGGTCGGCGGTGCTCAAGACCGGCCAGGTGCTGACCATCGTGGATCTCGACGGCAACCAGGCGGTCGACTTCCTCTGCTACGACGCCCACGACACCTCCCGCGCCTACTCCTTCCAGACCACCCTGCAGGAGCAGCAGTCGGTCTACCTCACCAGCGGGTCCATCCTGCGGTCGAACGAGGGTGACGCGCTGCTCACCATCGTCGCCAACGACGTCGCCCGCCAGGACACCCTCGGCGGGGCCTGCTCCAAGGAGTCCAACACCCTGCGATACGGCCACCACACGTACAGCCAGCACGCCTGCGCCGACAACTTCATGATCGAGCTGTCGCGCTACGGGATGGGCAAACGCGACCAGGTTCCCAACGTCAACTGGTTCATGAACGTCCCGGTGGACCCCGACGGCGCGCTCGGCATCGTCGACGGCATCTCCGCCCCCGGACTGTCGGTGTCCCTGCGCGCCGAGCGGGACACGCTGGTGCTCGTCTCGAACTGTCCGCAGATCAACAACCCGTGCAACGGGTTCGACCCGTCGCGCGCCGAGATGGTCATCCAGGAGGGGGCGGCCTGATGTCGTTCGACACGATCCTGGTCGCCAACCGCGGCGAGATCGCCGTCCGGATCATCCGGACGGCCAAGCGGATGGGGCTGCGCACCGTGGCGGTCCACTCCGAGGCGGACCGGGGAGCGCTGCACGTGCACCTGGCCGACCAGGCCGTCCTGATCGGCCCGGAGGCGGCGGCCGACTCCTACCTGTCCATCGACGCGATCATCGACGCGGCCCGGTCCACGGGTGCCGGCGCGATCCACCCCGGCTACGGCTTCCTCTCCGAGAACGCCGACTTCGCCCGGGCCTGCGCGGCGGCCGGGATCGTGTTCATCGGACCGGACCCCGAGCACCTGGAACTCTTCGGTGCCAAGCACACCGCCCGGGCCGCGGCCGAACGGGCCGGGGTGCCGATGCTGCCGGGGACCGGTCTGCTCGCCGACGTCGACGAGGCGGTCGCCCGGGCGGACGAGATCGGCTACCCGGTGATGCTCAAGGCCACCGCCGGCGGCGGGGGTATCGGCATGCAGGCCTGCTCCTCGGCCGAGGAGCTGCGCTCCGCCTGGGCCAACGTCACCCGGCTTGCCGGCGCCAACTTCGCCTCCTCCGGGGTCTTCCTGGAGCGGCTCGTCCGGCACGCCCGCCACGTCGAGGTACAGGTGTTCGGCGACGGCCACGGCGACGTGGTGACCCTGGGCACCCGCGACTGCTCGCTGCAGCGGCGCCACCAGAAGGTGATGGAGGAGGCCCCGGCGCCCGACCTGCCCGACGCGGTGCGGGCCATGGTGGAGCGGTCCGCCTCCCGGTTGTGCGCATCCGTGGACTACCGCTCGGCCGGCACCGTCGAGTTCATCTACGACGTCGAACGCGGGGAGGCCTCCTTCCTCGAGGTGAACACCCGCCTCCAGGTCGAGCACCCGGTCACCGAGGCCATCTACGGTATCGACCTGGTGGAGTGGATGATCCGGGTCGCGGCCGGGGAGCCGCTGCCCCGCTCCGGCACGATGACGCCGCGGGGCGTCGCCGTCGAGGCCCGCGTCTACGCCGAGAACACCGATCTCGGCAACCTGCCGAGCGCCGGCACCGTCACCGCCGTCACGTTCCCCGACGACGTCCGGGTGGACGGCTGGATCGAGCCCGGCTCGCAGGTGTCGACCAGCTACGACCCGATGCTCGCCAAGGTCATCGTCCACGGGACCGACCGGGACGACGCATGGGCCCGGATGGGCCGGGCGCTCGCGGCGACCCGCGTGCAGGGTGTCGCCACCAACCTCGGCGTGCTGCGTTCGGTCGTCGCGGACCCCGAGGTGCTCGCTGCGGGCCACTCGACCTCGACGCTGGCCCGCATCACCGATGCCAGCGCCCGGATGGAGGTGGTCCGTGCCGGCGTGCTCACCACCATCCAGGACTGGCCCGGCCGCCGCGGCTACTGGCCGGTCGGCATCCCGGCCTCCGGGCCGATGGACGACCTGTCGTTCCGGCTCGGCAACCGGGCGCTGGGCAATCCGGAGGGGGTGGCCGGCCTGGAGATCACGATGGCCGGTCCCACGCTCCGCTTCCACACCCCGACCCGGGTGATGGTCACCGGGGCCCCCGCCCCGGTCCTGCTCGACGGCACCGAGGTGGAGCAGTGGACGCCGGTCAGCGTCCCTGCCGGGTCGGAACTCGCCATCGGTTCCCCGACCAGCGGCATGCGGACCTACCTGCTGGTCGAGGGCGGACTCGACGTACTGCCGGTGATGGGCTCGGCCGCGACCTTCACCGACGGCGAGATCGGTGGCACCACCGGCCATGCCCTGCGCACCGGCGACGTCGTCGCCCTGGCCACCCCCGAGGTCGCGCACATCGTCCGCGCCGTCCCGCCCGCCGACCGCCCGGTGATCACCGACCGGTGGTCGCTCGCCGGCCTGGAGGGCCCCCACGCGGCGCCGGAGTTCTTCACCCCCGAGGACATGGACACCTTCTACACGTACGACTGGGAGGTTCACTTCAACTCGGCCCGGACCGGTGTCCGGCTCACCGGACCCCAGCCGTCCTGGGCCCGGACCGACGGCGGCGAGGCGGGCCTGCACCCGTCGAACATCCACGACACCCCCTACACCGTCGGCGCGGTCGACTACACCGGCGACATGCCGATCCTGTTGGGCCCCGACGGCCCCTCTCTGGGCGGCTTCACCTGCCCGGTGTCCGTGCCGAGCGGCAATCGGTGGAAGCTGGGTCAGTTGCGGCCCGGCGACACCGTACGGTTCGTCCCGGTCACTCCGGCGCAGGCCCGTACGCTGCGGGACCGGCCGCTGCAGGAACCGGTCGCCGACCGCCCGGTCGTCGTCGACGGCGGGGTGTTGATGTACGACGCCGGCCGCGACGACCTCCCGTCGATGACCGTGCGCCGTCAGGGCGACGTGGCCCTGCTGGTCGAGTACGGCGAGATGAAGCTCGACCTCGCCGCCCGGATGCGCATCCACGCGCTGGCCCAGCAGATCGGCTCCCTGGTGGAGGACGGCGCGCTCACCGGCGTCATCGAGCTCACCCCCGGGATCCGGTCCCTGCAGGTGCACGTCGACCCGGCCCTGGTGGACATCGAGGCGCTGGTCGCCACGATCCGCGACGTCGACTTCTCCCTGCCGGCGACCCGCCGGTTGCGGGTGCCCAGCAGGACGGTGCACATGCCGCTCTCGTGGGACGACCCCGCCACCCGCGAGGCGATCGCCCGCTACATGGCCGGCGTGCGTGACGACGCCCCGTGGTGCCCCTGGAACATCGAGTTCATCCGCCGGATCAACGGCCTGGAGTCGGTCGACGACGTGTTCCGCACCGTCTTCGACGCGGAGTACCTGGTGCTCGGTCTGGGTGACGTCTACCTCGGGGCGCCGGTCGCGACGCCGCTCGACCCGCGGCACCGGCTGGTCACCACCAAGTACAACCCGGCCCGGACGTGGACCGCGCAGAACTCCGTCGGCATCGGTGGTGCGTACCTGTGCGTCTACGGCATGGAAGGGCCCGGCGGCTACCAGTTCGTCGGTCGTACGGTGCAGGTCTGGTCCACCCACCAGCAGCGCGGCTCCTTCGAGCCGGGGGTGCCGTGGCTGCTGCGCTTCTTCGACCGGATCAAGTGGTACCCGGTGACGCCCGAGGAGCTCCTGGAGCTGCGGGCGGACCAGGCCGCCGGCCGGCTGCGGCTGCAGATCGAGGAGGGCTCGTTCGGGGTGCCGGAGTACGAGGAGTTCCTCGCCGAGCACGCCGCGACCATCGAGGACTTCCACCACCGACAGACGGCGGCGTTCGGCCAGGAGCGGAAGCGCTGGGAGGAGAGCGGGGAGTTCGAGAGGGCGGCGGCCGCGGCGGAGGCGGAGGTCGAGGTCGTCGACGCCGTGATCCCGGTCGGCTGCACCGCCGTCGAGGCGCAGTTCGCGGCGAACGTCTTCCGGATCGACGTGGAACCCGGCCAGCGGGTCGAGTCCGGGCAGGTGCTGCTCACCGTCGAGGCGATGAAGATGGAGGCCCCGGTGGCGGCAGACGCGTCCGGCACGGTCGAGGAGATCCTCGTCCACCCGGGCAGCCAGGTCGGTCCGGGCACCCCGCTGGTGATCATCCGAGAGGCGCTGGCCGCATGATCTCCCGGGAGGACGCCGCGCGCCGGGTCCGGTCCGCGTACGCCCGGATCGCCGAGGTGGACCGGCCCGAGATCTTCATCACCCTGCGACCGCAGGCCGAGGTCGCCGCCGACGCGGACGCGGTGGTGGACCGCGTCGGTGCCGGCGAGGACCTTCCACTGGCCGGGACGCTGTTCGCGGTCAAGAACAACATCGACGTCGCAGGGGTCCCGACCACAGCGGCATGCCCCGCCTTCGCATACCGCCCGGACGAGGACGCGCCGGTGGTGGGCCGCCTCCGCGCGGCCGGGGCCGTGCTGCTCGGCGTCACCAACCTCGACCAGTTCGCCACCGGCCTCGTCGGCACCCGCAGCCCGTACGGTGCGGTCCGGCACGCCACCGACCCCGAACGCATCTCGGGCGGGTCGTCCAGCGGGTCGGGGGTCGCCGTGGGGTTGGGCATCGTCGACTTCGCCCTCGGGACCGACACCGCGGGGTCGGGTCGGGTGCCGGCGGCGTTCCAGGGCATCTACGGGATCAAGCCGTCGCGTGGCTGGAGCCCCCGGACCGGTGTCGTCCCCGCCTGCCACTCGATCGACGTCGTCACCGTCATGGACACCGACCTGGCCCGGGCCCGCCTCGCCGCCTCCGTGCTGAGGGGCCCCGACGGGCTCGACCCGCTCGCGGCACGCCCCGCGCGTGATCGGGCGCCGCTGCGCCGGATCGGCGTCGCGGTCCCCGAGCAGCTCGGCACCCTGGCGCCCGGCTGGCCCGAGGCCTACCGGACCGCCGTGGGGGAGTGGTCCGCGGCCGGGTACGAGGTCGTCGAGGTCGAGGTGGCCGGTCTGCTCGACGCGGCGCGGTTGCTCTACGACGGGGCGTACGTGGCGGAGCGCTACACCGGCGTCGGGGAGTTCATCGCCGCCCATCCGGAGGACACCGATCCCACGGTACGGGGGATCGTGCTGGCCGCCGGTGAGGTGGCGGCCTGGCGGTTGTTCGCCGACCTCGACGCTCTGGAGATCCACCGGGCGAGGGCCGAGGAGCTGTGGGGTCGGATCGACGCGCTGCTCCTGCCCACCACGGTCATGCACCCCACCCTCCGCGAGGTCGCCGCGGACCCGGTCGGGGTCAACAGCACCCTCGGCAGGTTCACGAACTTCGTCAACCTGCTGGACATGTCCGCCCTGGCCTATCCCGCCGGGGAGGTCTCGGGCCTGCCGTTCGGCGTGCAACTCATCGGTCCCGCGTACGCCGACGTCCCGCTCGCCGACGCGGTGGCCGCGGTGGTGGCGGCACGGTGAGCCAGGAGGGTCTCGAGCTGGCCGTCGTCGGTGCGCACCTGTCGGGCCAGCCCCTCAACCACCAGTTGGTCGACCTCGGCGCAGCACTCGTCGCCACCACTCGCACCGCCCCGCACTACCGGCTCTTCGATCTGGGCACGACACCGCCGAAGCCCGGGCTGGTGCGGGCGGGCGACGGCGCCTCCGGGGCCTCCATCGAGGTCGAGCTCTGGCGGCTCACGCCGGCCGCTCTCGGTGCCTTTGTGGACGCCCTGGCCACCCCGATGGCGATCGGTCACCTCGAGGTGGCGGACGGCCGGTGGGTCGCCGGCTTCGTGGTCGAGCCGTACGCCCTGGCCGGTGCGCGCGAGATCACCGACTTCGGCGGGTGGCGGGCCTACCGCGCGGCGACCCGCTGAGCGGCGCCCGCCGACGGTGGTCGGCGGTGGTCGGCGGTGGTCGGCGGACGCTGTCAGAGCCACCGCATAGGGTGTTCACCGTGGACGATGACGACGAGTTCGAGCCCCTGGAGGCCGACGACGGTCTCGACGACGTCGCGTCGGAGGAAGTGGCGCACGACCCCGACGGCGATGTCGAGCCGGACGTCGCGCCCCAGATCGGGGCGGGCCTTTTCGACCCGCCGGCCGAGGCGGGGGAGGTCACTGCGGCGGCCGCGCCCGCGCCGGCCGAGGCGCTGGCGCTCTACCGGCGCTACCGGCCGGACACCTTCGCCCAGGTCATCGGTCAGGAGCACGTCACCAAGCCACTGCAACGGGCGCTGGCCAACGGCAGGGTCAACCACGCCTACCTCTTCTCCGGCCCCCGCGGCTGTGGCAAGACGACCTCGGCGCGGATCCTCGCCCGGGCGCTGAACTGCGAGCGGGGTCCCGCCGCCGAGCCGTGCGGGCAGTGTCAGTCCTGCCGTGACCTGGCCACGGGCGGCCCGGGCTCGATCGACGTCATCGAGATCGACGCGGCCAGCCACGGCGGGGTCGACGACGCCCGCGATCTGCGTGAGCGGGCCTTCTTCGCTCCGGTCAACAGCCGCTACAAGATCTACATCATCGACGAGGCCCACATGGTCACCACGCAGGGCTTCAACGCCCTGCTCAAACTCGTCGAGGAACCGCCGCCCCACGTCAAGTTCATCTTCGCCACGACCGAGCCGGACAAGGTCATCGGCACCATCCGTTCCCGGACCCACCACTATCCGTTCCGCCTGGTGCCGCCGAAGATCATGGGGCGCTACCTAGAGGAGATCTGCGCCAAGGAGGGCATCCGGGTCGAGTCGGGCGTCCTGCCCCTGGTCGTACGGGCGGGCGGTGGATCGGTGCGCGACTCGCTGTCCGTGCTCGACCAGTTGCTCGGTGGTGCGTCGGCCGACGGCGTCACGTACGAGCACGCCACCGGACTGCTGGGCTACACCCCGGAGGCGCTGCTCGACGACATGGTGTCGGCCTTCGCCGCCGGGGACGGCAAGGGTGTGTTCTCCGTCGTCGACCGGGTGATCGAGGCCGGCCAGGACCCCCGCCGGTTCGCAGAGGACCTGTTGCGCCGGCTGCGCGACCTGGTGATCGTCGCGGCGGTGCCGGACGCGTTGAGTTCCGGGCTCGTCGACGTGGCCCCCGAGCAGGGCGAGACGTACGTCGCCGAGGCGGGGGCGATGGGGCTGGGCGAGCTGACCCGCGCGACCGACGTGATCGCCGAGGGGCTGACCCAGATGCGCGGCACGACCGCGCCCAGGCTGCATCTGGAGCTCATGTGTGCCCGGGTGCTGCTGCCGGGAGCGGATGTGGCCGGTCGTGGGATCAACGCCCGGCTCGACCGGATCGAGCGGCGGCTCAACCTCGGTGGGCTCGACAACGGTACGGCGCCGGAGCCGGCCCCGACATCCGTGGCGGCGCCGACCGGACGACCTCGTCGGCCTGCGGCACGATCTGTCGCCGAGTCTCCCGCGCACCCGGCCCCGGCGGGGGACTCCGCCCTGCCCCCGGCTTCCCAGCCCTCGGCTTCCCAGCCCCCGGTCTCCCGGCCCTCCGCTGCCGAGTCTGTCGCACATCCCGTGCCGTCCCGCCCCGCGCGCCCGCCTCGGCCGGCCACGCCACGTCAGCCCGAGGCGCCCCCTGTGGCGGCGCGCCAGGCCACGCCACGTCCAGAGGCCACCGAGCATCATCACCGACGGCCCGACCTGTCCTCGGCCCACCAACTGACCACCGCAGATGCGCTGGGCCGGTGGGACGACCTGCTCGCCGCGGTCGGGCGGGTCCGTAACTTCACGAAAGTGCTGCTGGAGGGCAACGCCAGCCCGGTCAGCCTGGTCGACCGGGTCTTCACGATCGCGCTCAGCTCCCCCGGGGCGCGGGCCAGCTTCGAGCGGCCCCGGGAACGGGAGGCCTTCGCCGAGGCGGTGGCCGAGGTCTTCGGGGCCGTGTTGCAGATCGAGACGGTCATCGATCCCTCGGCCGGCCGGCGCGGCCACGGTGGCGGACGGCCTGCCCCGCGTCCCGACGGCCCACCGTCGGCGCCCGGTGACGGCGTCCGCGGCCGGCCGCGGCGGCCCGAGCGCCCGATCCCCGACGACCGAGCGGCCCGGCCGAACCCTCGACAGGGTGAGGCCGACACCCGGCACGATCGGCCGACCCCTCGGCAGGACCCGCGGCAGAATCCGTCCGCACCGCCCGCCGGAGGACCGCGGGACCGGGTGGCACAGGGCGTCCCACCGCGCGACGCGCCCCCTCCCGAGGAACCGCCCGCGGACGAGCCTCCGCCCGAGGACCCCTGGGAGGCCCCGGATCCGCGGGAGGCCGTCGCGACCGTCCGGCCCATGGCCGAGCCCTCCGCCGCGCCGGTCCCTGTCCCGGAAGCCGCAGCCCCGATCTCGGAGGTCCCGGGCCGGATCTCGGAAGCCCCGGCACCGAGGGCGCCGCAGACGCCGCCGCGGCCCGCGTCCCCTCGGCCCGCGTCCCCGCAGGCCGTGTCGCCGGTCGCCCCTCCCGCGGAGACGCCGCCCCGGAACGGTCGCCGCCACAGCCGGTACGAACGGATGGCCGCGGCCGGGCGATCCGCCCCCACGGATCCGTCGCCGGCGGACGACGCCTCGGCCTACGACGACAACGACACCACCGTCGTCGCCGCGTACGACACGGCATCCCGGCTCCTGGTCGACGTCCTCGGCGCCGAGCTCATCGTCGAGGAACAGGACGGTCCCGGGCAGCCGACCTGAGGTGCGGTGCCGGCCCCGGTTCGGGTCGGTCGGGCCGGTCGATTGTGCGGGGTCTTCCACGAAGGATCCACCGGTGCCGGGCACGGCGTGTCCGCGGAGCCCCCGGGGGTCCGGGGAGCCCCCGGGGAGGCCCCGGGCGCCCTGCGTTGACCATGAGGTCAGTGTGGGGCCAGGTGGGCGATCAGTTCCTTGACGGGCAGGTCGCGGCCGCGACGCCAGCCGGCGCCTGCCCACAGGTGGGTGTGTTCGGCATGCCCGGCCGCGGCGGCGGCCCGGCGCAGCGGTCCGGTGACCTGGTTGACGGCCGGATACGCGGCGGGTGCCAGCGTGTCGTACCGCTCGACGAAGTCGTTGCGCAGCCCTCGGGCCCAGCGCCCTGAGAAGCACCTCGTCACCACGGTCTCCTCGAAGCGCGGATCGGCCAGCGCGGCCCGATGCACCGCGGAGGTTCCCGCCTCCGGGCAGCGCAGGAACGCCGTGCCCAGCTGGGCGGCGACCGCGCCGTGGGTGATGACCGCCGCGACATCCACCGCCGTCATCAGCCCTCCGGCCGCCAGCCAGGGCAGGGTGCCGGCGCGGGACACCTCGGCGGTGAGGTCGGCCAGCTTCTGGCCGGGCGCCGGCGCCGCCACGTCGAAGGTCGCCCGGTGCCCGCCGGCCAGCGGCCCCTGCACGACCAGGGCGTCCATGCCGCGGTCGGCCGCAGCCCGGGCCTCGTCGGCACCGGTCACGGTCGCCACCAGGGCGCTCCCCGCCCGGTGCAGCGCCTCGACGACATCGGCCCCCGGCAGGCCGAAGGTGAACGACACGACCGGCACCGGATCGTCCACCAGCAGGGCGATCTTGGTGCGCCAGCCGTCGTCGTCGGGCACCGGCTCGGGCAGCGTGACGCCGTACCGGTCGGCCATCGGCCGAAGTGCCTGCCGGTACGCCCCGACGGCCGCGACGCCGGGTCCGGGATTCGCCGGTACGAACACGTTGACCCCGAAGGCCTCGGCCCCGGCCGTCCGGACCGCCCGGATCTGAGCGGCCACCTCGTCGGCCAGCCGGTAGCCGGCGGCGAGGAAGCCCAGCCCACCGGCCCGGGCAACAGCGGCGACCAGCTCGGGCGTGGACGGCCCACCGGCCATCGGGGCGGCGACGATCGGCACGGCCAGATCGTGGAAGCTGAACATGGCCGCACCATAGTGGTTGCGCGATCCGACTGCCCGGAATCCCCGGGCCGAATCGGGTACAGCCCCTACGCCACTTCCTGTGTTCACCGCATACGCTGGGTGGGCACGACGTCACCGGCCGACCCGTGGAAAGGACCGCGATGACCGACGGATTGCCCCAGGGCTCCGACCCCCAGGGGTTCGGCATGCCGCAGGGGTTCGACATGAATGCGCTCATGCAGCAGGCCCAGGCGATGCAGAGCCAGATGCAACAGGCCCAGGCCGAGTTGGCCCTGACCGACGTCTCCGGCACCGCCGGCGGCGGGTTGGTCCGGGTCGTGATGACGGGGGCCGGCGAGGTGAAGTCGGTCGAGATCAAGCCGGAGGCATGGGATCCCGACGACACCGACACGCTCGGCGACCTTGTCGTGGCCGCCTTCCGCGACGCGAACCAGCAGGCGACCGCCCTGGCGCAGCAGAAGCTCGGGCCGCTCGCCGGTGGGATGGGGCTCGGTTTCTGAGTGGCCGCGATCTACGACGGCCCGATCCAGGACCTCATCAGCGAGCTCGGACAGCTTCCCGGGATCGGGCCGAAGTCTGCCCAGCGGATCGCCTTCCACGTCCTGTCCGCCGACAAGCAGGACGTCATGCGGCTGGTTGACGCCCTGGTCCAGGTGAAGGAGAAGATCCGGCACTGCCACGTGTGCTTCAACGTCTCCGAGGGTGACACCTGCTCGATCTGTGCCGACCCGCGCCGCGACCCGTCGGTGCTGTGCGTGGTCGAGGACGCCAAGGACGTCGTGGCGATCGAGCGGACCCGCGAGTTCCGGGGCCGCTACCACGTGCTGGGCGGGTGCATCAGCCCGGTCAACGGGGTCGGACCCGACCGGCTGCACATCCGTGAGCTCGTCGGCCGGCTCGCCGACGGGGTGGTCACCGAGATCATCCTGGCCACCAACCCCACTATCGAGGGCGAGGCGACCGCAACCTACCTCAGCCGGCTCCTCGTACCGACCGGGGTGACCGTGTCCCGCCTGGCCAGCGGCCTGCCGGTCGGCGGCGACCTGGAGTACGCCGACGAGGTCACCCTGGGCCGCGCGTTGGAGGGCCGGAGGTCGCTGGGTGCCTGAGATCCGGCTCATCGCCACCGACCTGGACAACACCCTGCTGCGTACGGACAAGTCGCTCAGCCCACGCAACCAGGCAGCACTGCGCGCCGCAGGGGAGGCCGGTGTCGCCGTCGTCCCGGCGACCGCACGCCAGCCGCTGGGCCTGCTGAGCGTGGTCCCGTCGTTCGGCGAGTGGGCCGACCTGCTCGGCGGATGGGCGGTCTGCTCCAACGGTGCCCTCGGCGTGCACCTACCCGGCCCGGCCACCCTGTTCGAGGCGACGATGCCGGTCCCCGCGCAGCGCTCGCTCGTCACGGCGCTGCGGGCCCGCGTCCCCGGGGTCGTGTTCTGCGCCGTACGTGACGGCGGCGCGACCTTCCTGGTGGAGGAGGGGTACGCGGCACTGGCAACGTGGGGCGACCACAACCGCGACCCGCGCACCATGCAGGTCGCCGGCATCGACGGCCTTGCCGGCACGCCGAATCTCAAGATGGTCGCCCGGCACCCGGAGTTTGGCCCCGAGGATCTGTGGCAGATCTGGACCGGGCTGGAGGTGCCGGGCGTAGGGGCGACCCGGTCGGGCGCGCCGTTCCTGGAGTTCTCCGCGGCGGGGATCGACAAGGCCTGGGGGCTGGCCCGGCTGTGTGCCCGGCTGGGGATCGGGCCCGACCAGGTCGTCGCCCTGGGCGACGGGCACAACGACCTCGACATGCTCGTGTGGGCCGGCCACGGGGTGGCGATGGGCAACGCCGTCGACGAGGTGAAGGCGGCCGCGGACGAGGTCGGCCCCGCCTGTGACGAGGACGGATTCGCGGTCACGGTGGAGGCCGTGCTCGGCTGAGGTCGGGACCTCCGCGGGGAACGCCTACAATGGCTGTCGTCGCACGGCGAGGATGGGGCCATCACCCCGGAGCTGCCGGAAGAACGGAAGGGACACGCCCTCGGGCCTGCCCCGACTCACTAGAACCGGCCGCGACGAGCAAGGAAGTGGACCGTACGGGATCGGGGTGGATGTCCGTACGGTCAAGAAGGGTGGTACCGCGGGCCCTGCTCGTCCCTTCGTCCGGCATTCGCTTTGAGAACACCGACGAGGGATGGACATGACGCAGGAGATCCCCGCGGAGGTACACGCCGCACGACGTGACCCCGCGGAACGGGCAGCGGTGGCGGCCGCGGAGGCCGGCCACTACGAGGGCGCCTACCGGGCGGTGCCGGCGCAGATCGACCTGCCCGCGATGGAACACCGGATCCTCGACTTCTGGGCCACGAACGAAGTGTTCGCCAAGTCGGAGGAGCGCACCCGACGCGGTCCCCGGTGGACCTTCTACGAGGGACCGCCGACCGCCAACGGGATGCCCGGCACGCACCACATCGAGGCGCGGGTCTTCAAGGACCTCTTCCCCCGGTTCCGGACGATGCAGGGCTACTACGTCGACCGCAAGGCCGGCTGGGACTGTCACGGACTTCCCGTCGAGCTGGCCGTCGAGAAGGAACTCGGCATCAACGGCAAGCCGCAGATCGAGGCGTACGGCATCGAGGCGTTCAACGCGCGCTGCCGCGAATCGGTCACCCGGCATGTCGACGCGTTCGGCGAGCTCACCGAACGGATGGGCTACTGGGTCGACATGGACCGGGCGTACTGGACGATGGCGCCCAGCTACGTCGAGTCCGTGTGGTGGTCGCTGAAGCAGATCTACGACAAGGGCCTGCTGTCGCAGGACCAGCGTGTCGCCCCCTACTGTCCGCGCTGCGGCACCCCCCTGTCCGACCACGAGCTCGCCCAGGGCTACGAGACGGTGGTCGACACCACCGCCTTCGTCCGGTTCCCGGTCACCTCCGGACCGTGGGCAGGCCGCGCCGACCTGGTGATCTGGACCACCACTCCGTGGACGCTGCTGTCCAACACGACCGTCGCGGTCGGGCCCGACCTGACGTACGTCGCCGCCACCGACGGGACCTCTACGGTGATCGTCGCCGAGGACAACGTGGCCCAGGTCCTGGGTGAGGACTGGCGGGTGGTGGAGACCTTCCCCGGTTCGTCGATGGAGGGCTGGACCTACCGGCGGCCGCTGGACGCCGTCGACCAGCCCGGCACCGCGTTCTTCGTCGTGCTGGAGGACTACGTGGCGACCGGTGAGGGCACCGGACTGGTCCACCAGGCGATGCCGTTCGGCGAGGTCGACTTCCTGTCCAGCAAGCGGCACGGGATCGAGTTCGTCAACCCGATCGGGCCGGACGGCCGGTTCCACGCCGGTCTGGACCTTGTCGGCGGGGTCTTCTTCAAGGACGCCGACAAGCTGGTGCTGGCCGACCTGGCCGAGCGCGGACTGCTGTTCTCCACGCTCAAGCACGAGCACGCCTACCCGCACTGCTGGCGCTGTCACACCCCACTGATGTACTACGCGCAGCCGTCGTGGTACATCCGGACCACCCAGATCAAGGACGCGTTGCTGCGGGAGAACGAGGCCACCACCTGGTACCCGGAGACGATCAAGTGGGGCCGCTACGGAGACTGGCTCAACAACAACGTCGACTGGGCGCTGTCGCGGACCCGCTACTGGGGCACGCCGCTGCCGATCTGGGTCAACGCCACCTCGGGCGGCAAGATCTGCGTCGGGTCGCTGGCCGAGCTCGGCGACCTCGCCGGGCGCGACCTGTCCGACCTCGACCCGCACCGCCCGTTCATCGACGCCATCACCTTCAGCCGACCCGGCGAAGACGGCGAGTACCGGCGGGTGCCGGAGGTGATCGACGCCTGGTACGACTCCGGGTCGATGCCGTTCGCCCAGTGGGGCTATCCGTACGCCGACGGGTCGAAGCAGGCGTTCGAGCAGGCGTACCCGGCGGACTTCATCTGCGAGGCGACCGACCAGACGCGCGGCTGGTTCTATTCGCTGATGGCGGTCGGGACGGCGGTCTTCGACCGGAACTCGTACCGGAACGTGTTGTGCCTGGGCCACATCCTCGCCGAGGACGGCAAGAAGATGTCCAAGCACCTGGGCAACATCCTCGAACCCATCCCACTGATGGACAAGCACGGCGCCGACGCGGTCCGCTGGTTCATGGCCGCGTCGGGGTCGCCGTGGGCCGCCCGGCGGGTCGGTGACACGGCGATCCAGGAGATCATCCGCAAGGTCTTGCTGACGTACTGGAACTCGGCCAGTTTCCTCGCCCTGTACGCCCGGGCGAACGGTTGGTCCCCGACCGGGCCGGACGGGACCGTACGGTCCGTGCCGCTGGCCGAGCGACCGTTGCTGGACCGGTGGCTCGTCTCGGAGACCAACGTGCTCGTCCGAGACGTGACCGCCGCCCTGGAGGAGTTCGATTCGCAGCGCGCCGGCGCGATTATCGCGGCGTTCGTCGACAACCTGTCGAACTGGTACGTCCGCCGGTCGAGGCGCCGGTTCTGGGCGGGGGAGGAGTCGGCGCTGGTCACCCTGCACGACACGATGAACGTGCTGACCCGGGTGATGGCGCCGCTGGTGCCCTTCGTCACCGAGCACGTCTGGCAGCAGGTCGTCGTGCCGGTCGATCCCGGCGCCGCCCTGTCGGTGCATCTGACCGATTGGCCGAGCGTCGACGAGTCGGCGATCGACGAGGGGCTCGACGACGCGATGGGGCTGACCCGCCGGATCGTCGAACTGGGTCGCGGGGCGCGGGCCGAGGCGAAGGTGCGGATCCGCCAGCCGCTGTCGCGCCTGCTCGTCTCCGGTGACTGCCACGCGCGGCTGAACGACGAGCTGCGGGCCGAGATCGCCGACGAGCTCAACGTCGAGGCGATCGATTCGTTCGGGTCGGCGGGGGACCTGGTGGACTACTCGGCGAAGGGGAACTTCCGGGCGCTGGGCAAGCGGTTCGGCAAGCAGACGCCGAAGGTCGCCGCGGCGATCGCGGCGGCGGATGCGGGCCGGCTGCACGAGGACCTGGCGCGGGACGGGCAGGCCGTCGTCGAGGTGGAGGGTTCCGGACCGGTGTCGGTCTCGGCCGACGAGGTGCTGCTGTCGGAGCGGCCGCGCGAGGGGTGGTCGGTGCTCAACGAGCAGGGCGAGACCGTCGCGCTCGACCTGGAGCTGACCCCCGAACTGATCGCCGCCGGTGTCGCCCGTGAGGTGGTCCGCGAGGTGCAGGAGGCCCGGAAGTCCTCCGGCTTCGACGTCTCCGACCGGATCTCCCTGGTCTGGCGGGCCGAGGACAGTGAACTCGGCCGAGCCACCGCCGAGGCGATCCGGGCGCACGCCGGGTTCATCGCCGAGGAGGTGCTGGCGACCACGATGTCGGAGGGGACACGCGGGTCCGACTCGGCGGTCCCGGGGTCGGCCGGCCGCGTGTTCACCATCGACGACCTCGGGGTGTCGTTCACCGTGACGCGGCGGGGCTGAGGCCGGCTCCGGCGGCGGGGTGGCGGTCCCCGGGGGGGACGGCCCTCCTGGCGGCTCCACCGTGACCATACCCGGGAGGCGGGGTGCGGGAAGGGGTCTACGCCCCCCCGCCCCCCGGGAATGACCTTCGGGCCCGCGCCTTGAGAACCCCCCGGTCGCCGGCGGGCGGCGCTTCCGCGGTACGCGAGGGTCCGGCGGGTCGTCTGAGTGGGGTGCCGGGCGTGCAGGTGAGGGATCCTGGGGTGTCATTGGGGGTACGGGACCGTTGAGGTACCGAGATCTTGGACTACCCACCGGTTTTGTCGAGTGGCCGGTCGACAAAACCGGTGGGTAGTCCGAAATGGGGGGACGTCACCCCCTGCGAGGGCAGTTGACCTACCGGGTTTGTCGACCCCGACCCCGACCCCGCCGGAGCCGACCCTCTCGGGTCGGCCGCGCGTTCCCGGGCCCACCCGACCGGGCGACCAGGATCGCCTGCCTGGGCCCGCCCGGCGAGTCGCCGGCCCGTGCGGGGGTCAGCCCCTCGGCGACCCGGTCGGCCCCGGCGGTAGCTGTGGTGGCTCGCCGTCGGAGGACGAGCCGTGCCCGTGGCCGTGCTTCCGGTTCCCGATGAGCGTGCTGATGACGATCTGCGCGACCGTGGCGACCAGGAAGATCTGCCAGGCGTGGAATCCCGATAGGACGAAGATGATGCCGGCCGCGGGCCAGATCCATGGCTGGATCTTCTTGGCCAGGTCGATGGTCGACTGGCTGGCGGCGGTGCGGGCCACCGGCGCGGCGGGAGCCGACGGTGCGGGCAGATTCGGTGTCTGCCAGGTGGGGGCACCGGGATCGAGCGAGGGAAGATCGGCGAACAGCGGCGCCAGGTCGGCCGGGGTCTTGGCCGCCATGGCCTTGTCCATCCGGTCGTGGAACTCGGCCTCGTCGAGCCGCCCGGCCACGTAGTGCTCGGACAGGGCATCGACCGCGGCGTTGCGTTCCTGGTCGCCGATCCTGGCCTGGGAGGGGTCGCCCTCGCCGGGGAAGCCGGCGTTGTTCGTCATGGCAGACATTATGCCTGCCGGCGGTCTGCCCCGGGATTTCCGGGCTCCCCGGGCCCCCGGATCCCCGAGCTCTCGGGCCGGTCCCGGAGGTCGGCGTGCCCGGTCGGAACGCGGGGCGGCCAGTACAGTTGTGCCGAGTCCGTGGAAGGGGAGGCATGAGCCGCATCGTCCAGAAGTACGGTGGTTCGTCGGTCGAGGACGCCGACGCCATCAAGCGGGTGGCCCGCCGGATCGTCGCCGCCAAGCAGGCCGGCAACGAGGTCGTCGTGGTGATCTCCGCGATGGGGGACACCACCGACGAGCTGATGGACCTCGCCCTGCAGGTCTCGCCGATGCCGCGCCCCCGTGAACTCGACATGCTCCTGACCACCGGCGAGAGGCAGAGCGCCGCGCTGCTGGCGATGGCGCTGTCCGACCTCGGCGCGCCGGCCCGCTCCTACACCGGGTCGCAGGCGGGCGTGATCACCACCGCCAAGCACGGCGACGCGCGGATCATCGACATCACCCCGGGCCGGATCGAGAAGGCGCTGGTGCAGGGTGACATCGTCATCGTCGCGGGGTTCCAGGGCGTCTCCCAGGACACCAAGGACGTCACCACGCTCGGCCGCGGCGCCTCCGACACGACGGCGGTCGCGCTGGCGGCGGCGCTCGGCGCCGACCACTGCGAGATCTACTCCGACGTCGACGGCGTCTTCACGGCCGATCCCCGGATCGTGCCGACCGCGCGGCGGATCCCCGAGATCTCGTACGAGGAAATGCTGGAGATGGCGGCGTGCGGGGCCAAGATCCTGCATCTGCGATGTGTGGAGTACGCCCGCCGGGAGAATGTGCCGGTGCATGTCCGGTCGTCCTTCACCAACAATCCGGGAACCTGGGTCAAGGACCTCTCCACCGTGCAGAAAGGACCAGGCATGGAACAGGCGCTGATCACCGGTGTCGCGCATGAACGCGGCGAGGCGAAGATCACCGTGGTCGGGGTACCCGACCAGATCGGGCGGGCCGCAGCGATCTTCACCGCCCTGGGCGCGGCCGACATCAACATCGACGTCATCGTCCAGAACGTCTCACGGATGGACACCTCCCGTACCGACATCTCCTTCACCCTGGGGACGAAGGACGGCCGCAAGGCGATCGAAACCCTGAAGTCGATCCAGGACACGGTCGGGTTCCAGGAGATCCTCTACGACGACCAGATCGGCAAGGTGTCGGTGATCGGCGTGGGAATGCGGTCCCACCCGGGGGTGACCGCCAAGTTCTTCAAGGCGCTGGCCGAGGCCGGCGTCAACATCGGGATGATCTCGACCTCCGAGATCCGGATCTCGGTGGTCATCGACCAGAACGACATCGACGCCGCGGTCCGTGCTGCGCACTCCGCCTTCGACCTGGACTCGGAGGGCGAGGCCACCGTCTACGCCGGAACAGGCCGCTGACCATGGAGGCCGGCGCCGACGCGGTGAGCATCCTGGCGGTGGCGCTCACCCTCGGCGCGGCGCTGGTCGTCCTCGTGTGGGGCTTACGCCTGCCACCGGTGCCGGCGCGCCGATTCATCATCGTCGGCGGGGCCATGCTGCTGGTGCAGGCGCTGCTGCGTCCGCTCGGCGTGGTGGTGACGTCGCTGAGCTACCGGATCGACGATCCACTGGCGATCAGCGCCATCGCCAACGTCTTCAACGTGCTGGTCGTCATGGTCGAGGCCGCCGGAGTGATCTGTCTGGGCTGGGCGGCCCGGGACGCGATCACCCGGAGCGTACGGGTGGGTGGCGTACGCGATGCCGCGGTGCCAGGGGTTGACGCGCCCGCTCAGCTCCCGGAGCAGGGCACGGGGCGTCCCGACCTGCGCTGAGCCGGGCCGGGACCCTGCGACCCCCGTGCACCGGCGCACCTCGGGGGCCCCGATCTCGGCCCGCCGGAACACTGGAAGGCACCCCGCGAACGACCCTAGGGTGTGGCACGTACCACACAGTGCACGCAGCACCCGCTGTCAGCGTCGACCGCACGGAGGCACCCATGACCCGCAAGCTCCACCACTACATCGGCGGCACCGTCGTGCCCGGCACCTCGGGCCGGTACGGGGACGTCCACGACCCCTCCACCGGCGAGGTCCAGGCCGTCGTCGATCTCGCCGGCCGCGACGAGGTCACCCAGGCGATCGACATCGCCGAGGCCGCCCAGCCCGCCTGGGCCGCCACCAACGCCCAGCGACGGGCCCGGATCCTCGGTCGGTTCGTCGACCTGGTCCGCGCCGACATCGACAACCTCGCCCGGCTGCTGTCCTCGGAGCACGGCAAGGTCGTCGCCGACTCCCGCGGCGACATCGAACGCGGCCTGGACGTCGTCGAGTTCGCCATGGGCGCCCCGCATCTGCTCAAGGGGGAACACTCCGACGGCGTCGGGCGCGGCATCGACACCTACTCGCTGCGCCGGCCCCTCGGCGTGGTCGCCGGGATCACCCCGTTCAACTTCCCGGCGATGATCCCGCTGTGGAAGGCCGGGCCCGCGCTCGCGGCCGGCAACGCCTTCATCCTCAAGCCGTCCGAACGCGACCCCGGCGTGCCGCTGCGACTCGCCGAACTGTGGAGCGAGGCAGGCCTGCCCGATGGCATCTTCCAGGTCGTCAACGGCGACAAGGAGGCGGTCGACGCCCTGCTGGAGGATCCGCGCGTGCAGGCGTACGGATTCGTCGGCTCCACCCCGGTCGCGCAGTCGATCTACGCCCGCGCCGCCGCCCTCGGCAAACGCGCCCAGTGCTTCGGCGGCGCCAAGAACCACCTCGTCATCATGCCCGACGCCGACCTCGACCAGGTCAGCGACGCCCTCATCGGCGCCGCGTACGGGTCGGCGGGCGAGCGCTGCATGGCCATCTCGGTCGCCGTACCGGTCGGGGCGGAGACCGCCGACCGGCTGGTGGCGAAGCTGGTCGACCGGATCCGTACGTTGCGGGTGGGACCCTCGCTGGACGAGACCTCCGACTACGGGCCACTGATCGGGCCCGACGCGGTCGCGCGGGTCCGGCGCTACCTCGACGCCGGGGTGGCCGAGGGCGCGGACCTCGTCGTCGACGGTCGTGACCTGGTCGTGCCGGGCCACGAAGGCGGCTACTTCATCGGCCCGTCGCTGTTCGACCGGGTCACCCGCGACATGTCGATCTGGACCGACGAGATCTTCGGCCCGGTGCTGTGCATCGTCCGGGCCGCCGACTACGAGGAGGCGCTCGCCCTGCCCAGCGACCACCGCTACGGCAACGGGGTGGCGATCATGACCGGCGACGGCGACGCGGCCCGCGACTTCGCCCACCGGGTGAACACCGGCATGGTCGGGATCAACGTGCCGATCCCGGTGCCGATCGGCTACTACACCTTCGGCGGCTGGAAGGCGTCCGGCTTCGGCGACCTCAACCAGCACGGGCCCGACGCGTTCCGGTTCTGGACGAGGACCAAGACCGTCACCTCCCGGTGGCCGTCGGGGATCCGCTCCGGGGTCAGCTTCGCCATGCCGCTCGGGGACCAGTCGTGACCGCACCGGCGGTGCTCCCCGAGGAGCCTGCACCGGAGGTGGTCACCGAGGTGACCGGTCGGGCCGGGGTGATCACCCTCAACCGGCCGGCCGCCCTCAACGCCCTCACCATGCCGATGGTGCGGCACATTGCCGACGCGCTGGAGGACTGGCGCCACGACGATCGGGTCGAGCTCGTCCTGCTCACCGGCGCCGGGGAACGCGGCCTGTGCGCCGGCGGCGACGTCATCGGCCTGCAGCGCGACGCGCTCGCCGGCGGGCTGGCGGGAGCGCGGTTCTGGGCGGCCGAGTACCCCCTCAACCTGGCCATCTCCTGCTACCCCAAGCCGTACGTGGCGCTGATGCGCGGGCTCGTGCTGGGCGGCGGGATCGGGCTGGCCTCCCACGGGTCGCACCGCATCGTCACCGACGGCACCCGGGTCGGCATGCCCGAGACCGGCATCGGGTTCGTGCCCGACGTCGGCGGCTCCTGGCTGCTCACCCGCCGGCCCGGACACCTCGGCACGCACCTGGCGCTGACCGGCTCCCACGTCGGCCCCGCCGAGGCGATCGAGGTCGGGCTCGCGGACGCGTACGTCCCCGCCGGCCGGCTCGACGATCTGACCGATGCCCTGTGCCGGACCGGTGACCTCGCGCTGATCGAGGAGGCGGCCGGCCCCGCGCCGGGCGGATTCGGGAGACTGGTCCCGCAGATCGAGGCCGCCTACACGGCCGACACGGTCGCCGGGATCCTCACCCGACTCGACGACCTGACCCGCCGCGACGGCGAGAGCTCCTGGGCTCGTACGGCGGCGGCCCGGATCCGGCGCAACAGTCCGCTGGCGCTCTCCGTCGCGCTGGAGTCCCTGCGCCGGGCCGCCGGGCAGACCCTCGCCCAAGCGCTCGACACCGAGTTCCGCGTCTCGGTGGCCATGCAACGCACCCACGACTTCGTCGAGGGGGTCCGCGCCCAGCTCGTCGACAAGGACCGCGCCCCCCGCTGGCGGCCGGCCACCCTGGCGGAGGTCACCGCCGAGGACGTCGCCACGATCTTCGCCCCGCCGGCCGATCCGCGGATCGTCGAACCCCGCCTCGCCGCCGGCGACGTCGGCCTGCCCGCCGCCGCCGTGCGCGGCTGAACCCGTCCCACCCCGGCGTACGCGACCGCGTACCCCCCATCCTCGGAGGAAACCCATGACCTCACCCACCGTGGCCTTCATCGGCCTGGGCAACATGGGCGGCCCGATGGCCGCCAATCTCGTCCGCGCCGGCTACGCCGTGCGCGGGCACGACGTCTCGGCGGAGGCCCGCGCGTCCGCCCGCGAGGCGGGCGTGGCGACCGTCGCCGGCAGCGCGCAGGCCGTCACGGATGCCGATGTCGTCTTCACCATGCTGCCGAACGGGCGGATCCTGCTCGACCTGTACGGCACCGGGGAGCCCGGATCTGCCGGGCTGCTGGGCGCGGCCCGCCCGGGAACGCTCTTCGTCGACTGCTCCACCGTCGATGTCGCCGACGCCCGCGTCGCCCACGACCGGGCGCTCGCCGCCGGCCACCGGGCGGTCGATGCACCCGTCTCCGGCGGGACCGGCGGGGCCACGGCCGGCACGCTGACCTTCATGTGCGGCGGTGAGGCCGCCGACATCGAGCGGGTACGCCCGCTGTTGGAGGTGATGGGCGCCACGATCGTGCCCTGCGGCGACTCCGGTGCCGGCCAGGCCGCGAAGATCTGCAACAACATGATCCTGGGCATCTCGATGATCGCCGTCAGTGAGGCGTTCGTGCTCGGCGAGGCCCTCGGCCTGTCCCACGAGGCGCTGTACCGGGTCGCCGCCCGTTCGTCCGGGCAGTGCTGGGCGCTGACGACGAACTGCCCGGTCCCCGGGCCGGTGCCGACGAGCCCGGCGAACCGCGACTACCGACCCGGGTTCATGGGCGGACTGATGGCCAAGGACCTCGGGCTCGCTCTCAACGCGATCGAGGACACCGGGGTGGCGGCGAGGCTGGGCCCGCTGGCCGCGGGGATCTATCGTGAGTTCGCGGCCGGTGAGGGAGCCGGGCAGGACTTCTCCGGCATCATTGTGAGGATCCGCGCCGAATCGGGCGCCGGCATCACCGCCGCGTCAGCAGCTTCGGGAAAGTGAGGACCATGTCGGAGACGTACGAGAACATCCTCGTCGAGACCCGCGACCGGGTGGGGGTGATCACTCTCAACCGCCCGAAGGCGCTCAACGCGCTCAACAGCGCGACGATGGCCGAACTGGTCCGCGCGGCGAGGGCCTTCGACGCCGACGCCGGGATCGGTGCCATCGTTGTCACGGGGTCGGCGAAGGCGTTCGCGGCCGGCGCCGACATCAAGGAGATGGCCGAACAGTCCGCCACCACGATGTACCTGTCCGACTGGTTCTCCGGTTGGGAGGACTTCACCAGGGTCCGGACGCCGGTGATCGCGGCGGTGTCCGGGTACGCGCTCGGCGGTGGCTGCGAGCTGGCCCTGATGTGCGACCTGGTCATCGCCGCCGACACCGCCAAGTTCGGCCAGCCGGAGATCAACCTCGGTGTCATCCCGGGGATGGGTGGCTCGCAGCGGCTGGCCCGGGCCATCGGCAAGGCGAAGACCATGGATCTGGTGCTCACCGGCCGGATGATGGACGCCGTCGAGGCGGAGCGCTCCGGACTGGTCGCCCGGATCGTCGCGGCCGACGAGCTCCCGGAGGCGGCGATCGAGATCGCCGGAACGATCGCCCGCAAGTCGAAGGTCGCCGCGATCATGGCCAAGGAGGTCGTCAACGAGGCCTTCGAGACGACCCTGTCGCAGGGCATCCACTACGAGCGGCGGGTCTTCCACTCGGCCTTCGCGTCGGTCGACCAGAAGGAGGGGATGGCCGCCTTCGTCGAGAAGCGCGAGCCGCAGTTCCGGCATCGGTGAGGGCGGCTACGTCGTGGTGCACGACTTGGTCCACGTAGCCGTCGTACCAGGCCGATCTCGCCAGGTCGCCGAGCCCGACCACCGCCGGAGAGTCGCCCCTGCCCGCCATCCCCGCGTAGTCCGCGAGGTTGGGATCCCCTTCGGCAGCGGACCGGGGACCGGCTCGGTGGCGAAGAGCCGGTCGAGCAGAGTGACGGCGGAGAGTGAGTTCTCGAGCTCGCCGGCCGTCAGCGGATACATGAGCAACGGAACCAGGCGTCCCGTCGGTGGCCGCCCGTCGTGGGTCGGCGTGTCGTACGTGGGGGGACCCTTCGGAAGACCTGTCATAGGTTTCCCCTATGCCGACGCCCGCCATTACGTGAGAGGACGGGTCCGCGTGGGACGGCATAGGGCTGCCCTATGACCCACAACCGGAAAGGGTCCGGGGTAGAGCCACCCGACCGGTCTCCTGGTGTCGGTTTAGCAGGGCTGCTGATGTAGTTTTGGCAGGTCGGCTGGTGTCGGTCGGTCAGGCCGGTGGTCCCGCCGGCTCACCCCCGGTCCCTCACTCCCGCGCCGGCGTCCCGAAGTCCGCATCCGACCACTCGGCCCCGGCGACCGTGGCGCCGCCGTCGGGGTGGAGTTCCTGCTCGCGGGCGCGCAGCTCGACCCGGCGGATCTTGCCCGACACCGTCTTGGGCAGTTCGGCGAACTCCAGCCGCCGGATCCGCTGGTACGGCGCCAGCCCGGTGCGGCAGTGCGCCAGGATCGACCGGGCGGTGGCGGCGGTCGGCTCCCAGCCCGGGGCCAGCGCCACGTACGCCTTGGGCACGGCGAGCCGGATCGGGTCGGGGGAGGGGACCACGGCCACCTCGGCGACCGCCTCGTGCTCGATCACGACGGACTCCAGCTCGAACGGGGAGAGCCGGTAGTCGGAGGCCTTGAACACGTCGTCGCTGCGTCCCACGTACGTGATCCGGCCGTCCCCGTCCCGTTCGGCGATGTCGCCGGTGTGGTAGAGGTCGTCGCGGAAGGCCTCGGCGTTGCGTTCCGGGTCGCCGTGGTAGCCGGGGGTCAGGCCGACCGGGCGCGGGTCGAGCCGCAGGCAGATCTCGCCGTGGTTGCCGGCCCGGCCGGTGATCGGGTCGACCAGGACGACGTCGAAGCCGGGCAGTGGGCGGCCCATCGACCCGGGTCGCACCGGCTGCCCGGGCGTGTTGGCGATCTGCACCGAGGACTCGGTCTGGCCGAAGCCGTCCCGGATGGTGGTGCCCCAGGCGCGTTCGATCTGGGCGATGACCTCCGGATTGAGCGGCTCGCCGGCCGCGACGAGCTTGCGCGGCGGCGTGGTGAGCCGGCTGAGGTCGGCCTGGATGAGCATCCGCCACACCGTCGGCGGCGCACAGAAACTCGTCACCCCCTCGCGGGCCATCCGGGCCATCAGTTGGTCGGCGTCGAAGCGGGTGTAGTTGGTCAGGAAGACGGTCGCGCCGGCGATCCACGGCGCGAAGAGGTTCGACCAGGCGTGCTTGGCCCAACCCGGCGCCGCGACGTTGAGGTGGACGTCACCGGGCTCCAGCCCGATCCAGTACATCGTCGACAGGTGCCCGACCGGGTAGGACGTGTGGGTATGTTCGACGAGCTTGGCCTGCGAGGTGGTCCCCGAGGTGAAGTAGAGCAGCAGCGTCTCGTCGGCGCGGGTCGGTCGGTCGGGCACGAACTCGGCGGGCGCGCTCCACGAGTCCTGCCACGGCAGGGTCGGGTGGCCGGTCGCCGTGGGTTCGTCGCCGATCTGCAGGAGGGTGAACCGGCCCGGAACCGTGGCGAACTTCGCCGCGTCGCGGGTGTTGGCGACCACCCAGGCGACGTCGGCGCGGGCGGTCCGGTCGGCCAGGTCGGCGGGGCCGAGCATCACCGTCGTCGGCGTGATCACGGCGCCGAATCGGATGCAGGCGAGCATCGTCTCCCACAGCTCGACCTGGTTGTCCAGCATCAGCATCACCCGGTCGCCGCGACGCATCCCGATGGCGCGGAACCACGCCGCCAGTTGCCTCGACCGGGCGGCCATCTGGGCGTACGTACGACGGGTGGCGGTGTCGTCGGCCCCGATGATCACGAGCGCCTCCCGGTCGCGCGAGTAGGGCTCGGCTGCCAGGTGGTCGAACCAGTCGGTGGCGAAGTTGAAGTACTCGAAGCGGGGCCACTCGAAGGTGTCGCGCGCGAGCCGGTAGTCCTCGCGCAGGGCGATGAGCCGGTCGCGGGCGGCCCGGAACCGCGTTGTCGCCGGGCTGATGGTGGGGATCATGGTGCTCCTCGACGGTCGGGGGCGGCACCGTTGCCGACCCTGTGATGCGTGTCACAGGCGAGCGTAGCCAGGAGGCGTGTGCCGGGCCACGGACCGGGGTCGCGCGATGACGCACGGCGGGGGTGCGCCGGGACACGTACGAGGCGCAGGACACGTACGGGCAGTCCCTTCAGGCTGTGTCTCGAACGGGAACCGACCCCGGTACGTCCCGGGTGTCGGCCCGGGTCACGGTCCGTGTGCATCCGCGCAGGGGAGGGGCGCCGGATCGATCCCGCCGGACGTCCCCGGAACGCCGACCGGCCGCCTACTGTATGGCACAGGTCACGCCGATGGCGAGGCGCATCGAGGCGCCCGCCGGCCGAGAGGATCCCTGATGTCGACACTCACGTCGCCCCCGGTCCGGGGCGAGTCCCCTGACTCAGTCAGCGCCCTGCCCGACGCCGACCTGATGGATGTCGCAGGCCTCCTGCCCGACCCGGAGCGGCGCCGCCTCGCCGAACTCGACGCCCGGTTGCAGGCCGAGGTCCGCCCGATCGTCGGTGCGTACTGGGACCGTGAGGAGTTCCCCTTCCACCTGCTGCCCATGCTGGCCGAGCTGGGGCTGGGGGATCTCGTCGCGCCGGGCGTCGGGCGGCTCTTCCGGGGTCTGGCGTACGCCGCGGTGGCCCGCGCCGACGTGTCCTTGTCCGCCCTGGTCGGCATCCACAACGAGCTGGTGGTCGATCTCCTGGCCGCCCTCGGCTCACCCGAACAGCAGCAGCGGTGGTTGCCCGGCCTGCGCCGGTTCGAGAACGTCGGCTGTTTCGCCCTGACCGAGCCCGACCACGGCTCCGACATCGCCGGCGGGCTGGCCACCACCGCCACTCGCGACGGCGACTCCTGGGTGATCGACGGCTGCAAGCGCTGGATCGGCGCCGGGACGTTCGCCGACTTCGCCATCGTGTGGGCCCGCGACACCGCTGACGGTGCCGTCAAGGGGTTTCTCGTCGAGGCGGGCACGCCCGGGTTCACGGCCACGAAGATCACCGGCAAGATGGGGCTGCGGATCATGCAGAACGCGGATCTGGTCCTCGACGCGGTCCGAGTTCCCGCCGACAGCCTCATCCCCGGCGCCGCTGATTTCGCCGCGGCGAATGTCATGCTGCGCAACTCGCGTGCCTGGGTCGGCTGGCAGGCCGCCGGCGTCCAGCTCGCCATCCTCGACCGGGCGCGGGGGTACGCCCTGGCACGTCGCCAGTTCGGCCGCCCGATCGCCCGATTCCAGCTCGTCCAGGAGCAGCTCGCCCGGATCCAGGGCAACGCCGCCGCCTCGCTGACCCTGATGGCCCAACTGGCCCGGCTGCAGGACGAGGAGACCTTCGCGATGGTGCACGCCGCGCTGGCCAAGTCGACCGCGACGCGGTTGGCCCGCGAATCGGCTGCCTGCGGGCGTTCGCTGCTCGGCGGCAACGGGATTCTCGCCGAGTACGAGGTCGCCAGGCTGGTCGGCGACGTCGAGATCCTGTACACGTACGAGGGCACCTACGAGATCAACTCGCTGATCGTGGGTCGGGCCATCACCGGCGTGTCGGCGTTCTGCTGAGCGGTGACGGGCTGCTGAGCGGTGACGGGCTGCTGAGCGGTGTCGGGCTGCTGAGCGGTGTCGGGCCGGGCCCCGACCTCACCTCCGGTTGACGCACGCTCCGGTGACGGTGATGTCCCCGGCGCCTCCCTCGAACCCCATGTGGGCTTCGTACAGGCCGGCGCCGGGGGAACCGGCCCACCACTCCCCGTGCAGCGGCCAGGGCTCGCCGGTCAGACCAGCGGCGGTCCAGGCGTCGACGATGGCCTTGGCGACCGTCTCGTTCTCCTGGGTGACGGACAAGAACTCCAGGTTGTCCTGCGGATGCACCAGATCCCCAGTGGTGAACCGGCCGGTCAGGGTGACTCTGTTGCCCGTACGGCCGGCCTCGTCGGTGCAGCCCTCCGCCACCACGGCCAGGGGCCGGGTCCAGGTCAGGTCCGGACCGCCGGTGTCGCGGGCGATCGTGCTCATCCGCTTGAGGTCGGCGGTGATCCCGTCGATGGTCGGCGTGGGTGTGGCCCGCGGCGTGGGCGTACGCGTCGGCGCGGGTGGCGCGGCCGTGGGCGCCGGCGAAGGGATCCGGGAGCGGGCGGCCGCCGCCACGTCCGCCGTTGGCCTCGGGTTCGACGCCCAGGCCACTCCGGACGCCCCGGCGACGAGGATCAGCGCCCCGACGATGCCCGCGCCCAGCCGGACCCGGTGCGTGCGTACCGTGGCCGCGGCGAGTTCGCTCCAGTAGCAGGCCATGAGGGCGCAGAGGGCCGCGACGGTGAAACCGGTCACGACAGCGGGCAGCGGCCAGGTCGGAAGCAGGGGGTATACCCGGTCCGCGGACACGCACCACTGTTGCGGGGGGAAGGTCGACGATTCGACCACGGCCTGTCCCGCGGGGACGCCCAGCAGCGAGGCACACGATGCGGCGGTGTGGTGCGTCAAGGTGATGACCCACACCACCACGGCACCGGTCCACGCCACCGCCGCGCTCTCGATGGCGGCCAACCACCACCACGCCGCCCGCCGGCCCAGGGGCGTGGGCGGCTCGTCGTCCCTCGTGGACCGGCGCCCGCCCAGGCCCCACGACACCGCACCGGTGACGACGGCCCAGCCGGCCAGTGCCAGCACGACCCAGGGGTCCCGCGCCGGCCGGCCCCCGAGAACGGCGCCGGCGGCGATGCCGGCCAGCACGACGAGCGCCGCCGCGAGGGGTAACCCGAGCCGGGCTGCGCGGCCGTGGAAGGCGGCCCGGGCCCGCGCAGCCACCTCGCGCACCGCTGCCGCGGCCGATCCCACCACCACCGACACGGCGACCACCGGGGCTACCCAGGCGGGGCTGAACGCGAGTGCCGACAACGCCACGATGACCGCGACCGGAAAGTCGTCGTCGGGGGCGGGGCGCAGGTGAGGATCGGCCGTGAAGACGACGACCGCCCCGGCGACCGCGACGACCGGCCCGACCCAGATCGCATGACCGATGGTCCGCATCGGTGAGGTACGCGCCCGCACGCCCCCATCATGGCGCACATCCGGGCTCGGGCAGACATCCTGTCCTGGCGGGTGTCGAGGGTCAGGGGCGGTCGAGTTCCCCTCTCAGCGCCGCAAGGTCGGCGTGGCCGGCCGTACGGGTCAGTGCCTCGGTGAGCAGCCGGGCCCCGGGGTCCGTCGCGGAGCGGATGATGCCGAGCAGGATGTGGCGCGAGTCGATGCTCCGGCTCTTCAGGCGGATGGCCTCGCGGAGCGCGACTTCGAGCACCTTCTTGGCATCGGTGGTGAAGGGCAGGTGGCCCTCGCGGCGCGGCCCTCGGCCGAGCGCCCCTTCGCCGAACAGGGCGTCGGCGCGGCGGCGGACCGCGTCGAGGTCGATGCCGATGGCGCCGAGAGCCTCCGCGTCGAGGTCATCGGAGGTGAGGTGGTCGCGTACGTCGGCGGTCAGGGCGGTCGGATCGGCGCCGACGGCGGTGAGGGCCGAGGGGATCCTGGGGCTGTTCGGTTGGACGAGGAGCGCCAGCAGTATGTGGCGCGAGTCGATGCTGGTGGCGTGGGCGTCGCGGGCGATCTCCTGTGCTGCGATCACCGCGTCGCGGGCCTCGGTGGTGAAACGTTCGAACATGGTCAGCTCCTTGTCGTGGGGTCGGTCGTCGGATCGTCGGTGGTCCCGGGCCGGGGCGTGTCGGACTGCGCTGCTGCGGGTCGGGCCTTGTCCCGGCCGTACCGCTTGTGCACGGCCTGCCGCGTGACGCCGAGGGCGTGCGCGATCTGTTCCCAGGTCCAGCCGAGGTCACGCGCCCGGTGCACCTGGAGGTACTCGAGTCGGTCGGACAAGGCCCGTAGCGCGCGGACGGCGCGCAGCCCCTCGGCCGGATCGTCGGCGAGTGCCCGGTCGGTGGTGCTGTGTGGATCACTCATGCGTCAACCATAGTTGACGAACGTGGAGGAGTCAACTCTGGTTGACGAGTCCGGGCGTCCCTCGGAGGTGTCGCGTGGCGTGGTTGGGCGTCGGTGGAAATTGCGGGGAGGCGCTGCTTGTCAATCTGGTG
>CAZGWN010000040.1:0-33087 GCA_964528755.1 uncultured Propionibacteriaceae bacterium
ACGACGTCACTCGCCGCGACGTGTGGCTGCGCCGCGCGCTGCAGATCGCCACCGTGATGGTGCACGAGGTGGCCCGGCGCAACGCCTACCGGGTGAACGAGCATTTCGACGCGCACTGGCGGCCGTTGCCGGACTATCACCGCAGCACGCCCGCCGATCGGTTTCGCGCCTTCGGCAGCACCCCCGGGCACTGGGTCGAGTGGGCGCGACTGCTGCTGCAGTTGCGGGCCGCGCTGCTGGCCGAGGGGCGGACGGCGCCGGACTGGCTGACCGAGGATGCCGAGGGACTGTTCGCCGCGGCAATTCGCGATGCCTGGTCGGTGGACGGTGAACCCGGGTTCGTCTACACGGTGGATTGGAGTGGCCGGCCCGTGATCCGCGCTCGGATCCGCTGGGTCGTGGTGGAGGCGATCGGCGCCGCGTACGCCCTCTACCAGGTGACCGGCAAGGAGACCTACGTGCATCGCTACCAGGAGTTCTGGGACTTCTGCCGGGATCACTTCATCGACCGCGCCTCCGGCTCATGGTGGCAGGAACTCGACGAACACAACGCCGTCTCCAACGTGGTGTGGAACGGCAAGCAGGACATCTACCACCTGCTGCACTGTCTGGTGGTCCCGCGGCTTCCGCTGGCCCCCGGGCTTGTCCCGGCCCTGGCCGCCGGGAGGCTCGACCGGATCCAGCGGCCATGACGGCTGCCGAGCCGGCCGGTGAACGGCGGTGAACGGCGGTGACGATCGCCATCCGGTGCGCCGGGCAGTGCGGATGCCCCTCGGCATGTCCTCGTGCCGGACGCCCGCCACTCCCTCGACGCCTGTCTGGCGACCGCCGCGGCGGGGATCTTCGACTTCAACGGGACCCTGTCGCTCGACCAGGACGTGCTCGCCTCCCTGTACCGGGAGGGTGCCCGCGAGGCGTTCGGGGGGTGGCGGGCCGACCGCGGCTCAGTCCGCGGGTGGCGGATCGGCGTCCCGCGCCCGGCGGTGCCGGCGCTCGATCAGGCCCTTCACAAGGGGTGCGAGGACCGCGACGCCGATCAGCACCAGGCTGACCGTCGACGCGTGCTCCTCCACGAGCAACATCACGTCGACCGCCTGCTGACCCAGCCCGAAACCGCAGGCGGAAACCTGCCCGCCGCCAACGACGTCCACGCCCCACCCGTGTGGGGGCCCGACGCACCGGACGCCTGACCGGCCTGGACCGCAAACGCCTCGCCTCCCGCGTCCTCGCCGAAGGCCCCTGGACACTGGACGCCGACGGGCGGGTCGACGGGTGGTTTGCAGGCGCCCCCGACTTCTTGTGGTCGGGCCAGCTCGCCGAGACCGCGGAGGACATCCCGACCACCGGCGAACTGTCCGACCACTTCGGCGTCATCCTGTCCTGGGAGAGGGTCCGGGCGATCCGCACCTGGCTGGTCGCCGAACTGGCCCGCGACATCCTCGCCGACGAGTTCGGCATCGGCGACACCAGTCCTTTCGCCTCCCCGCTGCTGGTGCGCGGCGCTGCCGCGACGGTCATACCGGCATTGGCCGGGTTCTGCCGGACGCTGCGGCCCGGCCCGGTCGATGTGTCCGGGTCGGCCGATGCCAGCCTGGCCCTGGCCGCAGCCGACTGACCGGTCGCGTGGTCGCCAGGGCGCCGACGCGGCGATGGCCCGCTTGATCGCCTCCAGGATCCCCGGGTGGCCGGATCCGTCGTGGTGGGAGTCGGGCGAGGCGATGCACTGGCCCGGCGCCAGGGTCGCCGACGGGTCGAGCAGGCCGCCCGCTTTGCCGCCGACGGGCTGCTCATGCTGCGTGAACCGGCCCGGTGATGTACTGGGCACCGTCCACCCCGGCCGTACGAGGGGCCGCCGACAAGGCGGGGCTGACCCGGATCCGGGCCCGCAGCCCCCAGGCGCACCGGTGGACGCACGGGTGGATGTGGGTCACCGACACCTCCGAGGCGATCGGGGGAACGCCGCGATGACCGTCGACGCCATCCGGGTCGATCGTGCCCGGGGTCGGGGGGCTGGTGCCCGGGCGGAGCACCAGGAGACCGTTGTGCCCGACCGCCAGACCGTACCCGGGCCGCCTGCCGGCGCCGGATTCATCCTCGACGTCCTCACCCGCATGCTTCCCGCCCCGGTTCCCACCGTCGTCCTCACCGGCACCCCGCAACGTGCCGACGAGCTGGCCGGCTGGCTGGCCGCGGTCGGCATCGACGCCGCCAGGCCCGGCCCCGGCGGGGCCGGGACACCCGCCACGGTGGCGGTGTGCTGCCCGCGTGACGACCCCGGCCACCACCGGTACACGGCGCGGGCGCTGATCGACCTGGGGGTGCCGGAGCCGTTCGACCTTGCCCGCCCCGACGTGATCGTGTTCTCCCTGGCCGCGCCCGACGACGCCGCGGACGTCATGGGCAGCGCGATCACGGCGCTGGTCGACCTGGCCGGATTCTGGGCCGCCCACGGCAACCTGCACGGATGGCGCCACGCGGTGGCCGCGATGCGTGCGATCGACCCCGACCGGTGCCGCCCGTCGTGCTACCTGCGGCACGGCTGGTCGGCCGCCGCCGCGCTGACCATGGCCACCGACGGGACGTTCACCGCCCAACCCGGCTAGTCTCAATATCGTTCAGGTAGAGCCGAGGCTCCTCTCCGCGCTCTGGTGGCCGAGGAGTGCCATGAGTGCTTGCAGGGAGACGCCGGCGTTGACCAGCGCGGTTGCGTAGGTGTGTCGTAGCTGGTGGGAGGTGACGTGTCCGAGCCTGGCGTTCTCGCTGGCGTAATTGAGTTCGCAGCGGACGCCTTGCTGTGTGAGCCTGCGACGAGGTAGGTGAACAGGAACTCGGCGGGCCGCCGGTAGCGGGGATGCGGGAGCGGTCGGCCGGGGGGCGGGTCTGGCTGACCCGGTCGATCACCTCGAGCGTCTCGGGATCGAGGGGGATCACGCGTTCGGTGGCGAGCTTGCCGACCGGGACCTTCAGCCAGGCCCCGTTCCCGTCGAGCTCGTGGACGCAGTCGAGTTCGAGGTCGAGCAGTTCCCCGATCCGCAGCCCGCAGGCGCGTTGCGGCCGCAGCGTTAGGGCGGCCAGCTCGTTGTCGGGATGCTCGGTCAAAGCGGCGGCAAGTCGCCGGTCGGCGTCGGCAAACCACCCGTCGACCCGCCCGTCAGCGTCCAGTGTCGAGGAGCCTTCGGCGACGACGCGGCAGGCAAGGCGTTTGTGGTCCAGGCCGGTCAGGCCCCGGAGGTAGCGGAACACGGTCCGCCACCCGGCCGCTGTCAACGGGCCACCCCGACGCGGGCCCTTCCCGACGAGGAACAACACGTCGGAGTCTGACTCGGGGCGTTCGGCGAGGAGGTAGACATTGATCACCGACGCGACGTCCGCATCCAGCGGGACGCGGCGCTGTTTCGAGCCCTTCCCGGTGACCGTGACCCAGCGGCCGCCGATGTCGACATCCCTCACGTGGAGGCCGAGGACTTCCATCGACCGCACCCCGCACCACAGCGTCAGCCTCGCGATCGCCCGGTCGCCAGGTCCGCAGACTCCCCCACCAGCGTCGCCGCGTCCTGCGGTGACGCCCTGACCGGCAACTGCCCGCAGTTCCCGCAACCGCAGCGCGGACCGCGCTGCGGGGCGTCAGACGGCATGAGCGAGCATCCCCGACCGCTCCCCGCTCATCCACCATCGCGCTTCTCTGCCCCGCGGCACCGGATTCCGTCTCGCTGAGTCCCGCAGTCCCGCCCACGTGAACAACCCCGAGACCGCCACCAACCGGCGGTTGATCGTCGTCGCAGCGTATCGGTCCAGCCGGCGCCCGTCCACTTCGGCGACGTTCGGGCCCGGCCTGCCCGGCAGCGACGCTTCGCGACATGCCCGAAGGAACCCGAGAACGCGGTGGTTCCTTCTGGACAGAGCCTTCGGCTGGTACGCTCTCCGAGTGGCGGATGTGGCGCGGAGAGTTCCTGCCAGTCTCCGCCCCTGGGAACACATGGTTGGCGTGGGCGCGCGGAGACGGGGATATGGCCGGTGTGGCAGTACCCACGACGGGGTACTGCCACACCGGGCTCAAGCGTCATTCGTCAGCGACGGCCGGTCTCCCAGGGGACCAGTCGGACAAGCCGGTCGGCAGGTAACAGGCGGCGCAGTCGCGCTCGCCATGCACTGGACCTCGTGCCGAAGACAACCACGCTGATGAGTACGAGACCGAGCACGAGTTGCCAGCTGTTGTGCAGGATGCCTGAGAGTAGAAATGATCCCACCTGGATCAGCAGCGTTCCGATGAGTGGCCCGAAGAACCCGCCCGGCCGGCCGACAGCGACCCAGATAAGGATCATCGCGGACTGACCGACGGCGGCCTGGCCGGGTGCGACGAACCCGGTCGTGGTAACGGACATCGTTCCGGCGAGTGCGGCCAGCGCCACCGAAGCTGCGAACCCGCCGGCGCGGATGAGTTGAGTCCGATAGCCCAGCGAATCCAGCCGAAGAGGTTCGTCGCCGGAGGCCAGCCACCGCTTCCCCGCCATTGATTTGCGGAAGAACCAGTACGCCGCATAAACGGCCAACAGGGCCACGAGGTTCGCAACGTACCTGCTCGTGCCGGAACCCATTCCACCAGCAATCGGGGAATCTGCGAGAAGGGCGGGGATATTCGACAGGCCATTGCTGGCGCCGAGAAACGGGATACCGACAAGACTTGTGGTCATGATGACGCCCAGACCAAGGGTCATCAGTGGCACATAGACTTCAGGCTGGGGCAGGCGGAACAGTACCCAGCCCAGTAACAGCCCGACTGCGCCGATCGCAACCGTCGGCAGCAGTAGTGCGAGGACCGGCACCCCGAGTGGAGCCACGCCCGACAGCGCCTCGAATAGTCGGGCCCACCGGTCCGACCCTCCGCTCGGGGCTTCCTGCAAATAGTTGAGGGTGCCGGCCGAGGCATCCCCCGGGCCACCGATGATGAGGGCCGCGAGATAGGCGCCGGCAGTGAAGAACGCGGCGTGGCCGAAGGAGACGACCCCGTTCATCCCCCACAGGATATCGACGCTCAGGGCGAGGATCACCAGGGGCAGGTAGAGAGCGAGGATTCCGGCTCCGTAGTCGCCCAGCACCAGCGGGGCCACAGCGAGGGCGATCGCTACGAGTCCGGCCGTGCGGGCCCTAGGGGTGGCAGTGGGGCCGAACCGATGGGCCGACGCGGTGGTCGGATCCTCATCTGCGGCATCGGCAACAACGGACTTCGCTTCCTGCGGTTCCACTTCCTGTGTCTTCGTGGACATCGAGTACCTCCTCTCCCTCACACCCGCGCCGGGATGAGGCTCTTGCGGCGTGTCGCAACGATGATGAGCGCCAGCATCCACACGACGATCGTGGCCATTACGTCGCCCGCCGCTGTCGAGACCGTGGCGAGGGCTAAGCCGAGCCCCAAGGACCAGGCGGTTGTGGATCGTACGTCGCCCAACTTGGCCAAGACCACAACAAGGAAGGCGTTGGCGAGATAGTTGACGCCCATGGTCGGCGAGACGTTCGATAGCGGGGCGGCAAGTGCACCGCTGAAGCCGGCCAGTCCGCAGCCGAGTGCGAATGTCCAGCGGTTGGTTGTGGTCGAACGGATACCGAGGCTAGATGCCACCCCCCGATCGGCCGTGACCAGTCGGATCGTCAGTCCGTACCGGGTTCGGGCGATGAAATAGGCGAGCAAAGCGGCGGTCGCCAGAGCCACGAGGATCAGAATCAGGCGCCAGACCGAGAAGCTCTGCCCAAATCCGATGGAGACGGACGAGGAAATCGGTAGTTCAGATCTTTGGAGCTCCGGCCCGAAGACTAGTAGGACCACGGTCTGTAGCACCATCCCGATTCCGAAGGTCCCCAGCATCGAGGCGACGGGGTTGTTGTAGAAATACTTGACCACAACAACGTCGGCCAGAAGACCAATTCCGGCGGCGGCAACCACCGCTGCCGGGACGGACAGCACGGATAGACCGGCGGACGACACCACTACGGATGCATACGCGCCAACCATGATGAAGTCCCCATGGGCAAGGTTGATGATCCCCATGACTCCGTAGATGATCATCAGGCCCAAGGCTCCAAGTAGAAGCACTGATCCGATGCCTAGGCCCTGAAACAAGATCTGCAGCAGCGTTCCCATCAGAACCCCTTTCTCTGCCTGTTCCGGTGACTCACTCGACCGGGGTGGGACAGGTTGGCGGGTTCGGTACCACAGACGCTGGGAAGGGATCTGCGGCCACCTCTCCGAAGTCCTTGACGATCTCGAACTGGCCGTCGGACCCGACCTTGCCGAGCAAGGAGCTCATCGTTGTGTTGTTATTGGGCTCGACCGTTAGCGCTCCCTGCGGTCCTTCGTACGTGATTCCGGGGAACACTTTCTTGAGATTGTCGGCCGACAGGTCGTCGCCTGCGGCCTCCACGGCCTCCTTGAACAAGTAGACCGAACTGTATGCTGCGGCCATTTCGCGGTCGGTGAACTGATCCGCTCCGTACTTGGCCTGGATCGCCTCGACGAACTTCTGGTTTGCGTCCGTGTCGATCGACTGGAAGTAGGACGAGGCGGTGTAGCTGCCGACGGCGTTCTCAGCGCCCATGCCCTGGATCTCGGCTTCCGAGGTGATCGAGGACACCAGCGGCATCTGATCGAAGTCGAGCCCTGCAGCGTGGAACTGCTTGTAGAAGGCGGGGATCGATCCGGCAACAAGCGAGGAGAAGACCCAATCGGCGTCACTGTTGCGGATCTTGTCGACCGCCGTGCCGAACTCGCTGTGTCCGAGCGGGAAGTAGTCGTCGGAGACGACCTCCCCGCCGTTCTGCTCGATGAGCTTCTTGGCGATGGCGTTGACGGTGTGCGGGTAGATATAGTCCGAGCCGACCATGTAGACCTTCTTGCCCAGGGTCTGGAGGGCCCACGGGATGGTCTGCTCCAGAGTCTGCGCGGGCGTGATGCCCGTGTAGATGACGTTCGGACTGCATTCGAGGCCTTCGGTCACGACCGCGTAGAGCAGCAGTGAATCGGTTTCCTGGAACTTGGGCAGCACCGCCAACCGGCTTGCGGAGGTGTACATGCCGAGGGTGGCGACAACCTTATCCTCATCAACGAGTTTCGTGGCCTTCTCCACGGCTTTGGCGTTGTCGGAAGCGTAGTCCTCGACGACGGGTTCGATGGTCTTGCCGTTAATCCCCCCGGCGGCGTTGATCTCGTCGACGGCGAGCAGCGCGGCGTCGTGCATGGGGGTCTCGACCGTCGAAAGGTCGCCGGTCAGCGAGTACAGGAGGCCCAGCTTGATCGTGTCTCTGGAGCCGGGATCCTCGCCCCCGGAGGCGCAGGCGGCCGTAGTCGCCAGGAGCCCTGCAACGAGCCCCAGGGAGATGAGTGTTCTGGTCTTCCTCATGATTGTCCTTGCGTGTTGTATGTCGGATGAATGACGGATGGGTCCTCCGGATGACGAGTGGATCGTCGCGGTCGCTCAGAGCGCGGCCGCGTAGTCGTCGAGTGCTCCGGAGGAGGTTGAGCCGGCTTCGGTGATCTCGCCAGACTTGATAGTCATGTAGCGGTCGCAGCAGGCGGCGATGACGTGGTGATGTTGTTCGGCGAGCAGGATCGATACGCCCATGTCCTTCAGGCGCACGAGGACGTCGACGATCTCCTGGATGATCAGCGGTGCCAGGCCCTCGGTTGGCTCATCGAGCACCAGCACGGTCGGGCGGCGCAGCAGCGCACGGGCGATGGCGACCTGCTGTTGCTGGCCTCCGGACAATAGTCCGGCGCGACGGCGGGACATCTCCACGAGGATCGGGAAGAGGGCATCCACGTCGACCTCGGGACCAGTGCCGACGGGGGCGAGAAGGGCGGTCTGAAGGTTCTCAGCCACAGTCATAGTCGCGATCAGCCTCCGACCCTGGGGAACCAGGGCAAGTCCCGCCCGAGCCCGGCGCGAACCACGTGAGCCGACCATCTCTTCACCGAAAAGGCGGACGCTGCCCCGCGCAGGCAACAGGCCGGTGATCCCCTCGATGAGGGTCGTCTTCCCCGCGCCGTTGTGGCCAAGGAGACCCATAGCCTCGCCCGGCGCAATGTCGAAGTAGACGTCGCGGATGACATCCATCGAGTCCCTAGCGACCTCGAATCGCGACACCTCCAGCGCCGGTATCGGTGTCGCCATCATCGGACCCCCTCTCGACCGACTGGTCGACCCAGATAGGCCTCAATCACGACCGGATTGGCGCTGATCTCCTCGTAGCTCCCGGTGAGGTCGAGAACGCCGTCGTGCAGGAAGGAAACCCGGTCGGCCACCTGGCGTACAAAGGCAAGGTCGTGCTCGACGATGAGATAGGTGCTCTCTCCGACGCGTGAGCGGATCGTCTCGGCGAGCTGTCCTCGGTCGGCGACATGCATGCCCGCAGTCGGTTCGTCGAGCACCACGAGGCGAGGGTGGGCCGCATGGACCATCTCGAGTTCGAGATGCTGCCGTTCGCCGTGGCTGAGATCGCGTCCCCAGGTCGTGACCCCATGCGGTCCAATGTCCTTGTTGGGCGCGTCACGCAGGCTCCGAGTGCGGGAGGCGACGGCGAGATTCTCTCGTGACGAGAGCCTTGGGAACACTCGTGGAACCTGGAACTTTCGGCCGATCCCCTGTCGGGCTCGCCGCCAGACCGGGCCCACAAGCGGCTTGCCGTTGAGCAGGATCTCTCCGGCGCTGAGCGGCGCGTGACCGGTGATCGCGTTTGCCAGTGTCGTCTTGCCCGCACCGTTCGGACCGACGAGGACATGCACCTCACCGGGGGTGATCTCCAGATCGACATCGTGCAGTACAGTGCGCCCGCCGTATGCGACGCCGACCCCGCTGCATCGCAGCAGTGCGTCCTCCATGTGCATCATCCCTTCAACAGGCTTTGCCAGTCCCTGGCGGGAGCCGGCAAACTATTTTCAAAAGGAAGCATATGGGCGGAGGCATGCAGTTATTACCAGATGGGCCTAACTGTCGCGTAGGTGTAACACCGCCGGCATCTACGGCCGTAGGTCACGAAGGGGAGAGCGAGGGCGGACTGTCAGATGTCCTGGTCGAGCCTGCGAGCGACGTCTGCGATGCGTTCGGTCATCGACGTCACCAACGCCGTTCCCCGCTGGGAGAGGTGGATGGCGATCTGGCGACGGTCGTCGGGGACCACTTCCCGATAGACGAGCGCACGTTGTGCGAGGGCGTCGACGTGACGGGTGAGCGTGGCGTTGCTACCGAGGGTGCGTTCGGCAATCTCGGACATGATCAGCCCGTTCTGGTCGGCCAGGGAGGTGAGTACAAGCCATCCCTCCAAGGACAGGTCCTCGGCGGCGAGAACTGGCCGGACTAGATCAGCCAGCATTCGTCCGCGGACGATCGCACGACGCACGCTGTCCTGGAGTGCCCGGGCGCCGGCTGCTGGCTCCTGCGGTGCCAACGCTTGCTCTGGTGTCACAGGCATCACCTTAGCGTTCGTGTGGCCCTAGCCCTCGTCGACTGCATGGAAGGACACGGATGCGACACGTGGTCGCAATGAGCCGCCGCTACCGTGGATTCGGTCGTGGCGGCGCAAAGAAGCCTGATGGCCCGGCGACGCTGTTCCACGACGGTGTTCCCCTAAGGAAGCGCATGTTGTTCCGACTCGGTGTGGTCATACCCTTCGAGCGGGCCGGAGGGATCTTCGGCCCGTCGGCACAGGCCGCCTCGCAGCTCGCCGCCGCAGAGATCAACGATGCCGACGGGATCCTTGGGCAGGAGGTGGAGCTCGAGTTCATTGACGGCGGCAAGACTCCAACCGAGGTCGCCGCCGCGGTGTCGGATCTGTTGGCCCTCGGGAGGATCGACGCCTTGACGGGTTGGCACGTGTCCTCACTCCGGAATCGTCTGGCCCCGGTCGTCGGCGGACGGGTTCCCTACGTTTATGCGCCTGTATACGAGGGGGCGGAGACGCGGAGCGGGATCTACTGTCTTGGTGAGACGCCGATCGAGCAGATCCTCCCTGCCCTGCGCATCCTCGCTCGTGAGCGTGGGCTGAGACGGTGGCTGGTCGTTGGCGACAACTATGTGTGGCCACGCGAGACCCACCACGCCCTACGTCGGGTGGCCCCTGAGTTCGGTATCGACATCATGGGTGCAGCGTTCTTCGGTGACGAATCGACGACCGATCCTGCCGCTCAGACCCGGGTGCTTGACCGGTTGCCCCGGTTCGCCTGCCACGGGGTGCTCATCCTTAAGGTCGGGCAGAACGCTGTTGACTTCAACCGCGCCTTCGCCGCGCGGGGTCTGCCTCGCAGCATTGCCCGGCTGAGTCCGCTGATGGAGGAGAACATCTTGATGGCCGGCGGACTCGAGGCCACGGTGAACCTCTTCTCGACCGGAGGCTACTTCCGGACCCTGGCGACAGCGGAGTCTCTGGAGTTCGTCGGGAACTACACGAGGCGGTTCGGGCTCGGCGCCCCGCCACTCAGCGCTCCATCAGAGTCGTGCTACGACGGCATCTTCGCGGTGAAGTCGCTCGTCGAACGAGCCCGTGGTACAGCCGTCGTCGACACAGATCGAGCCGTAGATGGCCTGCGACTCCAAGGCCCACGAGGGATCGTCTCGTTCGTGGGAAACCAGGCGAGGCAGCGAATGTACCTGGCTGAGGCAGAGGGGTTTGACTTCTCGGTGATCGGCTCCTGGACCCAGCGGTGACCGCTCACGTCCCGAACCTGGGCGGCTCTTCCTGGCGATGGTTGAGCGGTCTGGCCGTCGGCGAACGGCGAGTCGGACGAACCTCCGGAGCATCGAAACACTGCTGAAACTTCCATCTGGCAGCATCTACTTTCATTCAGAAGCATCTGACATGAGAGGTGAGCGCCATGCGCCATGGAGACATCAGTTCGAGCTCCGACACGGTCGGGGTGGCCGTTGTGAGCTACAAGATTCCTCGCCTGCACACGCAGGAGGAGATCACCGACAATGCGCGGGCCATCGCCGACATGGTCGTGGGCGTCAAGTCGGGTCTGCCCGGGATGGACCTGATCGTGTTCCCCGAGTACTCCACCTCGGGCATCATGTACGACGAATCCGAGATGTACGCGACCGCCACCACCGTGCCCGGTCCGGTCACCGACATCTTCGCCGACGCCTGCCGGCGAGCCGGCGTCTGGGGCGTCTTCTCGATCACCGGCGAACGACACGAGGATCACCCCCGCAAGCCTCCCTACAACACTCTGGTACTCATCGACGATCAAGGCCAGATTGTTCAGAAGTACCGCAAGATCCTGCCCTGGACCCCCATCGAGGGCTGGTATCCGGGTGACACGACCCACGTCTCGATCGGTCCCAAGGGCATCAAGCTGTCCCTGATCATCTGCGACGACGGCAACTATCCCGAGATCTGGCGCGACTGCGCGATGCAGGGTGCGGAACTGATCGTCCGCTGTCAGGGCTACATGTACCCCTCCCGCGACCAGCAGGTGATGATGGCGAAGTCGATGGCGTGGGCCAACAACGTCTACGTCGCCGTCGCCAACTGCACCGGATTCGACGGCGTCTACACCTACTTCGGTCACTCGGCCGTCGTTGGCTTCGACGGCCGCACGCTCGGCGAGACCGGCGAGGAGGAGTACGGCATCCAGTACGCCCAGCTTTCCCTGCCCGAGATCCGCGATGCCCGTCGGAACGACCAGTCCGAGAACCACCTCTTCAAGCTCCTTCACCGCGGCTACACAGGTGTCTGGAACGGAGGCGACGGCGCCAAGGGCGCTTCAGAGTGCCCGTTTGAGTTCTACCGCACCTGGGTGACCGATCCGGGTCAGGCTCAGAAGCAGGTCGAGGACATCACCCGCCCGACCATCGGCGTCGCGGACTGCCCGGTCTACGACCTGCCCAGTGACGTTTCCGTCACCTCTCGGTGACCCCCACGCCGTGACACTCCGCCCCCGTTGACCTCTGATGAAGGAGTAACCATGCCCATCCCCCGTCCCTCCGCCGAGCAGATCGAGGCGGCCGCGACCGCCCACGGGTACAAGCTCAGTGCCGACGAGGTCGCCGCCTTCGGGCGCCTCACCGACGGCTCGCTCACCTCGTACGACAACGTCAACACCCTCTACGACGAGACCATCGAGATCCCCACCGTCGACCGGCCCGTCATCACCCCGGCCGACAACCCTTACGGCGCCTGGGCCGTCAGGACCGAGATCCCCCCGACCGGGGAGGGGCCTCTGACGGGCAAGACCCTCGCGATCAAGGACAATGTCGCGGTCGCCGGCCTTCCGCTCGCGAACGGCTCCTACACTCTTGAGGGATTCGTGTCCAAGGAGGACGCGACGGTCGTCACCCGCCTGCTGGCCGCGGGAGCCACCATCCGGGGCAAGTCGGTCTGCGAGGACCTGTGCCTGTCGGGGGCAAGCTTCACATCCAAGCCACATCCGGTGAAGAACCCCTGGGACCCCTCGCGCTCCGCGGGAGGCTCGTCAAGCGGTTCCGCCGTCCTCCTCGCAACCGGCCAGGTCGACATCGCCATCGGCTGTGACCAGGGCGGATCGATCCGAATGCCGTCCTGTTGGACGGGCGTCGTCGGCCATAAGCCAACCCACTCTCTCGTCCCCTACACGGGCGCTTTCCCGATTGAGCGCACTATCGACCACATCGGCCCGATGGCCACCACTGTTGCCGACATTGCCACGACGCTGTCGGTGATCGCGGGGCCCGACGGCCTGGATCCCCGCCAGCACAACGCCCGGAAGCCACAGGATTACATTGCCGCCATCGCCGGTGATGTGGCCAACCTCAAGGTCGGTATCCTCACCGAGGGCTTCGGCATCCCAGGCACCTCGGATCCGGAGGTCGATGCCGTCGTACGGAGCGCTGCGGAATCGCTCGGTGAGCTGGGGATCCGGGTCGGGGAGGTCAGCGTGCCGTGGCACAGGGGAGTGGCCATGGACCTGTGGAACGTGATCGCCACCGACGGCGGCGCCTACCAGATGCTTGACGGCAACGGCTACGGCCTCAATGCGGACGGCTATTACGACCCGGCGATCATGGAGTACTTCGGGCGCAAACGGTTCGAGGAGGCCAACCGGCTTGCCGACTCCGTCCGCGCCTTGGCCATTACCGGCCGCTACAGCCTCTTGGCCACCGGGGGCTCGGTGTATGCCAAGGCCCGTCGCCTCGTCCCGTCGCTCATCGCGGCGTACGACCGGGCGCTCGCCGATTTCGATGTCCTCGTCCTGCCGACCATCCCGTTCACTGCGGCCAAGCTGATCGATGACTCTGCTGATCCGGAGACGTACGCCACCGAGGCCCTGAATATGGTGGCCAATACCGCGCCCTTCGATGTCAGCGGACACCCGGCAACATCGATCCCTGCGGGCTTTGCCCACGGACTGCCCGTGGGGATGATGATTGTTGCCCCGCGCTTCGATGATGCGCGAGGTCTGCGAGTCGCCGCCGCTTTCGAGAGGGTACGAGGAGCTTTCCCACACCCGGCGACCCTGTGAGTCCCGCTCGTCCGCGCGAATGGCTAGACAACATCCTGGTCAGGGGCAGTGCATCTAGTGTCAATGCGCTGCCCCTGCCTGGGGAGGTGACCGTGGCGCCGTCGTCGGCCCGCGGCGGTCGAGAGAAGACCGGGAGCGGACCAGTTTGAAGTGGTCGCAACGATCAGACCGCCACGCGTCGTACGTGTGGTGTCGACAGACGGCGCACGGATGTCTCAGACGGGCTTCGCTTGGCCCCGATCTCCGGCGGCCGACTTCCAAGCGTCTGGTTCGGAAGTCTAGAGGCGTCGCCGGCGGACCGGGACACCGCCCACGCGGTCGGCAGATCCGACACCGCGGTCATGCCCACGTGGCGGCTCGGCGTACTCCAAATCCGTGAGCGCGGGCACGGCCGAGCTTCCGCCTTCGTAAGATGCGTGTATGCCCGACGGCAAGGTCCACTTCAGCGAGTTGGCGACGGCCGATCTTGTCCTGGACCGGGTCTACGAGGGTGGCCGGCGAGGGAATGCGGGCGACGACGCCATTGGCAAGTTGTTGCCTGTCGGCAACCAGGGCGGATTCCGATTCAAGGGCAGCGTCGCCAAGCACACGGTCCAGATCGTGGTGCTCTACACGTCAGGTGCCGAGATTGATTGGCCGGACGTCATCGACCCCACGACAGGGGACTTCACGTACTACGGCGACAACCGCAAACCAGGCAAGGGACTTCATGAGACTCCCCGAGGCGGGAATGTACTCCTGCGAGATATCTTCGCCGCTTCGCGGGCAGGGGCCGTCGAGCGCGAAAGGGTGCCGCCGGTATTTCTCTTCGAACGCGTAGAGCGACGCGACGTCATGTTTCGCGGCCTCCTTGTTCCGGGCTCATCTCGGCTGACTGTTGACGAAGAATTGGTAGCAATTTGGCGCACGACGCAAAATCTGCGATTCCAGAACTATCGCGCCCATTTCACCATACTGCGGACGCCGCGCGTGCCCAGGGCCTGGATCGACGAGGTTCTGGCTGGAGACCCCATGGGGCCAGGATGCCCGCCCGAGTGGCGGGCATGGGTGAAGGGGCGCATCTACCGGGCTCTGGAAGCACCGAGAAACCTTGCCGTCCGGAGCAAAGAGGAGCAGATCCCCAAGCGGGACGAGCTGTGGATGATGGAGACGGTCCACCATCACTTTGCGGAAAGGCCAGTCGAGTTTGAGAACTTCGCTGCCGCGATGTGGGTCCAACTGGACCCACACGTCGCTTCGGTGGAGGTGACTCGGCCCAGCCGAGATGGCGGTCGAGACGCGATTGGCGAGTACCGCATTGGGCCGGCTTCTGATCCCGTCCGCTTGCAGTTCGCGCTGGAAGCGAAATGTTACGACCCATCGACGGGCAGTATCGGGATCCGAATGGTCAGCCGTCTGATCTCTCGCATCAAGCACCGCGAGTTCGGTGTCTTCGTGACGACATCCTTTATTGCCGACCAAGCCTACAAAGAGGTCCGCGAGGACGGTCACCCCATCATCTTTCTCACGGGCGCAGACCTCGTCAATATCCTCAAGAGGATGGGGCTAGCTGACCGCGCCAGCCTGTCGAAGTACCTCACAGAGCAGTACCCGATCAGCGCCACGCCCGTGGCCGACGCTCCAGAAGCGGTGGTTCCTCCTGCCGATGTGGTCCCCTCGGAGGTGGATGAGCCTGTCGTTCGCCGGCCGAATGCCGCCACATAGGCGGCGCGCTCGGTCTGGATTGCCGCGGATTCTCACGGCACAAGCGATCACGCAGCCCGGCCCAGGCCTCGCATCACGGCGGCCCATAGCCCGCGCCGATAGATTGGCCCCACAAGAGCCAACAAGAGCACACGGGGGGATCCGCATGGCGACGACTCAGGCCGGCTGGTACGACGACGGGACCGGCACCAAGCGCTGGTGGGACGGCCAGAAGTGGACCGACCAGGTTCAGCAGCCTGGTTCTCCAGCGGGTGGACCGGGCGGGGTGATCGGGCAGATCCAGGCGAGTGCGGCCGCGGGCGCCCAGCCGCGACCGGCACAGGCGGGGCAGAGGTACGTGGTGCTCCAGGTGGTGCTCAAGGAGAAGATGTGGGGCTCGGGCTCTGGCAATCTGACGGAGTTGGAGTATGTGCTCAATCAGCAGGCCGCGCTCGGCTACCGGCTCCACACCATCACTACGGCATCCTCGGGCAGCAAAGGCCTGGCCGGCGGCGACCGCATCCAGGCAACGATGGTCTTCGAGCGGCTCAGCTGACCGCTAGATGTTGGTGCACCTGGGCACCGGCCGGGTCTCCGAACCGGGGCCCGACTGCCGGCACGGTCAACGGCTCTCTGGGAATCGATCGCGCGACCGCCGCGGAGGGGCGGGTGTGTCGACGGCGCTCGAAAACTGGACGGTTTCGGCGCGCGAAGAGTGAACGGTTGGTGGGCAGTTAGCCCTGGTCCTGGTCGGACTTCGGCGCCTGGCGCGTCGGGGCCTCGATCAGGACCGGCCCATCAAAGCGGGGCGCCGCAACCGGGTGCTCCCCGGCCCCTTCGGCCGTGTCCTGCGTGCTTATGTTCCGGCGACGCTGAGGGTCGCGAGTATGCAGGTGCTCGATCGGGCGCCTGAACACGAAGCGCTTCATCGCCAGCGCCGCCCCGACCTCTCGCATAGTCGTCGCGACACGAAGCACGCAGGCCGCCTCGATCACGGCGCGCGACACAACTGGCAGTCGGGCGCGACCGTCCTCCCGCCACGCCAGCACGCGGGTGACCGGGGCGAGGTTGGTCGCCGTGTGATCAGGCTACGGGGAAGGCAAGCGCCCGGAGGTTCGGTTTCGGCCGACCGGAGGATCGCAGTCGGTGACGGTCACCGTCGGGTCGTTGGTGCTGGAGATGCGGTAGATCCGGTGCCCGATGGGCCCCGTCGGGCGTTCATTCCCCGCGGTCCCGCAGCGTCAGCAGGCCCCGCTGAATTTCTCCCATGTCCATGAAGTTCCGGATCACCACGACGCGAGTCGCGATGTCATCCAGCGCACGCGCCATTTCGGTGTTTGTCAGGATCAGGTCCGCTGACGCTGCCACTCCACGTGCCGAGCTGAGATCGGAAGCCTCCACGGTCGCCTGCATACCGAGCCGATCCAGGACAGCCTCAACGTTCATCTTGAGCAGTATCGAAGTGCCGATACCCATGCTGCACACTGTGACAATCTTCATGATGAGCGCCCTTGCCGTATTCTCATGGGGTGTCACCCCGTCAGGACGCGCGTTCGTGCCGTCGGCGCCCGATCAACCTTGATTCTGCCATGCAGCCGTGCGCACGGGGACCGGTTGCTCCCGCGAGCACGGTCCGGTCGGCCGCCCCGACAGGATGACGACATGGCGTCGACTAGAAGACGCGGATCGGCCACTGGCCACCCGTCCTCGGGATCCGGCGCCGGGCCCGGCGCGCTGCTGGAGATCCTGCGCGCATCGAATGGGCTGACCACCCGGGAGCTCATCGACCGATCCGGGTTGGCGCGGGCGACGGTGGAGTCGAGGTTGGCCCGCCTCGTCGCTGCCGGGTTCGTCACACGGGGTGTGCAGGACCGGCGCACCGGGAGACCCCCGCGTCTGTTCAGCTTCAACGAGTCGGGCGCGGTGGTGGTCGCGGTCGATGTCGCGGTCAATCGGACCTCCGTCGCGCTGGCGAACCTGTCGGGCGAGATTCTCGCGACGGCTGACTCCGACATCGAGGTCGGGGCCGGCCCCGGTCTGGTCCTGGGCGACGTGGCCTCACGCCTGCGACATCTGCTTTCTCGTGAACATTTCGATCCCACGTTGGTCATGGGCGTGGCCATCGGCGTCCCCAGCACGGTCGATCTCTCCGGTGAGATGGCCCGCCCACCGGCATCGGACATGCCAGGCCTGCGGACGCAGTGGGCGAACGTTCGTATCGCCCGGGAGGTGCGCGCGTTCCTCCCCGCTCTGGGGATGCGGTCGATCCCGGTGGTCGTCGACAACCGGGCCAACTGCCTGGCCCTGGGAGTGTGGCGCACGTCCTGGCCCGAGGCGCGCGACCTCGTGGTCGTCAGCCTGGACATGTCACTCGCCTGCGGGATCATCTCCAACGGGGGCATCCTCCGCGGTGCTCATGGGATGGCCGGGGACCTCGCCCACATCCCCGACGCGTCCAGCCCCGTGCGATGTGTGTGCGGCCAGAAAGGCTGCGCGTCCGCCCTGGCCAGCGGGCAGGGTATCGTCAGACTGCTCGGGGAGCGGCACGTCGACGTGCACGCCATCGGTGACATCCTGCGGCTGGCCGATGCAGGCGACGAGCAGGTGATCGAGCTGCTGAAGAGCGGCGCCCGGCGATTGGGCATCGTCGTCGGTTCAGCGATCTCCACGCTCGACCCGGAGCTGGTCGTGCTCGGCGGAGCCCTTGTCGAGGGTCTTCCGTGGATGGCGGAGGAGATCCGCCAGGTTGCGCTGGCCCGGGTGCATCCTCTGGTTTCCGCCGGCACCGGAGTTCTCGGAACGCCGATCGACCCTGCCGTGGGTTTGGTGGGAGCAGCTCGGCTGGCCCTCGCGGAGGCGCTCGACCCGGTCCAGGTGGATTCGGTCCTCGATCAAGGGATCGTCCTCCCTTTTTCCAGCGGGGGCCGCTCTCGGACGGGCTGACCGCGACTTTTGCTCAACGGTGGACAAAAGCGCCGGCGGGGGTGATCCTGGAGGCGTGGGTCGGGACCCACCGGCAGCGTTGCCGATCCGTCGAAGGGGTGTCGCCGTGGCGCTGAACCTGTCCACTGTTCTGCCTGACTCTGCCGTTGTGCTCGGGGCCCGGCCCTCCGATTGGCGGGAAGCCGTCCGTGTGGCGGGCGAAGCCCTCGTCCGGAGCGGGTGCACCACCGAGCCTTACACACGCGCCATGGTGCAAGCGGTCGAGGACTTGGGCCCGTACATCGTCATCGCTCCGGGAATCGCGATCGCGCACGCGCGCCCGTCGGAGGCGGTGGTGCGGTCTGGCCTGTCCTGGGTTCGTTTGGCCGTTCCGGTGAATTTCGGCCACACCCACAACGATCCCGTGCACTTGGTGATCGGGCTTGCGGCGCGCAATCCTCAGGACCATCTCAAGGTCATGTCGGCCGTTGCCGGCGCTCTGGCCGACAAGAAACAAGCAGCGGCACTCGCCGCGGCATCGAAGGGTGAACAGATCCGCGCCATTCTTGCAGCCTCGGCCGGCTGAAGGCGACGGTTCGGTCCACCCGTCAACTTCTGCGAAATTGCGAATACTGACTCGAAGGGAATACGCATGAAAGTCTTGTGTGTTTGCGGCATGGGATTCGGGACGTCGATCATCTTGAAGATGAATGCGGAAAAAGCGCTGGCCAAACTTGATGTCCCGGCCGAGGTCACCACATCGGACGTCAGCACGGCGCGCGGTTCCGCTCAGGGCGCCGACCTCATCCTGACCTCTGCCGAGTTGGCCGACAAACTGGAGGGCGTCGCCGCACCGGTGGAGGTCATTACCAACTTCATGGACGCCGCTGAAATCGAATCGGCGCTCGCCAAGCATCTGACCTAGGCCACCCCAGCCGTTTACCGCGGAGGAACACTACAATGTCGTGGTTCGTATCCATCCTCGATTTCATCAGCGTTCAGATCTTGAACGTTCCCGCCTACCTGATCGGCCTGGTTGCCGCTGTCGGTCTCATCGCTATGAAGAAAAGACCCGGCGAAGTCGTTGCGGGCGGGCTGAAGGCTGCTATGGGATATCTCATCCTGGGGGCCGGGGCGACGGTGGTGACCAATTCTCTGGCTCCGTTTGGGAATCTGATTCTCAAGGATACCGGAGCTCATGGCGTCGTGCCGACCAACGAGGTCATCACCGCCCAGGCGGCCAGCGAGTATGGCGCCCAGTCAGCCTATATCATCGTTCTCGGCTTCATTGTCATGATCGTGCTGGCACGATTCACCCCGCTTCGGTATGTCTTTCTCACCGGTCACCACATGGTCTTCATGTCTACGCTACTGGCTGTCGTGCTGTCGGTCGGATTCGGTCCGGGGAACGGCCTGTGGGTCGTCCTGATCGGATCCGTCCTGATGGGCGTGATCATGGTGGTCATGCCGGCCTTCGCCCAGCCGTACATGAATCGTGTGGTCGGCTCGCCCGACGCGAACCTGGCCATCGGTCACTTCAACACCCTGAGTTATATCGTTTCCGGTGCGACCGGTGCCGCCGTCGGGAAGCGGTCCCGGTCGGCCGAGGACGTGAAGTTTCCCCAGGGGCTGAGCTTCCTGAGGGACTCGATGGTCTCGACCACACTGCTCATGCTGGTGCTCTATCTGGTGTTCGCCATCTGGGGGATCTTCGTCATCCCGCGTGACGAACTGCTGCAGATCTTTGCGTCATCGACCTCAGGAGCTTCCGCCGGAGTGGGTGCTTTCATCATGGCGGCCTTTGCCCAGGCGCTGCAGTTCGGCATCGGCGTCGCCATCATCCTGTACGGCGTTCGGATCATCCTGGGCGAACTGGTGCCGGCCTTCCAGGGGATCGCTGACAGAGTCGTCCCGGGCGCCAAGCCGGCTCTCGACGTGCCGATCGTCTTTCCATTTGGTCCCAACTCATCCCTGATCGGGTTCCTGTCGTCACTCGTCGGCGGGCTGGTCACCCTTGCGCTCCTCGCCGTGTGGCTCGGGCCGGTGTTCGGGCTGGCACTCATCCTGCCCGGCATGGTTCCACACTACTTCGACGGTGGTGGCGCGGGAGTCTTTGGCAACGCCACCGGAGGTCGGCGTGGCGCTATTGTCGGGGGCTTCCTGAATGGCATCCTCATCACCATCCTCCCGGCCTTCTTGCTGACGGTTCTCGGTTCCCTCGGCTTGGCCAACAGCACCTTTGCCGACTCGGACTTCGCGTGGTTCGGCACGGTGAACGGGCTCATCGCGCGGCTGGGCATGCCGGCGGCTCCGCTTCTTATGTTGGTTTTCGCCGTGCTGCTGGTGGCGGCAGCCTGGATATACAAGGTCCGGGTGGTCGACTCCGGCTGGCTGCCCGCGCGGTCGCGCGCCACCTGGCTGGAATCGCAGAAGGAGGAGGCGACCCACAGCTAGCACGATCGTGGCGAGTGGTGGGCCGACAGTCGCATGGCCGGCCCACCACTCGGTCCCACGGTCGGGCTATTCATCGCTCCGCGAGGTATACGCATGACTTCTTCGACGCACCGCCTGATCAACTACGCTCGAGTGCTTCCCCTTGACATCGTGCAGGCCAAGGGGAATGGGCACGCCGGAACGGCGGTCAGTCTGATGCCGCTGGCCACCGTGCTCTACCGGAACCACCTGAGACACAATCCGGCTGATCCGGAGTGGATAGGTCGGGACCGCTTCGTGCTGTCGGCGGGACACGCCAGTCTGCTCCTGTACATCCAGCTCTTCCTCAACGGCTACGGCCTCACCATGGACGACCTGCGGCGGGCTCGTACGATCGGTTCCCGCACGCCGGGGCACCCTGAACTTGGGGTGACACCCGGTGTAGAGACGACGACCGGACCTCTCGGCCAAGGCCTGGCGAATGCCGTGGGGATGGCGATGGACGTTCGCCGGACGCTCGCCCTCCTCGATCCTGACGGGACGGCGGAGAGCCCGTTCTTCCGCCGCGTCTGGTGCCTGGTTTCCGACGGTGACCTGATGGAGGGCATCTCACATGAAGCTGGCGGCGTGGCCGGTCACCTGATGCTCGGCGGGCTGACCGTTGTCTGGGACGACAATCACGTCACCATCGAGGGAAACACGGATCTCACGTCCAGTGAGGATGTCGTCGCCCGATTCGCCGCCTATGGCTTCCGTACGGTGTCGATTTCGGACGCCGAAGATCTCGACAGGGTCGATGCCGTCCTTCGGGCCGCCGCCGGGACGGGTCCGTACGACCCGCCGACCTTCATTCGTGTCCGCACCCGCATCGGCCATCCCATGCCGTCGGTCGGAGGCACATCCAAAGCCCACGCGGGACCTCCCGGGGAGGATGAAATTCGGGCCACGAAGGTGGCGCTGGGTCTGGACCCCGACGAGCATTTCGCCATGCCGGACGAGGTCCTCCGCGAGGCGAGGGATCACGCGTCGAATCGTGGCGCCACCCTGGAGGACTCATGGAAGAGTCGAATCGAGAACTGGCGAACAACCACCTCACGAGATCGCTTGACACTTCTCGATCGGCTACGGGCCGGTAGGCTTCCGGCCGGCCTGTGGAATGACTTTCCCGAGCCTGGCGGGCGGCCCATCGCCATCCGTACCGCCTCGGCGGGCTACCTTCAGGAACTAGGCGCGAGGTTACCTGAACTGTGGGGCGGCTCGGCGGATCTGGCCGACTCGGCCGGGGGCCGGCTGACATGGTCGGACAACATGCTTCGACCGTCCGACCAACCCGACCCACGGCGTCCGGCTGGAGGGCCGGGGGGTCGGCAGATCCACTTCGGCATTCGCGAACACGCCATGGCCGCCATCACCAACGGCATCGCCCTCGGCGGAATCACCCGTCCCTTTGCCGACGGCTACCTGGCGTTCTCGGACTACATGCGGCCCGCTCTTCGCCTGTCGGCGATGATGCACGTGCCGGCGATCTTCCTGTTCTCACACGATTCGCTCGCCGTAGGTGAGGACGGCCCGACCCATCAACCGGTCGAGCAGCTCTCATCCCTTCGGCTGATTCCGGGCCTGGCCGTCGTCCGCCCCGCGGATGCGGCGGAGGTGCTCGGGACGTGGCGTCGAGTGATCGAGCATCCTGACGGCCCCGTGGCGCTGGTTATGGCTCGTCAGAAACTCCCGGCGTTGTCAAGCGAAACCGCCTCCATCGACGGTGTCCAGCGAGGCGGCTACGTGGTGCGCGCGGACGAGCACCCGGACGTGGTTCTGCTGGCCACCGGTTCGGAGGTTCACCTGGCGACCGCTGCCGCCGATCGGCTGTCGGCGGAGGGGCTCTCCGCTCATGTCGCCTCCCTGCCATGCTGGGAGTGGTTCGAGGAGCAGCCCGAAACCTACCGTGCCGCCGTCCTGCGGCCCGAGGTGGCGGCCCGGGTGAGCGTTGAGGCAGGCTCGGGCGGACTGTGGTGGAAGTACCTCGGGGCGATGGGGGAGTGCGTCTCGGTGGAACACTTCGGCCAGAGCGGGGTGGGCGAGGAGGTGCTGAGCCAGGCCGGGATCACCATAGAGGCGGTCTGCACGGCTGCGCGGCTATCGATAGCCAGGACTGCTCGGACCGACCAACACTCCAGGTGAGGTCCGTTGCGGAACGTCAACCAGCGGGACGACGCTGGCTGTGGGGGTCCCCAGGGCTGATCGCGATGGATTCCCCCAGTTGCTCGCCAGGGATCACGCGCGGCTGCTGAGCCATGGGCACCCTTCACGGCTTGTCATCCCCTTGGTGGGTGCCCACGACGCGTGAGACGCACGCGTCGTCTGCGCTCTTTGCGGGTTGGCCTCCCGCGCGAGGTGCGGCCCTCGGTGTGTTGGTATCCCTCCTCGCGGAGCAAACTCGAAGGCACAGAACCGAGACGGTGCTGAACAAGCGGGCCGGTCCGGGCTGCCGTCTGTGCACCATCCCAACGGCATCCTCGGATAACACGGGGTCGGCAGGTGGCAACGGTATCCAGGTAACCAGCACCATTCCGGGAGCCGCGGGCCGACACGACCGGCCGCGGCCGGCGATTCCGGACGGGGAGATCTGCCCCGTGGTCAGCGACGCGTGAATCCTGTAGGCAACGGTCAGCCCGCCTCCGGAGACCCGGAAGCCAGCGCCATCACGATCCGGGCCATCGCGGAGCGTACGGACTGGCCAGCGACCCAGGACCATGCACTCCCGATGGTGAGGTCGGGCACTGAGCGGTGCAGAAGCCACGCTGCACCGATGACCAGCCCGACGCCGAGGATGCCCGGCCTGACTGCCCATCACCGAGACTGCACCCCTGCCGCTCGATCAGGCCCGCCCACCCCCCGCAGGCTCGACCATCCTCACGCCGGCGAGGGGCGCCCGTCCGTGATCGCGGCGAGTCACCAGAAGGGGCGCGAGCCACCACCACGGGCTCGTCAGCGCCAGGACCAGGGCAGGAAGAGCCACGGGCGTCGGCGACCGGCGGTTGGAGGCGCGGCCGGCAGCCGCGTCTCCGGGCCGAGTGGCCACGCGGGCGGCTCGGCCGAGATCCGCGCACATCCGTCGCGCCTGCGGCCACCAGGCGGAGGGGAACTCCCGGCACTGCCCACCGACCCTGACACGTACGGGGTCTCTCCGGTCGAAGTTTCCAAGCGATCGCCCGCGCCGCGTCGCGGCGCCGGGGGTCGGTCCTTCATCCCCGAACGGAGTGAGCTATGACAAACGAGTCTGAGATCGTGGCATTCCTGGACCGCTGCCATGCGGCCATGGAGGCCAAGGACATCGACGGGCTGATGTCCTTCTACGCCCCGGAGATCGTCTACTATGACGCCGTGCCTCCCCTGCGGTTCAGAGGCACCGAGGAGGTCCGGGGCAACTTCCTGCGCTGGTTCGACGGATATGAGGGCCCGATCTCGCTGGAGACGCACGACCTGACGATCCTCACCGAGGGCGACGTCGCCGTGGCGAACATGCTGAACCTCGACACCGGGGTGCGCAAGGGCGGACTCCAGCAGTCGATGTGGGTACGCGCGACCACCTGCCTGCACCGGGCCGGGGGCACCTGGACGATCACGCACGAGCACATCTCGATGCCGATCAATCCCGCCACACTCCAGGTGTGGATCGCCACCGACAAGGACGAGTTGCCGGATCGCGTGGACGCGGATGTCAGCCGACAGGCCGGCTGACATCCGGTGCCGCCGGCGCGTCAAGCCATCGAGACCTTCCACACAGTCAGGAGAACGAGCATGGAAACACAGCACAGCATCCAAGACGGCGCCCGGGTGGGCGGACGGCGCCGCGCCCTGATCGTCGGTCTGGGGATCAGTGGGATGGCCGCCGCGCTGCGGCTCCGTCAGATCGGCTGGACGCCGGTCATCGTGGAAAGGTCCGCGGCGCGACGTTCCGGCGGGTACTTCATCGCGTTGTTCCGGGCCGGTCTGGCAGCGGCCGGGCGCCTCGGCATCCTGGACAGGCTGACCGATCTGAGCACGCACGGCAACGGGGTCGACACCGACCGGGTCGGCCGGCGGTGGCCCGGGCTGAGCTTCGACGTGTTTCCCGGCCCACCTTGGATGATGCGCCGCGGTGACCTGGAGGCCGCCGCGTACGCCGCCCTGGCGGCCGACGTCGAGATCCGCTACGGGGCCGAACCGGTCGGGATCGACCAGGACGCGGCCGGTGTGGATGTCACGCTGGCCGACGCGTCGAGCGGCGACCGGGTCACCGAACGTTTCGACCTGGTCGTCGGTGCCGACGGACTTCGCTCGACCGTACGCCGCCTGGTCTTCGGCCCGGACGAGAACCACCTGCGCCGCCTCGGCCACATGGCTCTCGCCTACCAGTTGCCGGCCGCTCTGCCCGGATTCTCCGACCGCGACACGGTCCTTCTGCGGGAGCCGGGACGGGCGATGTGGTCCTTCCCGTTCCGTGGCCATCCGCCCACGGCCCTGCTGACCTACCACACCGACGATGTCGACGCCGAATTCGCCGGACCGATCCCTGATCGGGTCCGCCAGGTGTTCGGGCCGCAACCCACCGGGCCGGTGCTCGGCGCCGCGCTGGACGCGCTGGAGTCGGCGGACAGGTACGTGTTCGACTCGGTCGAGCAGGTCCACCTCGACACCTGGCACCGGGGCCGGGTGGTGCTCGTCGGGGACTCGGCCTGGTGCCCGACGTTGTACTCCGGGATGGGCGCCTCCAGCGCCATGGCCGGAGCAGACCTGCTGGGCACCATGCTGAACCTGTGCCCCGAGGACGTGCCGGTTGCGCTGGCCCGGTGGGAGGCACACCTGCGTCCCAGCATTGAGCAGGTCCAGACCAACGGGCGGGCGATGCAGAGCCTGTTCGTTCCGGCAAGCCCCGCTCAACTGACCCGGCTTCGACTGATGGCGCGACTGAGCAAGAACCCCGTCACCGGCCCGACGCTGACCCGGCTGCGGACGCGGACACCGGCCTTCCGGCTGAACGACACCGACTTCGCCGACCCCAGTCAGGTCAGGGATGTCGGGCCCGAGCGTCCCGGCCGTACGGATCCTCGCGAACCGAACGGCACTCCTCGGCCCTCCCTGCATCGACCTGTCGCGGTCGGGGAAGGCCGGCCGTGATCGACGGCCAGGGCCGCGTCCTGACATTTCGCGGGGCCGCGTCCTGACCTTCGACGACACGACCAGGACGGGCGAGGACGCCGGTCCTGGCCGTGTCGCCGCCGTACCGGCGCCGTACTGCCGACGGCCAGGACCGCCATCGACTCGTTCGACCGCGGATAGCCCGAATGCGAGTCGCTGCTCCTGCCGTGCCACCCCGGAAGGCGAGGTTCACCAGGGCGCGCCCACCCGGACCAGGAAGATGACGGCCGAGATCAGCGCAAAGACCAGCAGGCCGATGCCCATCGGGGGACCGACCAGCCGGCTCGACGTGACATCCGCGCCGCGCAGCCGGGGCACGATCGCGGTCAGGCCCGCCAACTGCACCAGTGCCAGCGCGCCGAGCGAGAGGTCCTGCAGCAGCAGGGCCAGCGGCACGAAGTGCGCGGCCACCACCATCGCGACCCACCAGGCCATCCACCGGCCCCGCCCATGCAGCGCCAGCCACAGGCATCCGGCCCCGGCGGCGATCACCTCGACGGCGACGAGGACGCCGAACCAGGCGTAGCGGTCCTCCAGCGCACTGCCCTGAGCCCAGCGCAGGATCATCGCGTAGCCGAACACGCCGGCCAGCACGACCCCGAGCACCGACCCGGCCGCCAGCCGCCACCTCCACGCGGGCGCCGGATCCTCCTGACCCCAGCCGAACCAGACCATGGCCATCAGTCCGAGCCAGGCGATGGTGAAGGCATGGTCGCGGGCGAACTCGGTGATCATCCTCCCTCACCTTCCGCGCAGAGCATCTTGAAACGGTCGGAGCCGTCCAGGACAGGCCGGTCGGCGTCGGAGGGATCGCTGCCCAGCACGGCGCGTCGGTCCGGATCGGTCAGGCCGCGAGGACCCGCTTGACTGCGTCCACCACGACCAGGAACACCGTGTCGGGCTGCTGCTCGCGGGTGACGTCGGCGGCCTCCGCCCAGGCCTGGGCGATCGACTCGCCCGCGGCCGCGCAGCGGTCGAACTCGTCGACGAACACGCGTGCGGCCAGGGCGCTGCTGCTGTCATCGGATCCGACCGCGTCGCGGGCCGCCGTGACCGCCTCGACGATCAGCCACTGGTCGGAACGCTCGACCGCGTCACAGGTCTGGCTGAAGGCACGCAGGCCGTCGCGCCAGAAGCGTTCCTGGTCCGGCACGACGTGGGGCTTCCAGGCGCGGGCGGCGGCACGCAGCGCGTCACCGGGTCCGGCACCGATCTCGTCGGCGACGCGGGCCGCGTCAGCGGCGGCACGGGCGCCCGACCGCAGCGACCGCAGTGTCTCACCGTCCGATCCGCCGACATCCTCTCCGGCAGCGGCGATCGCCTCGTACGAGGCGCGCACGCATCGGGCATCCAACGGCTGACGGCCCGCGGGCGTCACCGCACGGGCGAGATCGTCATGCAGCGAGTTGTGGGCCGCGCTGTGAGGGTCGATGCCCCGACCCAGGTCGTCCGCCCAGTTGGCAGGGTTGTCGGGTGCGCTCATCAGCGGCCTCCCTGTCGGCAGTGTCGAGCACCACTATGTACCAGGTGGCGGTGACGTGAGCCTGACCACAGAGTGATCCGCGGGTGAACGGACTCGTCCCGCCGCCGATCACGACGTGCCTGCCTCGTGCCGGGGAAGGACGACGACCTCGGCGCGGTGAAGGGTGCTGACCAGTTTCCGGTCACAGGTGACCAGAGGACACTCCAGGACCTCCGCGAGGGCGATGTACGTTGCGTCGTATGGGGTGAAGTTGTTGCGCAGTTGCCAGATCCGGTCCGTCAACGGAGGGGTGTCGAAGCGGGCCATGGTGAGTTCCGCGTAGTCGGCGCGAGCCCGTTCGGCGTGCTCGATGGGTAGTCTTCGGGCGAGAGTCAGGCCCCTGAGCACCGACAGGACCTCGGTGTCGATCAGGTGCGGGACACAGATGTCGTCGGCGGTCGTGGTGATGAGATCCTGATCGGCCTCAGGGCTGACCAGGATCGCGATGATCGCCGAGGCATCGAGGACGATCATCGGCGGGTGGTGTGCACCATGTCGACGATCTCGTCGGTCGAGGGCCCGTCGGACCGGTCCGCCACCCGAAGTCGCTCGGCGATTTCGGCGTTGGTGGGACGGGCGGCGATGGCGGTGAGTTGGGCCGTCACGTACGACGAGAGGGACATGCCCGCGGCGGCTGCTCGTTGCTTCAGGGTCTGGGCGACGTCGGGAGGGACGTCACGGATGTAGAGCGTCGTCATGTCCTGATGATAGCGGAGTGCTAGCGCCGGCGGCTCCGGGTTCGGTTCCCCCCGCCGAGGACGGGCCCGCCGGCACCGAAGGATCGTGCTCTCCCCAGGACCGCAGCTCGTCCACCAAGGTGTCGGGAACCTCGAGCGGCAGGTCATCCGGGAGCTCGCCGGGCAGGATCCGTGCTGCACCCGGGACATGTCCGCCAACCTCGGCCACGGTCGTCAGCAGGCGCGCGATCCGGTCGGGTCCGGCGCCGTCCACGTCGAGCACGCCGGGATCGATCACGACGAGCAGGTGTCCGATCCCCTGTGGCTCGGCGTCACGGGCAGGGTCGAAGATGTCGGCGACGTCGACCGCCAGGTTCGGGCCGACCACCGCGCCGGCCAGGGCCTCGACAGCGACGGCGAGAGCGAATCCCTTGGCGCCGCCGAGCGGCGCGAGCATGCCCCCCAGAGCGGCTGCCGGGTCCGTGGTCGGCACGCCTGCGGAGTCGACGGCCCACCCCTCAGGCAGCGGCCGTCCGCTCCGGGCCGCCGCCGCGATCCGGCCGCGTGCGACCGCGGAGGTGGCAAGATCGACGATGGCGTGGCCGCCCGGGGCCGGGATACCGACCGCGATCGGACTGGTGGACAGCAGCGGCACCGCGCCGCCCGGCGGTGCCATCACCGCCGGGCCGGTGGACACGACCAGGGTTGCCAGCCCGTGGCGCAGCCCCGGCGCGGTGTAGAGCCCGAGGGCTCCGCAGTGCGACGATCGGCCGACCGAGGCCACGGCAACCCCGTGCCGCCGGGCGCGTACGGCCGCCTCCTCGGCGGCCTGCCACAGCTGCCAGTGGCCCAGCCCGTCGTGCCCGTCGTAGGCCAGCACCACCCCGCTGTCGCGACGCACCTCAAGCTCGGCGTCTGCCCGTACGCCACCGGCCGCCAGCCGCGCCAGGTAGCGCGGCAGTCTCAACAGGCCGTGGGATCCCACGCCCCACGCCTCGGCGGTGACCAGCAGATCAGCCGTACGTGTGGCCGGCTCGGCCGGAACCCCGGCGGCCCGCAGGGCGCGGGAGGCGACGGCGCGGGCGGCGGCCAGGGCGATCATCGTGCGCCCCGTCGGCGGGGCCGGTCGGCCCGGGTCGCAGGATTCGGCGCTGCACCTCCGGACAGCACCGCGTCCAGGGCCTCGCGCACCACGTCGGCGATCCGGGCCTGCGAGGCGTCGGTGATGCCGGCGATGTGCGGGGTGAGCAACACGTTGGGCAGCCCCTCCAGCTCGCCGATGGCCGGTGGTTCGGCGGTACGCACGTCCAGCGCCGCACCGGCCAGCCGGCCGACGCGCAACGCCCGGACGAGGGCCGCTTCGTCGAGCGTGTCACCGCGCCCGACGTTGATCAGCAGCGCCCCCGGACGCACCCGCGACAGCAGATCCTCCCCGACCAGACCCGCGGTCTCGGGAGTCGCGGGTAGGTGGACGCTGATGACATCGGCGGCCAGCACATCCTGCAGCGGGCCGAGCCGGACATGCGCGGCGGCCAGGCGCGGGTCGTCCGGGTCGAGGTAGGGATCGTAGCCGATGACCGTCATGCCCAGGGCGGCGGCAAGCCTGCCGGTGGCCCGACCGGTGGCGCCCGCGGCGATGAGCCCCCAGACGCCTCCGGTCAGCTCGCGGCCCGGTGTGCGGTCCCATCCGCCGGACCGGACCGAACGATCCAGCGCGACCGTACGGCGCGCCAGGGCGAGTGCCAACCCGATGGTGTGCTCGGCGACGCTGACCGCATTGACCCCCGGCGCGGCGGCGACGACCACGCCCAGCTCATCGGCCGCCGCGACGTCGATGTTGTCCAGGCCGGCGCCCGCTCGGGCGACGATCACCAGCCCGGGCGCCGCCGCCAGCAGCGCCCGGTCGACCCGCGTGCGGTTGCGGACGACCAGGGCGTCGGCGTCGGTCACGTCGGCGGGTGTGGCGGGTCGGGCCAGCCGCCGTACCCGGTGGCGGGCCTGGAGGCGTTCGTAGCCCGGCCCCCACACGCCGTCGGCGAGGACCACGAGGGTCTCAGGCGCTGGGGTAGAGCTTGGTGAGGGAGAACTCACGGTGCCCGATCGCCTCCGCTGCTGTCAGTCGGCCGTTGACGGTCCGGTCGATCACCTCGACCAGTCGGTCCCCGGCCGTGGTCAGGTCGTACTCGCGTGCCAGTAGTCCGGAGACGTCCAGATCGATGTGCTCGCCCATGGTGCTGGCCGTGTGGGGATTGGCGGTGAGCTTGATCACCGGTTCGATCGGGTGGCCGATGACGTTGCCCTGCCCGGTCGGGAACAGGTGGATCGCGGCGCCGGCAGCGGCGAAGAGCGTGATGGCCTCTGCTGCTGCCGAGGAGGTGTCCATGAAGTACAGGCCGGGACCGTCGGCCGGTTCCTCGGCCGCGCCCAGGGCGCCGACGACGGGTTTGGTGCCGGTCTTGGAGATGTTGCCCATCGCCTTCTCCTCGATGGTGGACAGCCCTCCGGCGATGTTGCCCTGGGTCGGTTGGGAGCCGAGCAGGTTCGCGCCGGCGCGCTCGACGACCTCGAGGTAGTTGTCGAAGAGGGTTTGGAAGCGGTGTCGCACCTGGTCGTTGATGGCGCGCTCGGCAATCAGGTGTTCGCCGCCGGTGAGTTCGGTCGTCTCGCCGAACAGGACGGTGCCGCCGGCGTCGACCCAGCGGTCGACGGCCTGGGAGGTGGTGGGGCAGGATGCCAGTCCGCTGGTGGTGTCGGACTCGCCGCACTTGATCGACAGCAGGATCTCGCCCGGTTCGACGGGTTCGCGGGTGTTCTCGGAGTCGTCCTGGCGGAACGCGGCGGCGGCCCGGGCGGCGCGCTCGATGGTTCGTAGGTCGCCGTTGCCCTCGATGGAGAACGCGGCGACGGGCTTGCCGGTCTCGGCGATGCCGTCGGCGATCCTGTTCGCCCAGTTGGGTTCGATGCCGATCACCACGGCCGAGGCCACGTTCGGGTTGCGCCCGGTGCCGATAAGGGTGCGGAAGGTCAGGTCGAGGTCGGCGCCGAACTGCAGGCGGCCGTACGCGTGCGGCAGGGCGATCACCCCCGGCACGATCGCGGCCACCGCCTGCGCGGCCGCGTTGGACAGGTCGTCCACGGGGATGATCACGGTGTGGTTGCGGATACCGACCGCGCCGTTGGCGCGGCGGAATCCGGTCAGGCGACGCTGGTCTGCCACCGGGCGCTCCTGAGGTTGTGCACGTGGACATGGTCGCCGGCGGCGATGTCCGTGGTGGCGACGCCGATGCGTACGCCGTACTCGATCACGTCGCCGCCGGCAGGGATATCGGTGAGGGCGATCTTGTGCCCGAGCGGAACGGCCGCCGGAAGGGTCAGCCGGGCGATGTCGTCGGCGTCGAGATAGCCGCCCTGGACAGGACCCGCAGTGACCGTGCGGACGATCACCCCCACCGAGTCACCCAGGTTGTGGACGAGGAAATCTGGAGGATTCTTCGGCATGGTGCCTTCCTTGGTCGGTACTCATCGGTCGTGGTCGGGCCTGCCGGGATGGCAGGCGGTGTGGTGCGGCCCTCGTCTTCCGGGCCGGTCCTGCTCAGGTCAGCTGGAGTCCCGTCGAGAAGAACTCGCGGCTGATCTGCCTGCGGTATTCGGAGAACTCGGCCCCGGTGCGGTCCCGCTCGGTCGGCAACTCCACCCGCACGATCCGGCGAATGGTGCTGGGTTTGGGGCCCATGATCACAACCTGGTCGCCGAGATACACCGCTTCCTCGATGTCATGGGTGACCAATACCGTGGTCACGCCCGCCCGCTGACACAGATCCTTGACCTCGTTCTGGAGCGTGACCTTGGTGAAGGCGTCGAGAGCCCCGAACGGCTCGTCGAGGACGAGTACGTGGGGGTCATTGATCAGGGTCCGCGCGATGCTGACGCGCTGGCGCATCCCCCCGGACAACTGTTCGGGAAGCGCGTTCTCGAAACCGGACAGGCCGACGAGCCGGAGGTAGTGACCCACCAACTCCCGTCGTTCCTTCTTGCCGACGTGTCGGGGCAGGCCGAAGTCGATGTTCCGGTGCACGCTGAGCCAGGGCAGCAGCCGGGAGTCCTGGAAGAGGACGCCGACGGTGAGGCTCGGCCCGGTCACCGGTACCCCGTTCAGGGTCACCTCGCCGGCGCTCGGGGCCTCTATCCCGGCGATGATGCGGAGCAGGGTGCTCTTCCCGCAGCCGCTCTGGCCGACGATGCTGGTGAACGATCCGGGCGGCATGTCCAACGAGATGTCGTTGAGCACGGGGAGGTCCCGGCCGTCGATCCGGAACGACTTGGAGACGTTCGAGACCCTGATGTCGACCGATCCTTGATGATTCATCCGATTCTCCTCGCCGACGCGCTCAGTGCCAGTAGACGAGCTTGCGCTCGACGCCGTACATCACCACGTCGATGACGAGGCCGATGAGCCCGATCAGTCCCACGCCGAGGAACACCAGCGGGGGTTGGGAAAGGGTGCGGGCGTATTCGATCAGGTAGCCCAGCCCGCTGCTGGCGGCGATCATCTCCGCTGCGACGACGCACGACCAGGCCCGGCTGAGCCCGAGGCGCATCCCGGTGACGATGGCGGGGATGGCGCCGGGCAGGATCACGCGACTGAGGACCTCCCAGCGGCCCTTCTGCAGGACGCGGGACAGCTCGAGCAGTTCCGGCGCCGTGGACCGTACGCCCTGCTCGGTGTTGAGCAGCACCGACCAGAAGGCCCCGGTGAAGATGATGGCGATCTTCGATGCCTCACCGATCCCCAGCCACAGGATGAACACCGGGATCAGCGCGATCGGCGGGATCGGCTGCAGGACTCCGAGGATCACCCGGGTGAGGGCATGGACACGCCGGTCCAGGCCGAGCAGGATCCCCAGCAGGAGACCGAGCACGGCACCGATCAGGAAGCCGATACCGACCCGGCGACAGCTGTCCAGGATGTAGCCCCAGATCATCCCGTTCTCCACCAACCCGACAAACCCGTCGAAGATTGCCGTGGGGGAGGGCAGGACCGTCTGCTCCAGCCCGCCCAGGTCGAGGGTGGCCTGCCAGAGGACCAGAATCCCCAGCGGGAGCAGCACGGAGCCGACCTTGACGGGCCAATCCGCCGAGACCTTGCCGTTCAGCCCACCCCGACCGGGTGGCGACGTGCGCCGGGT
>CAZGWN010000041.1:0-32197 GCA_964528755.1 uncultured Propionibacteriaceae bacterium
GGCCGAACCCACATCCAGTGGGTTCGGCCCTCCGCGATGTCCTGAGACATCACATCGTGGCGGGGGCAGGATTTGAACCTGCGACCTCTGGGTTATGAGCCCAGCGAGCTACCGAGCTGCTCCACCCCGCGTCGGCAACGAATAGATACTCTAGCCACGGTCGGCGCAGAACACAAACCGGGCCCCGGCGATAGCGTGGGGCCCATGATTCCCGGCTTCTCGATCGGTCACGCCACCCTCGATGGCCCGGGGTGGCTCACCGGAACCACGGTCGTGCTCGCACCGGATGGCGCCGTCGGTGGGGTGGACGTGCGCGGCGGTGGCCCGGGCACCAGGGAGACCGACCTGCTGGCCCCGGTGGCATTCATGGAGACCGTTCACGCCGTCGTGCTGACCGGCGGCAGCGCCTTCGGACTGTCCGCCGCCGACGGGGTGATGGCCGGCCTGGCCGAGGACGGGGTCGGGTTCCCCGTGAGGACGCCTGACGCCGACCGGCCCGGCACGGTCGTGCCGATCGTCCCTGCCGCGGTGATCTTCGACCTCGGCCGTGGCGGACACGTCGATCACCGCCCCGGACCGGCGACCGGCCGGCGTGCGTACGAGGCCGCGAAGGCTGCCCACGCGGCGGACGAGGCGGTTCCTCCGACCGGCACCGTCGGCGCCGGCACCGGTGCGATCTGCGGCGGCCTGAAGGGTGGCTTCGGATATGCCGAGATGGCCGCGACGTCGGGGGCTCCCTGGCGGATCGCGGCCGCCGTCGTCGCCAATCCGGTCGGGCCGGCGTGGAACCCGGCCACCGGCCGCCTGTGGGCCGACACCGACGCGCTGCTGCCCGCGCCGAGCCCGGCCGAGCGCCGGGCGCTGGCCGAGGAACGCCGCCGCAACATCCCCTCCCTGAACACCACCATCGGCGTGGTCCTCACCGACGCGCCGTTGGTGAAGTCCGAGGCGACGAAGGTCGCCCAGGTCGGCCACGACGGTCTCGCGCGGGCGGTCCGACCGGTCCATTCGCTGGCCGATGGGGACACCCTGTTCTGCCTGGCCTCCGGCACCGCCACCGCTGCGGAGGATGCCGTGGCAAGATTCTCCCTGATCAACGGGCTGTTGGCCCGGGCCGCCGACGTGGTGTCCCGGGCGTGTGTCGAGGCGGTCCTCGCGGCGCGCGCCGCGGGACACTGGGTGAGCTACCGGGATGTGGTGGCGGACTGCCCACGGACCTACCCGTGGCAACGAGCCGGGTCGACCCGGGAGGAGAGATGAGGATGCGCCGTCCCGTGCGAAGGACCACCGCGCCGCAGTGGGTCGTCACGATCGTCAGCGCGTTGGCCCTGCTGCTGGCCGGCTGTTCGGGTCCGCCGGCCGACGACCCGGCGGACGCCAACACACTGGTGATCGGCGCGACGGCCGAGCCACCGACGCTGGACCCGACCGCGAACAATGCGGCCGCGATCCCGCAGGTGCTGCTCGACAACGTCTACGAGACGCTGGTGAAGGTCGACGGATCCGGTCAACTCCGGCCGCTGCTGGCGAAGGCATGGGAGGTGTCCCCGGACCGGAGGACGTACACCTTCCACCTCGACCCCAGTGCCGCGTTCGCCTCCGGGCGTCCGGTCACCGGCACCGACGTCAAGTGGAGCTTCGAGAGGATCTCCGCCGAGGACACCAGCGCCGTCCTGAAGACCCAGATGGACGTGGTGAAGTCCATCACCGTCCCCGACGACCACACCGTCGTGGTAGCCCTCGCCCGGCCCTCGAACGGCTGGTTGTGGAACATGTCCTCGACCGCCGGCATCATCATCGACTCACAGTCAGGTACGGACCTGGCCACGACCCCGGCCGGCTCAGGGCCGTACGTCCTGGACTCGTGGACGAAGGGATCCCGGATCACCCTGAGCCGCAACGAGCACTACTGGGCCACCCCGTCGCGGCTGGATCGGGTGGAGTTCCGCTACTTCGCCGATGCGACCGCGATGAACTCCGCCATGCTGTCCGGGGACCTCGACGTCATCTCCAACGTGCAGGCCCCACAGGCACTGGACCGGTTCTCCGACCCCGCCCGCTACGCGGTGCTGCGGGGGACCACCAACGGCGAGGTGGTGCTCGGCATGAACAACCGCACCAAGGGCCTCGACGACAAGCGGGTGCGGCAGGCGATCCGCTACGCGATCGACCGCCAGGCCCTGCTCGACTCGGTGTGGAACGGCCAGGGCACCTTGATCGGGTCGATGGTGCCGCCGACCGACCCCTGGTACGAGGACCTGTCGGGGCAGTACCCCTACGACCCGGAGAAGGCGAAGAAGCTGCTCGCCGAGGCCGGCTACGCCGACGGGCTGACCCTGCGGATGAGGCTGCCGACCCTGGCGTACGCCAAGGGCGCCGGCCAGTTCGTGCAGAGCCAGCTGGCCGCGGTGGGGATCACCGTGCAGATCGACGAACTGGAATTCCCGGCGCGCTGGATCGACGTCGTGATGGGCCAGTCCGACTACGACCTGACGATCGTCGCGCACGTCGAGCCGCGCGACATCGTCAACTACGCCGATCCGGACTACTACTGGCACTACGACTCGGCGCAGTTCCGCTCGCTGGTCGCGACGGCCGATGCGGGAACCGAACAGGAGTATGTCGACGGGATGCGCAAGGCGGCCCGCCTGCTGTCGGACGATGCGGCGAGCGACTGGCTGTTCCTGCTGCCCAACCTGGTGGTGACCACGCCCAACGTCACCGGCATCAACGCGAACGCGACGTCGCTGAGCTTCGATGTCACGCGGGCGTCGGTGGGCAGCTAGCGGCCCCGCCATGGTCGGTCGCATCCCGCCGCCGGCGCGCCGACTGGCGGTGCGCCTGGGGGTCTTCGTCGCCAGTGTGGTGGTGGCGTCGCTGCTGGTGTTCTGGGTCGCCTCCGCTCTGCCGGGCAACGTGGCCCAGGTCGTTCTCGGCGTCAATGCCTCCCCGGAGGCGGTGGCGCGGCTGGAGGAGCAGTTCGGGCTCACCCGGCCCTGGCCGGTGCGGTACGCGGAGTGGTTCGGAGGCGTCCTGACCGGCGATCTCGGGCATTCGTACCTGACCGGGGAGCCGGTGGTCGACCAGATCCTGCCCCGGCTCGGCGTCACCGCCTGGCTGGTGGGGCTGGCGATGGCGGCCGCGATCATCGGGTCGTTGCCGCTGGGGATGTGGGCGGCGGTCCGGCGCCGCCACCTCGACGGCTTCCTCGCCTCGGCCCTGTCCCAGGTCGGGCTCGCCGTGCCGGCCTTCTGGCTGGGCATCATGCTCGTCGTCGTGTTCGCCGTCCGCCTCGGCCGGTTGCCCGCCAACGGGTACGTGCCGCTCAGTTCCGGGGTGGGGGACTGGGCCGCCCACCTGGTCCTGCCGGTGGTGTCGCTGGCCGGGGTGCAGGCCTCGGTGCTGGCCCGCTACGTCCGCTCGGCCACGATCGAGGTGCTCCGCGAGGACTACTGGCGTACGGCCCGGGCCGGCGGCTGGCGGACCTTTCCGGCACTGATGCGCCACGGGCTGCGCAACCTGTCGCTGTCGGTGGTCACGGTGATCGGCCTGCAATTGGCCACCCTGCTCGCCGGGGCGATCATCATCGAATCCGTCTTCGCCCTGCCGGGCCTGGGCCGGCTGCTGCTCGACGCGGTCGCCCAGCGCGACCTGATGGTCGTCCAGGACGTCGTGCTGCTGCTCGTCGTGGCCGTGCTGGCGATCAACGCGCTGGTGGACCTGTCCTACGCCCTCCTGGACCCGCGCCTGCGCGGCGGCGAGCGGGAACAGGGGCGCGGGGAGGACCGCGGATGAGGACGCTGATCAGGCACTCCTCGCTCGGCACCGGCGCGATCCTCGTCGCGGCCGTGCTGCTGATCGCCGCGGTGTCGCTGGCGTGGACGCCGTACGACCCGGTCGCGGTGGTGCCCGCCGACCGACTGGCGCCGCCCGGCGCCGGGCACCTGCTCGGCACCGACGACTACGGCATCGACATCGTTTCGCGGCTGATGGTCGGCGCCCGGATCGCGGTCCAGGTCGGTGTTGTCGCGGTTGCCATCGCCGCACTCGTCGGGGTGCCGCTGGGGATGCTGGCGGGCGCCGGATCGGCCGCACCCGGCGGTGCGGTCGCCGCGGTGGTCGTCATGCGGGCCACCGACATCCTGTACGCCTTCCCGGCGATGCTGCTGGCGATCCTCTTCGCGGCGGCGTTCGGCGGCTCCACCGGCACCGCGATGGTCGCCATCGGGATCGCGAACATCCCGCCGTTCACCCGGGTGGCCCGCGCCGCCACCGTCCAGGTGCTGGTCTCCGACTTCGTGCTGGCCGCCCGGGGCGCCGGAACCGGCCCCGGTGGCATCGCCCTGCGGCATGTCCTGCCCAACATCTCGCCGGTGATCGGGGTCCAGGCCTCGATGGCGTTCGGGATGGCGATCCTGTCGGAGGCCGCACTGAGCTACCTGGGGTTGTCCACACCGCTGCCCACTCCGACGTGGGGGCGGATGCTCAACCAGGCGCAGGCCTACATCTTCTCCGACCCGCAGTTGGCGGTCTGGCCCGGACTGGCGATCGGGCTGGCGGTGCTGGGCTTCAACCTGCTCGGCGACGGACTGCGCGATCTGCTCGACCCGCGGCTGCGGGAGAGCGTCCGATGAGCGGGCCCACAGGCGGTCCCGGCCCGTTGGTGGAGGTCCGCGGCCTCGAGATCGCCTTCGGGCCGCACCGGCCACCGGTGGTGCACGGACTCGGTTTCACCATCGGCACCGGGCAGCGGGTGGGCCTGATCGGCGAGTCCGGCTCGGGCAAGTCGGCAACGGCGCTGGCGCTGCTGGGTCTGCTGCCCGAGTATGCGCGGGTCGGCGGCAGCATCCGCCTCCGGGTACCCGGTGGAACCGGCCGGGTGGAACGGACGATCGAGGTCACCACGGCCGGGGAACGCCGGCTGTCCGCGCTGCGCGGTGATCACTACACGATCATCTTCCAGGAGCCGATGACCGCGCTCGACCCGACCATGAAGGTCGGCCGGCAGGTCGGGGAACTCGTCGGCCTGCACGGCCGGTCCACCCCGGGCACCACCCGCGAGCGGGTGCTGGACATGTTCGGGCGGGTCGACCTGGCCGACGCGGCCAGGATTGCCGACAGCTACCCGCACCAGCTCTCGGGCGGGCAACGGCAGCGGGTGCTCGTCGCGATGGCGCTGATCAACGAACCGGTGCTGACGATCTGCGACGAACCGACCACCGCGCTCGACGTCACCGCCCAGGCCACTGTGCTGGGAGTCCTCGACCGGCAGCTCGCCGCCACGGGAGCGGCGACCCTGTTCATCACCCACGACCTGGCGGTGCTGGCGCAGGTCGCCGACTCCGTGATGGTCCTGCTCGACGGCCACCTCGTCGAGTGCGGCCCGCTGGCCGAGGTTCTGGCCGACCCGTGGCACCCGTACACCGCCGGCCTGGTGGCCACCGCCCGGCTGGACCGTGTCGGGGCCGGGGAGCGGCTGCCGACGGTGGCCGACTACTTCGATCGATCCGTTCCGGTGCGCGGGCTCGCGAGCGTGCCGGCCGACTGGTCCCATCGGGCCGCCGTGGAGGGCCTCGATGACTGAGCAGCCTGTCTATCGCGTGCGCGACGTCAGCCGGCGGTACGGCCGTACGTCCCGCCCGGCCGTCGACGGCGTCTCGCTGGAGGTGACCTCCGGCGAGCGGCTCGGACTGGTCGGGGAGTCCGGGTCGGGCAAGTCAACCTTGGTGAGAATGCTCGCCGGACTGGACCGGCCGACCACGGGCAGCGTCGCCTTCCGCGGCACCGAGATCGGCCGGCTGCCGGAACGCCGGCTGAGATCCCTGCGCGGGGCGGTCCAGATGGTGTTCCAGGATCCCCGGTCCTCCCTCGACCCGCGGATGAAGGTCGGCGTCAGCATCGCCGAACCGCTCCGGTCGAGGAGTTCGGGCACCGGGCGGGCGGACCGTCGGGAGCGGGTGGCCGAGGTGATGGAACAGGTCGGGCTGGATCCCCGGCACGCGAACCGCTTCCCGCACGAGTTCTCCGGCGGGCAGCGGCAGCGGATTGCCCTGGCCCGGGCGCTGGCGCCCCGCCCGGACGTGCTCATCGCCGACGAGCCGGTCTCCGCCCTGGACGTGTCGGTACGGGCACAGGTGCTCAACCTCATCGCCGACCTGGTCGCCGCGGAGGGACTGACGCTGATCTTCGTCAGCCACGACCTGGCGGTGGTGCACCACCTGTGCGATCGCGTGGCGGTGATGCGCGCCGGACGACTCGTCGAGGTCGGCACGGCCGACCGGATCTGGACCCGACCCGCGGACCCCTACACCCGTCGGCTGCTGGCAGCGATTCCCCGGCTGCCCGACTGATCGGCGTGTTCCGTCGGCCATGCGTTCCTGATATGCCTACCGAGGTGAGCCCAGGGGCGCGGCTGCCTAGACTCCTTCGACGTGAAGGCACTGCTACTCGAGAACATCCACCCCTCGGCCGTGACCGCCCTGGAGAACTTCGGCATGGAGGTCGACCAGATCTCCTCCGCCCTGGACGAGGACGACCTGATCGACCACCTCGACGGCGTCGACGTGCTCGGCATCCGCTCCAAGACCCAGGTCACCCGGCGGGTGCTGGAGGCCCGCCGTGACCTGATGGCCGTCGGTGCCTTCTGCATCGGCACCAACCAGATCGACCTCGACGCCGCCAGCCAGACCGCGACCGCGGCCTTCAACGCGCCCTACTCCAACACCCGCTCGGTGGTCGAGTTGGCGATCGCGGAGATCATTGCGATGGCCCGCCACCTCACCGACCGGAACGGGGAACTGCACCGCGGGGTGTGGCACAAGACCGCCAAGGGTTCGCACGAGATTCGCGGTCGCAAGCTCGGCATCGTCGGCTACGGAAACATCGGCTCCCAGCTGTCGGTGATTGCCGAGGCCATGGGCATGCAGGTCTACTACTACGACATCGTGGACAAACTCGCCCTGGGCAACGCGCACAAGTGCAACTCGCTGGAGCAACTCCTGGAGACGGCCGAGGTGATCAGCCTGCACGTGGACGGGCGCGAGGACAATGTCGACCTCTTCGGAGCCGAGGAGTTCGAGATGATGCGCCCCCGCGCGCTCTTCCTCAACCTGTGCCGCGGCTTCGTGGTCGACCACGACGCCCTCCGGGATGCGCTGCTGTCCGGTCACATCGCCGGTGCTGCGGTGGATGTCTATCCGGAGGAGCCGCGCTCCAACGACGAGCCCTTCGTCTCGGTCCTGCAGGGCGTCCCGAACGTCATCCTGACCCCGCACGTCGGCGGTTCGACGCAGGAGGCACAGGAGGACATCGGGCACTTCGTCTCGGGCAAGCTGATCGACTACGTCCGGTCGGGGTCGACGACGATGTCGGTGAACATGCCCGAACTGCACGTCGATGCGTTCGTCGGCCAGGCCCGCCTGCTGCACCTGCACCGCAACGTGCCCGGCGTCCTGGCCCGCGTCAACGGCGTCCTCGGCAACCACAACGTCAACATCGAACGTCAGCAACTGGCCACCCGCGGCGAACTCGGCTACGCGGTGACCGACACCCTCACCCCGCTGGATCGGTCCCTCATCGACGAGTTGCTGGCGCTGCCCGAGACGATCCGGCTCGCCACGATCGGTTAGGGTCCTGAACGACGCGGTGGGGGCCGCCGCGGCTCAGTCGCCGATCCGGGCGAGCAGGTCGGAGTGCAGCAGCCCGTTGGAGGCGGCGGCGCCCGGACCGACAGGCCCCTGCCGGCCGGCCAGGTTGGTGAACCGTCCGCCGGCCTCGGTGACCACGAGGCTGCAGGCCGCCATGTCGTGCAGCGCCAGGTCGGGTTCGGCGGCGAGGTCGACCGCTCCCTCCGCGAGGAGCATGTAGGACCAGAAGTCCCCGAATCCGCGGACCCGCCACACCTGTCGGGTCAGGTCCACGAACGCGTCGCCGCGACCCAGCGCGAACCAGCCGGTCAGTGAGGAGAACGACAGCGATGCCTCGGACAGGTCCGCCACTGCCGACACCCGGCACCGCTGGGAATCGGCACCCGGCCGCGGTCGCACCCACGCCCCCTCACCCTGCTGCGCCCACCAGCGTCGACCCAGCGCCGGGGCGCTGACCGCCGCGGTGGCGATCCGGTCCCCGGCTGCCAGCGCGATCAGGGTCGCCCACACCGGCACCCCCCGGACGTAGTTCTTCGTGCCGTCGATCGGGTCGAGGATCCAGCGCCGCTCGGTCCCGCCGGTGTCGGCCCGCTCCTCCCCGTGCACACCGTCGGCGGGGCGCAACTCGGCGAGCAACTCGCGGAGCCGGTCCTCGACGGCCAGATCCGCATCGGACACCGGGGTGAGGTCCGGCTTGGTCGACACCCGCAGATCGAGGGCACCGAACCGGTCCAGGGAGATCTCGTCGGCGGCGTCGGCCAGGGTGAGAGCGACATCCAGATCGGACCGCGCGGCGGTGGAGGTCTCGACGTCGCCGGAGAGCAGAGGATTGCCGGTGTGCGGGGGGTCGGGCTGGGTCATGGTGCTCAGGCTAGACGGTCGACGTCCGTCGCCTCGCACCGATCCACGGCGTCACCCCGTCCCCCGGGCCGGGCTGGGGGCGGGATCCTCCCCGGGGGTGACCCGGATGCCTCCGTGGGCCGATGCGAAGGCGGCCGGGCGACCCCTAGCGTGGCGGGCATGGAAACGCATCCCTCCGCCGTCCCCTGGAGCCGCAGGGGCACTGCAACGGCCTGGTCCGACCAGATCGTCACCGTCGTGATCGCCGCGGTCTCCGCCTTCTTCGGTGTGGCCCTCACCCAGGGCGCCCGACTCATGCGGGACCTGCTCGGTGGGGACCCGAGCGCGGACATGATCAGCGCCGCCGCCCTCTTCGTCGCGTGGGTGTTCATCGGCATCGGGTCCTACACCGCGGCGGTCGTCACGGCGAACACCTTCGCCACCCTGGTCGCGGGTCGTGTCCGCACGATCGCACTGCTGCGGCTGCTCGGGGCGCGGGCATCCCGGCTGCGCCGCGACCTGGCCCGGGAGGGGCTGGCCGCCGGGGCGGCCGGATCGATGGTGGGCCTGGCGATCGCCCTGATCGGATATCGGGCGGCGGTCGGTGCCGCGGTCGCCGCCGGAGCCCTGCCGGCGATCGCCTACACGTGGGTGGACCCGGGAGTCGTTGCACCGACACTGGTCGCCGTCGTCACGGTAGGGGTCTCCGCCTACGCGGGATCGCGCGTGGTCGGCCAGGTGGCGCCGATCCAGGCGCTGTCGGCCGACATCGAGGCGCCGATCGAACAGGTTCGGATGGGCCGTCGCGCGAGGGCGGGCATCGCCGCGCTGGTCGTCGTCGGGGTGGTCCTGCTCGCCGGCGGGGTGGCGATCGGACTGAGGTTCCCGGGCGGCGTACTGGTGGCGTTCTGGGGTGGTGTCGCCTCCTTCACCGGGGTGGTCGCCGGAGGCGTGTTCATCGTGCCGCGGCTGATGCGCTGGGTCTCCACGGCGTTCGGTCGGTCCGTGCCCGCGACCCTGGCCCGCGACTACGCGACCCGCTCGCCGCGGGCCGCCACCCGGGGGGCGATCGGCATGGTGGTCGGGGTGGCCCTGATCGTGATGTTCGTGGTGGCGTTGGCGACCATGCGCGACATCACACACGGGGCGTTGGTCAACGACCCGGCCCGGCCGCCGTCGGCGGAGGACCTGCAGATGTACGACCGGATGATCGGCATCACCACCGCCGTGATGGTGGCACTCACGGCGATCTCGGCGGTGCTGGCCGCGATCGGCATGATCGCCAACCTGGCGCTCAGCGTCCTGCGGCGGCGGCGCGACCTGGGTCTGCTCCGGGCCGTCGGCGCCACCGGCGGGCAGGTCCGGGCGATGATTGTTCTGGAGGCCCTGCTGACCAGTGTGGTCTCCATCGGTTTCGGCGCCGTGCTCGGCGTGCTGTACGGGTGGGCGGGAGCCCAGTCGACCTTCGGCGTGGTGGCCGGAGGCCTGGTGGCCCCGGTGGTGCCCTGGCCGCTGATCGGGACGATCCTCGTCGCGGCGGCCGGCCTGGCCCTGGCAGCCTCGGCCGGGCCGGCGCTGCGGGCGAGCCGGATCAGCCCGACCCGGGCCCTGGAGGTCACCTAGCGGTGGGCGATCATGCGGCGGTACGACGCGACCCGGTCGGCTGTCAGCCGACCCTCGGTGACGGCGAGGTCGAGGCCACAGCCGGGCGCGCCGGCCGTGTGGGCGCACCCCCGGGGACAGTCGGCGGTGCACGCGGCCAGGTCCGGGAAGGCCTCGATGATGTGATCGGGGGTGACGTGGGACAGTCCGAAGGATCGGACGCCGGGCGTGTCGATGACCCAGCCCGAGTCGCCGCGAAGGCGCAGGGCGACGGCCGACGTGGAGGTGTGCCTGCCGCGGCCGGTCACCTCGTTCACCCCGCCGGTCTGGCGGTCCGCGCCGGGGATGAGCCGGTTGACCAGGGTCGACTTGCCCACCCCTGAGTGGCCGACGAGGACGCTGATCCGCCCCGACAGCGCGGCCAGCACCGGTCCGAGGTCGGTGCGCGGATCGATCACGACGACCGGCACGCCCAGCGGGGCGTACTCGGCGACCAACGCGGCGGGGGTGCCGAGATCCGCCTTCGTCAGGCACAGCAGGGGATCGATGCCGGCGTCGTACGCGGCGACCAGGAGCCGGTCGATCATCCCGGTCCGCGGCGGCGGGTCGGCCAGCGCGGTGACGATGACGAGCTGATCGGCGTTGGCCACGATCGGGCGTTCGTACGGGTCGTCGTCGTCGGCGGTCCGACGCAGCACGGTCCGGCGGGGCAGCACCTCGACGATCCGGGCCAGGGTGCCCTCCCGGCCCGAGACGTCCCCGTCGAGACGGACCCGGTCACCGACGATGGCGCCCTTGCGGCCCAGCAGTCGCGCTTTCGTGGCGATGACGAGGCTGTCGTCGTCGGTCAGGCAGCGGAACCGGCCCCGGTCGACGCCGGTGACCATCGCGGTGGGCGCCCCGGAGTAGTCGGGTCGGTCCTTGGTCCGGGGCCGGGTGCGGGAGCGCGGGCGGTCGAAATGGGCGTCCTCCTCGACGCCCACCCACCGCGACGTCAACGGTCCGTCCCCACCGCCAGCGCGTGCCATGCCCCCGGGAAGCTCGGCATCGTCTTCGACGTACAGCCGATGTCGTCCACCATCACGCCCGACACCACCAGACCCAACAGGGCTCCCGCCTGGGCCAGCCGGTGGTCGGCAAAGGTCTGCCAGGGGCCGCCGTGCAGTACGGCAGGGGTGAACACGAGTCCGTCCTCGGTCTGGCGCACGTCGCCGCCGAGGGTCCGGAAGTCGTGCTCGAGTGCGGCCAGCCGATCGGTCTCGTGTCCGCGGATGTGCCCGACTCCGACGATCCGGCTCGGGCTCTGGGCGAGCGCTGCGAGGACGGCGACGACCGGGGTGAGTTCGCTCGCGTCGGACAGGTCGATGTCGAATCCGGGCAGGGCCCAGTGGCCCGGGCCGTTCACCGCCAGGGTGCCGGTCCGGCCCGACGGATCGGGAACGAGCTCGATCAGGGCGCCGAGTTCACGCAGCAGCGGCAACAGCAGGGCACCGGGCTGGTTGCTCTCCAGCGGCCAGTGCGGCAGGTGGACCGTCCCGTCGGTCAGGACGGCAGCGCACAGGAACGGGGCCGCGGTGGACAGGTCGGGTTCGACGACGATGTCACCGGCGCGGATCGGCCCGGGGTGGACGATCCAGCGGTTGGGCGACGGCTGGTCGACCCGGATGCCGTGGTCGCGCAGGATGTCGACCGTCATCTGGATGTGCGGCAGAGAGGGCAGCGTCCGGCCGGTGTGCCGCAGATCCAGGCCCTCCCGGAACCGTGCCCCGCTGAGCAGCAGCCCGGAGACGAACTGGCTGGAGGCGCTCGCGTCGATGGCGACCGGGCCGCCGGGCAGGTCCGGCCGCCCGGTGATGTCGAAGGGCACCTGGACCGCATCGTCGGCCAACCGGGCGCCCATGTCGGCCAGAGCGTCGAGCAGCGGCCGGATCGGCCGTGACGACATCGCCTCGTCGCCGCGCACATGAGTGGTGCCCACTGCCATGGCGGCGATCGGGGTGAGGAAGCGCAGGACCGTCCCGGCCAGCCCGCAGTCGAGGTCGCCGGATGATCGGAACCGGCGTGGCGGCTCCACCCGCCAGATCGCCCCTCCTGACGGGCATGTGCCGGCCAGGGTTTCGGACCCGAACCCCGCCTCGGCGTCGGCGTCGGTCAGCAGGCTGGTGTGGATTCGTACGCCGAGGGTTCGCAGCCCGTCGCGCATCAGCCGGGTGTCACGCGCCTCCAATCCGCCGGTGATCGACGACGGTCCGTCCGCCAGCGCGGCCACGACCAACGCCCGTGCCGTCGCGGACTTCGAGCCCGGGATGGACACCTCGTGATCGAGGGGCCGACGCAGCTTCGGCGCGGCCCAATAGCCGCCGGTGGTGGGGAACGCGGCCATCGATCAGCGCGCCAGGGCGCCGCGTGCCTTCGTGGCGGCGGTCTTCACCTGCCGGCGCGCCCGCCGGGCGGCCCGCTTGCCCTCCTTGACGGCGTTCTGCTGGCGCAGCCGCCGCGAGGACTCCTTCACCCGGTAGGCGACGCCGGGTCGGCCTTCGGTGTCCTGGGCGGCCAGCAGAGCCCCACCGGTGAGCGCGACGTGGCCGAGGAAGCCCTGCAGGTCACCGGAGCGGATCCCACGGGCGGATGAGACGATCCCCGGGACGGTTGTCGCGGCCAGCACGGCGGCGCTCCAGCGGCGGCCGATCCCGCTGGCCAGACCGAGCCCGGCGAGGACCCGGACGACGCCGGTGATGCGGGCCCACGAGGCCGGGTCCTGCGGGACCAGGCCTGACACGGACTCGGGGACGACGTTCTTCACGAGGGGAGCCACCCGCGAGCTGATCAGGTCCGCCTGATCTGCCTCGGCCGACGGGTCCGAGATCGCCTTGACGCCCTGGGAGACGAACCAACTGGCCAGCATCGTCCGAGCCGCTGCGCGCGAAAGAGTCATGCTCCATTCTTACCGCCTTGCAGGCCGGGCACCAACCGGGGGCCCGCGCTAGGCTCACTGTATGTGCGGGCGATACGCGTCGAGCGCCGAGGTTGACGATCTGGTCGAGCAATTCGACATCGCGGAGGTGCGCCCGGGCGTGCCGGGGCCGTCCTGGAATGTCGCCCCGACCGACACCGTCCGGGCCGTGGTCGACCGGGCCGGGCACCCTCGCTCGCTCGTGCCGATGCGGTGGGGTCTGGTCCCGTTCTGGGCCGACAGCCCGTCCATCGGCGCCCGGATGATCAACGCCCGCCGGGAGACGGTCGCCGACAAGCCGGCCTTCCGCCGATCCCTGCGTGCGCGCCGCTGTCTCCTGCCCTCCGACGGCTATTACGAGTGGCAGCGGGTCGACGGGGGCAAGCAACCCTGGCTCATCCATCGTGTCGACGGTCGTCAACTGGCGATGGCCGGGCTGTGGGATGTGTGGCACGACCGGAGCCGTCCCGACGACCCGCCGCTGATCACCTGCACCATCATCACCACCGGCGCCACCGACCGGCTCGGACACGTCCACGACCGGATGCCGGTCGCGCTGGCCGACGACGTGTGGGCCACCTGGCTCGACCCGGAGCTGGACGACGCCGACCTGCTCACCGGTCTGCTCGCCGCCCCGGATCCCGAGGACATCACCGGCCACCGGGTGGGCTCGGCCGTCGGCCGGGTGTCGAACAACGGTCCCGACCTGGTCCGGCCCGTAGGGGACCGGCCGGAATAACGGGCACAGGAGCGCTGTTGACGCCTGCATGAGTGTCGCCACCCTCACCTGCCCCCGGAATCGCCATGACTGCCCTGCGGGCGGTAGCGACCCCGTTCGGCGGGAGCACGGGCTAGTCTCGTTGCTGATGAGCACGCCACAGGCCGACGACACCTCGCACCCGGTGCCGGACTCCGCCCGATCCTCACCGGACCGGCAGCAGGCGGAGACCGACGCCGAACGTGCCGCGCGCTTCGAGCGTGAGGCGATGCCCTATCTGGACCAGCTCTACGGGGCAGCCCTGCGGATGACCCGCAACCCGGCCGACGCCGAGGACGTGGTCCAGGAGACCTTCGCGAAGGCGTTCGCGTCGTTCCACCAGTTCAGGCCGGGCACGAACCTCAAGGCCTGGCTCTACCGGATCCTCACCAACACGTACATCAACGCCTACCGCAAGGAGCAGCGTCGGCCGCAGATCGCCGACGGCGATGATGTGGAGGACTGGCAGATCGCCCGGGCGGCCGAGCACACCTCCACCGGGCTGCGCTCGGCCGAGGCCGAGGCACTGGAGCAGATCCCCGACGGGACGGTCAGCGACGCGCTGGCACGGCTGAGCCCGGAGCGGAGGATGGCGGTCTACCTGGCCGACGTCGAGGGCTTCTCCTACAAGGAGATCGCCGAGATCATGGGCACCCCGATCGGCACCGTGATGAGCCGCATCAACCGTGGCCGCAAGCAGTTGCGCGACCTTCTGGCCGACTACGCGCACGAGCGCGGGCTCGACCGTTCCCACCAGGAGCACCGATGACACCCGAGGCACCCCGGGGACCGCTGGACTGCACGCACGTACGTGACCTGACCTGCGCGTACCTCGATGACGAGATCGACGACGACCTGCGGGCGGTGGTCGAACGCCACCTCGCCGAGTGCCCGGGATGCCGTGACCTGTTCCGGGAGCACCGGATCGTCAAGGCCCTGCTGCGGCGCAGTTGCCGGGACACCCTCGCACCGGCGCGGTTGCGCGACCGGGTGTGGGCCGCGGTGCTGGCGCAGGGCGGCCAGGGCGGAACCTGGTCGGTGAACGCGGCGTCCACCACCATCTCCCACGCCGGACCGGACGGCACGTTGGTCCGGCGGACCACCGTCACCGGGGCCGTCGTCGTCTGGACGCCCGACAACCCGGTGCTCCGGCCGCAGGGCAACGACAGGGAGGCCTGACCCCCGCCTCGGGCAACCCCGGCACGGCACAGCCCCCGGGTTCCCTACGGATCCCGGGGGCTGTCGGCGCCGGATACGCCGGCGGGGCGTACGCCCGGGTGCTCAGGCGTTGGGACGCTTGCCGTGGTTCGCGCTCTTCTTGCGACGCGCACGGCGCTTGCGGCCGGTCTTTCCCATGAGGGCCTCCCTGCTGGTGCGGTCGAACCGGACTGGCCGATTCGGTGAACGATGCATTATCCCACCCGGGGCGTACTGGGCGAAATCCGGTGCGCGGCGGCCGGCGACGGACCCGCGCGTATGGTGAAGCGCATGCCGGAGATGAAGACGTTGCTGGCGCAGCACTGTCCCACGAGCGAACGGGTCACGGCCTGGCTGGTCACCCTCGTCAACGAGTGGCACCTGTTGGCGGACCTGTCGTTCTCCGATCTCATCCTGTGGGTGCCGACCGAGGACCCCAACCAGATGTGGGCGGTGGCCCAGATTCGACCCACCACCGGACCGACGGCCCTGCTGGACGATGTGGTGGGGGAGTCCATCGCGTACGACCCGGAGGAACTGCCGCTGCAGGCGTACTGGTCGGGAGAGATCGTCGAGACCTCGGAGAACAAGCTGTCGACCGGGATCCCGGTCGACATGCACGCCATCCCGATCCTGCTCGACGGCGAGGTGATCGCGATCGTCGAGCAGCACACCAACCAGATGGGCGTCCGCGCCAACGGGGCACTGGAAGAGGCGTATATCGCCATCGCCAACGTGCTGCGCGGGATGCTCCACCGGGGGGAGTTCCCGCTGGCGGGCACCCGCTCCCACCCGACCCGGTCACCCCGGGTCGGCGACGGGCTGCTCTGGCTCGGGCCGCACGGGGAGTTCCGCTACGCCACCCCGAACGCGGTCTCGGCCTACCGGCGCGCAGGCCACGTCGGGGACATCTCGGACACCACCCCGATGAGCTTCCGGGCGGAACTCGGGGGCGAGGCCGAGGTGCATCGGCTGCTGACCGCCCACGAGGCGTCGGAGCGGGAAGTGACCGTCGTCTCGGTCGCGCTGCGGTTCCGCTTCACCCCGCTGCACAACGCCGACGGCAGCTCCGCGGGGGCGTGCGTGCTGCTGCGCGACATCACCCAGGTGCGCCGCCTGGACCTGCAACTGCTCACCAAGGACGCGACCATCCGGGAGATCCACCACCGGGTGAAGAACAATCTGCAGACGGTCGCCGCTCTGCTGCGGATGCAGACCCGCCGGGTCACCTCACCCGAGGCCAAGGACGCGCTGCGCGAGGCGATGTCGCGGGTGTCGTCGATCGCCGCTGTGCACGAGGTGCTCAGCCAGTCGTTCGACGAGGTGGTCGACTTCGACGACGTGGCCGATCGGATCCTCGCCATCGTCGGGGACGTGGCGACGCCCGGGGAGCCCGCCCGTGCCGTGCGCGAGGGGAAGTTCGGTCAGATTCCGGCGCCGATCGCGACGAACCTGTCCCTGGCGGTCACCGAGCTGTGTCAGAACGCCGTGGAGCACGGGCTGGAGGGGACGACCGGAATCGTCCGGGTGCTCCCGGTCCGTCGGGACGGTGCGCTGGAGGTTCGGGTGGTTGACCGGGGCCGCGGGCTGCCGGAGGGATTCGACCCCCGCCGGACCAACAGCCTCGGGCTGGGCATCGTCTCGACCCTGGTGGCGGACATGCACGGCGTGTTCACCGTGGCGAACAACACCGACGGTCCCGGGGTGACGGCCACCATTCGGGTGCCGCTGCCCGACGACGAGTCCGACTGATCAGGCCGTACGGACCCGCGAACGGGCCTTGCGACGCTTGAACGCGCGTCGCTCGTCCTCGCTCATCCCGCCCCACACGCCATGGTCCTGGCCGGCCTCGAGGGCCCAGGCGAGACAGTCCTCGCGGACGCTGCACCGCTGGCAGACCTTCTTGGCCTCCTCGATCTGCAACAGTGCCGGACCGGTATTGCCAATGGGGAAGAAGAGTTCTGGATCTTCATCCAGGCAGGCAGCCTCGTGGCGCCAGTCCATACCGATTTCCTACTCCCTGATCGAATCCACGATCATGTCGTCGCGGGTCTGCCAACATCATCCGGCCGACCAACCCCCCGCGTCAGGTCGGGCCTCCGGGATGTCCCGGATGGCGGGCCGCCGACCATGCTACGCGTCAGTCAAGCGGAGGGACAGACCCAAGTGGCAACGATCACATTTACATCCCACCCCCGTGGCGGTCTGTCGGCCCGGGACCGACGCGTAGCATGACCGGGTGCCCAAGCTCTCCGCCGTACGGGACGGCCTCCGGCAGGCCCCCGGCACCGTCCTGGTGTTTGCGCTCCTGCTCACGCTGCAGGCCGCCGCCTTCCTCGGCTTCGGCCTCTTCGAGGCGACCCAGCTGCACGGCGGTCGGGTGATGACAGGCCTGATGACGGCCCTGCTGCTGGTCGCGTGGGGGGTTGCCCTGGTCACGCTGGCCGGTGCCGCGGTGGCCGGCCGCGGCTGGAGCAGAGGACCGGCCGTCGCCCTCGAACTCATCCACATCCCGGTCGCCTGGAGCTTCCTGGGTGGCCGAACCACCTGGGTCGCGGTGGCGCTCGGGGTCAGCTCACTGGTGGCCGTCGTGCTGGTGCTGCTGCCGCCCTCCACCGCGCATCTGGTCGGCCCAGGGCGGCGGTCCGGCTAACCCTCGGCATCATCATCCTCGTCGTCGAGGCGCGCCAGCCAGGTGGCCAGCCGCTCGACCGGAACCTCGAAATCGGGATGCAGATCGACGAAGAAACGCAACTGCTCGGCCAGCCAGGCGAAGGAGAACTCCTCTTCCCCCCGCCTGGCCGCGAGTTCCTCGATGCCCCGATCGGTGAAGTACACCGTCAGGGGCGCGGCCCGAAGGCCGCCTCGATGAGGGCCTTCTCCTCGGCGTCGTGCCGCTTCTTCTGGCCGACGGCCGTGGTCGCCGATGCCGGCCGGGTGACCGGCAGGATGGTGCTCCAGTCCCGGCCCGGGTCCTTGGCCTGCAACTCCGGCAGCATCCGGTAGGAGAAGGTCGGCCACGGGCCCTGGTTGGCGGGCTCGTCCTGCACCCATCGCAGGTCGGACACGTGCCGATACGGCGCCAGGACCTCCAGCAGCGCGTCGGTCGGCAGCGGGTAGAGCCGCTCGGCCGTGACGATGGCCACCTTGCCGTCCAGACCGCGCTTGGCGCGGGCCGCGACGAGCTCCCAGCGCACCTTGCCCGAGCAGATCAGCACCTGCTCCACTGCCGACGGATCGGTGATGGTCGGGTCGGGCAAGGCGTGCCGCCACCGCCCTGAGGTGAAGTCCTCGGGCACGGAGACGGCCAGCTTGTTCCGCAGCATCGACTTGGGGGTGGCGACGACCAGCGGGCGGTGCCAGCCGACCTGGGCGTGCTGGCGCAGCAGGTGGAAGTAGTTCGCCGGCGTCGACGGCTGGCAGACCGCCATGTTCCCCTCGGCGCACAGGGCCAGCCAGCGCTCCAACCGGCAGGACGAGTGGTCGGCGCCCTGGCCCTCGAAGCCGTGCGGCAGGAGCAGGACGACGCCCGACTTCTGACCCCACTTGGTGTTGCCGGAGGCGATGAACTCGTCGATGATCGTCTGCGCGCCGTTCGCGAAGTCCCCGAACTGGGCCTCCCACATGACCAGCGCGTCGGGCCGGGCCACCGAGTAGCCGTACTCGAAGCCCACCACCGCGTACTCGCTGAGCAGCGAATTGAACACGTGGAACTTGCCCTGGTCATCGGTGAGGTGCTTCAGCGGCACCCACGCGGCGCCGTTGTTGGAGTCGATCACCGCGGCGAATCGCTGGGAGAAGGTGCCGCGGCGGGTGTCCTGGCCGGTGAGCCGGACCGTACGCCCGTCCATCAGCACCGACCCGATGGCCAGCAGCTCGGCGGTGGCCCAGTCGATCGGTCCCTGCATGATCGCAGCCGAGCGCCGCTCCAGCTGGGGCCGGACCTTGCGATGCGGGGTGAAGCCCTCGGGATAGTCCGTGTACGCGTCGGCGACCCGCTTCATCACCTCGGGGCTGACCGCGGTGACCTGGTCGAACTCCGACTTCTCCGGATAGTCCGGGGTCGACGGGTAGAGGGTGTCCCCGCCCTTGTCCTCGCGGACCTCCCGGAAGACGCTCTCCAGCCGTTCGTGGAACCGGTCCATCACCTGCTCGGCGTCCTCCACCGAGATGATCCCGCGCCCGATCAGCGACTCGGCGTACAGCTTGCGGGCCGAGCGCTTGTTCTCGATCATCCGGTACATGGTCGGCTGGGTGAAGCTCGGATCGTCGCCCTCGTTGTGGCCGCGCCGGCGGTAGCAGACGATGTCGACCACGACGTCCTTGTTGAACTCCTGCCGCCATTCGTACGCGAACCGGGCGGCCCGGACCACGGCCTCGGGGTCGTCCCCGTTGACGTGCAGCACCGGCACCTCGAAACCCTTGGCCAGGCCGGACGAGTAGTACGTCGAGCGGCCCGAGTCGGGCGAGGTGGTGAACCCGATCTGGTTGTTGACGATGAGGTGGATCGTGCCGCCCGTGCGGAAACCGCGCAGCTGAGACATCTGCATCGTCTCGGCGACCACACCCTGGCCGGCGAACGAGGCGTCACCGTGCATCAGCACCGGCAGCACCGGGAACTCGTAGCTGCGGTCGAGGATGTCCTGCTTGGCGCGGGAGATCCCCTCCAGCACCGGGTCGACCGCCTCCAGGTGGGACGGGTTCGCGGCGACCGAGGTGCGGATGGTCGACCCGTCCATCGCGGTGAAGGTGCCCTCCGCGCCGAGGTGGTACTTGACGTCGCCCGAACCCTGCACCGACCGGGGGTCGATATTGCCGTCGAACTCTCGGAAGACCTGCCCGTACGACTTGCCGACGACGTTGGTCAGCACGTTCAGCCGGCCCCGGTGCGGCATCCCGATGGCGACCTCTTCCAAGCCGTCGACGGCGGCCCGGTCGCAGATCTCGTCGAGCGCCACGATGGCCGACTCACCGCCCTCGAGGGAGAAACGCTTCTGGCCGACGTACTTGGTCTGCAGGAAGGTCTCGAACAGCTCGGCCTCGTTGAGCTTGTCGAGGATCCGCAGGTGCTCCTCACGCGGGATGTCGGTGTAGCGCCGCTCCACCCGGTCCTGGATCCACTTGCGTTCCTCGGGGGACTGCAGGTGCATGTACTCGATGCCGACCGAGCGGGAGTAGGCGTCGCGCATGGTGACGATGATGTCGCGCAGCTTCATGAACCGCTTCTGGTCCGGGCCGAGCCCGCCGACCGCGAACGTCCGGTCCAGGTCCCAGATGGACAGCCCGTGGGCCTCCAGCGCCAGATCGGGCGAGGACCGCTGGTGGTATTCAAGGGGATCGATGTCGGCCAGGAAGTGGCCGCTGGCCCGGTACGCATTGACCAGTTCCATCACCCGGGTCTGCTTGGAGATGGCGTCCTCGTGCTGGTGGGCCTTGTCGGTGGTCCACCGGTACGGCGCGAAGGGGATGCGCAGCGAGGCGAAGACCTTCTCGTAGAACTCGTCGGCGCCGAGCAGCAGGTCGTGCAGGCGGTTGAGGAACTCGCCCGACTGGGCGCCCTGGATGACCCGGTGATCGTACGTGGAGGTGAGCGTGCAGACCTTGCCGACGCCGATCTCCTCCAGGCGCTCGGTGTCGCTGCCCTCGAAGGCCGGCGGAAAGGCGATGGAGCCCATCCCGACGATCGCCGACTGACCGCTCATCAGCCGCGGCACCGAGTGGTGGGTGCCCATCGGGCCGGGGTTGGTCAGCGAGACCGTCGTGCCGGCGAAGTCGTCGACCGTGAGCTTGTTGTTGCGCGCCTTCTGCACGAGCAGTTCGTAGGCGCTCCAGAACTGCGCGAAGGTCAGCGTCTCGGCGGCCCGGACATTGGGCACGAGCAGCTGGCGGGTGCCGTCCGGCTTGTGGACGTCGATGGCGAGGCCGAGGTTGACGTGGGGGTGCTCGACCAGGGTCGGCTTGCCGTCGACGACATCGTACGTATTGTTCATCGCCGGTACATCCCGGAGGGCCTGGACCAGCGCGTACGCGATGAGGTGGGTGAAGCTGACCTTGCCGCCGCGGCCGCGGCGCAGGTGGGAGTTGATCATCGACCGCTGGTCGATGAGGAGCTTCATCGGCACCGTGCGCACCGACGTGGCGGTGGGCACGGTGAGCGAGAGGTCCATGTTCTTGGCGGTCCGCATCGGCGCGCCCCGCATGGTGGTGCGGCGGGGCGTGTCGTCGGTGGTCACGGGGCGCAGGGCCGGGTTCTCCGGATCGGCGGGGACACCGGAGTCCTGCCCGGACCGTACGGGGCGCTGTCCGGACTTGATCCGGATCGGCTGCTCGACCTGATTGGGCCGGGTGGCGGGGCGGGTCGGCGTCGCGGAGGCTGCCGGCGCGGGCTCCCGGGTGGTGGGAGCCACCGTCGGGGAGGTCGGCACCGACGGTGCCGATTCGGCCGGGGCCGTCGGGGCATCGCCACCGGGAACGCCATAGCCACGCTCAGCGAAGAACGCCTGCCAACTCGCGTCGACCGACGACGGATCGGCGGTGAACCGGTCGAGCATCTCGTCGATGAGCCAATCGTTGGCTCCGAAATCGGCAGTCTGAGTGGATTGTGGGTCGGGCGCGGGGGCCACAGTCGCCTTCTTCCGATCGCATGTGTGTCACAGGGCGGGGAGAGCACACGCCCCGCGGGCCGGCGACGGTCCGGAGCCGGGACGACCGAAATCCACGGCGGTGTGTCTCACTGCCGGCGGCCCGGGGATGTCCCCGACCCGCCTTCGTCGATCGTAGCCGAAACCACCGACGTTGCGAGGGGTGCACGAATCGGCGGGGCAGGCTGTTTCACGCCGCGGCATGCCTCGGTTCGGACCGCGGCTGTGCGGCCCGGTCCGGGGTGGCATCGAGGGCCCGCCACGCCGCCGAGCAGGACAGCACGGTGAAGACCAGGATTCCGACGTTTCGCGCCGCCAGGATCGCTGTGGCCAGGGTGTGGTCGGCGCCGGGGTCGGTGGTGGCCAGCCAGCCGTACGTCAGTGGGTAGACGAGCTGGGTGAGGGCGGCGAGGACGAGCCCGAGGACGAGCAGCGTACGCCGCCCGTCGTCGCGGTGGGCGGGCCGCGGGGTGAGGGCGAGCACCGCGAGGGGGCCGCCGAGCCAGACGATGTACTGCGGGCTGAAGGTCTTGTTGGTGGTGATCATGACGGCGACCACGGTCGTCATGATCAGGGCTGCGGCGGCCGGCGAGTAGCCGGGGGAGCGCCAGGCGCGGACCGCCAGCACGATGATGGCCACCCCGCCGAGCACAGTGGCGACCGAGGACAGCACCAGCATCGTCGGGACACCTGGGCCGAAGATCTCGTAGGCGTTGTAGGCGGAGAACCCGACCTGGTAGCGGGCCGGATGGAAGAGGGCGTTGACCATCAGGGGGGTCGCCCACACGGACTCGATCTGCAGGCCGCGGTCGCCCTGCCACCCGAGTGGTGAGATGAGCCGCTGCCACCCGCCGGCGACCAGGCTGACAACGACGAGAGCGAGGCCGGTGGCGCCGAAACCCAGCCAGGTGCGCCATCGCCCGGCCCGGTCTCCCCACAGGCCGGCGACCAGCAGGGCCGGCCACAACTTCAGCGCGGCACCCACGGCGACCAACCCGCCGGCGACGCCGGGTCGGTTCGCCACCACCAGCAGGGCGGATGCGGCCAGCACGGCCGGCACAACGTCGAAGCGGTACCAGACCAGGGGACCGACGAGGAAGGTGAAGAACGCCCACCACAGGGCCGCCGACGGCCCGACGTGGCGACCGCACCACCACAGGGCCGCTGCCAGGCCACCCTCCAGGAGGAGCATGAACAGGGCGAAGGCCGCCGCGTACCCGTTCCCACCCGGGGCCGCCCACAACTGCGGGATCTCGAGGAACCACACCACCGGAGTGGGGTACTCCACCAACACCTGCGCCAGGCCGCCCGACCCCAACTCCGACAGTGAGGTGAAGTAGTAGTGCGGATCGCCGGAGACGCTGCTCTCCCGGCCGACGAAGATCGCGAACATCGCCAGCCGCAGCCCGATCCAGGTCAGGGCCGTACCGACGGCCGAACCCACGAGGTGCCGGCGGGAGGGCGTGGACGCGGAGGTGGGGATCACCCCAGCAGGCTACCCGGCCGGCCCGGCGGCCCCGAGGAGCGCCCGCCGGCCACCATGCCCACCGGCCACCATGGACCTGTTCGGCGCCCCCAGTAGGATTCGAACCTACGCTCCCGCCTCCGGAGGGCGGTGCTCTATCCCCTGAGCTATGGGGGCCATGTCGGGCCGTCCGGCTCCGACAACTGGGAAACTATAGCACCGATCGCGGTGGTGTCACATCCGCCCCGATCCGGGCCCGGCTGTCCAGCGGCTGGGTGCGCGCCGCCGCGGAGTCGTGCCCACTGGCACAGTAGAGGCATGACGCACATGCACGTGGCCGGTTCGATCCACGCCGACGCGATGGCTCAGGGACCGCACTGGCTGCGTGTTCCCGAGGACGTCAACGCGCTGTTGACGTCGTTGTGGAGCGAGACCGCACGGCGCCGCGACGACGGTGTGCTGGAGGTCGGGGGGCTGCCGGTGACCGAGATCGCCCGGCGGTGCGGCACGCCGGTCTACGTGCTCGACGAGGCCGACTTCCACCACCGCGCCCGAGCCTTCGTGGAGGCCTTCGACGGCTGGGGGGTCTACTACGCGGCCAAGGCGTTCGTCAGCGCCCGGGTGGCGGGGTGGGCCGTGGCCGACGGGCTGAACGTCGACTGCAGCACGGCCGGTGAGTTGACCGTCGCCCTGCGCGGTGGCGTCCCCGGCGAGCGCATCGGGATGCACGGCAACAACAAGTCGGAGGCGGAGCTGGCGATGGCGCTCGACGCCGGCGTGGGCCGGATCATCGTCGACAGTTTCGACGAGATCGAGCGCCTGTCGGCCCTGGCTGCCGCACGGGAGGCACTCCCGAAGGTCATGGTCCGGGTGACCACCGGTGTCGAGGCGCACACCCACGAGTACATCGCCACCGCCCACGAGGATCAGAAGTTCGGATTCTCGGTGGCCGCGGGGCAGGCCCAGGAGGCGCTCCGACGCTGCGAGGCCGACCCACACCTGGAACTCGTGGGGATCCACTCCCACATCGGGTCGCAGATCTTCGAGACGCTCGGATTCGAGGTGGCGGCGCGGCGGATCCTCGCTCTGCACGCGAATATGGCCCGCGAGTTCGGCCGCGAACTCCCCGAGATGGACCTGGGTGGGGGATTCGGTATCGCCTACACCTCGACCGACCACCCGGTGCCACCGGCCGACCTCGCCGACCAGTTGCGGGCGATTGTCGCCGCCGAGGCGGATCGCCTGGGGGTCGCGATACCGCGGATGTCGATCGAGCCGGGCCGGGCGATCGTCGGGCCGACGACGATGGCGCTCTATCGGGTGGGAACGGTCAAGCAGGTGGTCGTCGACGGGACGGCGGCCCGCACCTACATCTCCGTGGACGGCGGGATGAGTGACAACATCCGCCCCGCGCTGTACGCCGCCGCGTACTCGGCGACCCTGGCCGGCCGCCGTTCCGAGGCGGCGCCCCGGCTGTCCAGGATCGTCGGCAAGCACTGTGAAGGCGGCGACATCCTGGTGCGCGACGAGTTCATGCCGGCCGACATCCACCCGGGCGACCTCGTCGCCGTTCCGGCATCGGGGGCCTACAGTCGGGCCATGGCCTCCAACTACAACATGGTTCCGCGGCCCCCGGTGGTCTCGGTGCATGACGGTGAGTTGCACACCCTGCTGCGCCGGGAGACGCTCGACGACGTGCTGGGCCTGGATGTCGGCTACCGGCCGGTACCGTGATCGGCAGCGCGGGCGGGCGTTCCCGCCGTTCCACCCGAGAGATCATCTTCCAGTGAGGTTGCACAGATGACGAGTCCCGACGGGCGTCCCCTGGGCGTCGCCCTGCTCGGTTGTGGCGTGGTCGGGTCCGAGGTGGCCCGGCTCCTCCTGGAGCAGGCCGACGACCTCGCTTTCCGCATCGGCGCGCCGCTGCGGCTGGTGGGGATTGCCGTACGCCGTGCCGACCGGGACCGCCGGGGTCTGCCGGCCGAGCTGTTCACCACCGATGCGACGGCCCTCATCGCCCGCGACGACGTCGACCTGGTCGTCGAGGTGATCGGTGGGATCGAGCCTGCCCGGAGTTGGATCCTGCAGGCCCTGCACGCCGGTAGGTCGGTGGTGACCGCCAACAAGGCCCTGCTCGCCGAGGACGGACCGACCCTGTACGAGGCGGCCGACCGGGCCGGCGTGGACCTGTACTACGAGGCGTCCGTGGCCGGCGCGATCCCGATCGTGCGCCCGCTGCGCGACTCCCTGGTGGGTGACCAGGTGGTCCGCATCATCGGGATCGTCAACGGGACGACGAACTTCATCCTCGATCGGATGCGCACCGACGGTGCCGGCTTCTCCGAGACGTTGGCCGAGGCCCAGGCTCTCGGCTACGCGGAGGCCGATCCGACGGCCGATGTCGAGGGCTACGACGCCGCCGCCAAGGCGGCCATCCTGGCCTCACTGGCCTTCCATACCCGGGTGAGCCTCGACGACGTCTACCGGGAGGGCATCACCGACATCTCCCGCGGCGACATCGCCGCGGCCACCTCGATGGACATGGTGGTGAAGCTGCTGGCGATCTGTGAGCTGGAGGAAGGGGACGACGGGACGTGCCGGGTGTCGGCGCGCGTCCACCCGGCGATGATCCCCGTCCGACACCCGTTGGCATCGGTCGGTGGGGCATACAACGCGGTCTTCGTCCAGTCGAAGGCGTCGGGATCCCTGATGTTCTACGGCCAGGGCGCAGGCGGGACCCCGACGGCGTCGGCGGTCCTCGGGGACGTCGTGACGATCGCCCGGCATCTGGTGGAGGGCGGCCGAGGCTCGCGGGAGTCGTCCTACACCAATCTGCCGGTGGCACCGATCGGTGACGTGATCACCCGGTTCCACGTCGCGCTCGAGGTCAAGGACACCGTCGGGGTGCTGGCGAAGGTGTCCCAGATCTTCGCCGATCACCACGTGTCGATCATGACGATGCGCCAAGAGGACGCCAACGGCACGGCGCGCCTCATCCTCGGCACCCATGCCGCCCGGGACGCCGACGTGGAGGCGACGGTCGATCGGCTCGTGTCCATCCCCGAGGTGTACGCGGTGACCAGCGTGATGCGGGTCGAAGGGTTGTGAACGTGCGGATCGTCGTGCGGGTGCCGGCCTCGTCGGCCAATCTCGGCCCGGGGTACGACTGCCTCGGGATGGCCCTGGACTGGTTCGACGAGGTCGCGCTCACCACCCGGTCCGCCGGCCTGGTCGTCAACGTGACGGGGGAGGGTGCCGGGACCGTCCCCCGGGACGCCTCGCACCTGATCGTGCAGACCTTCCACACCGGGCTGTCGGAGCTCGGCGTCACGCCGCCCGGGGGCCTGGAACTGCGCGCCGAGAACTCGATCCCGCACGGGCGGGGGCTGGGCTCCTCATCGGCGGCGATCACCGCCGGGCTGCTGCTCGCCTGGGGGTACGCACATCCGCGGGCCCAGCCCGACCGGGGTTGGATGGAGCGGATCGGGACCCGGTTGGAGGGACACGCCGACAACGTGGCCGCGGTGATCCTCGGCGGTCTGGCGATCGCGTGGGGCTCGGCAGAATCCGGACGGGCCGTGTCGGCCCCCCTGTCCGGCGACATCCGGGCCCTCGCCTACATCCCGCACCGCCCGGTCCCGACGGTCGAGGCGCGGCGGGTGCTGCCGGGAGAGATCCCGCACGCCGACGCCGCGGCCAACACCGGACGTGCCGCGCTGCTCGTGCACGCTCTGGCGCAGCGCCCCGACCTGTTGTTCGACGCCACCCGGGACTGGCTGCACCAGCGGTACCGGGCCGGGTTGATGCCCGAGTCGGCCGGCCTCGTCGAGCGGCTGCGGGCGCAGGGACACGCCGCGGTCATCTCGGGGGCGGGGCCGACCGTGGTGGTGCTGGGCACCGAGCCGATGTTGGACGAACTCGCCCGCACCACCGAGCCCGGGTTCGACCAGCGGCTGCTGCACGTCGGGGGACCCGCTCACATCGTCGGCATCGAATCGGAGGGCTGCTGACCGCCGTACGGCCCGGCGGGCGGGAATGGAACGGGTCACCGCGGTGTTGTGCGGATGCCGCGCTGACACCGTCGTACGCGGCGGATCATGCGTCCACTGCGGTGGGGTGCTAGGGTAAAGTCAGAACATCGCCCCATCCGGGTGGTGTCACGCGCGCCGGTCCCCTCGACTGCGACTCATCCTTCTTGTCCTCCGGTCGGCTGACGACCACCGCGCGAGCGTTGCGGGCGCGGGACCGATCACCCCTCGACGGTGTCGCCCCCACTCGTATCAACGGGCCCTGATGGGCCCGGAGCCGGCCTGTGACGGCACCGTCCGTCCCGGCTCTCCGGAAAGGAATCCTGTGACCGAAACGTCGACCACGACGACCTCGGACAACCTGTCGTCCCCGCTGCCCGCAGACAGCGCCTCCGGTCGCGGTACGTCCGCGCGGCGCGCCGCCGGCGGCCTCGAGGCGAAGGTGCTGCCCGAACTGCGCCAGATGGCCTCCGGCCTGGGCATCCGCGGTATCACCGGGATGCGCAAGGCCGAGTTGATTGCTGCGATCCGGTCCGCCCAGAGCGGCCAGTCGCAGTTGTCCGGCGCTGCCGCCCCCCAGCAATCCCGGCGGGCCACCCGCTCGGCTGGCGCACCGACCCCGGCCGCAGAGCCCAGAACGCGGAGCAGGGCGTCCGCGCCGGAATCCAAGCCGCCGCGGGAGGAGCCCAAGCCGCCACGGGAGGAGTCCCGGGCGCCGAGCGAGGAGCCCCGGACGCGGAGCGAGGAGCCCGCGACGACCCCCTCGGCGGTCGAGCCGGCGACGTCCACCCCGCGCGCCGAGCAGGCGCCGCGGCGCCGCGATGAGGAGTCCGGTCGCCGCCGCGGTGACGAGCCGGCCCGCCGCGCAGGCGGTGACGAGTCGGCCCGCCGCGCAGGCGGTGACGAGCCCGACCGCCGGGAGCGCCCGGCCGCCCAGGGCGGGTCCTCGGCGAACTCCGCCGGCCAGAACACACCTGCCCAGAGCAACCGTTCCGGCCGGGACGGCTCGGGCCAGGAGAGCAACCCGCAGCGTAGCCACGAGGACCGTGGCGACGGACAGGGCAGCCGGCGCAGCCGGCGTCGGCGGGGCCGGGACCGACAGAACCGCCGATCGCCCCGGGCCGGTGCCACCGAGCGCTGGGACACCGAGCCGTCCGTCTCGGAGGGTGACATCCTCACCCCGGCCGCCGGCGTTCTGGACGTGCTGGACAACTATGCGTTCGTCCGGACCTCCGGTTACCTGCCCGGGCCCGAGGACGCCTATGTGTCCCTGGGGATGGTGAAGAAGTTCGGCCTGCGCAAGGGTGATGTCGTCACCGGCGCACTGCGGCTGCCCCGGGAGGGCGAGCACAAGGCCAAGTTCAACCCGCTGGTCCGGATCGACACGATCAACGGGACGGACCCGACGGCCATGCGGGAGCGCCCGGAGTTCAACCGGCTCACCCCGCTCTACCCCGACGAACAGTTGCGGCTGGAGACCGACGCGGCCAACATGACCGGCCGGATCATCGATCTCGTCGCCCCGGTGGGCAAGGGCCAGCGTGGTTTGATCGTCTCGCCGCCGAAGGCCGGCAAGACCTTCGTCATGCAGTCCATCGCCAACTCGATCACGACGAACAACCCCGAGGTGCACCTCATGGTGGTGCTGGTGGACGAGCGGCCCGAGGAGGTCACCGACTTCCAGCGCACGGTGAGCGGCGAGGTGATCGCCTCGACCTTCGACCGTCCCGCCTCCGACCACACCACCGTGGCCGAACTGGCCATCGAACGGGCCAAGCGGCTGGTCGAGCTGGGCAAGGATGTGGTGGTCCTGCTGGACGGCATCACCCGGCTGGGTCGGGCGTACAACCTGGCCGCCCCGGCCTCGGGGCGGATCCTGTCCGGCGGCGTGGACTCCGCGGCGCTCTACCCGCCGAAGAAGTTCTTCGGCGCGGCCCGCAACATCGAGAACGGCGGGTCGTTGACGATCCTGGCCACCGCGCTGGTCGAGACCGGGTCGAAGATGGACGAGGTGATCTTCGAGGAGTTCAAGGGCACCGGCAACATGGAGCTGCGGCTTCGCCGGGAGTACGCCGAGAAGCGGATCTTCCCGGCCATCGACGTGGTTGCCTCCGGCACCCGCCGCGAGGAATTGCTGCTCGGTTCCCAGGAACTGGCGATCATGTGGAAGCTCCGCCGGGTGCTGTCGAACATGGAGGGACAGCAGGCCCTCGACATGTTGCTCAAGCAGATGAAGAAGACCCATTCGAATGCGGACTTCCTGATCCAGATCTCGAAGTCGACGCCGAACCGCGACGGGTTCTGATCGCCGACCGGACCCGACGTTTGGATCTGCCGTCCGTATCGGGCATAGTTGTTCCTTGGTCCGGTTCACGTCCGCACCGCGCCAGCGCGGAGCGCGGGGTTCTCCTCCCCGTACGGGCGACCCGGCGCCACATCACCTCCGAGGAGTACATCATGAAGCAGGGGATTCACCCCGACTACCACGTGACGAAGGTCGTCTGCACCTGTGGCAACACCTTCACCACCCGGTCGACCGCGCCGACCGGCGAAATCCGCGCCGACGTCTGCGCGGCCTGCCACCCGTTCTACACGGGCAAGCAGAAGATCCTGGACACCGGTGGTCGGGTGGCCAAGTTCGAGAAGCGCTACGGCAATCTCAAGCGTGGCGTCAAGAACAAGAAGAAGTAGTCGTCGACCGACGCCGGGGTGCAGCCGCTGCATCCCGGCGTTCGTCGTTTCCGCCAGTTGCACGCCCTCCGTACGTCCCCGGGAGTTCCCACATGTCCGACCTGATCGCCCATCCGTCGGAGCCCTCCGGCGCGGAGCGGCTGGCCTCGTTGCGCACCGCGATCGCCCCGTTGCGACAGGAGTGCGTCGACCTGGAGCGGGCGATGGCTGATCCCCAGGTGGCGTCGGATCCGGTCCGGATGCGCCGGGTGGGTCGTCGGTACGCCGAGGTGGCGCCGATCGTCCGGACCGCCGACGAACGGACCCGGCTGGCCGGCGAACTGGCGGCCGCCCGGGAGCTGACTGCCGAGGACGCCTCCTTCGCGGCCGAGGCCGAGGCGCTGGCCGCCCAGTTGGCCTCCACCGACGCCCGGCTGACGCGGCTGCTCGCCCCGCGAGACCCGCACGACACGGCCGACGCGATCATGGAGATCAAGTCGGGGGAAGGCGGCGAGGAGTCCGCCCTCTTCGCCGCCGACCTGTTCGGGATGTATCGCCGCTTCGCCGAGTCGCGCGGCTGGTCCGTCGAGGTGCTCGACGACCAGTCCACCGACCTGGGCGGGTTCAAGTCGATCACCTTCGTCGTGCACGCCGCCTCTGTCGGCGACCCGGACGCGATGCCGTACGGGACGCTGAAGTTCGAGGGCGGCGTGCACCGGGTCCAGCGGGTGCCGGTGACCGAGTCACAGGGCCGGATCCACACCTCCGCCGCCGGCGTTCTGGTGATGCCCGACGTGGACGAGACCGACGCGGTCGACATCGACGCCGACGACCTGCGTATCGACGTCTACCGCTCGTCGGGCAAGGGCGGCCAGGGCGTCAATACCACGGACTCGGCGGTGCGGATCACGCACCTGCCGACCGGCATCGTGGTGACCTGCCAGAACGAGCGCTCCCAGCTGCAGAACAAGGAGCAGGCCATGCGGATCCTGCGAGCCCGGCTGGTCGCCCGCGCCGAGGAGGAGGCCGACCGATCCGCCGCACAGGCCCGCCGCTCCCAGGTCCGCACCGTCGACCGGTCCGAGCGGATCCGCACCTACAACTTCCCCGAGAACCGGATCACCGACCATCGGATCGGCTTCAAGGCCCACAATCTCGACCAGGTCCTCAACGGGGACCTCGGGCCCGTCGTGGCGGCGCTGCAGGAGGCCGACACCGCCGAGCGGCTCCGGTCGGCCGGCGATGAATGAGTCGGCTCGCGACGCCCGGGCCGGCGCGGACCGCCGGCCGACCGTGATCGCCCGGCACGGGGCGCGCCGGCTGACCGGCCGCGTGGCCTCGCCGCGGGCGGATGCCCGGCTGTTGCTGGCGTACGTGCTCGGCTGTTCGCCGACCGGGCTGGTGCTGGCCGCGCCGGTCGACGACACCCGGCTGGCGGCCTACGTCGACCTGCTCGACCGGCGGGCGACCGGCGTGCCCGTCCAGCACCTGACCGGTGAGGCCTGGTTCCGTGGGGTGCGGGTGGAGGTCGGGCCCGGGGTGTTCATCCCGCGCCCGGAGACCGAACTGATGGCCGGGGCCGCCGTGGACGCCCTCCGGGCGGCGGACCCGGGCGGAGGGCAGCGCCCGTTGGCGGTGGAACTGTGCGCCGGATCGGGAGCGATCAGCGCGGTCGTGGCCGAGGAGTGCCCCGGCGCCCGGATCGTGGCGATCGAGGTCGACCCGGCGGCCCTGTGGTGGACCCGCCACAACCTGGAACCGCGCGGGATCGAGGTGCGTGCTGCCGACCTGGGGGACCCGCAACCCGACCTGACCGGCCGGGCCGACGTCGTCGTGGCCAACCCACCGTACGTCCCGACGGCCGGGCGCGACCCGTTGCCCGACGACGTCGCCCACCACGATCCGGCGATCGCCCTGTACGGCGGCCCGGACGGGCTCGACGTGATCCGGCGGGTCGAGGTCGCGGCGCGCCGCCTGCTCCGGCCCGGCGGGGTCGTGCTGTGCGAGCACGACGACAGCCACCGCGAGACCGCTCCGAAGGTGTTCGGACGCCGGCCCGGTGCCTGGAGGGAGATCGCCGACCACCGCGACCTGGCCGGTCGTCCCCGCTGGCTCAGCGCCATCCGTGGCCCCGGCGCGGACGCCCCCGGTGCGGACGCCCCCGCCCCGGGCACCCGCCGCACCGGGCGCGGGCCGGTGGCAGGATGAAGGGGTGAGTGAGATGGCCGACGAGAACGAGTCCGCGGCGGCTCCGACGATCCCGCCGGAGCCGACGCCCCGGGTGGTCGACTGCACGGCGGGAGGTGACCTGCGGCGGGTGATCTCGGTCGCCAAGGAGGTCCTCGACGCCGGCAGGTGCCTGGTGCTGCCGACCGATACCGTCTACGGGATCGCCGCG
>CAZGWN010000042.1:0-31554 GCA_964528755.1 uncultured Propionibacteriaceae bacterium
CACACCAGGCCACAACCAACCAGCCACAGCCCGAAGCGACTCGACCAACCTTACTCTTCCGGACTTCCTTCGTCAAATCCCTTTCGGGATCCGCCGCGGATTTCCTTCCGAGCACCCGGCCTTTCGACCGGATCGTTGTCCCGGGCTTCCCCGCAACAACTTGTCCTACTTTAGTGAGTTTCTCGCCGGGGGTCAAATCCCTTTGTTTCCCTCACCTTCGCCCACCGCTCTTCTCCGGATCGATCCGCGTTCGCCGCGCATCGGACCCGTTGTCGTGTCGGATGGGTGGCCCTGCACTGTTCCTCCGAACGGAGGCCGTTTCCCCCAGGGCCAGATGTACATTACGCGCCCGATCCGTCTCGGTCAAACCCGAGCGGCTGTGACACTGCTCACAGCACCACAGCCGCTCCGGCGTCCCCGGCGCACGGCCGGCTCAGCCGCGTACCACCCGCACCCCACCGACGGTCTTCTTCCCCCGCCGGGCAACCACGTAGCCGCCGGGCAGCAGCTCCTCCGGGGTGAGTCGGGCGTCCGCGTCGGTCACCTTCCGGTTGTTCAGGTACGCCCCGCCCTCCTTGATCGTGCGCCTGGCCGCAGACTTCGAGCCGACGACCCCGGAGGCCTCCAGGACGTCGACCACCGGAGGTAGCCCGTCGCCGCCCGGGATGTCCACCAGGGAGATGTCCGACAGCACGGCATGCAGCGTCGCCTCGTCGAGCTGGTCCAGGTCCGCGCGTCCGAACACCGCCCCCGCTGCGGCCACCGCCTTGTCCCGTTCGGCCTCGCCGTGGACGAAGGCGGTCACGTCGTCGGCCAGCACGTGCTGGGCCTCCCGCTTCCACGGCTCGGTCTCCAGCGAGTGCGCCAGGTCGGCGATCTCCTCGGGACTGCGCTCCGTGAACACCTTGATGTAGTCGATCACCTTCTCGTCCTCGGCGTTGAGGAAGTACTGGTGGAAGGCGTAGGGGCTCAGCATCGTCGGGTCCAGCCAGATTGCGCCGCCCTCGCTCTTGCCGAACTTGGTCCCGTCGGCCTTGGTGATCAGCGGCGTCGACATGGCGTGCACCTGTGCCGCGTCCGAGCGCCGGATCAGTTCCACCCCGGCCGAGAGGTTGCCCCACTGGTCGTTGCCGCCGGTCTGCAGGGTCACCCCGTAGGTCCGGAACAGATGGCGGAAGTCCATCGACTGCAGGAGCACGTAGGAGAACTCGGTGTAGGAGATCCCCGAGTCCAGCCGGGACCGGACCACCTCCCGCGCCAGCATCCGGTTCACCGGGAAGTGCTTGCCGATGTCGCGGAGGAACTCGATCACGTTGACCTGCGACGCCCAGTCGTAGTTGTTGACCACCCGGGCCGCATGCGGTCCGCTGAAGTCCAGGAAGCGGCTCACCTGGTCACGGATCCGCGCGGTCCACTCCCGGACCGTCTCCTCCGGGTTCATCACCCGCTCCCCGCTCTGGCGCGGGTCACCGATCATGCCGGTGGCCCCGCCGACCAGAAGGAACGGGTTGTGGCCCGCCTGCTGCAGCCGGCGTGCCATGATGATCTGGACCAGATGACCGTGGTGGATGGACGGCGCCGTCGGATCGAAACCCACATAGAAGTTGACGGGGCCCGCCGCCAGATGACGCCGCAGCGCCTCCTCATCGGTCGTCTGGGCCACCAGACCCCGCCACTTCAGCTCATCCAGTACGTCACTCACGCCGGCCAGCCTACCGAGCGGTGAACTCGCGGGCCCTCCCCATCTCGGCGGACAGTTCGGCCAGCTGCGTCCGGACCGCCTCCGGAGCCGTGCCACCGCGGGCCGATCGGGCCGCGATGGAGCCGGCGACAGTCAGCACCGTCAGCACGCCTTCGTCCAGTTCCGGGGCGATGTCAGCCAGGTCGGCTCCGGTCAGCTCGGGCAGGTCGATGCCCCGCTGCTCGCAGTACCGTACGGCCGCGCCGGCGATCTCGTGCGCCCGGGCGAACGGCACCCGCCGTCGAACCAGCCAGTCGGCCACGTCGGTGGCCAGCGAGAAGCCGCGCGAGGCCAAGGCCTCGGTCCGTTCCGGATGGAAGGTCAGCGTGCCGACCATTCCGGCCATCGCGGGCAACAGCACGTGCAACTGGTCGAGAGAGTCGAAGATCGGCTCCTTGTCCTCCTGCAGGTCCCGGTCGTACGCCAGCGGCAGCCCTTTCAGGGTGACGAGCAGACCCGACAGATGGCCGATCAACCGTCCGGCCTTGCCGCGGGCGAGTTCGGCGACGTCGGGATTCTTCTTCTGCGGCATGATGCTCGACCCGGTGGACCAGGCGTCGGCGAGAGTGGCGAAGCCGAACTCGACGGTGCACCAGGCGATCACGTCCTCGGCCAACCGGGACAGGTCGACCCCGATCTGCGCCAACACATACGCACATTCGGCGACCTGGTCGCGGGCGGAGGTGCCGTCGATGGAGTTCGGCACGGACGAGTCGAAGCCCAGATCGGCCGCGACCGCCTCCGGATCAAGCCCCAGCGAGGTGCCGGCCAACGCGGCCGACCCGTACGGGCTGACGGCGAGCCGCCGGTCCAGGTCGCGGAGCCGGTCGATGTCGCGCAGCAACGGCCACGCGTGCGCCAACAGTTCGTGGGACAGCAGGATGGGTTGGGCATGCTGCATGTGCGTGCGGCCCGGCATCGCCACGCCCAGATGGCGTTCGGCCTGCGATCGCAGCGCCTCGACCACCTCCAGCACGTCGTCGCCGATCAGCCGGATCTGGTCGCGCAGGTAGGCACGGATGAGGGTGGCGATCTGGTCGTTGCGGGACCTCCCGGCGCGCAGGCGGCCACCGAGTTCCGGTCCCACGACCTCCATCAGCCCGCGTTCCAGTGCCCCGTGGACGTCCTCGTCGCTCGGCGCGGGAACGAACTCGCCGGAGGTGACCCTCGCATCCAGGGTGTCCAACCCGGCAATCATCCGGGTGTGTTCGTCGTCGGTGAGCAGCCCGGCGCGGTGCAGCGCGTGGGCGTGGGCGCGCGACCCGTCGATGTCGTAGCGGGCCAGCCGCCAGTCGAACTGGGTGGACTTGCTCAGGGCGAACATCGCCTCGGCGGGCCCACCGCTGAAGCGACCGCCCCACAGCAGGCCGTGGCCTGCGTGGGCCGGGGCGGCGGAGGTCGGATCGGTCATGGGTTTCCTCCCAGGGAGAGCAGTCGGGCGGCGATCTCCTCGCCGCCGGTCGGGTCACGGGTGATGACGGCGACCGTGTCGTCGCCGGCGATGGTGCCGAGGATCTCCGGCCAGTCGGCTCGATCGAGGCCGGCGGCGAGGTACTGGGCCGCGCCGGGCGGGGTACGCAGGACGACGAGGTTCGCCGAGGCCTCGGCGGACACGAGGACCTCGGCGCACATCCGGGAAAGCTGTTCGGCGTACTCCGCGGGTCGCGGCCGCACCCCCGACACCGGCCCGTCGTTGGGCACCCGGTAGACCGTACGGTCCCCCTCGCGCACCCGCAGCGCCCCCAGCTCGACCAGGTCCCGGGACAAGGTCGACTGGGTGACGGCCAGCCCCTCGGCCGCCAGCGCCTCGGCCAACTGGACCTGGGAGGAGATCGCCCGTCCGGTGAGGATCTCGCGGATCCGTTGGCGGCGTCCGGCCTTGGTCGCCGGCACGCGGGCCGGTTCGCTCACGACCGCCCCGCGGGCCCCTGGCCGTCCGACCCGGCACGACCCGCCTCCAGGAGGAAGGCGAGCGCGGCCTTCTGGGCGTGCCGACGGTTCTCGACCTCGTCCCAGATCACCGACCGGGGACCGTCGAGGACCTCGGCAGTGATCTCGTCGCCGCGGTGCGCGGGCAGGCAGTGCATGACGATCGCCTCCGGCGCGGCCAGGTCGACCAGGTCGGCGTTCACCTGATAGGGGCGGAACAGCTCGTCGCGTCCCTCGGGGCTCATCCCCATCGACACCCAGGTGTCGGTCGCGATGATGTCGGCCCCGGCCGCCGCGGCCCTCGGGTCGTCGGTCACCGTGAGGCTCCCGCCGGTCACCGTACCGATCCGGCCCACCCGGTCGATCAGCGCCCGGTCCGGGCGGTGGCCGGCCGGACCGGCCAGGCGTACGTGCATGCCGGCGGTGACCATCCCGAGGGCGTACGAACGGCCCATGTTGTTGGCGATGTCACCGAAGAAGGCGAACGTCCGTCCCGCCGGATCGCCGAGGTGTTCGCGGATGGTCTGCAGGTCGGCGAGGATCTGGCACGGGTGGTACTGGTCGGTGAGCGCGTTCACCACCGGCACACCGGCGTACGCGGCCATCTCCTCGACCCGCTCCTGGCCGAAGGTGCGCCACACCACGGCCGCGGTGTGGCGTCCGAGCACCCGGGCGGTGTCGGCGATCGTCTCGCCGATGCCCAACTGGGAGTCCCTGGTCTCGATGATCATCGGGTGTCCGCCGAGCTCGTCGATGCCGACCTCGAAGGAGACCCGGGTCCGGGTGGAGGTCTTGTCGAACAGCACCGCCACGGACCGTCCCGTCAACGGGCGCAGGGCCAGCGGGTCGGCCTTGAGCCGGTCGGCCAGGTCCAGCACCGCGGTCTGCTCGGCCGGATCGAGGTCGTCGTCGGCCAACAGGTGTCGCAGGGTCATGTCACTCCTCCAGCAGGGTGGGTAGCGCGGAAACGAAGGTGTCGAGCTCGGCCTCGGTGATCACCAGCGGCGGGGCGATCCGCAGCCGGTCGGGGCGGGGCGCGTTGATGAGGAAACCGGCCTCCAGCGCGCGGGCGGTGACCCGGGCCCCGACCGGTGCGGACAGGACGACGCCGCGCAGCAGACCCCGGCCGGTCACGCCCACGATGCCGGGGTGACCCAGGCCGGTGACGGCGTCGGCGAAGTGGTCACCGACCCGGCGGACGTGGTCGAGGAGGCCGTCACGTTCGATCACCGACAGGACGGTCAGCCCGACCCGGCTGGCCAGCGGGTTGCCGCCGAAGGTCGTGCCGTGCAGGCCCGGGCCGAGCAGCTCGCCGGCCGGGCCGGTCGCCACGCACGCCCCGATCGGGACGCCGGCGGCCAGGCCCTTGGCCATCGTCACCACGTCGGGGGTGACCCCGGTCGGCAGGTAGGACAGCCAGTCGCCGGTACGACCGATGCCGGTCTGCACCTCGTCGATCCACAGCAACGCACCGGCGTCGCGGGTGATCCGGCGGGCCGCCGCGACGAACCCGTCGGGCGCGGGCACGATGCCGCTCTCCCCCTGGATGGTCTCCAGGATGACCGCGGCAGTGGACTCGTCGACCGCCGCCTCCAGGGCCGCCTCGTCGCCGTACGGGACGAAGACGGCGCCCGGCGGGAGGGGCTCGAAGGGCTCGCGGTACTTCGGGTTGGACGTGAGGCTGACCGCGCCGATGGTCCGGCCGTGGAAGGAACCCTCCATCGCCACGATCTTCGTCCGGCCGGTCCGCCGCGACAGCTTGAAGGCGGTCTCGTTGGCCTCCGAGCCGGAGTTGCACAGGAAGACCCGGGCCGGCAGCCGGGGGTCGTTGGTGGTGGCGATCGCGCCGAGTCGCTCGGCCAGCCGAACCTGCCAGAGGCTGGTGAAGAGGTTGGAGATGTGGCCGAGGGTGGAGATCTGATCGGTCACCGCGGCCACGACGTCCGGGTGCGCCTGGCCCAGCGAGTTGACGGCGATCCCGGCGAGCAGGTCGAGGTACTCCCGGCCGTCGGCGTCCCACACGCGGCAGCCCTTGCCGCGGACCAGCACCCGGGCCGGCGCACCGAAATTGGGCATGTAGGCGGCCCCGTACCGGGCCAGCCAGGTGGCGTTCTCACTCATTGTCGTGCTCCTTGTCCGCTACCGCCCGCTCTTCGTCGGCGACAACCCGCTCTTCGTCGGCGACAACCATCGTGCCGATACCGGCGTTGGTGAAGATCTCCAGCAGCACCGCGTGCGGCACCCGACCGTCGATCACCGTGGCCCGGTTCAGCCCGCCCCGGACGGCCCGCAGGCAGGCTTCCATCTTGGGCACCATGCCCGAGGCGAGGGCCGGCAACAGCCGCTCCAAGTCGCTCGCCGTGATCTCGGGGATGATCTCCTCGCTGGTGGGCCAGTCACGGTAGAGACCCTCGACGTCGGTCAGCATCACCAGCTTCTCGGCCTTCAGCGCGACCGCCAGCGCCCCGGCGGCGGTGTCGGCGTTGACGTTCAGCACCTGCCCCGTCTCGTCGGGCGCCACGGTCGCCACCACCGGGATCCGCCCGGCGTCGATCAGGTCTCGGATCGCCTGGGGACGTACGTCGACGACGTCGCCCACCAACCCCAGATCGACCGGTCGGCCGTCCACCACGGCCGACCGGCGCCGGGCCCGGAACAGGCCGGCGTCCTCGCCGGAGGAGCCGACCGCCAATGGGCCGTGCTCGTTGATCAGCCCGACGAGTTCCCGGCCCACCTGGCCGAGCAGCACCATCCGGACGACCTCCATCGTCTCCGGGTTGGTCACCCGGAATCCCCCGCGGAACTCCGAGGGGATCCCCAGTCGCTTGAGCATCGCGGAGATCTGCGGTCCGCCACCGTGGACGACGACCGGACGCACGCCGCAGCGGCGCATGAAGACGATGTCCTCGGCGAAGGCCCGCTGGAGCCCGCGGTTGATCATCGCGTTGCCGCCGTACTTGATGACGATCGTCCGGCCGGTGTAGCGGTCCAACCAGGGCAGCGCCTCGGTGAGGATGGACGCCTTCTCGCTCAGAGTGAGCGTGTCCATGGCGGCTGTGCTCATGAGGAGTACTCCGCGTTCTCCTTGACGTAGTCGTAGGTCAGGTCGTTGGTCAGCACGGTCGCGCCGGCCTCGCCCGCGTGCAGGTCCACGATCACCTCGACCTGGCGGGGGGTCAGATCGACCAGCTCGCGCGGGTCCCCGATCGCCCCGCCGCGGCAGACCGTCACGCCGTTGAAGGTGACGTCGATGCCGTCGGGCTCGAACGCAGCGGCGGTCGTGCCCAGCGCCGACAGCACCCGGCCCCAGTTGGGGTCCCGGCCGAAGACCGCGCACTTGAACAGGTTGGAGCGGGCGATGGTCCGGGCCACGTCGACCGCGTCGTCCTCGCTTGCGGCGGTCCGGACGGTCACCGCGATGTCGTGCGCGGCGCCTTCGGCGTCGCCGATCAGGAGGCGACCCAGGTCGGCGCACAGGTCGGTGAGCTCGGCGGTGAGCTCGGCCGGATCCGGGGTGATGCCGGAGGCACCGGAGGACAGCAGCAGGACGGTGTCGTTGGTCGACATGCACCCGTCGGAGTCGAGCCGGTCGAAGGTCAGCCGGCATGCCTCGACCAGCGCGCGCCGCAGTGTGGCCGGGTCGGCCACCGCGTCGGTGGTGAGGACGACCAGCATGGTGGCCAGGCCGGGGGCGAGCATCCCCGCGCCCTTGGCCATCCCCCCCACGGTCCACCCGTCACGGCCGCGGACGGCCTCCTTGGGGTGGGTGTCGGTCGTCATGATGGCTTCGGCGGCGGACCCTCCACCGTCGGGCGACAGGTCCCCGGCGGCGCGGGCGACGCCGGCCAGCAGCGGCTCCATCGGCAGCCGGGCGCCGATCAGCCCGGTCGAGCAGACGGCGACGTCACCGGCGGACACGCCGAGCACCTCGGCGGAGCATTCGGCGGTGTGGTGGGTATCGGCGAACCCCTCGGGGCCGGTGCAGGCGTTCGCACCGCCGGAGTTGAGGACCACCGCGTCCAGCCGGCCGTCGGCGACGGCCGCCCGGGACCAGACGACCGGCGCGGCGGTGATCCGGTTCGCGGTGAAAACCCCGGCGGCGTCGAAGCGGGGGCCGAGGTTGCGGACGAGGGCGAGATCCTTCCGTCCCGACGCCTTGATGCCGGCGGCAATGCCGGCGGCGACAAATCCCTGCGCAGCGGTGACACTCACGGGTTGACTCCGATCACGGGAAGGCCGGTGGTCTCGGGCAGGCCGCAGGCGAGGTTCATGGATTGGATGGCACCGCCGGCGGTGCCCTTGGTGAGGTTGTCGATCGCGGACACCACGACCAGCCGGCCGGCGGCCTCGTCGACGGTCACCTGGACGTGCACGCTGTTGGAACCGACCACCGCCTTGGTGGTCGGCCACTGGCCCGGCGGCAGGACGTGCACGAAGGGCTCGTCGGCGTACGTGTCGGCGTACACCCGGTAGGCGTCGTCCGGACCGATCCCGGCCACGGGCGCGGTGACGGTGGACAGGATGCCGCGCGGCATCGGCGCCAGCACCGGGGTGAACGACACGGTCGGGCGCTCGGCGCCGAGGACCCGCATGTTCTGCAGGATCTCCGGGGTGTGCCGGTGGGCGCCGCCGACGCCGTACGCCGAGGCGGAACCCATCACCTCGCTGCCGATCAGGTGGGTCTTCGCGGACTTGCCCGCCCCCGACGTGCCCGAGGCCGACACGATGACCACGTCGTGGCCGTCGATCAGGCCGCCGGTCAGCGCCGGGAGCAGGGCCAGGGTGGCGCCGGTCGGGTAGCAGCCGGGCACCGCGATCCGTCGGGCGGCGGCCAGGACCTCGCGCCGGCCGGGCAGTTCGGGCAGCCCGTAGGGCCAGGCGCCGGCGTACGGCGTCGGGTAGTACGCCGCCCACGCGTCGGCGTCGGTGAGGCGGAAGTCGGCGCCGCAGTCGATGACGAGGGCGTCCGGGTCGAGTTCGGCGGCGAGCTTGCCGGAGGCCCCGTGTGGCAGGGCCAGGATGACGACGTCGTGGCCGGCCAGGTGGTCGGCGGTGGTCGTCTCGATCCGGTGCTCGGCCAGCGGCAGCAGGTGGCGCTGGTGCTCGCCCAGCAGGGTGCCGGCGGAGGAGCCGGCGGTGAGTGTCCCGATCTCGACGCCGGGGTGGCCGAGCAGCAGGCGGAGGGCCTCCCCGCCGGCGTACCCGGTGCATCCGGCGACGGCTACACGCAAGGTCATGGGCATAACTATGCCACGGGATGCATGACTATGCACATCTGTGCCACCGCAGGCGCCGGCCGGGCCGTGGTCGGCGCCGGGAGGCATGAGGGAACCCGCACAGATCGGGTCGCCCTGGACCGGCGCGCATCCCTCAGTCGAGTTCCTCGCGGCGCTTCAACTCGGCCCAGCGGGCGACCATGGCCAGCACCGCCGCGACCACGGTGTTGCCGACCACCCAGCCGAGCCCGAAGGCGTGCGGCACCGACAGGTTGACCAGCAGCGGGGCCAGGATCGCCAACCCCGCGGCGACGTACACCCCCGGCAGCCAGCGGGCGAGCAGGAACGCCCCGGCACCGGCCACCGCCCCCCACAGGGCCAGCGCCGCCCAGAGGCTGTAGCCGAAGGCGCCGACGGCCATCAGCAGGAGGAACAGGCCGTAGAGCACCCAGCCGATCCGGACGACCGTACCGAGGGTCCCGCTCGTCATGGCCGGCCCCCTCAGGACCGCAGCCGCGCACCCAGCGGGGCGGTCGCCGCAACGGCCGCATCCCGGGCCGCGGCCGCTTCCTGGTCGGTGAGGGTGCGGTCCGGGGCCCGGAACCGCAGCGCGAAGGCCAGCGACTTCTTCCCGGCCGGGATCTGGTCACCCACGTACACGTCGAACAGCCGGACCGACTCCAGCAGGTCACCGGCACCCGCGACGACGGCGGCCTCCACCTCGGCCGCCGGCACGGATCGGTCGACCACCAAAGCGATGTCCTCCTTGGCCAGTGGGTGCGCCGAGATCGACGCGACCGCCCCGATCTCGGGCGCCACCGCGATCAGCGCGTCGAGATCGAGTTCGGCGGCACAGGTGCGGCCCGGCAGGCCGTACGCCTCGCAGACGTCGGGGTGCAGCTCGCCGGCGTGGCCGACGACCTGACCGGCGACGAGCAGCTCCGCGCAGCGGCCGGGATGCCAGGGGGCGTACGCCGTCGCGCGCCGCTCGAGCGTGACCCCCACGGTGTCGGCGGCCACCTCGGCGAAGTGCACGGCGTGGGCCCAGCCGACCGGCTCGGCCGGTCCGGCCCATCCGGCAGGTCGCCAGGCGCCGGTCAGCACGCAAGCGAGATGGCGCGGCTGGCGGGGTAGGGCCGCCCCGAGCGCGGCGAGTTCGTCGGCGCCGGGGCGCCGGTCCACCGGGAGCCGCGGCGCGGCAGGCCGGTCGGCACCGGAGAAGACCGCGCCCTGCTCGTAGAGCGCCAGGTCGTCGAGGCTGCGGGAGGTGTTGCGGGTGACCGCTCCGAACAGGCCCGGCAGCAGCGTCGAGCGCAGGTCGGGCTGGACGTCGGAGAGCGGGTTGGCGATCGCCACCAGGTCGCGGCGTGGGTCGTCGGCCGGCACGCCCAGCCGGTCGTTGTCGGCCGGGGCCATGAACGGGAAGGTGAGCACCTCGGTGTACCCGGCGGTCGGCAGTGCCAGGTTGAGCGCCCGGCGCAGACGCTGGGAGCGGGTGAACCCACGGCCCGCCGGGGCGGTCGGCAGCACGCCGGTGATGGTGTCCAGGCCGACCTTGCGGCCGACCTCCTCCACGTAGTCGTACGGGTCGACCAGGTCGGGACGCCAGGTCGGCGGAGTGAGCGTGATCCGGCGCTCCTCGCGGACGACCTCGGTTCCGCCGCCGACCAGGTGGGCGACGGTCTGCTCGTCGCTCACCTCGGTGCCGAGGATCCGGGCCGGCAGATCGATGTCGATCGTCGTGGCGGGCATCGCCGGGACGGCCCCGACGACCGTCTCGGCCGCCTCCAGGGTGGCCCCCCCGAGACGCACCAGCAGGTCGGCGGCGCGGTGGGCGGCGGCGTAGGGGGCATCGGGGTCGACGCCGCGCTCATACCTCCGCGAGGCCTCCGAGGACAGTTGGTGCCGCCGGGACGTACGGGCGATGGTCAGTGCGTCGAAGTTCGCGGCCTCCAACACGATGCTTGTCGTCGAGGACCGCAACTCCGACGACCGCCCGCCCATCACGCCGGCCAGGCCGATCGGCCCGGAGTCGTCGGCGATGACCAGGTCGGCCGGGTCGAGGGTGCGCTCGGTGTCGTCGAGGGTGGTGAGCCGCTCCCCCGGTGCCGCGCGACGGGCCACGATCGGTCCGTGCAGGGCCCCTGCGTCGTAGGCGTGCAGCGGCTGGCCGGTCTCCAGCATGACGTAGTTGGTGACGTCGACGCCGAGCGAGATCGGGCGCATGCCCGAAAGCTGCAGCCGGCGCTGCATCCACAGGGGGCTGGTCGCGGCCGGATCCAACCCGGACAGCCGCAGGGTGACGAACACCGGGCAACCGGCCGGGTCCTCGACCCGGACCGGGAAGCCGTCGGCCCGGGGGGCCGGCACATGCCGGTCGACGACGTCGGTGAAGGTCACCCCGCAGACCTCGGCGGCCTCCCGGGCGAGCCCGCGGATGGACAGGCAGTAGCCCATGTCGGGTGTGACGGCGATGTCGAGCACGTCCTCGCGCAGGTGCAGGACTCCTCGGGCGTCGGTGCCGGGCACCAGCGACCGACCGTCGTCGTCGACCTCGGGCAGCACGACGATCCCGTGACTGCCGTCGTCGCCCATGCCGAGCTCGGCGGACGAACAGATCATCCCGTCGGAGACGTGCCCGTACGTGCGCCGTGCCGCGATGGCGAAGTCGCCGGGCAGCACCGCGCCGGGCAGGGCCACGACGACCAGCGCGCCGGCCTCGAAGTTGTGTGCGCCGCAGATGATCCCGCGGTTGCCGGTGGCCGGGTCGTTGTGCTCCCCCACGTCGACGTGGCACCAGCCGATCAGCTTGCCGTTCTTCTGGGTGGTTCGGGTGACGTCGAGAACCCGGCCGATCACCAGCGGGCCGGTGACGTCGGCGCCGGCGGCCTCGACCTGCTCGACCTCGTGGCCGTATCCGACGAGCTTCGCGGCGAGATCCCGCGCGGACAGGTCCTCGGGCAGGGCGGCGTACTCACGCAGCCAGGACAGCGGGGCCCTCATCGGGCGGCTCCCTTCAGAGAACGGCTGAACCGGACATCACCCTCGACCATGTCGCGCATGTCGGCGGCGTCGTTGCGGAACATCAGGGTCCGCTCGATACCCATCCCGAAGGCGAAGCCGGAGTACTCGTCCGGATCGACGCCGGAGGCGATGAGCACCCGAGGGTTCACCACCCCGCAGCCGCCCCACTCGATCCAGCCCTCGGAGTTGCAGGTCCGGCAGGGCCGATCCGGGTTGCCGACGGACTCGCCGTGGCAGACGAAGCATTCCAGGTCGACCTCGGCGGACGGCTCGGTGAAGGGGAAGTAGTTCGGGCGGATCCGGGTCCGGATGTCACCGAACATCGCCCGTGCGAAGTGCTCCAGGGTGCCGCGCAGGTGGGCGAAGGTGATGCCGCGGTCCACGCACAGACCCTCGATCTGGTGGAAGACCGGGACGTGGGTCGCGTCGAACTCGTCGGCCCGGTAGACCTTCCCGGGGCAGACCACGTAGATCGGCAGGTCGCGGGTGAGCATCGAGCGCACCTGCACCGGCGAGGTATGGGTGCGCAGCAGCGTGCCGCGCTCGACCGGGTCGAGGTAGATGGTGTCCTGCATCTGCCGGGCGGGGTGGTCGGGGTGCAGGTTGAGCGCATCGAAGTTGATCCACTCGGCCTCTGCCTCGGGGCCCTCCGCAATCTCCCAACCCATCCCGACGAAGACCTCGGCTACCCGGTCCATCAGTGCGGTGATCGGGTGCGGCGCCCCCTCGGGCTGCAACTCGACGGGCAGGGTGACGTCCACGGTCTCCTCGCGCAGCACCCGGGCCCGCTCGGCGGCGCGGACGACGGCCTCGCGCTCCTTGAGGGCCTTGTTGACCTCCCCGCGGGCGCGCCCGACCCGCTGCCCGGCCTCCTTGCGGGCCTGCGGCGGCAGGGCGCCGATCTCACGATTGGCCAGAGCGAGCGGCGAACGCTCCCCGGTGTGGGCGATCCGCGCCGTCTTCAGCTCGGCCAGGGTGCCGGCGCGGGTGAAGGCGTCCTTCGCCTCCGCGACCATGCGCTCCACGGCCTCCTGCTGCAGTGGCGCGACCTCCACCGGGTCATAGTTCGTGTTCGGCCCTGACATGGGCTCCCCTCGCGTCCGTGGACACCGACACCGTGCCGACGCCCCGGCCAAGTCTAGAAGGAGTGCATCCGGTCGGAGAACCGTGGACGCCGACCCCACCCGTACTGAACGGTGTTCAAGTGTGCTGCTAGGCTGCCGCCGCACCGACGCGAAGGAGTCCCCCACCATGTCAGCGAGCACCGGGTCCGCCACCACAGCAGGGACGGCCGCCGCCGACCCACCGGCCCGCCCCGGACCCGACGCGGCCGGCCTCCTCGCCCGTGACCGCGCCCACGTCTGGCACCCGTACGCGGCCGTCCCCGACTCCGGACCGCTGTCGGCGGTGACCGACGCCCAGGGCGTACGGCTCCGACTGGCCGACGAGGCCGGGCGGGAGCGGTGGGTGATCGACGCGATGAGCTCGTGGTGGTGCATGATCCACGGCTATCGGAATCCGGTGCTGGACGAGGCCCTGCACCGGCAGGTCGATCAGTTCAGCCACGTGATGTTCGGCGGCCTCACCCACGAGGGCGCGGTCGATCTCGCCGAGACGCTGCTGGCGCTGGCACCGGACGGGATGTCCCGGGTCTTCCTGGCCGACTCGGGCAGCGTCGCCGTCGAGGTGGCCCTGAAAATGGCCCGTCAGTACCAGATCTCCCGCGCCCATCGGGTCGGCTCGCGGCTGACCCGGACCCGGATCGCCGCGCTGCGCGGCGGCTACCACGGCGACACCCTCGGGGCGATGAGCGTCTGCGACCCGGTCACCGGGATGCACGCCCACTTCGCCGACTCGATGCCGCACGAGCTGTTCCTGCCCCGGCCGCCACGGATGGGTGCCCCCCGCGAGGAACTCGAGCGGTGGGCCGAGGAAGCCCGCGGCCTTCTGCATGCCCACCGCGACGTCCTCGCCGGGGTCATCGTCGAACCGGTCCTCCAGGGTGCCGGCGGGATGTGGACGTACGACCCGGCTGCCCTGACCCTGCTGCGGGAGGAGACCCGCGCGCTCGACCTGGTACTCATCGCCGACGAGATCGCCACCGGCTTCGGCCGCACGGGGAGGCTCTTCGGCTGCGACTGGGCCGAGGTGGTCCCCGACATCATCACCGTCGGCAAGTCGATGACCGGTGGCTATCTCACCCAATCCGCCGTCCTCACCGGCGAGGACCTCGCTCGCGAGATCAGCTCCGGACCGCAGGGCGCGCTGATGCACGGACCGACGTTCATGGCCAACCCGCTCGCCTGCGCCGTGTCCCGGGCGAGTCTGGGCCTGATCGGGACCGGCAGGTGGCAGCCCGCGGTCACCCGGATCGAGGCGGGCCTGGCCGCCGGAACCGCCCGGCTGGCCGAGTCCCCGATCGTCGCCGACGTCCGCGTGCTCGGCGCCACCGCCGCGGTCGAGCTGACCCGGCCGGTCGACCTGCGGGTGGCCACCCGAGCGGCCCTCGACGCCGGCGTCTGGCTGCGCCCGTTCGGACGCACCGTCTACGCGATGCCGCCCTATGTCACCTCCCGGGAGGACATCGCCACGATCTGTGCGGCGCTGGGGGCGGTTGTGTCCGCCGAGGAGGCCCGATGATCCTGCTCGAACCCGGCATCACCATCGTCACCGGCACCAACACCGACGTCGGCAAGACGATCACGACCGCCGCGCTGGCCTGTGCCCTGGAGCGGGCCGGGCGGGCGCCCGTCCTGGTCAAACCGGCCCAGACGGGCCTGGCCCCGGGCGAACCGGGCGATGTCCACGAGGCCGCCCGCCTCGCCGGGGTCCCGGCCGAGCGGACGTACGAACTGGTCCGGATGCCCGAACCGCTGGCCCCGACCACGGCCGCGGCACGGGCGCGGATGACCGTGCCGACGGTCGCCGATCACGCCCGGACGATTGCCGACCTGGCGCAGATCCACGACACGGTCCTGGTCGAGGGCGCCGGCGGAATCCGGGTCGGCCTCGACGGCGCCGGCGCCGGGCTGATCGAGCTAGCGGCCGCGCTGGCCGGATTCGGGCACCCGGCCCGCTTCGTCGTCGTGGCCGCACCCGACCTGGGCACCCTGAACATCACCCGGCTCACCTGCGACTGCCTGCGGCAGCACGGCTGCGCGATCACCGGGCTGGTCCTCGGCAGTTGGCCGGACCACCCCGATCTCGCCATGTCGTGCAACCGGGCAGAGATCGATGCCGCGGCGGGGGCGCCGCTGCTCGCCTGTCTGCCCGCCGGGCTGGGCTCCTGCCGGCCCGAGGTGTTCACCGAGAGGATCCGTCATGTCTGAGTCCACGAGTCCCGCCGAACCCGATGCCCAACTGCTCCGGCTCGGCTACCAGCCTGCGCTCGGCCGCAGGCTGGGGATGGTCGGCGTCCTCACCTACGGGCTGCTGTTCTTCGTGCCGATGGCCCCGGTCGCGGTGTTCGGCTACGTGGTGAACCTGTCCGGCGGGGTACCGGTGCTGGTCTACCTCGTCGCCGCGGCGATCATGTCGTTGTCCGCGGTCAGCTTCCGTGAGATGGCGCTGCGGTTCCCGGTCGCCGGATCGGTCTACGGCTACACCCGGCTGTCCACCCACCCCCACCTCGGGTTCGTCGCCGGCTGGCTGATCCTGCTGGACTACCTCCTGATGCCCGCCACCCTGGTCGTGCTGGCGGCGATCGCGCTCAACCACCTGTTGACCGGCGTGCCGGTCTGGGTCATCGTCGTCGGCTTCGTCGTTGCGTCGCTGGCGCTCAATCTGGCCGGGATCACCATCACCACCCGCGCCGGGGTGGTGATGCTGACGGTCCAGCTCGCCGCGCTGGCCCTGTTCGGGATCTTCGTGGCCCGGGCCGTCCTGGCCGGCGACGTCCAGCTCACCGTGGCCGGGCTCTGGCGACCGGGTACCGACGTCGGCGCGGTGCTCGGGGCGGTGTCGATGGCCGCTCTGAGCTACCTGGGCTTCGACGCGGTGAACACCCTCAACGAGGAGGCCCGCGGGGGTGGCCGCACGGTCGGCGTCGCCACCGTCGCCCTGATGGCCCTGGTCACCGCCTTGTTCGCGGTGACGGTCTTCGCCGCGTCATGTGTGGCCCCGGTGACCGGCTTCCCCGAGGGGGGCGACACCTCCCGCGCCTTCTACCACATCGTCGATGCGGTGTCTCCGGCCTGGTTCGGTCCGGTGTTCACGCTCACCAGCGCGGTGCTGGCGATCTTCTCCTGCCTGATGGTGGCGCACGCCTCGACCGCCCGACTCCTCTTTGCGATGGCCCGCGACGGGCTGTTGCCCCGAACGCTCGCCGGGACGAGCGGGCGCGGGATCCCGGCTCCGGCAGTCACACTGGTGGCCGGCCTGTCCCTCCTTCTCGGCCTGGCCCTGGCCGACCACTCCACTCTGGCGACGTCCCTGGTCACCTTCGGGGCGCTGAGTTCATACGTGCTGCTGCACGTGTCGGTCATCGAACGATGCTGGCGCCGTGAACACAGTGGGGCCTGGCTGCGTCACCTGGTCATCCCGCTGGTCGCCATCGTCTCCCTGGTGGCCGCGCTGTCGCAGACCGCGGCGGTGACCAAGGCGGTCGGTCTGGGCTGGCTGGCGCTCGGCCTGGCCGGGTACGCGGTCGTCCGGGCGCGTGGGCGGGGCGGTGCTACCGTCGGACCAGCCATGGCACCGGTGCAGCAGGCCGGTCCGCCCGACGACCGAGGAGTGCCCGATGGATCCCGACGAGCCACCGACCCGTCCGTTCGGCGCTGACGAGGATCCGACCCGGGCCTGGACCGACGACCAGCCCACCCGCGCCCTCGGCAGCTCCGACGAACAGCCCACCCGCGCCCTCGGCAGCTCCGACGAACAGCCCACCCGCCGGATTCCCGCCTATCACGAAGATGCGGACACCTCCGGGCAACCCGACTACCGGGAGGTGCGAGAGCGGTTCTACGACGCCGACTTCCTGGCCAGGGAGCGTGCCCGGGCCGCCGGCACCCGGCCGGCCGGGCCGGACTCGTACGTCCCGCCGGCCGGACCACCCGCATCTCCCTCCCCCGAGGCCCCGCCGGAGGAGCCGCGGCGACCTCGCCGCACCTGGCTGGTCTGGCTGGTGCTCATCGGCGGGGTGCTGCTGGGCGTCGGCGCGGTCGCCCTGTGGCGCGCGCTGACGCCGACGCCCGAACCCGACCCTGTGCCGGTGCCGACGGTGACCGCGACCGTGACCCGTACGGTCAGCCCGTCGCCCGCCGCCACCACCCGGACACCGCTGCCGATCCCGACCGTCCTGCCCACCGAGCTGCCGACGACCATCCCGACCCAACTGCCGACGAACTTCCCGACCGAACTGCCCAGCGGTTTCCCGACCCAACTGCCGAGCGGGCTGCCGACCAGCCTGCCCTCGATCCAGCTGCCGGACTTCGACCTGCCGGGATAGCGCGGTCAATCCACCGATGGTGCTGTCGGCGGCGCCCGGACCGCCCTCAGGGCCGAGCCGTCAGAAGCGAATGGCCTCGATCACCGGTGCGTTCGCCGCATAGCCGGCCGGGATGAGACCGGCCAATGCCCCGACCCCGGTGGCGGATGCGATCCCCGCCAGCGCGGCCGACACCGGCACGGCCGGCGGCACGGTGGAGCCGAACAGAGCCTCCAACACGATCGGTTGGCGCAGCACGACGACCGCGACGACAACCCCGACCAGGCCGGCCAGGAACGTCGCCACCACCGACTCCATCAACACACCGAAGAAGATCCGCCGACCGGTGGCGCCGAAGGACCGGCGGATGCCGATCTCGCGAACCCGGTGTTCCATCGTCGTCATCGACACGGACAGCAGGCCCAGCGCACCGATCGACATGATCAGCACCGCGGCCGACCCGAGCACGACCTGGAGGATGAGGAACGGATCGGAGTCGCCCAGTAGTGCGCCGGCGTCGGTCCGCATCACCTGTCCGCCGGTCACCTCGGCCTGTCCGGCGAGGCGGTCCTCGATCGGCTTGGCGAGGTCCTCGGGAACCCACAGTTCCAGCCGTGGCGGCGTACCGCCGGTGACGAGGTCGGCACCCTGGTTCCACAGCACGAACGCCTTCGGGCTGTCCCACTGGCTCTCGGCCGCCACCGTACCGACCAGCCGGGCGGTGTGCGCCGATCCGGAGACCAGGTCGACCGTGGCCGTGCCGTCGATCGCCGGGGAACCGAGAAGCTCCCACAGTTTGTCGTTGACCACCACGGCGGGGGCGAGCATGGTCGTGTCGCCCGGTTCGAACCACCGGCCGCGATTGGTGGAGATGCCGTGCAACAACGCGAAGTCGGCGGTCACCACCTCCGAGGCCGAGCTGTACACCCCGCGCGGTGTCTGGAAGTCGACGGTGGCGGACCGGGCAACCGCGGCGTGATCGACGCGGTAGGTCTCGACGATCCGCTCGTAGTCGGCCAGGAGGGTGTCGGAGTCCTTGCCGGCCCCGCCCTGGAAGGTGATGGTGGCGCGCCGGCCGCCGCTGGCGGCCATCGACGTCTCGAAGCTGTCCCGGGCCAGCCCGCCGAGCGCGACGACCGTGACCAGCGAGGCCACCGAGAGGGCCACGCCGAACAGGGACAGTCCGATCCGCAGCTTGTGGGAGCGGATCTCCCCCCAGGCCTCGATGATGGCCGAGACCAGAGTCGTGATCAGCCCGCTCACCGGGTTCCTCCGTCCGCCGCGGGCGCGTCGACGCCGACCGGATCGGGCGCGGCCTCACGGAGCTGCCCCGGAATCGGCGGCGCGAAATCGGACACCGCCGCGGGATCGGTCTCGGGCAGCAGCGTCCCCTCCGACATCCGCAGCACGCGGCCGGCCCGGCGGGCGACGGCCATGTCGTGGGTGATGACGACCAGCGCCGCCCCGCGGACCGCAGCGATTTCGCCGAGCAGCGCCATCACGGCATCGCCGGTGTGGACGTCGAGAGCGCCGGTCGGCTCGTCGGCGAGGATCAGTCGGGGGGAGCGCACCAGGGCACGGGCGATCGCCACCCTCTGCTGCTCGCCGCCGGACAGCCGCTTGGGGGAATCGTCCAGACGGTCGCCGAGACCGACCCGCTCCAGCAGGTCGGTGGCGATGGCGCGGCGGTTCCAGAACGGACGGCCGCTCGCATACATCAGCGGCATCATCACGTTCTCCAGCGCGCTGCGCTGGGTCAGCAGGTTGAACTGCTGGAAGACGAAGCCGATGTTGTTGCCTCGGGTCAGAGCGCGGCGGCGCTCCGACATCGACCGGGTGTCGACGCCGTCGAACTCGACCGTCCCCAGAGTGGGCAGATCGAGCAGGCCGATCAGGTTGAGCAGGGTGGACTTGCCCGACCCGGACCGGCCGACGATCGACACGTGTTCACCCGCCTCGATCTCCAGATCCACGCCCCGCAGGATGTGCAGCGGCTCCCCGTGCGGCAGGACGACCGTCCGGGTCACCCGGGTGCAGCGCAGCAGCACGGCTCAGTTCCCCCCGGTTCCCTCGGTCTGGACCCCGAGGCCGAGGTCCTCCTGTCCGAGGTCGGGGTTCTTCTCCCCGGGCACGAACTCCAGCACCTCGTCGCCCTCGGCAAGCCCGGACGTGATCTCGACGTTCTTCCCGTCGGTCAGACCCAGCTCCACGTCCTCGGCCACCGGATCCGCGCCGTTCTCACCGGGCCGGTACACCGTGCCGGTGCCGATGCTGCCGCGCACCGCGGTGACCGGCAGAACGAGGACCTTCTCCGCCTTGCCCGCAGTGATGTCGACGGTGGCCGCCAGCCCCGCAAAGACCTTGGCCCCCTCGGGGACCTGGCAGGTGATCCGGCCGGTGGTCGCCGCGTTCTGACCCGTGCCGGCGCTCCCCGAGCCCAGGGCGTACGGGTCGGTCAGCATCGGGTCGGTGGTGACCGGGTCGGGCTGCGGTGCGGTGTCGGACTCGACCGACTCGATCTCGATCGTCCCGCAGCCGAACGGCGCGGGGCCGCCGTCGATGGTGACGGTGGCCTCGGCGGGCCGGTCGAGCAGTCGGTACTGCTGTTCGGCCGACAGCGGGGCGCTGACCAGGGTGCCGGCGGGGGTGACCGCGCCGACCTGCTGGCCGATGGCGACCTGCTGGCCGACCAGGACGTCCAACGACGTCACCTTCCCGGCGGTCGGGGTGAAGACGTCGGTGTAGGTGTAGGTCGGCCCGGTCTCGACCGGTGCGACCGGGGCCGCCGAGGGGTTGGCCGGGTCGATCGTCGGAACGGCCGCGATTGTCGGCTGCTGCTCCGTGCGGACCTGGAACAGTCGCTCGCCCTTCTCCACCGTGTCGCCCTTGTCCACGTCGACGTGGTTGACCTCACCACCGGCGGTCACCTTCACCGCCTCGGCGGGCCGATTGGCGACGTTGCCGTCCAGACTGACCGAGTTGACCACGTCGCCGCGCTGCACCGCGATGGTGCCGCCGGTCAGCTCGGCACCCGGCACCGAGGCGTCGGAGGTGACGTCGGGGAAGAAGGCGATCTTGACCAGGGCCGACGTCGCGACCAGACCGATCACCACCCACAGGACGGGCAACACGACGCGTTTGAGCATGACTCCTCGTTCTCGGGGGGACGGCCGGCCTCCAGCACATCACCCCGGGGGGTCGAGACCCAAACCGGGATCACTCGCCGCGCTGGGCGGTACTCGTCTCGTACAGGCACACGGCTGCCGCCGTGGCAAGGTTGAGACTCTCGGCGCGGCCCCTCAGTGGGACGGCCACCAGCGCGTCCGCCAGGGCCGCGTCGGCCTCGGGCAGTCCCCAGGCCTCGTTACCCATCACCCAGGCGGTGGGCCGGGACAGGCCGCCTTCGCGGGAGATCCGGCGCAGGTCCACGCCCGACCCGTCGGCGGCCAGCACCTGCAGGCCGGCGTGGTGCAGGTCCTCCACCAGGGTCGGCAGGTCCTGCCCGGTCACCACGGGCAGGTGGAACACCGACCCGACACTGGCCCGGACGACCTTGGGGTTGCCGAGTTCGACGGAGTCGGTGGTGCAGATCACGGCGTCGGCGCCGAATGCGTCGGCACAGCGCAGCACGGCCCCGAGGTTGCCGGGATCCCGGATCCGGGCGCAGACGACCACCAGGTTCGGATGCGCGGCCAGCACCGGGGTCAGCTCCGCATCGACGGCGGCGACCTCAGCGAGGATTCCCTGTGGGGTGACCGTGTCGGTGACGTCCGCCAGCTCGGTGGCGGTCAGCCCCCACACCGGTACCTCGCCCGCGGTTGCCAGCAGATCGGCATGCTCATCGACCCGGGAGGTGTCGACCCACAGGCCGGCCACCCGGGCGTACGCCAGTGCCTCCCGGACGGCCTGGCGGCCCTCGGCCAGGAAGTGGCCCGACTCACGCCGGCCCTTGCGCCCGGTGAGACGACGGATCGACCGGATCCGGGCCCGGGAGGGCTCACGGATGCCGGTCGATCGCGAGGTGGGGCCGAGGGCTGCCGAACTCACGCGACGGTGGTCTCGGCGACTGGGGTCTCGGCGACGGGGGTCCCGGCGGCAGGGGTCCCGGCGGCCGGCTGGTGCTCCTTGGCGATCTTCACCAACGTCGCGAAGGCGGGGGCGTCGCTGACGGCCAGTTCGGCCAGGTTCTTGCGGTCGACCTCGATCCCGGCGTTCTTGAGGCCGGAAATGAACCGGTTGTAGGTCATCCCCTCGGCGCGGGCCGCAGCGTTGATCCGCTGGATCCACAGCGAGCGGAAGTCGCCCTTCTTGGCGCGGCGGTCGCGGTAGGAGTAGACGCCGGAGTGGAGCAACTGCTCCTTGGCCTTGCGGTACGAGCGGGAATGGGACCCGCGGTAGCCCGAGGCGCGGTCCAGGACGGTGCGCCGCTTCTTCTGGGCATTCACAGAACGCTTGACGCGTGCCATGGGATTGTCTCCTTCTCGGAAATCAGTGACGTCGGGTGGGGATGCTCACTTGCCGAGCAGCTTGCGGGCCTTCTTGGCCGGTCCGTTCGCGACGACGGCATCGCCGGCCAGTCGGCGGGTCTGCCGGCTGGACTTGTGCTCGTTCAGGTGCATCTTCCCGGCCTTGCGGTGCATGACCTTGCCGGAGCCGGTGAGGCGGAATCGCTTCTTGGCTCCCGAGTGCGTCTTCATCTTGGGCATACTTGTGCTCCGTTTCCGTCGACCGTGCTCGTCACAGGTCGATATCGGGGTCCATGTTGTCCGCCGGACCCTTCTTCTTTTTCTTCTCCTGGCCATCGGCGCGGGCACGGGCCGCGGCCTGCTCCTCGCGCTCCAGTTCCTCGTCGGCCGCCCGCTCGGCGGCACGGCGCTCCTTGTCCCGCTCGAGTTCGACCCGGGCCTGACCCTTCTTCCGGGTAGGCGCCAGGATCATCAACATGTTCCGCCCCTCCTGCTTGGGTGGGAACTCGATGGCGCCGAACTCCTCGACGTCGTCGGCGAGGCGCTTCAGGAGGTTGTATCCCAACTCGGGACGACTCTGCTCGCGGCCACGGAACATGATGGTGATCTTCACCTTGTCCCCGGCCTTGAGGAAACGGACCACGTGACCCTTCTTGGTCTCGTAGTCGTGGTCGTCGATCTTGGGACGAAGCTTCATTTCCTTGACGAGAGCATTCGACTGGTTGCGTCGGTTCTCGCGATCCTTCTGCGCGCTCTCGTACTTGAACTTGCCGTAGTCCATCAGCTTGACCACCGGCGGTTTGGCCTGCGCGGCGACCTCCACGAGGTCGAGCTCGGATTCGCGGGCCAGCCGCATGGCGTCCTCGATGCGTACGATGCCCACCTGCTCCCCGTTGGGTCCGACGAGACGGACCTCCGGGACGCGGATGCGCTCATTGATGCGCGGTTCTGTGCTGATGCTTCCTCCCCTGTCTGGTGGATTGCCGCTGGTGACCGGTGGACGGTCCAGTCGGCGGATGGATGCTGGGTGGTTGACTGCTGTGTCGTCGGGTCTGGTCCTGCGGCCGGTCCTGCGACCCGCGGGTCGTCCCGGATCCACCGGCCGGAAACCACGAAGGGCCCCGTACCGTCGACGGGACCCTGAACATGACACGCCCGCAGACCGACGACGCTCACCTCGGCGAGCCGGAACAGCCTGCTGCGCGACCGACCCGGTCGGCGCGGCGCCACCCAGGTGGGAGATCAGGTCCCCTCTTGCGGATCCGGCCACGAGGGGCCGAATCGGTCGTCGTCCAGCATAACGCACCGACTTCCCGATCCCCAATCGACCGGGGCTCTGTTCGCATGGGGGCTCCGTTCGGGAGGGGTCATTCCTCGGCCGGCGCGGTGTCCTCCGGGACGAGCCAGCCCCAGCCGTCGTCCAGCCGGACGAACCGGTGACCACGGCCGAGCCGGTCCAGCAGGGGCCGCTCGAGCAGCAGCGGCGCCGGGCCCGCGAGGTCGACGACGACCGTGCCCGCCCCGGCGGACAGAGCCGCCTGTGCCACCCGGTCCAGCGTCGCCGGGACCGGCCGGGCGGCCCCGTCCCAGGCGGTCAACGCGTCGAGCCCGGTGAAGGCCAGCACCGCCCGGGTGCCGTCGGACCGGCGCAACAGCACCGCCGACATCTCGGCGTGACGATCATGTCCGTGCGAGTGCTGCGGTGCGTGACCGGTCGGCGGATCCGCGCGGTGGTCCTCCGGCTCGTCCGCGGTCCGTGCCACCACGGGGATGAGCAGCCGGGACAGGCACAGTTCGGCGACAGCGGCCAGATAGGGCTCCCGATCTCCGCTCGCCGCGGCGGCCAAGGCGTCCCGCAACCCCGCGGCGGCACGCCCCTCGTCGTCGGCGAACTCGCCGCTGGGGTCGCCGATCAGCCGGTGATGTGTCATGGTCGCCCAGCCTAGCCACCCCGGCACGGTCGGGGCCGGCGCGGTCCGCGCTCCTAGAGTGGAGTGGTGACCGACTCATCGAAGCCACGCCGCCCGGGGATGTTCCCGCCCGCCGCCCTCGAGGCCGCCGGCGGAACGGTCGACCCGATCGCCGCGCTGGACGCCGCCCACGAGTCCGCCGCAATCCTGCTGCATGCCGGCCGGGCCGGCGACGACCCCGAGCTCACCGCGCGGCTGGTGTCGCTGGTCGACGAGATCGGGCTGGACACCCTGGCGGACCTGTGGGCCCAGCGCCCGGCCAGAACCCTCCCGGGTGCGCTGTGGCGGCTGTACGTGTTGCGCACCTGGGTGCTCACCGATCCGTACGGTGCCGCCCGCGAGTACGCCGCGGGCATCCCGTTCACCGAACCCGATCATGCCGTCGCCGGCGCCGGTGACCCGACCGGTCCCGACGAGGTGCGGGCCGTCGCCGACGCCATCCTGCGTGGCGCGTTCACCGGTGACTTCGCGCTGGCGCTGGAACGTGCCTCGGCGTTCTGCCACGTCGTGTCGTCGGGCCGCGCCGCGGTCTCCGACGGCTCCCGCGCTGCCGTGCAGGCCGCCCGGATGCAGACGATGGCCGACGACCTGCGGGCCGCCGCCCGGATGTGGCGGCACGGCGCGCTGCACTGAGCGGTCGATCCGGCGCCGGTTTGGCTCGTGCGGGTCGACGCCCTATTCTCGTGACTCGTCGGACCGCGGTAGCCCCGGGCCTCAACTTCTGCCGCTGCGAGCGGCCACTCGCCGAGAGGCGCTCCCGGTCCGACACCATCCACCCCGCCGGGAGGCGGGCCTGCCCCGCGATTCGGAGGCCGCGGATAGGCTGGACGCATGAATCCCGGTGACGTCCTCCTCGTGGTCTCCCTGGCCTTCGTCCTCGTGGGCATCGTCTACGCCCTGATCGCCTGGCGTACCGGCACCGGCGCCGGGCACGTCCTGGAGGGGATCGGCCTGGCCGCCCTGTCCGGCGGCCTGTACGCGGCCGGCCTCCTCCAACTGGTCTGGGACCTGCTCGCCGCGCTGGTCAACTGGGGGCGGACATCCTCCTGGGGCCCGCTCACCGTCGGTGGCGTGACCGGCATCGGGCTTGCCATCGTCCTGTGGGTCGTCGCCGGGGCGCTCAACCGCCGCGGCGTCGGCGTACGGACCGCCGAGGAGCGCGCCTCCCGGCGACAGGAGCGGGCCGCGGCGAAGCAGGACAAGGCCGCCCGTCGGGCCGAACAGAAGGGGGCCGCCGGACCGAGCGCCACCCCGCCCTCGGCGGCCGATGCAGCGGCCGGGCGAGCGGGCACCCGTCAGGTCGCCGGGCGCCCGGCGGCGCCCGCGACCGGCAAGGGCACGCCGGGCCAGGCCGAGCACGAGTTCGACGAGACCGAGGAGATCCTCAAGAAGCGGGGCATCAACTGATGGCGAAGCTGCCCCGGCTCGTGGCGTTCGACATCGACGGGACGCTGCTCGACAGCACCGGTCAGCTCTCCCCCGGCACCCGCGCCTGCCTGGAGGCCGCGTCCGGTCTCGGGGTGACGATCATGCTCGCATCGGGCCGGCCGGTCGCCGGTCTACGCCATCAGATGCGCCGCCTCGGCATTCCCGCCGAAGGCGTCATCCTGGTCGGGTCGAACGGCGCGCAGGTGGAGGACGCGGCCGGCGGTCAGGTGGTGGACCGGGCGCGGCTGCCGGCTGCCCTGGCCCTGCCGGTCTACCGCGTGGTGCGGGACCTCCCGGTGATCGCGATGGTGCCCGACGAGGACCGGCTCGTGGTGGAGGACGCCCTGCTCCCGATCGTCGAGCATGAGATCGCCGCCAACGGCCTGCGCCTGGAGCTCGTCGACGATCTGTCCCGGGCCCGCCCCGATCCGCCGAAGATCCTGGTGGCGGGGGTCCCCGAGGTGCTCACGCGGTGGGCGCCCACCGTTGCGGCGGCGGCGCCGGAGGCGGAGACCTGCTTCTCGGCGCCGTACTATTTCGAGGTCAACGCTCCCGGGGTGACCAAGGGCCGTGCACTGATCCGCCAGTGCGCGCGGTTGGGGATCAGCCCGGCTGACACGGTCGCGTTCGGCGACAACGGCAATGACATCGCCCTGCTGCGGGCCGCGGGCACCGGGGTGGCGATGGGCAACGCCATCCCGCAGGCGAAGGCTGCCGCCGACGTCGTCACCGCCGACAACGACCACGAGGGGATCGCGGCCGTACTCGCACCGATGCTCGGGATCGTCCGCGTCTGAACAGATCCGCTCAGCTTCGCCGCTCCCGCCAGAGTTCCTCCAGCCGGGCCGCGTCGAGCCGGGCCCGGTCCCCGTCGGTCCCCTGGATCGCCAGGATCATCCGCCGGTGCGGGTCACCGTCGGCGTCGGTCGCGGCCGAGTAGACGTACGCCCAGGGATCGCCCTCCCGGAAGCGGAAGCCGACGATCTCATCCCAGCCGAGCCGATAGCGCGACAGCCCGTTGCGGACCACGAGGCCGTCGGCGTCGGCGACGACCTGCGACAGGCCCAACCCGAGGATGAACCCGGCGATCGCCAGCAGGATGACCACGGACCCGAGGACCTCCGCGGCCGGCGCCTGGGCACGGATCTCCACGGGCAGCAGGAACCACATCACGACGGGACTGCCCAGCACGACGGCGGCCACCACAATCGAGGTGGTCAGCAGGGCCCTCGGCCGGACCCGATGGAGGATCTCGCCGGCCATCTCAGAGGCGGCACGCCGCCAGGTCGGTGACCAGGATCGCGCGGGCGCCGATGTCCCACAGGTCATCCATGACGATGTGGACATCCCCCATCGGGACCATCGCCCGGACCGCATACCAGCCCTCCCGGGCCAGCTCGGACACGGTCGGCGACTCGAATCCGGGAGTGAGCTCCAGGGCGGCGGAGAGGTGCTCGGCGGACACGTCGTAGTCCATCAACACGTACGAGCGGGCGACCAGCACGCCCTCGATGCGCTGGACGAAGTGGTCGAGGCCCTCGGGCATCTGGCCGTGTCGCTGCACGAGGATGGCCTCGGAGTGCAGGATCGGCTCACCGAAGACCTCCAGACCTGCGCGGCGCAGGGTCGAGCCGGTCTCCACGACATCGGCGATGACGTCGGCGACGCCGAGCCGGATCGAGTTCTCCACCGCACCGTCGAGGTTGATCAGGCGGGCCGACAGACCCCGCTCGTCGAGCCAGCCCCGGAGGAGTTGCGGATAGGACGTGGCGATCCGTTTGCCCTCCAGCTCGTCCACGGTCAACTTCGCGCCGGCCGGTCCGGCGAACCGGAACCGGGTGGCGCCGAACCCCAGCGCCTTGATCTCGGTGGCCGCCGCGCCGGAGTCGAGAAGCATGTCGCGACCGGTGAAACCGACGTCGAGGGTGCCCTCGCCGACATAGATGGCGATGTCGCGGGGCCGCAGGTAGTAGAACTCGACCCGGTTGGCCTCGTCGACCACGGCGAGTTCCTTGGCGTCGGAGCGCTGCCGATACCCGGCCTCACGCAGCATCTGCTGGGAGGCCTCCGACAGGGAGCCCTTGTTGGGGACAGCGATCTTGAGCATCGGACGATCAGCGTTCACGTGGCACCACCCTACTGGGACGGTCGGAGCCCGGGCGAGCCGGCTCACAGCTCCCGGTAGACGTCCTCGAGGGTCAGTCCGGTCGCGATCATCATCACCTGGGTGTGGTAGAGCAACTGGGAGATCTCCATCGCGGTGGCCTGCCGGCCCTCGTACTCGGCCGCCATCCAGACCTCGCCGGCCTCCTCGATGATCTTCTTGCCGATCTGGTGCACGCCCGCGTCCAGCTCGGCCACCGTGCCCGACCCGTCGGGACGGGTCCGGGCCTTCTCCTGGAGTTCGGCGAACAGGCTGTCGAAGGTCTTCACCCGCCCCAGCCTAGTCGACCCGCGCCGGCCCGACCGCGACGCCCAGCAGAGCGTCGGCCGCGGCGGCGATCAGGGCCGGTGCCGCGCTGTCATCCCCGCCGAGGGCCAGGGATGCCGAACTCCACGCGTCGATCGCCGCCAGCGCCCGCGGCGCGTCGAGGTCGTCACGCAGCGCCGCCCGGACCTCGGCCACCACCGGGGTCGCGCCGGGCCCCGCCGGCCGCCCGCAGGCCAGACGCCATCGACCCAGCCGCTGCTCGTTGTCGGTGAGGTCGGCCTCGCTCCACGACCAGTCCCGCCGGTAGTGGTGGGAGAGCAGGGTCAGCCGGATCGCCATCGGGTCGACACCGCGTTCCCGGAGCCGGGAGACGAGCACGAGGTTGCCCCGCGATTTCGACATCTTCTCGCCGTCCAGGCCGACCATGCCGGCATGGACGTACGCCCGGGCGAAAGGTTTCCCGGACGCCGCCCGGCCCTGCGCCGCGCTCATCTCGTGGTGCGGGAAGGCGAGGTCGGAACCACCGCCCTGCACGTCGAAGTCGGCGCCGAGGTAGTGCTGGGCGATGGCGGAACACTCGATGTGCCAGCCGGGCCGGCCCTCACCCAGCGGCGAGGGCCAGGCCGGTTCGCCGGGCCTGGCCATCCGCCACAGCAGCGCGTCGAAGGGCTCCCGCTTGCCCGGCCGATCCGGGTCTCCGCCACGTTCGGCGAAGACCGACCGGGCCTGGTCGGGAGGCAGGTGGGCGACCCGGCCGTAGCCCGGCGCCCGGACGGTGGCGAAGTACCAGTCGGGCACGTCGGCCCCGGCCGCCGGGTCGAGCCGGTAGACGTAGCCGCGCCGATCCAGGGCCTCGATCATGTCGGTGACCAGGCCGATCGACTCGACGGCCCCGACATAGTCCGTGGGCGCCAGCACCCGCAGGGCGGTCATGTCGGTGCGGAACAGCTCGATCTGGTCGGCGGCCAGCTCCCGCCAGTCGGCCCCGGTCGCCGCGGCGCGCTCCAGCAGCGGGTCATCGACATCGGTCACGTTCTGCACGTAGTGCACCGCCAACCCGCGGTCGCGCCAGGTCCGGTTGAGCAGGTCGAAGGCGACGTAGGTCGCGGCGTGACCCATGTGGGTCGCGTCGTAAGGGGTGATTCCGCACACGTACATGCGGGCCTCGCCGTCCCCGGCCGGGCCGGACTCCACCAAGGTGCCGGTGGCGGTGTCGTGGACTCGTACAGGAGCGGAGCCGTCGCCCGGGACGACGGGGGGAAGGGAGGTCTGCCAGGCACGCATGGCCCGGACTCTACCGGGCCGGGCCGACGGCTCCGGCCCGCGTCACAGGGGCGGCCAGGGAATCGCGGGCCAGTCCTCTCCCGGGTACGGCAGCCGCCCCTCGGCCACCAGTCGGCCCGCGCGGTCGGTCAGCGCGGCGATCTCGTCGTCGGTCACCAGGTCGGCCAGGACCCGCGGCGCGACCCGGGCGGCCCGGGCGATCAGCTCCGCCTCCTCGGGGGTGAGCGCGGTCCCGGCCCAGCCCCACAGGATCGTGCGCAGCTTGGGCTCGACGTGGAAGCACAGACCGTGGTCACAACCGAGGACGGCGCCGCGGCTGGGCAGCAGGTGGACACCCTTGCGGTCGGAGTTGTTGGCGAGGGCGTCGAAGACCGCCAGCCGCCGCAGCCGCGGGTCGTCGGCGTGGGCCAGGGTCACCTCCTCGCCCCCGGCACTCAGACCCTCGGTGATCGGGAACCAGCCGGCCGGGACCTCCCCGGTCGGCACCAGGTCGACCAGGTCGTCGAGGTCGTCGTCGACATCCACCCACGTCTGCAGGGCGCCGCCGCCGTCGCCGGTATCGACGAGCACGGTACAGGGCACCACGGCAAACCCGGCCGCCGCCGACAGCGCGTACGCGGCGACCTCCCGGCCGGCCAGGGTGCCGTCCGGGAAATCCCACAGCGGACGCTCGCCGGCGACCGGTTTCCACACGCAGCGGCGCGGCGGCTGTCCGTCGAGGACCGCCTCGGCCAGGTAGGTCGCGTTCGAGGCCGACTCGAGCCGCCCCAGGATGTGCAGGTTCGCCCCCGGGCCGGGCAGCGGCGGGGTGCCGACGGCGGGGTGCATCAGTCCGACGACCCGCTCAGGGGGTTGAGGTAGCCGTTGGCCCGCGGGCACACGTGCCCGTCCGGGTCCATCGGCTGGTGACAGAACGGGCAGACGGGCCGTCCCGCGGAGATCACCGCCCGGGTCCGGGCCACGAACTGCCGGGCATACGCCGGAGTGAGCACGACCACACAGACCGTGCCGTTCTCCAAGGCGGAGGTGTCGATCTCGCTGACCCCGGTGATCGCCTCGTCCACGTCGTCGGAGAAGAGCTCGATGACCACCCGGTCCTGCTGGCCGTCCCAGGCCAGGCTCATCGGCCCGATCCGGAAATCGTCGGTGATCGGGGCGTCCAGCGGCCGGTTGTCGATCGCGGCCTGCACCGGAGGGGGGATCGTCTGCGTGCTCAGCGAGCGGGCCGCCACCTCGTCGAGCAGGTGGCCGACCTGGGTCGCCAGCACCTCCACCTGCTGCTTCTCGCAGATCAGCGTGGACAGCCGGTTGGCCTCGCGGATCTGCAGGTAGAACGTCCGGTCACCGGGCTCGCCGACGGTTCCGGTGACGAACCGGTCCGGATTGTCGTAGCGAAGGGTGAACGCGGTCACGCAGCCAGACTACGTCGTCGGACCGGCGCCGCCACCGACCACCGCATCGTCTCCGACGGCCGTCCCGGCCGGGTCACCGCCGGTCTTCTCCGGGCGGGGCAGCAGGTCCGCCACGGCCCCGGCGGTGGTGTTCATCGCCAGCACGTACGGCCGTTCCGGGGTGTAGCGGACGGCGCTGATCGAGGCCGGCCCGACGACGAGCCGCTGGAACTGGTCCAGATGCAGCCCGAGGGCATCGGCCAGGATGGCCTTGATGACGTCCCCGTGACTGACCGCCAGCCACACCGTCTCCGGGCCGCCGGCGTCGGCGAGACGTTCGGCCCGGCCCCGTACGCAGGCGACGGCACGGCGCGAGACCCCCGCCAACGACTCCCCGCCGGGGAAGTGGACCGCCGAGGGCTGGGTCTGCACGGTGCGCCACAGGTCCTCGCGGGCCAGCTCCCTCAGCGCCCGCCCGCTCCACGAGCCGTAGTCGACCTCGGCGAGATCCGGGTCGATCTCGATCGATGGGACGGCATTGTCGCCGTGCGACGACCCCGCCAGTTCCTCGCCGAGCAGCCCGGCGGTGTCCCGGCACCGATCCAGGGGGGAGGACACCAGCGCCCGCAGGGGTACACCGGCCAGGCGACGACCCGCCCTCCGGGCCTGCTCCCGGCCGACGTCGTCGAGATGGACGCCGGGCAGCCGGCCCGCCAGGACCCCGGACGCGTTGGCCGTGGTCCGGCCGTGGCGCACCAGGAGCAGGATGGTCATGGAGCCAGGCTAGCCGCCGCTGTTGCCCAGCACCTGCTGCGCCTGACGGGCGGCTCCGAGTGCCACGTACTCCCGTGGTGCGGGGACGTCGACCGGGATGCCGAGGACATCGGCGGCCAGACTGCGGACGGCCCGGGACCGGGCGGCTCCGCCGACCATCCGCAGCCGCCGGATCGGCACGCCGAGTCGGGTGACGGCATCGACCGCGCCGCGCATGAGGACGAGCAATCCTTCGACGCCGGCCCGGGCGACGTGGGCCGGATCGGCGTTGGCCAGGGTCATCCCGCGCAGTTCGGCGGTGGCGTCGGGCAGGTTGGGGGTCCGTTCCCCCTCGAAGTAGGGCAACAGTTCCAGACCGCCGGCGTCGGGCACCGACAGCGCGAGTTCGTCGAAGCGATCGCGATCCACCCCGAGGACGGCGGCGATCGCCTCCAGGATCCGGGCCGCGTTGAGGGTGCAGGCCAGCGGGAGCCAC
>CAZGWN010000043.1:0-29750 GCA_964528755.1 uncultured Propionibacteriaceae bacterium
GCTTCGGCGCCGAGAAGCCGAAGTCGCGGATGCTGCGCTTCCACACCCAGACCGCCGGGGTCCAGCTGACCGCCCAGCAGCCCGAGGTCAACCTGGCCCGCGTCACCATCCAGGCGCTCGCCGCGACCCTGGGCGGCACCCAGTCGCTGCACACCAACTCCTTCGACGAGGCGATCGCCCTGCCGACCGAGAAGGCCGCCCGGTTGGCGCTGCGCACCCAGCAGGTCATCGCCTACGAGTCCGACATCACCAAGACCGTCGACCCCTTCGCCGGGTCGTACGTCATCGAGTCGCTGACCGACGATCTGGAGGCCGAGATCCTCAAGCTGATCGGCCAGATCGACGATCTGGGCGGTTCGGTGAAGGCGATCGAGCAGGGCTTCCAGAAGGGCGAGATCGAGGACTCCGCATACGCGTACACCCAGGGGATCGACTCCGGGGATCGTGTCCAGGTCGGGGTGAACAAGTTCACCGTCGACGAGGAGGAGCACTACGAGCCGCTGCGGGTGGACCCGACGATCGGCGAGCAGCAGGCGGCCCGGCTGGCCGACCTGCGGTCGCGTCGTGACAACGCGGCCGTGAAGACCGCGCTGGACAAGATCAAGGCCGCCGCGGAGGGCACCGACAACGTACTGCTTCCGATGAAGGAGGCGCTGGCCGCCAAGGCCACCGTCGGCGAGGTCTGCGACGCACTGCGCGAGGTCTGGGGCACCTACACCCCCTCGGACGCCGCCTGACGTCTCGCGCCCCGATCCGGTCGGTTCCGTGGGGTCCGGTTCTCCGGGCCCCACGGGCCTCCCTGGGTGGGCGGTCGCGGCGCTGCCACCACCCGGTCCGCGATAGTCTGGGGCAATGGCGCTCACGACCGATCCCCTCGCTCCCGATGCCGAACTCGGCCGGTTGATCGACGAGGAGAGCACGGCGCTGCACGACCGGCTCGTCGCCTTCCGCCGCGACGTGCATGCCCACCCCGAGCTCGGCCACGCCGAGCGGCGGACCACCCAACGGGTCGCCGATGTCCTCACCGATCTCGGACTGGAACCGCACATCCTCCCGATCGGCACCGGCCTGACCTGCGACATCATCGGCCCCGACCATCCGGGAGACTCCGGTCTCATCGCGCTGCGCGCCGACCTCGACGCGCTGCCGCTGGTCGATGCCAAGGACGTCGTCTACGCCTCCAAGAACGAGGGCATCACCCACGCCTGTGGCCATGACGTGCACACCTCCGTGGTGCTCGGTGCCGCCCATGTGCTGTCCTCGCTGCGCGCCCACGGGCTGCTGCGCACGGGGGTCCGGCTGATCTTCCAGCCCGCCGAGGAATCCAGCCCCAGCGGTGCCCCCGACGTCATCAGGGCCGGCGGGCTGAGCGGGGTCGCCGAGGCGTACGCCCTGCACTGCGACCCGCGCACCACCGTCGGCCAGATCGCCGTCAAGCGCGGGGCGATCACCTCGGCGGCGGTGATGGTGAAGGTCAACCTGCGCGGTCCCGGCGGGCACACCTCCCGCCCGCACCTCACCGCCGACGTGGTCGGGGCGCTCGGCGCGCTGGTCACCCAGACCCCGTTCGTGCTGTCGCGGCGGATCGACCCGCGCAGCGGCGCCTCGCTGATCTGGGGCCGGGTCCGCGCCGGCACGGTGGAGAACGCCATCCCGCGTACCGGATCCCTCGGCGGCACGCTGCGCATCCTCGACGTGCCCGGCTGGCGGACCGCGGTCGAGATGCTGCCGGGCCTGCTGAACGAGATCGTCGCGCCGTTCGGGGTGAGCATCGACCTCGACGTCGGCCCCGGTATCCCGCCGACGATGAACGCCACCCGTGCGGTGGCCCGCCTGGTCGACGCGATCGAACGCCAGCTCGGCGCCGACGCGGTGGCCCGCACCGGCCAGTCGCTGGGCGGGGAGGACTTCGCCTGGATCCTCCAGGAGGTGCCCGGGGCGCTGGCCCGGCTGGGCGTACGCCCCCGCGGCGTTGCCGAAAGGGACTGGCCCGACATCCATCACCCGGCCTTCGACGTCGACGAGGAGTGCATCGACGTGGGCGTGCGGGTGCTCAGCCGGCTCGCCGCCACCCCGCACCCCGGACCGGAGCCGGCATGACCGGAACTGCCTCGGGCCCGGGGGGACCCGGGATCGACTGGGAGACCCTGCGCGCGGCAGCCCGGGAGGCGTCGACCCACGCGTACATCCCGTACTCGCACTTCCCGGTCGGCGCGGCCGCGTTGGTCGACGACGGGCGGATCGTCACCGGCTGCAACGTGGAGAACGCCTCGTACGGGGTGACCCTGTGCGCCGAGTGCGGGCTGATCTCCCAACTGGCGCTGACCGGCGGCGGGCATCTGGTCGCCTTCGCCTGCGTCGACGCCACCGGAGGGCCGCTGATGCCGTGCGGGCGGTGCCGGCAGCTGCTGTACGAACACGGCGGCCCCGACCTGCTGGTGGACACCCCGGAGGGGCTGCTCACGATGCGCGAGGTGCTGCCGCAGGCCTTCGGGCCGGCCGATCTGGACCGTGTCGCGTCCGGGAAGGACCACCGATGAACGAGAACCTGCCCGCGACGCTGCGGGCGTTGCCGAAGGTCGCCCTGCACGACCACCTCGACGGCGGGCTGCGGCCGCGGACGCTGCTGGAGCTGGCCCGGCAGGTCGGGCATGCGCTGCCCGCCGACACCCCCGGGGCGCTGGCGGACTGGTTCTTCGCGGCCGCCGACTCCGGATCGCTGGCCCGCTATCTGGAGACCTTCGAGCACACGGTGGCGGTGATGCAGACCGCCGACGCGTTGCGCCGGGTCGCCCACGAGTTCGTCCTCGACCAGGCCGACGACGGCGTTGTCTACGCGGAGGCCCGCTGGGCACCCGAACAGCACCTGGGGGCGGGACTCACCCTCGACCGGGCGGTCGAGGCCGTCGGCGAAGGGCTGGAGTCGGGGATGACCGCCGCCCAGCGGGAGGGCCACCCGATCATCGTCCGCCAGTTGCTCACGGCGATGCGCCAGGCCGATCGGTGGACCGAGATCGCCGACCTGACGATCCGCCACGACGGCGACCTGGTCGCGGGCTTCGACATCGCCGGGCCCGAGGTCGGCTTCCCGCCGACCCGTCATCTGGAGGCCTTCCGGGCCCTCGAGCGGGCCGGCGTGCCGTACACCATCCACGCCGGTGAGGCGGTCGGCCCGGATTCGGTCGCCGAGGCCGTCGACGTGTGCCACGCTGACCGGATCGGACACGGCGTGCGGATCGTGGAGGACATCGACCTCACCGGGGAGACCCCGATCCTCGGCGACATCGCCTCCGAGATCCGTGAACTGCGGATTCCGCTGGAGGTCTGCCCGACGTCGAACCTGCAGACCGGGGTGGCAGCGACCCTGGCCGAGCACCCGGTGGACGTCCTGCACCGGCTCGGCTTCTCGGTGACGATCTCATGCGACAACCGGCTGATGAGCCGCACCTGCCTGTCGCGGGAGTACACGCGGCTGGTGGAGACCTTCGGGTGGACGCTGGCCGACATCCGGCGGACCGTCGACATCGCCGTCGGAGCCGCATTCGTCGACGAGGAGACCCGGCGGCGGTTGGCCGAGGTGGTCGCCGCTCAGTGGCCGCGGTAGGTGGTGGGTCGGTCACCGTCGGTAGGGGTCCGGGAGGTCCCGCAGGTCTCCCCGTTGCCGGAGGACCTCGGGCCACCAGCGATCCGTACGGTCGGCCAGGGCGAGTCCCTCGACCGATCCGACGCTGAGGATCGCCACGTCCACGCCGACATCGACGCACATGGTGACGGTGACGTCGGCCCCGATGCGACGCACCTCGGCGGGGATCTCCTGTCCGTCGGCACTGATGGTGACGTGTCCGGTGGCCGGTGGGGGCGGTCCGGTCATCAGGCGCTGCTGATCGCTGTCATCCAGGCCCAGGATCGTCGTCGCGGCGGTCACGGCCCAGCGCCATCGTTCGACGGGGCTTGAGGAACTTGGGTCGGGCGCAACGGACAACACGGCCGGCAGCCGGATCGAACGTCCCGCGAACCCCTGGCAGAGGGTCACCGATTCCAGGGAGATGACCGGTGTGATGGACCAGTTGCTGGAGACGTCGGTGCTGCCGCCACCGTTGTCGAGGTCCCAGATGCGAAGCGGAGGAGTAGGAATCATGGTGGTTGAAAGTGTCGCATGAGGGCTGCGCACTGCTGGCGGAGTCCCGGCGGAGTTTTCCACGATCGTCGTGAGCGGACGGTGTCGACAGACGGGTCATGGCCCACCCCGGTCATTGAGGATCACACGTCCTCGAGCCACGTGCTCACAGGCACTCGCCGGATGTGAGTATCCGGCAGCGACGTCATGAGCTTTGTCTGATACCTCTTGGCAGCGCGATCGTCGTCGAACGCGGCCGCTACTGTCTCGGCGTCGTCCGCGCCGCTGATCACCAGCGACACCATCGGCGACCCCTGGCCGGGACCTTCCTCGGCTACCTGATCTGGCGCTGCTTGCTGCCATGGCGCTCGCTCCCAGCGGCCTTCGGCCCCGGGGCGGGACTGTTCGATGCGTTGAGCTGCTTGCCTGGCCTCGTCTTCTGAGCGGGCGACGTACAGGAGGGGTTCGGAAAAGGTCACCCGGTCCCGTGCGTACACCGGCCAGCAGAGGTCGCGAGACCTGATCACCGGACTCCGAGCACACCGCCGGCGCACCTGTCGCCCGGGCCAGCAGAGGTCGCGGAGGCGGGTCATCGGACACCCATCCGAGCGGTCACGGCTTGCATGGGAGTGAAGTGGTCGGGGGATATACCCGCGAGTAGTATGTCTTTCCTTGAAAGACAACCGTTCCGAGCGTCGTGCCGCTCCACGTGGTTGACCTGGTGCCGGAGCATCGGTGCTCCATGTTCTTTTGAGTGTAGGAACGTTCCCCCCTGTTGCTGCCGCTCCATGTTCCCGATTTTCGCCACCACGCGAGGTACTTGTATCTCAGGTCGCTGTCATGTCTGATCGACGTGACTGAGACGGTGCACTTCGTTTCGGGCTTGAACCCAATTGTCTCTCGATTCGAGGACGTGCGCAAGTGAATCCTCGTCGGATACAGGACGCACGGGCCGTACTTTGGCGTGGTTGCCATGGGCGAGGCGGTGTCCGGGGCGTCGTCGTTCGTGGCATCCAGCAGCTTCAGGGCTTCTTCGGGTGAGTCGGCCTGCACGTATGGGGCAGCCGGCCCAGAGGCTGCAATGCTCCGGGGATTGTCGGAACCTGCGGCGTTGGCAGGGGCAAGACCCGGACCCGAAAGTCCGATCACGCAGGTGAGAGTCGTGACCAGCGCGATGAGTAGAATACTTGGCCTTCTCGGCCTGGGTGCGGCAGAGCACCGAATCCATTGTCTGAGCCTTGGCATGGCCGAACGGTACCGCCGAAATGGACGCCGATGCCATGACCTTTTGACTAGTGTCAGGTCACACTCCATAGGTTCGTGGAATAGGACGACGTCGGCGCCCGGGCCTCCAGCAGCCGCCGGTCCGGGGTGCTGGTCCGGCAGGTGGTCGGACGGTGAGGTCGGTCCGCGTGGAGGACGGTCGACCGGGTTCGGGGCGGATCGGTTCGCCGTGTTCCGGCCATCCTCGTTCACCCACTGTTCATCTGCCGATGTCGGATGGGACCCCTCGATCGGGTATCCATGAGGTATGCAGCGACACTGGCGGCCGTTCGCGGCCCTGCTCACCGCCATGGTCCTTCTCACCGGACTGAGCGGCTGCAGCGGACTGACCGGTTCGAACCCCGACAAGACCCTGCGGATCGTCGCGGGTTCGGAGCAGCGCAGCATCCTCGACCAGATCGTCGTGCCTTGGTGTGAGGATCACGGCTACACCTGCGACTACACCCTGCTCGGCTCGGTCGACCAGGCGCGGACGCTGCAATCGGGATCGACCGACTACGACGCGTACTGGTTCGCCTCCTCTGTCTTCGCCCAGCTCGGCAACACCGACGGGAAGCTGCGGGACCTGCAGCCGATGTTCCTCACCCCTGTCGTCTTCGCGGGGTGGCGCTCGACGATGGAGCAGCTCGGCTTTGTCGGCCGCGACGACGTGACCATCTCCGACATCGCCAAGGTCGTGGAAGGGGACCAGGTCCGGGTGTGGACCACCAACCCGACCCAGTCGAACTCCGGTGCCACCACACTCTTCGCCTTTCTCAACCACTTCGCCGGAAACGGGCCGGGCGAGCCGCTCACCGCCGAGCAGCTCGACACCCCGACGGTGGACCAGGGCATCCGCGCGTTCGTCCAGGGCATGGACCGCACCCCGCCCTCGACCGGCACGATGATGGAGGAATGCGTCGCCTCGCCGGACGCGTGCGACACGATGTTCACGTACGAGGCGCTGGTCATCGAGCAGAACCAGCAGCTCGTCGCCCAGGGCAAGGAGCCGTTCTACGCGGTCTACCCGAAGGGCTCGCTGGCGATCAGCGACGCGCCGTTCGGTTTCCTGCCGACCGGTGACCACGAGACCGAGAAGCACCAGATCTTCACCGAGCTGCAGACCTACCTGCTCACCGACGCCGGCGCCCAGCAGCAGCTCCTCGGCCTGGGCCGGCGCCCCGCCGACAGCGTCGGGCTGACCCTGGACAACCCCGACACCGCGGTGTTCAACCCCGACTGGGGAATCGCCACCGACATCAAGGAGCAGGGCATCGCCTACCCGGCGGCGGCGGTGATCGAGGACGCCCTCGACCGCTACCACACCCGCTACCGGCGCCCGGTCGCCACGTACTACTGCCTGGACGGGTCCGGGTCGATGAACGGGGACGGATGGAAGGGCGTGGAGGCCGCCGCACACGAGGTCTTCGACCCCGACCGCGCCCGGGTGAACCTGCTGCAGACCGGGCCGGACGATTCGACGACCGTGCAGATCTTCGACGACGGGCCGGCCGCGGGCCCATGGACGGTCGACGGCAATGACGCGACCCAGCTCAAGGGGCTGGAGAACGAGGTGGTTGCCTACGAGCCCGGCGGCGGCACCGACATGTACGCCTGCCTGTCCGACGCGACCACCGCACTGTCCGGCGACCAGCGCAAGAAGCTCATCGTGCTGATGTCGGACGGGCGGTCCACCGGCGACGAGCAGGGCGGCCTGGAGCGGGCGCGGTCGGCCGGCATCCCGATCGTGGCGATCGCCTTCGGGGACGCCGATCCGGGCCAGTTGCAGCCCCTGGCGGAGGCCTCCGGCGGGGCGTACGTCGAGTCGTCCGACCTGGTTGCGGCGCTGCGCGAGGCGGCAGGGTACCGCTGATGCGTCGGGCCGCCGCGCCGGTGGCGATTCTCACCGCCGTCATCGTCTTCGTCGCCTTCTTCGTCCTGCTGGCCGGGGCGGATCTGGCCCTGCGGCTCGGCGCGCCGGTCGTGCTGGCCGCGGTCGCCGCCTCGGGCACGTACCTCATGCTTGCCCGCAGCGCCGCGCAGATCAGCGACGACGCCTACCACGACGACGCCCGGGCGAAGGCCCGGGAGGTCGAGCAGACCATCGCTCGGGCCGTCGACGCGTCCCGGAAGGTTCGCAATCCGGTCGTGCGGGCCTCCATCGCCCGCGCGGGCGAGGTGATCCCCGAACTCCTCGACCGGCTGGCGGCGAGCCAGCCGAGCAGCCTGTATTCCTCGGCGGCGCGGCTGGCCGGACACGCCCGCAGCCTGCAGGGCCTGGTCGAGCAGTATGCCGACATCGAGGCGCACCCGAGCTATTACCACGACGCGCCGGCCCTGCTGGCCGAGGGCGAGAGGGCGATCGAGCGCTTCGACGCCTTCGCGCTGGAGAGTATCCGGCTGGTCAACCAGGGCGAAATGGCCACCTACCAGGCCAACCTCGACACTGTGGCACCCCCCGAAATTCCTCGATTGGAAGGCTGAGATGGGCAATCGCGGACGGTTCTTCATCGGCCTGGCGCTTGTCCTGGCCGTGTTGGTGATCGGTGGCTACCTGGTCATCCGCCAGCAATCCGGGCCGAGGGACGTCACCCTGACCTGTGTCGGCGGCTCGGAGAAGACCGAGTTCATGAGGGACCCCGACGTGGTGAAGATCCTCGACGACCGCTACGGGATCGCCGTCGACTGGCAGGCCATGGGGTCGTACGACCAGGTGCTGATGTCCACCGACGAGATCAACCAGCGCGGCTGGGACTGCCTGTGGCCCTCCAGTGCCTCGGCCCAGCACGTGTTCGAGGCCAACCACGACGGAGATTTCCCCGACTACCGCGCCGAGACCGTGCTGCAGTCGCCGCTGGTGATCTACGCCGGGCCGCAGAGCACCGACGCGCTCACCCGGGCCACGTTGGTCGAGGAACGCAACGGCACCCACTACGTGGTCGACCTCAAGGGCCTGCTGCTGGACAACGCGCTCAAGGGCGTGACCTGGCAGCAGCTGGAGGCCGGCGACCTCAAGGGGCCGGTCAACGTGTCCTCCACCGACCCGGCGAAGTCGAACTCCGGGTTCACCCTCGCCCAGCTCGAGCTGTCGATGATCGCCAGCGACGACGACTCCCGCTCCCCGACGCCGGAGGAGGCGAGAGCGGCGCTGCCGACGATGCGCACGATCTACGACAGCCAGGGGCTCCAGGCCACCTCGTCGGACAATGGGTTCCGGCAGTGGCTCACCCAGGGTGGGGAGTACCAGGCGCCGCTGTATGCCGGCTACGAGAACCAGATCATCCAGCAGGTCGCCACCGGCGGCAACAGCGAGACGGTGCTGCGTGACGTACGGATCCTCTACCCCGACCCGACGATCTACTCCGACCACCCGGTGCTCGCCCTCAACACCGACGCGCGCCGGCTCATCGACGCGCTGAAGGACGAGGAGATCCAGCGGCTCGCCTGGTCCCGGTACGGGTTCCGGTCGGCGCTGAACGCGGGCTGGAACAACGTCGACGACTTCTCCTCGATCCCGCTGGCCGCGCAGGTGCGGACCATCCCGGCGACCAGCTCCGAGGTGACCCTTTCGCTGCTCGACTGCCTGCAGGACAAGTCCAGATGCGCGGCGTGAGCCGCGCCCGACCCACCACGGGAGATCACAGATGTCCGAGATGTCCATCGACTTCGGCGCTCTGACCGGCGGCGCGCCGCCGCAGGCCGGCGCGGCCGACTCCGCGCTCAACCGGGCCGCCGAGCAGTTGCTCGCCCAGCAGAAGGCCGGCTCCGCCGGGGGGCAGAAGGCCGGCTCCACCGGGGGTCAGGGCGCCGGCCCGCTGGTGGCCGGGGAGAGTGCCGCCGACGTGGCGTTGCCGGGCCAGGCGCCCGGGCAGTTCTCCTGTCTGGCGATGCTCAGCAAGGCCCAGGCCGACCAGGCCCGTTCCGCCGCGACCCAGTTGTTCCCCAAGATGCTCAACAACACCGACGTCCTGGCCGAGTTCGGCAACCAGGCGGTGGATGCGGTGAACATGCAGGTGAACCGGATCTTCCGAGAACTCGGCCCGGTCGAGATCCCCGAACTGACCGTGATCATGCGTCAGATCAACGACCAGATGCGCGACTTCCGCTCCAAGTACGACCCGACCATCCCACAGGTTCGGGAGGCCTTCGACCGGTTCATGGATTCCGTCCGCGGAGTGTTCCGCCGGGGCCGCGACATCGTCGAGCGGCTGTTCGCCGAGGCCCGTACGGTGGAGCAGCAGCTCGACCGGATCGCCGGTCAGCTCACTGAGAAGCAGCACGAACTGAAGCGCAACGTTGTGCTGTGCGACGAGTTGTACAAGGCGAACGAGAAGTCGATCAGCCAGCTCGTCGGAGCGATCGCGGTGATGGAGGCGGTGCGCGACCAGGCGGTCGAGACCATGAAGACGATCGTCATCGACCCCGCCGACCCGGACAAGCGCGACAAGGAGGAACTGCGCAACCGGATCGCCGACTTCGGGCAGGCGATCGAGGTGCGGATCAACGAGTTCCAGCAGCGGCTGTTCGTCGCCTGGTCCACCTCACCGCAGGTGCGCAACACCCGCTCCTTGCACTACGGGCTGGGACAGCGGCTGGCGCTGATGGTCAACCTGACCATCCCGACGATGAAGCTGACCATCGCCCAGTGGGGGCTGCTGCTGCAGGCCCAGCAGGCGGCGCAGATGCAGGAGGCGGTCGCCGAGGGCGCCAACGAGGTCCTCCAGGCGTACGCCCAGGCGTCGGGTCGGGCCGCCGGGGAGATCGCCCGGACGATCCAGACACCGACGCTGAAGCCGGAGACGATCATCGAGGTGGCCACCTCCCTGGACCAGCAGGCCGAGGGGATGATCGAGGCACTGAAGTACGGCACCCAGGCGCGTCAGGAGGTCGTCAACGCGCTGATCGCGGCGCAGCACTCGATCACCCAGTCGTCGGACAGGCTGGCCACGACCGTGGTGCAGTTGGTCGGCCGGGCCGAGGAGCCGCTGGAGATGCCGGCCATGCCGAGCCTGCCCGCGGCCGTCCTGACGCAGGCGCCGGCACTGCAGCAGCCGGCGCAGTAGGCCCCCGCCGCACCGGCGCCACACCGTCGGGGCTGCGGGAGTCAGCTCAGCTTCGCCTGCCCGTCGGACAGGTCGGCGATGGCATCGGCCAGTTCGGCGCGGCCGGCGTCGGTGACGATCACCGGCCAGCGCTGCGGGTGGTCACCGTCGGGCGCCACCTCCAGATAGGACCCACTGGAGTGCAACCAGCTCACGGTGAACCGGCCCCAGGGACGGGTGAGGGGCTCGGCGCCCTCGCCGGGGTCGAGCCGGATGCCGTCCCGGTCCAGCCGGAACAGGACCGGCGGGCCGTCGGTGCTGATCGTTGTGCTGCGGCGGTGCAGCAGGGTCAGTGCCGCGCCGAGACCGAGCAGGACGAGCAGGGTCCCGGGCACCAGGCCGGCCTGCCGCGGACCGATGAGGGCCGAGACGATCAGCCACGCCCCGCCCGCCAGCCCCACCGCGGTGGCGCCCCACAGCCCGATCCGGCTGTTGCGGCGCATGTCGGCCCAGCGGTGACGATCGATTCGCACCTCGAACTGGTCCATGGGCGTCAGTATGGCAGCATGCCACCGCGCCGGGGGCGGATCGCCGGGCGTTAGGCTGTGGTCCATGACATCCTCGCGTGTGTTGACCGCTGTGGCATGGCCGTACGCGAACGGTCCGCGGCACATCGGTCATGTTTCGGGTTTCGGTGTTCCCTCCGACGTCTACGCCCGGTACATGCGCATGAGTGGCCACCAGGTCCTGATGGTGTCGGGGACCGACGAGCACGGCACCCCGATCTCGGTGCAGGCCGAGAAGGAGGGCGTGCCGGTCCGCGAGCTGGCCGACAAGTACAACCGGATCATCGTCGAGGACCTGCAGGGGCTCGGGCTGTCGTACGACCTGTTCACGAGGACCACGACCCGCAACCACTACGACGTCACCCAGCAGATGTTCCTGTCGCTGTACCGCAACGGCTACGTGGTCGCCAAACCCACCCGCGGCGCGATCAGCCCGTCGACGGGACGGACCCTGCCGGACCGCTACATCGAGGGGACCTGCCCGATCTGCGGCTTCGACTCGGCCCGAGGTGACCAGTGCGACAACTGCGGCAACCAGCTCGACCCGGTCGACCTGATCAACCCGCGCTCGCGGATCAACGGGGAGACGCCGAAGTTCGTCGAGACCGAGCACTTCTTCCTCGACCTCCCGGCCGTCGCCGAGGCGCTCACCGCCTGGCTCGGCACTCGGGAGGACTGGCGGCCCAACGTCATCCGCTTCTCCCAGCACTTCATCGACGACCTCAAGCCGCGGGCGATCACCCGTGACCTCGACTGGGGCGTGCCGGTGCCGCTGGAGGGGTGGCGCGACGAGCCGATGAAGCGGCTGTACGTGTGGTTCGACGCCGTCATCGGGTACCTGTCGGCGTCGATCGAGTGGGCCCGGCGCACCGGCAACCCGGAGGCATGGAAGGACTGGTGGCTCGACCCGGAGACGACCACCGCGTACTTCATGGGCAAGGACAACATCGTCTTCCACACCGTCATCTGGCCCGGCATGCTGCTGGGTCACAACGGGCAGGGTGCGAAGGGCGGCAGCCCGGGCGATTTCGGCATCCTCGACCTGCCGACCGATGTGGTGTCCTCGGAGTACCTGACGATGTCGGGGTCGAAGTTCTCCTCCTCGCGCGGCCGGGTGATCTACGTCCGCGACTTCCTGCGCGACTTCGGGCCGGACCCGCTGCGCTACTTCGTCGCCGTCGCCGGCCCGGAGAACCAGGACACCGACTTCACCTGGGAGGAGTTCGTCCGGCGCAACAACACCGAGCTGGCTGCCCAGTGGGGCAACCTCGTCAACCGGGCCGTGTCGATGGCCTGGAAGAACGTCGGTGCCATCCCCACGCCCGGTGAGCTCGCCGACGTGGACCGTATGCTGCTGGACGCGTCGCGGTCCGCCTTCGGCACCGTCGGGACGGCGCTGGGGCGGAGCCACTTCAAGCAGGGCATCACCGAGGCGATGCACGTGGTGGGGCTGGCCAACCAGTACCTGTCGGAGACCGAGCCGTGGAAGCTCAAGGACGACCCGGCCCGGCGCGACACCGTGCTGTGGACGGTGCTGCAGGTCGTCTCCGACTGCAACACGCTGCTCACCCCGTTCCTGCCCCACTCGGCGCAGACGATCTACGAGATGCTCGGCGGGACAGGCGTGTGGGCGGCGCTGCCCGAGATCCGGACCGTCTCCGAGGAGGGCGGCCCCGACTACCCGGTGCTGATGGGTGACTACGCCGGCGAGGCCGCGGTGTGGGAGTCCCGCCCGATCGTGTCGGGCACGCCGCTGGACAAGCCGGTCCCGCTGTTCGCCAAGCTGGACGACAAGCTGGCCGAGACCGGGCCCGCCTGGGCACCCATCGAGCACGAGGGCTGAGGGCCGCCGACCCGTCGGTCAGTCGTCGCCGACCCGTACCGTCGGCTCGTGGTGGACCGGCACCCGTACGGATCGGGCGATGAAGCACAACGCGCCCACCTGCTCGTGCAGGCTCTGCGCCACGTCGGGATCCGAGTCCGGGGTGATGGTGACGGAGGGCCGCAGGGTGACCTGCGTCATCTCCCCGCCGATGCCGTCGGGGTCCATCGTCAGCACGCCGGTGGGCCGGTCCTCGTACGCGGTCACGACGACGCCCGCTCCGGTCGCCAGATGCAGGTACGTCAGCATGTGGCACTGGGCCAGCGAGGCGAGGAACAGCAGTTCCGGATTCCATCTCGCGGCGTCACCGCGGAAGACCGGATCGGCCGATCCCGGGATCACCGGGGCCCCGGCGACGACGAGGTCGTGATTGCGCGAGTAGGCGCGGTAGGTGCAGGTGCCCACCCCGCGGTTGCCGGTCCAGCGCAGCAGCAGTTCATAGGAATGGGTGTGTGTCATGCGCGTCCCCCTCACGCCCGGGCCGTGACCTCCGCGTCGCGGCTGGAGGCCAGTCTGCCGCGCCCGGGGGTCGTCGGCCCGCCTACAGTATGGTCATGATCCAACCGAACGGAACCGTCGTCACCCTGGTCGCCGGTGATGCGCAGACGGTCGAGGATCTGATCACAGGTCTCGACCGACGGCGACTGCGCAACGTCGACACCGTGTCCCTGCGTCCGGGCTCGTCCGAGCAGGGGTCGGGCCACACGCCCGACGCCCGCGACGTCACGCGGCGCCTGCTGGCGTCGCACGCGACCTACATCGTCAACGACGCCGACCCGCTGGAACATGTCGCCGCGGCCTGGGTGGAGTTCTTCGAGAGCCGCTCCACCATGGGCACCCTCGAGGTCGAGGTCGAGCACGCCATCGACCAGCTCGAGTCCGGCACGGTGGTGATGCCCGACTACTACCTCGTGCTCGACCCCGAGGCGCTGGAGGGGACCTGGCGCCACTGGTGGATGGGCGTGCTGCCGGCCCAGTCGCCCAACCGGGTGCTGCCGGTCGAGGCGTCGGTGGCGCGGGTCGACCGGGTGCTGTCCCGATTGCCGAGCGCGCGGGCATGGCCGCGTCCCTCCCGCTGGCTGCGCCGACTCGACCGGACCGTGCCCGAGCGGGCCGGCCTGGAGACGAGCATGCGAACCGATGACGAGGAGCGCGGGGTGGCCTGAGGTCAGGGCTTGGGTTGTACCACCGCAAGACCCTCGGCTCGCGCGGCATCGGCCTGGCGGAGGTCGTACGTCACCATCGTGTCCGCCGCCGCGGCCAGGGCCGTCGCGAGATGAAGCGCATCAAGTGTCCCCAGGTGGCGGTAGGGGAGTCGGCCGGCGAGCTGGATGATGCCCTCGGTGAGGATGAGCACCCGGAACGGCTCGATCACCGGGCTCACCCTGGCCGGGTCGACGCCGAGTCGGATGGCGAGGCGCCGCAACTCGACGACGGCGAGGGTGGAGATCGCGAACTCCGCGCCGGCCTTCGCACGGGAGGAGAGGTCTCGACGGAGTTCGGAGGATTCGGGCTCTTCGACGAGCAGCTTGGCGAGCGCCGAGGTGTCGAGCAGGATCACCGGTCTCGACCACGCAACTCGGCGAGGACCTCCGCAGTGGATTCGGCGACATGTACGCCGGGCGGGAACTCCATGATTCCCGTGCCGGGACGCAGAGTGAGTTCGTCCAGGAGGTGCTCCTCGAGTGGCGAGAGGATGGCGACGGGCGTCCCACGGCTCGTCACGCGGAAGGACTCGCCCCGCTGGACCTCCCGCATGACCCGCGCGGAGTCGTTGCGCAACTCGCGCTGGCTGATGCTCTTCATGGACGAAGTGTAGCACTTGTGTAGCACATGGTCGCAGGGTGCGGCGAGCGGGCTCGCCACTGTCCTTGGCGGATCAGTCCTGCGCGGACCCGCGCGTACGTCCCCGCCCGACCAGCCCGATCGCAGCCATCACCACGACCGACACGACGATGCTGCCGACCGAGGACCCCAGCCACGCAGGTGCGCTGACGTGCAGCAGGGATGCCAGTCCCGCCCACAGGTCCGACCAGCCCGGTACGTCGCCGGGGTAGATGAGCTGGTAGGTGACGAAGCCGCACGCCCACGCGATCACGGGGCCGACCCGGAACGGAGCGCTCGCCGTCACGTCCCAGCGCTGTCGGCTCACCACGACGAAGTCGGTGGCCGCCACGGCGAACAGCGGTACGAACACCGACCCGATGAGGTAGAGGAAGCTCTGGTATCGGGAGAAGTCGAACAGCCCGGCCAGCAGCGTCATCACCACGCCGATGACGACCGAGACGAGCCGGCGGTCGACGTGCGGGAAGAGATTGTGCACCGACATCGTCGTCGAGTAGATGTTGGCGAAGGCCTCGTCGACCTCGTCGATCATGAGGATGCCCAGGGCGACAGATCCCGCGGGCAGGGCGACGAGGGCGATGATGAGGTTCGCGTCGGACAGGTCGCCGCTCAGGTGCGCCACGGCGACCACGCCCAACGTGTAGTACGCGATGGCCGCGAGTCCGTAGCCGACCGAGGCGCCGACGAAGGCCGCCGTTGCGGTGCGCGAGTGCCGCGAGTAGTCCGCGGCCAGCGGCGCGAACGAGACCACCCCGGCGACGGCCAGGTCGACGGCCGGCCAGAACCCGATCACACCCGACTGGTCGATGGGGTGTGCCGGACGGGACAGCACCATCACGAACAGGTAGACCGAGCAGGCCAGCACGAGCCACACCATGATCGTGCGCAGCAGTCTCACCGAGCCGAGCGGGCGGACCGCCATCGCGGTGGTGATGATGCCGGCGATGATGACGAACGGCCAACGCCAGCCGGTGCCGAGGATCGCCGCCGCCGTGGTGGAGATGACGATGATCTCCATCGTGCCCCAGCCGATGTTCTGCACGATGTTGAGCACGGTCGGGGCCAGCGACCCGCGCCGCCCCAGCAGACCTCGCAGTGCCACCATGGACGGCGCACCCGTACGGGCCCCGAACAGCGCCGAGGCGCCGAGGATCACCGCGCCGATCACGCAGCCGACGACGACGGCACCGATGCCGCCGGCGACCGTACCGACCGACAGGGCGACCAGCGCCCCGGTCAATGGTCCGAACAAGGAGATGCCGAGGTTGGCCCACAGGGCGATCTGGGCCCAGGCGCCGAGCGTACGTGGGGGTTCGGTGCTCAGGGTGAGAGGGGCCTCGGTGGCTCGTCCCTCGGACAACGGGGATGGTGAAATATCGACGGACATCGTTCACTCCCTACGCCGGCATGACCCGGACAGGTTCGTACGGTCGGTCGACCAGCCCCGGCCTCGCGGCCCGGCGCTCGACCCTCTCAGCCCGCCATCTGGTGCGGACTCCCGTGGTGGCACCGCCCGGACGGGCGGCTGGGTACGCCGGTCACGCTAACACGCCCGGACCGGGCCGGCGGCCGCGTCCATGTGGTCAACATCACACGTGCCGGTCCGGGGTGATTCCATTGACCGTCAGTGTGACCCCTGTCATGCTCGGGACCAATGATCACCGGGGCCACCGGCCCCAGGACCAAGGAGCGACAATGACGCCGCCCAATCCTCTCGCCCCCGACCACGGGCTGACGCCCGAGGCGGAGGCCAATCTTCCCGAACAGCACTGGCCGTTGCCGGAGATCTGGGACAAGGACCGCGAACGGACCCACGAACCGGCGGGAGTCGACTTCGAGGCCGTGCAGCAGTCCGACGAGTATCGGAGCCTGCGGGGTTCCTTCCTCCGGTTCGCATTCCCGATGGTGGCCGTGTTCGTGGGCTACTACTTCGTGTTTGTGCTGCTGGCGACGTTCGCCCCCGATTTCATGGGCACCCGGATCGGCGGCACCGCCGTCCCGATCGGCGTGCCGCTCGGCCTGCTCGCCTTCGCCTGCACGTGGTTCGTCACCTGGGCGTACGTCCGACATGCGAATCGAACCCTCGACCCGGCGTCCACGGCGCTGCGGGAACGCCTGGAGCAGGAGGGCCACTGATGTTGACCGTCCTGGAAACGTCCACCGGGAATCCGGTGCTCAACATCTCGATCTTCGCCATCTTCGTGGTCTTCACGATGGGCGTGGTGGTGGCTGTCAGCCGGAGCGCGGACAAGCGGGCCGCCGCGAGTTTCTATACCGGAGGGGCCGCCTTCTCGGGCCGGCAGAACGGCCTGGCGATCACCGGTGACTATCTGTCGGCGGCGGCATTCCTCGGTGTCACCGGCGCAATCGCGCTGAACGGCTTCGACGGATTTCTCTATTCCATCGGCTTCTTCGTCGCCTGGATCATCGCGCTCACCCTGGTCGCCGAACCCCTGCGCAACACGGGTCGCTACACGATGGCCGACGTCTTGTCGTTCCGGATGGAGGGCCGGCCGGTGCGGATGGCGGCCGCCATCTCGACGCTGGTCGTGTCACTGGTCTATCTGCTGGCCCAGATGGCCGGCGCCGGGGGTCTGGTCGCGCTGCTGCTCGGGGTGAAGAGCCTGGCGGGCCAGAACCTCGTCATCGCGGTGGTCGGCGCGATCATGATCGCGTACGTCCTCATCGGCGGGATGAAGGGGACGACCTGGGTGCAGATGATCAAGGCGGTGTTGCTCGTCTCGGGTGCCGCGATCATGGCGATCTGGGTGCTGGTGTACGCGAACTTCAACGTCTCGGGGCTGCTCCGCGACGCGATCGCCCACCACACCGGAGGGGAGGCGATCATCCGTCCGGGCCTGCAGTACGGCAAGGACCTGGCCACCAAGATCTCCTTCATCTCACTCGCGCTGGCCCTGGTGGCCGGACCCTCGGGGCTGCCGCATGTGCTGATGCGGTTCTACACGGTGCCCACGGCCAAGGAGGCCCGCCGGTCGGCGGTGTGGGCGATCAACCTCATCGGCGCGTTCTTCCTCATCACCTTCGTGCTCGGGTACGGCGCGGTGTGGCTGGTCGGGCAGGGCGCCGGCGGGATGGGCAACGAGATCATCGCCGCCGCTCCGGGCAAGGCGAATGCTGCGGCGCCCCTGCTGGCTCTGCAACTGGGCGGCGAGATCATGATGGGGATCATCTCCGGCGTCGCCTTCGCGACGATCCTGGCCGTGGTTGCCGGACTGACCATCACCGCCTCGGCGTCCTTCGCGCACGACATCTACAACAACGTCATGCGCGAGGGCAAGGTCGACGCCGGCGCCGAGGTGCGGGTTGCTCGCCTGACGTCGGTGGCGATCGGCATCCTGGCGGTCATCGGCGGCATCTTCGCCAACGGGCAGAACATCGCCTTCCTCATCTCGCTGGCCTTCGGGGTGGCGGCGTCGGCCAACCTGCCGGCGATCCTCTACACGCTGTACTGGCGGAGGTTCAACACGCGTGGGTCGGTGTGGTCGATCTACACCGGCTTGATCGTGTCGGTGGTGGGGATCGCGTTCTCCCCGGCGATCTCCGGGTCGCCGACCGCGTTCTTCCCCGGGGTCGACTTCGCGGTCTTCCCGCTGACCAATCCGACCATCGTGGCGCTGCCTGCGGCCTTCCTGATGGGGTGGCTCGGAACACTCACCGGTCGGGTCCGGGCCGACCCGAAGCTGCAGGCGGAGATGGAGATCCGGTCGATGACCGGGCTGGGGGCCGGCGAGGCGATCGTGCACTGACCCCGGCGGCCCGTGCCCCCGGATGCGCAGCCGCCACACCCCGTTTCATCAGCCTCGCGTCGACGCGTGGCCGATGAAACGGGGTGTGGCGTCCGGCCGGCGCGGATGCCCGAGGGTCCGCCACCGCTGCCGCAGGGGGGCCACGACCAGGCCCCGCCTGACGAGCGCGTACGCCAGCACGGCGCTGAAGGCGACCAGCACCAGCACGGACACGATGCTGGCCTCGGGGCCGAAGTCGCCGCCGGTGAGGAGGTCGGGGCCGATCGGGACGGAGTCGAACAGGCCGATCGTCTCGCCGGTGCCCGACACGGCGGCGCCGAAGATCATGCCCTGGGTGACGTTCCATGCGGCGTGCAGACCCATCACGACCCACAGCGACCGCGTCAACGAATAGAGCAGACCGAAGGAGATGCCCGCCTCGATGGCGATCGCGATGGCGCCCCACAGGGTGGCGTCGGGGTTCGTCAGATGTGCCGCGCCGAAGACGACGGCCGACACGGCGGTGGCCCCCCACGTCCCCAGGCCCTGTTCGACGAGCCGGTGCAGTCCGGCTCGCAGGATGATCTCCTCGGTCACTCCGGCCCGCAGGCCCAGCGACAGCAGGCCGAGAGCCCACGGCAGGTCGGTGTGGATGCCCGCGATCCGGTAGGCGCCAGCGGCCAGCAGGATCCCGAAAGAGAGCGTGAACAGCGCGGCGCCGAGCCCGAGCCCGATGAGCAGGCCGGGCCAGCGGCGCGGGGCGAGCTCGAACGGCCGACGGCCCTCGATCAGGATGACCACGAGAAGATAGAGGACCACGGTCCCGACGGTCGCGCTGACCATGACCACGGAGGCAGGCGCGTGCAGCAGGGTCGAGAGGGCGGATCCGCCCCCGAGGCCCAGCACGAGCGCGGCGACGAGAATGAGCGCCCGGATCACCGGGTTGTGCAGGATCGGCCGGTTGCCGGTGGGGGAGTCGACGGCCAACCCGTCGGCACGCAGCGGCGGGGCGAAGAAGGGACCGGACGGCGCATCGGTCGCCAGGCCGGTGGGGCGCGGGCCGCGGAGGAAACCGACCCGGTGAGGTCGGGGGTCGGGGAGGGACACGGAGGTCACCGGCTGATCATCGCACGCGGACCGGGCCACCTCCCGCCCGAGACCCCCGGGGGTGCGGCCTCAGCCCAACCCCAGCACCGCCGTCAGCTCCTCGCGGATCCGGGCCACCCGCCGCTCGGCCGTCACGCGCGCCGCGGTCAGATCCTGCGACTCCGTAGGCGTGAGCCGCACCTGCAGGTAGCACTTGAGCTTCGGCTCGGTGCCCGAGGGACGCACCACCACCCGTACGGACGGGCCCTCCAGCAACACCGCGTCGATCGGGGGGAGGTCCCCGTCGGGCCGGGAGAGGTCGGTGACGGCGACAGGCTCCCCACCCAGAACGTCGGGGGCGGACGTACGCAGCCGCGCCATCGCCCCGGCGATGATGCCGGGATCGTCGGTCCGGACGGCGAGTTGGCCGGTCTGGTGGAGTCCGTGCCGGCGCATCAGGCTGTCGAGCATCCCGAGCAGGGTCCGACCCTGAGCGGCCAGCCGGCCGGCGAGGTCGAGCACCCGGACCAGCGCGGTGATCCCGTCCTTGTCGGCGACCCCGGCCGGGTCGGTGCAATAGCCGAGCGCCTCCTCGTACCCGTACGCCAGGCCCGGCACCCGACCGATCCACTTGAAGCCGGTCGGTGTCGCCACGAACGGCTCCCCGGCCGCCTGGGCCATCGTCGCCAGCAGGGTGGAGGACACGATCGAGGACGCGTACGTGCCGCGGACCCGGCGGTCCAGTGCGTCGGCCCCGAGCAGCGCGCCGAGTTCGTCTCCGGTGAGCATCCGCCAGCCGCTCACCGGATCGGGGACCGCGACGGCGCACCGGTCCGCGTCCGGATCATTGGCGATGACCAGGTCGGCCTCGCAGTCGCGGGCCAGTTCGACGGCGAGATCGAGTGCCCCCGGCTCCTCGGGATTGGGGTAGGCCACGGTCGGGAAATCCGGGTCGGGCTCGGCCTGCGCCGGGACGACGACGGGGTCGGGCAGCCCTGCGGCCGCGACGACCCACCGCACGGTATTCAGCCCGACGCCGTGCATCGGCGTGTACACCCAGCGCAGCGACCGGTCGGGCCGGGCGGCGAGCAGGGAGGCGGCCCGGGTGACGTACGCCTCGACGAGGTCGGCGCCGGCACGGTCGAAGCCCGGCGAACGGGGCAGCTCGGACAGCGGCAGGCGGGAGACCTCCGTGATCCGTTCGGCGATGAGCGCGTCGGCAGGCGGCACGATCTGCGAGCCGTCGCCGAGATAGACCTTGTAGCCGTTGTCGGTGGCCGGATTGTGGGACGCGGTCACCACGACCGCGGCGACCGCATCGAGGTGCCGGATGCCGTAGGCGATCACGGGCGTGGGGATCGGGCCCTCGACGAGGACCGCGCGGAGCCCGGCGCCGGCGAGGATCTCGGCGGTGTCGCGGGCGAAGATCGACGAGTGGTGTCGCGCGTCGTGGCCTACCAGGACGGTGCGGCCGGCGTGGCCGCGGTCGAGCAGGTAGCGGGCGAGTCCGGCCGAGGCGTGGACGACGACGGTCCGGTTCATCCGGGCCGGTCCCGGGCCGAGCGCGCCGCGCAGGCCGGCCGTGCCGAACGTCAGAGGCCCGGCGAACGCGGACGCCAACTCCGCGAGGGCCCCCGGCTCGCCGGCCTGGGCGCGGTCGAGGAGCAGGTCGAGTTCGATGGTGGTGTCGGCGTCGGGGTCCTCGGCCAGCCAGCGCTCGGCGGCCGCGAAGAGGCGGGCCCGGTCGGCCTCGGGGAGGTTCGGATCGGTCACAGCACCTCCATCAGGTCGGCCAGCAGGGATTGCAGGACGGGTTCGGCGGCCCGCCCGGCGGCCAGTACCTCGGCGTGATCGAGCGGGTGGTGAGCGACCCCGGCGGCCAGGTTGGTGACCAGCGACAGGCCGAGCACCTCCATCCCGGCCTCGCGGGCAGCGATCGTCTCGACCGCGGTCGACATGCCGACCAGGTCCCCCCCGGCGCGACGGGCCATCTCCACTTCGGCCGGGGTCTCGTACTGGGGGCCGCGGAACTGGACGTACACACCCTCGGGGATCGCCGGACGGATGGTGCGCACCGCCGTGCGCAGACGGGCGGAGTACGCCTCGGTCATGTCGACGAACAACGGCCCGCGCAGCGGTGAGACCCCCGTGAGGTTGATGTGGTCGCGCAACATCACGGGGGTGCCCGGCCCCCAGCCCGGCTGGAGGGATCCGCACCCATTGGTCAGGACGAGGACCCCGGCTCCGGCCGCGGCAGCCGTGCGGACCGCGTGCACGACGGGGTCGACGCCGCGGCCCTCGTACAGGTGGGTCCGGCCGGTGAACAGCAGTGCGGTCCGGCCGGCGGCTGTCCGGACGGCCAGGGCCTCCCCGCCGTGCCCCGCCACCACCGGCTCGCTGAATCCGGGCAACTCGGCCATCGGGCAGCGGCCGATCACCTCTCCGAGCGAGTTCCGCCCCCCGGACCATCCCGACCCCAACACGACGGCCAGATCCGCGCGGCCGATGCCGAGCCGGGTGGTCAGCCGATCCGCCGCGTGGGCCGCCGACCGGTGCGCCTCGGCCAGCGGATCCCCGGTCGGGTCCTCCGGCGCGGAGGCGTGCGGATCACGGCCTCCGGCGGCTTCGGGAGTGTCTGAGTGCATGACCAGAGTCTGCCACGAACGCGACCGGGCGGATCGTCGAGCGGGCCCTCCGGGGGCGCCTCCCATGGCACAATGCAGCCGTGACCAAGGTTGTGATCGTCGGCGGCGGACCGGGTGGGTACGAGGCGGCTCTGGTGGGAGCCCAACTCGGTGGGGAGGTGACCCTCATCGACAGTGACGGCATCGGCGGATCGGCCGTGCTCACCGACTGCGTCCCGTCGAAGACCCTGATCGCGACCTCCACGGTGCTGTCGACGATCGGGGAGGCCTGCGGGATGGGACTGCAGCCCGCCGGCGGCGGGGAGGACCTGACCGCACAGATCATCGTGGACCTCGGTGCGGTGAACACGCGCGTCCTCGACCTGGCGGCGGCCCAGTCCGGCGACATCGCGACCCGGCTCGTCGCGGAGGGGGTGCGGATCGTTCGTGGACGCGGGCGTCTCGACGGGCGGCACGCGGTGGTCGCCGAGACGGAGTTCGGCGCTCAGCGGTTCGACGCCGACGTGATCCTGGTGGCCACCGGTGCGCATCCGCGGGTGCTGCCCGATGCGGTGCCCGACGGGGAGCGGATCCTCGACTGGACCCAGTTGTACAACCTGACGGATCTGCCCGAACGCCTCATCGTGGTCGGCTCCGGCGTGACCGGTGCCGAGTTCGCCAACGCGTACGATGCGCTCGGCGTGCCGGTCACCCTGGTCTCCTCCCGCGACATGGTGCTTCCCGGTGAGGACGCCGATGCCGCGCGGGTGCTGCAGGACGTGTTCGAACGGCGCGGGATCGAGATCATCAACCGGGCTCGGGCGAAGTCGGCCCGCCGCGACGGCGACGGGGTGGTCGTCGGGCTGGAGGACGGCCGGGAGGTGTGCGGCTCGCACGTCCTGATGGCGGTCGGGTCGATTCCCAACACCACCGGCCTCGGCCTCGCCGAGGCGGGGGTCGCGGTCGACGGGCGTGGCTACATCACCGTCGACCAGGTGTCACGGACGTCGGCCCGCGGGGTGTACGCGGCGGGGGACTGCACGGGTGTCTTCGCCCTCGCCTCCGTCGCGGCCATGCAGGGGCGGATCGCCATGTGGCATGCGCTCGGCGACGCGGTGCCCCAGCTCAAGCTCAACACCGTGGCGGCGAACATCTTCACCGCCCCCGAGATCGCCACCGTCGGGGTGTCCGAACGCGACATCGCCGAGGGGCGGTCGACCGCGCAAGGTCTGACAATGCCGCTGAAGTCGAACGCACGGGCGAAGATGCAGGGTTTCTCCGACGGGTTCGTCAAGCTGTTCTGCCTGCCGCTGACCGGAATCGTCGTCGGCGGCGTCGTCGTCGCCCCGAACGCCAGCGAACTCATCCACGCCGTGTCGCTGGCGGTCACCCAGCGGATCAGCGTCGACGACTTCGCGCAGACCTTCACGGTCTATCCGTCGCTGTCGGGGTCGCTCGCCGAGGCGGCCCGGCGGCTGCACAACCACGGGCGCGAAGAGGCCGTGCAACTGACGAACTGAGCGCTCGCAGCTAGCGGAGCGGGCCCACCACCGGCCGGATCGACAGCGTCTCCACCATCGCCTCGGGACTCGCGTCGATCGCGGCCCGCACCGTGGCGGCAACGGAGTGGGGCGTGAGGTGATCGGCCGGGTCGTACGGCCGTTCGCCCGACGCCTGGAGTTCTCGCTGCATGTCGGTGTCGACCCGACCCGGGTGGATCGACGTGACCCGGACCCGGCCGCGCTCCTCCTCGCGCAGCCCGTCGGCCAGCGCGCGCAGGGCGAACTTGCTCGCCGCATACAGCGAGCCGCCGGGGGAGGAGACGAACCCGGCTCCGGAGTTGATCATGACGACCTGGCCGTGGGCGGCCCGCAGGGCGGGCAAGAGGGCTCGGGTGAGGTCGGCGACGGCGAACACGTTCAGCTCGAAGACCCGCCGCCACTCGGTGCGGGGCAGATCGGCGACGGTGCCGCGGGCGCCGAGGCCGGCGGAGTGGATGAGCACGTCGAGCCGGTCGATCTGCTCGCAGGCAGCCGCCACGGCGTCGGGATCGGTGAGGTCGATCGGCCACGGCTCGGCCGAGGGCAGGTCCGCGGCGACCCGGGCAGCCAGGTCGGCGTGGGTGCCGCCGACGAGAATGTGGTGGTCGACGCCGAGGCTGTCGGCGATGGCCCGGCCGATCCCGCGGGTGCCGCCGGTGATGAGCGCGATGGGGCGATCCATGACGGCAACACTAGTGCGGGACCGGGCCGGGATCGCCCTCAGGCGGCGTCCACGATCTCGGTGAGCACCTCGCCGGACTGCACGGACTGCCCGGCCTCGACGGCCAGCCCGGTGACGACGCCGGAGCGGTGTGCGTTGATCGGCTGCTCCATCTTCATCGCCTCCAGCACCACGACGAGGTCGCCCTCGTGGACCTCCTGGCCCTCGCGGACGGCGACCTTGACGACCGTGCCCTGCATCGGCGCGGTGACCGAGTTGCCGGAGGCCTCCCTGACGGCAGTCCTCGACTTCTTGCGCTTGGGCTTGGTGGCGTGGTTCGGCCGCGAGGCGAGCGAACCCAGCCCGGCGGGCAGGCTGACCTCCAGCCGCTTGCCGTTGACGGTCACCACGACCGTCTGGGTGCCGGATGTCTCGGAGGCCTCGCCGGGCACCCCTTCGTACGGCGGGATGGTGTTGTCGAACTCGGTCTCGATCCAGCGGGTGTGCACGCCGAAATGGCCGTCCTCCGCGGTGAACGCCGGGTCGTCGACCACCGCGCGGTGGAACGGGATCGCGGTCGGCATGCCGTCGAGCACGATCTCGCCGAGGGCCCGCCGGGCGCGCTGCAGAGCCTGCTCGCGCGAATCACCGGTGACGATGAGCTTGCCGACCAGCGAGTCGAACGAGCCGGGCACCGTCATCCCCTTGCGGTAGCCGTCGTCGACGCGGATCCCCGGTCCGAGCGGCGGAACCCATTCCGTGACCGTGCCGGGGGCCGGCATGAAGTTCCGGCCCGGGTCCTCGGCGTTGATCCGGAACTCGAAGGCATGGCCGCGGATCTCGGGGTCGTCGAAGCCGAGCTCGGCACCGTCGGCGATCCGGAACATCTGCCGGACCAGGTCCAGGCCGGTGACCTCCTCCGAGACCGGGTGCTCGACCTGCAGCCGGGTGTTGACCTCGAGGAAGGAGATCATCCCGTCCTGACCGACGAGGAACTCGCAGGTCCCGGCGCCGACGTAGCCGGCCTCGCGCAGGATGGCCTTCGACGCCTCGTACAGCCGGCCGATCTGGTCGTCGGACAGGAACGGCGCCGGGGCCTCCTCGACGAGCTTCTGGTGGCGGCGCTGGAGGGAACAGTCGCGGGTGGAGACGACGACGACATTGCCGTGCCGGTCCGCGAGACACTGGGTCTCCACGTGCCGTGGCTTGTCCAGGTAGCGCTCGACGAAGCACTCGCCGCGCCCGAACGCGGTGACCGCCTCTCGGGTGGCGGACTCGAAGAGCTCGGGCACCTCCTCGAGGGTACGGGCGACCTTGAGACCCCGCCCGCCGCCACCGAACGCGGCCTTGATGGCGATCGGCAGCCCGTGCTCGCGGGCGAAGGCCACCACCTCGTGGGCATCGGCCACCGGGTCGGGTGTGCCGGGCACCAGCGGCGCCCCGACCTTCAGCGCGATGTGTCGCGCGGCGACCTTGTCGCCCAGATCGCGGATCGCGTGCGGCGGGGGACCGATCCAGGTGAGGCCGGCGTCGATGACCCGCTGGGCGAAATCGGCATTCTCGGCCAGGAACCCGTACCCGGGGTGGACGGCATCGGCGCCGCTGCGCCGCGCGATGTCGATGATCTTGTCCATGTCCAGGTAGGTCTCGGCGGGTGTGGCGCCGCTCAGCGCGTACGCCTCGTCGGCCAACTGGACGAACAATCCGTCGGCATCGGGGTCGGCGAAGACCGCGACACTCCCGATTCCCTCGTCGCGCGCGGCACGGATCACCCGGACGGCGATCTCGCCACGGTTCGCGATGAGCACCTTGGTGATGGGCACTATTCCTCCTGGGTTCGACTCTGAACCGCCCGACGGCACCCGGTCAGGACGGTGATGTGTCCCGACGGCGCGCTGGCTGGGCGCCGGTGGCTCACCGTGGAGTCTAGGGCCTGCGGACGTACGGCGGGGCGGCTTCGGGAACCGACGGAACGCCCTGTTCCCCCGCCTGTCGAGCCGGCCGGACCCGCCGGTCAGATGCTGCGTCGGGCAGCTGTCGGAACCCCCGCGGTGTGACCGAGCTCGCGTAGTGTTTTTACCACGACAGGCGCGGTGACGGGGTCCAGGTGCAGCGATACGGAACCCTCCGGGTGCCCGTCCGCGGCGATCAGACCCACTGAGGTACGCATCCGGTCCACGGACGTCGCCGGGTATTCGACGATGACCCGCAGACCGGCGTCGTGGGCCATCGCCAGGAGCGGCGAGTCGTGCTGGACGACCAGGGGCAGGCCTCCGTCGTACGACGAGACGGCCGCCAGGATCGCCTCACCGTGGTCACGCCGACGTCCGGCCATCCGCGCCAGCGCACCGTGGGGGCGTACGTACGACAGCCGGCCGCGCTCGCTGAAGGCGAGTGCCTCGACGGCGCCGACCTGGTAGATGAGCTCGGCGCTGAGGTCGGAGTAGTCCACGTCGATGTAGCGGTCGCCGCCGCCGAGCAGGTCCCGATAGCCGACCAGCGCGCCGACCCGCAGACCGCGGTGGACCGTCTTGCGGCACGCCTCGCGGATGCTGCGCGGGGTGCCGGCGTGCATGCCCGCGGCGAGGTTGGCGCTGGACACGAAGGTGAGGACGGAGTCATCGGCCCGGACGCTCTCCGGGCGAGTCGATTCACCGAGATCGGCGTTGAGATCTACCTGCACTCCGACATCCCTCCTGCGGAACCATCACCACACCCTACCGGCAGCCGGCGGGCATCGGCGCGGCGGGCCGTCCCCCCGCCGGCCGGCACCGCGCCGGCCCCGATCAGAACGGCAGCTTGCGGAAGATCGGCTGCGGCACGAGCTTGAGGACGCCCATCACCAGACGGAACTGCCTGGGCACCCAGATCACCGACCGGCCGGTACGGACGCCGTCGACGACCGCGGCGGCGACCTGGGCCGGGGACACCGCGAGCGGCGCGGCCTTGAGCCCGGCGGTCATCTTCGACCTGACGAAGCCGGGGCGGACGACGAGCACCCGCACCCCCGAACCCCGCAGGGCCTCGCCGAGCCCGCGGTAGAACCCGTCGAGACCGGCCTTCGTCGAGCCGTAGACGAAGTTGGACCGGCGGATCCGCTCGCCGGCGACGCTGGACAGGACGACGATCTCACCGTGACCCTGGGTGCGCATCCGGTCGGCGAGCATGACCCCGACGTGCACCGGCGCGGCGTAGTTGACCTCGGCCAGCGCGCGGGCCTCCTCGGCGTCCTGCCAGGCGGCCTCGGGGTCGCCGAGCAGTCCGAACGCGACCACGGCCAGGTCGACATCGCCGTCGCCGAAGGCCGCCTCGATCGTGGCGGCGTGTCCCGCGGCGTCGGTGGCGTCGAAGTCGACCTGGCGGACCGTCGCGCCGACCGCCGAGAGTCGGGCCGCGGCCTGCTCGCGCCGCTCGGTGGGCCGGGCGGCGAGGATCACGGTCAGCTCCGGGCTCTCGGCGGCGTACGCCTCGGCGATCGCCTGGGCGATGTCGGAGGTGCCGCCGAGCAGCAGCAGGGTCCGCGGGTTGGCGGTGGCGTCCATCATGTTCTCTCCAGACGACGTGGTGGTGGGGATCAGACGAATACGGCGAGGAAGATGAAGATCAGCCACAGCGCACCGAGGGCGATCAGGACCCGGTCGTGGAGGACGACCTCCTCGGGGGCGCCGCCCTCGCCGCGGTCGATCCGGTAGGCGTATTGCAGCATCGCCATCGCGAAGGGGAAGATCGACAACGCCGACCACAGCACCTTCATCTCGCCCAGCGCCCGCTGCTCGAAGGCCCACAGGCTGTAGCACATGACGACGGCGACGGCGGCGAGTTCCCAGACGAACTTCAGGTACGACTCGGTGTAGCCGGCCAGCGACTTGCGAGTGCCGGCGGCGGGGCCCAGGGCACGCATCTCGGCGTAGCGCTTGCCGGCCACCATGAACAGTGACCCGAACGAGGCGACCAGCAGGAACCACTGGCTCAGTGGGATGCCGGTGGCGACACCGCCGGCCACCGCCCGCAGCAGGAAGCCGGAGGCGACGACGGCCAGGTCGATGACCGGGAGGTCCTTGAGGAACCCCGAGTAGAGGAACTGGATGACCATGTAGCAGCCCAGCGTGACGGCCAGCGGACCCGACACCCACAGGCCCAGGCCGACCCCGCCGAGTCCGAGCACGATCGCCATCACCCATGCGACGGGGACGGGCAGTTCGCCCGCGGCGATCGGCCGGAACCGCTTCTTCGGGTGGGCCCGGTCGGCCTCGATGTCGTGTACGTCGTTGAGCAGGTACACCGCCGCGGACACCATGATGAAGCAGACCATCGCGAGCAGCGTGTCGACGAGGACGTTCACCTCGTGGATCCGCCCGGCGGCCAGCGGAGCCGTCAGCACCAGGACGTTCTTCGTCCACTGCTTGGGACGGATCGCCCGCAGCCAGGCGGGGAGGCGGTGCCGGGGGGTGGGGCTGTCGGCCATCCGAGGTGCTGTCGGGTCGGACTCGCGGGTCAACGACCCGGCGTCGGGGGGAGTGGTCATGATGCTGTCAGCCTACCTGCCACAGATCGGTCCAGCAGATGCCCAGCCGTGCCGTCAGACGGCGCAGCAGCGGCAGGCTGATCCCGACCACGTTGTGCGGATCTCCCGCCACGGACTCGACGAAGGCCCCGCCGAGGCCGTCGATGGTGAAGGCGCCCGCAACCTGCAACGGCTCGCCGGTGGCCAGGTACGCCTCCAGTTCGCGCTCGGTCGGGGTGCCGAACCGGACCCGGGTGTCGGCCACCTCCTCCGCCCGCGCGGAGAGGTCGGCGTCGGTCCGCCCACCGCCCAGCCGGATGACGCAGTGGCCGGTGTGCAGCACCCCGATCCGCCCGCTCATCCGTCGCCAGCGGGCCCTGGCGACGTCGGCGGTGCCGGGCTTGCCGTACGCCTCGCCGTCCAGCTCCAGCACCGAATCACAGCCGATCACGACGGTCTCGGGCCGGGCGGGGTCGGTCGGGGTGGGGCCCGTCGGGGTGGCGCCGGCCAGGCGCCCGGCGACGGCCTCTGCCTTGAGGGCGGCGAGTCGTCCGGCCAGCTCAGCGGGGGCGACATCGCCGACCTGACTCTCGTCGACACCGGAGACGATCGGCTCGGGATCGAGCCCGGCCGCGCGCAGGGTGGCCAGCCGGGCCGGGGAAGCCGACGCCAGCACGACCCGCCGGACCGGCCTGCCGATCCGACCCGGGGCCGTACCGGCGGAGGGCTCGGAAGGTACGGGGGAGGTCACGTCCCGACAGCATAGGTGGCCGCCCGGGGGCCCGCCCCCCCGCCCCCCCCCCCCCCCCCGCCCCCCCCCCGGGCCACCCGCCCCCCCCCCGGTAACACGCCCCCAAGCCACCGGTGGTTTGT
>CAZGWN010000043.1:29760-31403 GCA_964528755.1 uncultured Propionibacteriaceae bacterium
CCTGGCACAGCGGCCACGCCCCCTTTCATCAGCCACAAGTCGACTTGTGGCTTGTGAAACGGGGCGTGGCCGCTGGTCCTCGGGCTCCGGTCAGCCCGCTGGTCCTCGGACTCCGGTCAGCCCGCTGGTCCTCGGACTCCGGTCAGCCCGGGCCACCACCGGCCCCCGGAGGGCTCAGAACTGGCGGATCTGGGAGTTCCAGGTCTCCCGGCCGGTGAAGAAGGTGCGGCGGATGGATCGCCAGTAGGAGTTGTACCGGCCGCGGCGTGGCTGGGTGCCGGTCGGGGTCGGGGCGGCCGGCCCGGCGAGGGCCGCGAAGATCACTGCGAGGGCGGCGATCTCCTCCTCGGTCGGCCCGCCGGCGACGACCTCGAAGGCCGGGACCGTCGGCTCGTCGGTGTCGGCGGCGCTCATAGCGGGATGTTCCCGTGCTTCTTCGGCGGCAGGCTCTCCCGTTTGGTCCGCAGCAGGCGCAGCACCCGGATGATCTCCTGGCGGGTCTGGTGGGGCTGGATGACCTGGTCGACATAGCCGCGCTCCGCCGCCACGTACGGGTTGGCGAGCGTGTCGTTGTACTCGGTGATGAGCCGGGTACGCAGCGCCTCCGGATCGGAATCGTTGGCGAGCTGCTTGCGGTAGAGGATGTTGACCGCACCCTCCGCGCCCATCACGGCGATCTGCGCGGTCGGCCAGGCGAGGTTGATGTCGGCGCCGAGGTGCTTGGACCCCATCACGTCGTACGCCCCGCCGTACGCCTTGCGGGTGATGATCGTGATCAGCGGGACGGTGGCCTCGGCGTAGGCGAAGATCAGTTTCGCGCCGCGGCGGATGATGCCGTTCCATTCCTGGTCGGTGCCGGGCAGGAAGCCCGGGGTGTCCTCGAAGGTGACGACCGGGATGTTGAAGCAGTCGCAGGTGCGGACGAACCGGGCCGCCTTCTCCGACGCGTTGATGTCCAGGCAGCCGGCGAAGGTCATCGGCTGGTTCGCCACGACCCCGACCGTACGTCCCTCCACCCGGGCGAAACCGACGACGATGTTCTGCGCGTACAACTCCTGGATCTCCAGGAACTCGCCGTCGTCGACGACCGACTCGATGACCTGCTTGATGTCGTACGGCTGGTTCGGCGAGTCGGGGATCAGGGTGTCCAGGGCGAGGTCGTCGTCGGTGGGGTCGAGATCGGCCTCCTCGTCGTAGAACGGCGGGTCCTCCAGGTTGTTCTGCGGCAGGTAGGAGACGAGGTCCCGGACGAACTCCAGCGCGTCGGCCTCGTCGGCGGCCAGGTAGTGGGCGTTGCCCGACTTCGCGTTGTGGGTCCGTGCGCCGCCGAGCTCCTCCAGTGAGACGTCCTCACCCGTGACGGTCTTGATCACCGCCGGTCCGGTGATGAACATCTGCGAGGTCTGGTCGACCATCACGGTGAAGTCGGTCAGCGCCGGGGAATAGACGTGACCGCCGGCCGCCGCGCCCATGATCAACGAGATCTGCGGGATGACGCCGGAGGCCACGGTGTTGCGGCGGAAGATCTCGCCGTACAGTCCGAGCGAGACGACCCCCTCCTGGATCCGGGCGCCGCCACCCTCGTTGATCCCGATCAGAGGACAGCCGGTCTTCAGCGCGAAATCCTGGATCTTGACGATCTT
>CAZGWN010000044.1:0-31346 GCA_964528755.1 uncultured Propionibacteriaceae bacterium
CTCGGCTGGGAGGGCGTCGGCCTGGCCTCGTACCTCCTGATCAGCTTCTGGCAGGAGCGGCCCAGCGCAGCCCGGGCCGGCAAGAAGGCGTTCGTGATGAACCGGATCGGCGATGTCGGGATGTCGATCGCCCTGATGCTGATGATCGCCACCTTCGGCACGACCTCGTACGACGCGGTCAATGCGGGCGCGGCCCGGCTGGACGGCACGACGGCGACCCTGCTCGGCGTGCTGCTGCTCGTCGGCGCCTGTGCGAAGTCGGCCCAGGTGCCGCTGCAGGCGTGGCTGCTGGACGCGATGGAGGGCCCGACGCCGGTGTCGGCGCTCATCCACGCGGCGACGATGGTCACCGCCGGCGTCTACCTGGTCGTCCGCTCCGGTGAGATCTACGCGATGTCGACCGCCGCCTCCACCGCGGTTGTGGTCGTGGGCACCGTCACCCTGCTCTTCGGGGCCTGGATCGGGTGCGCCAAGGACGACATCAAGAAGGTGCTCGCCGGGTCGACCATGTCCCAGATCGGCTACATGATGCTCGCCGCCGGGATCGGCCCGGCCGGGTACGCGTTCGCCATCTTCCACCTGCTCACCCACGGCTTCTTCAAGGCCAACATGTTCCTCGGCGCCGGATCGGTCATGCACGCGATGAACGACGACGTGGACATGCGCCACTTCGGCGCGCTGGCCCGCCCGCTGCGGCTGACCTTCCTCACCTTCGCGATGGGCTACCTGGCCATCATCGGGTTCCCGTTCTTCTCCGGCTACTACTCCAAGGACCACATCATCGAGGCGGCCTTCCACCACAACGCGCTGGTCGGCGTGTTGGCGTTGGTCGGCGCCGGGGTCACCGCGTTCTACATGACCCGGCTGATGATGATGACCTTCTTCGGCGAGAAGCGCTGGCGCGATGACCAGCACCCGCACGAGTCACCGGCGGTGATGTGGATCCCGCTCGCGATCCTGGCGGTGTTCTCCGTCATCGGCGGACTGCTGATGAACAACTGGATCGGCGGCTGGCTGGCGCCGGCGGTCAACGGCGAGGCCGAGCCGACCGGCCTGCTGCACGTCAGCCTGATCTCGGTGCTGACCCTGCTGGTGGTCGCCGCCGGCGTCGCGCTGGGTTGGTGGCTCTACCGGGCCGACATCCCCGACACCCCGCCGGAGAAGGTCTCGGTGTTCACCACCATCGGCCGCCACGACCTCTACCAGGACGTCATCAACGAGGCGGCATTCACCTCCACCGGCGACGGCGTGGTGACCGCGGTGACGGCCGTCGACGACCACGGCATCGACGCCGTGGCCAACGGCTCCGGGACGGCGATGACCGGCCTCGGTGCCGGCCTGCGGCGACTGGAGTCCGGCTATGTCCGCTCGTACGCCCTGACGATGGTGACCGGTTCGGTGCTCATCGCGGTCGTGCTGATCCTGGGCCGGCTGGCCTGACGGGAGGAAGAATCCAGATGACGACATTCCCCTGGCTCACGGTGCTGGCACTGTTGCCGTTGATCGGCGCCTTGGTGCTGGTCTTCGTCAAGGGTGCCGTCGCCCGGGCGACCGGCCTGGTCTTCGCACTGCTCACCCTGGTGGTGTCGGTCGTGGTGGCGGTCGGGTTCGATCCGGGCGCCGGGCTGCAGTACATCGAGCAACAGCAGTGGATCCCGGCGATCGGCGCATCGTATGCCCTCGGCGTCGACGGGATGGGCCTGCTGATGGTGCTGCTCACCACCATCCTGGTCCCGGTGGTGATGATCGCCACCTGGGACGACCCGGAGACGACCGGCGGCCGCTGGACCTCGCAGACCTTCTTCGGGCTGGCGTTGCTGCTGGAGGGCCTGTCCCTGTACGTGTTCCTGGCCACCGACGTGCTGCTCTTCTACGTCTTCTTCGAGGCGACGCTGATCCCGATGTACTTCCTCATCGGCGGTTTCGGGTCGGGCAAGAAGACCGGGGCGGCGATGAAGTTCCTGCTCTTCTCCCTGGCCGGTGGGCTGATCATGCTGGTCGCCGTCCTGGGGATCTACGCCGTCACGGCCCGGGTCGGGCAGCCGACGTACTCCCTGCAGGCCCTGCAGACGGCGGTCGGCAGCGGCCTGTTCAGCGGCCCCGAGGGGCGCTGGTTCTTTGCTGCGTTCTTCATCGCCTTCGCCGTGAAGGCGCCGATGGTGCCGGTCCACACCTGGCTGGCCGACGCCGCGGAGGCGTCCTCGCCGGGCGGGGCGACCCTGATGGTGTCGGTGCTGGACAAGATCGGCACCTTCGGGATGCTCCGATTCTGCCTGGGGCTGTTCCCTGAGGCCAGCGTGTGGGCGACGCCGTTCGTGCTGGTGCTGGCGCTCATCTCGGTGCTCTACGGCGCGGTCGCCGCGATCGGGCAGCGCAACCTCATGCGGTTCGTCGCCTTCACCTCGGTGAGCCACTTCGGCTTCATGGTGATGGGCCTGTTCGCGCTGAGTGCCTCGGGGATCGCCGGGTCGATCTTCTACATGTTCAACCACGGGCTGTCCACAGCGGCGCTCTTCCTCGTCGTCGGCTACCTGGTCAAGCGCCGCGGATCCGCCGACATCGCCGCCTTCGGCGGGGTTGAGAAGGTGGCGCCGGTGATGGGCGGCTTCCTGCTGGTCTCCGGTCTGTCCGCGCTGGGCCTGCCCGGCATGTCGAGCTTCGTGTCCGAGTTCATGGTGCTGGCCGGCACGTTCGCCACGCACCGCTGGATCGCCGCATTGGCCGCCGGCGCGCTCGTGCTGGCCGCGCTGTACGTGACGAACGTCTACCAGCGCACGATGACCGGGCCGGTGACCGACGAGGTCGCCGAGACGGTCACCACGGATCTCAGTTGGCGGGAGCGGCTCGCCGTCGCCCCGCTGTTCGTGCTGATCCTCGTCCTCGGCTTCTTCCCTGCGCCCGCGCTCCAGGTGGTGCGCCCGCTGGCGGACCGGACGATGACCACCATGCAGGCGTACGGCGTCACCGAACCCCAGCCGCAGATCCCGGAGGGACAGAACTGATGAACACGGCGTACGACTACGCGGGCCTGCTGACCGCCCTCTGGCCGGTGGTCATCGTCTTCGCGGGAGCCTCGCTCAGCCTGCTCGCCGAGGCGGTGCTGCCGCGCTCGTGGCGTCGCGGCTGGCAGATCGGGATCACGCTGCTGACCCTGATCCTGGCCTTCGTCTCCGCGCTGGCCATGTGGGGCAACGACAATGCCCTCGCCCAGGACCAGACCGGGATGATCATGGTCGACCCGCCGGCGCTCGTGTCGTGGTTCGGCCTGCTGATCTTCGGCGCGCTGACGGTGCTGCTGTTCGCCGAGCGGGAGGTGTACGGCGGGGTCAGCGCCTTCACCCCCTCCGGGTCGGCGATCCCCGGGTCGAACGACGAGCGGGCCGCCACCGAGGCCGGTTTCGAGCACACCGAGGTCTACACCCTGCTGCTGTTCTCCCTGCTCGGGATGATGATGTTCACCGCGGCGAACGACCTGCTGATGATGTTCGTCGCACTGGAGATCATGTCCTTGCCGCTGTACCTCCTGTGCGGCCTCGCCCGGCGCCGGCGCCTGATCAGTCAGGAGGCCGCGATGAAGTACTTCCTGCTCGGCGCGCTGGCCTCGGCATTCTTCCTGTTCGGCGTGGCGCTGGTGTTCGGCTACTCCGGCTCGTTCCGGTTCGCCACCATCGCCTCCCAGATCGGGTCGAGTCAGGTCGGTGAGGGCATGCTCTTCGCCGGGCTGTTGACGATGGCGGTCGGGCTGCTGTTCAAGGTCGGCGCCGTCCCGTTCCACTCCTGGGTCCCCGACGTCTACACCGGCGCCCCCACCCCGGTCACCGCCTTCATGGCGGTCTGCACCAAGGTGGCCGCCGTCGGCGGACTCCTGCGGGTGTTCTACGTCGCGCTCGGCGCCGAGCGGTGGAACTGGCAGCCGGTGATCGCCACCGTCGCGGTCGCCACCATGCTCTTCGGTGCCGTGGTCGGGCTCGCCCAGACCGACATCAAGCGGCTTCTGGCGTACTCCTCGATCACCCACGCCGGCTACATCCTCGTCGCGGTCGCCGGAGCGGCCCAGGTCAGTGCCGGCATCACCGGGATCACCAGCGTCTCGGCGGCGAGCTTCTACCTGTTGACCTACGGCGTGGCCACCCTCGCCGCCTTCGGCATGCTGACCATGGTCCGCGACAACGGCGCCGAGGTGACCCAGTTGTCCGGCTGGGCCGGGATCGGCCGACGTAACCCGGTGTTCGGCGTCGTGATGGCGATCTTCATGCTGAGCTTCGCCGGGATCCCGCTGACCGGCGGGTTCATGGGCAAGTGGGCGGCGTTCGAGGCGGCGTACGAGGGCGGTTTCGGCTGGCTGGCCCTGGTCGGTGTGCTGCTCAGCGTCGTCGCGGCCGTCTACTATCTGCGGGTGATCGCGGTGATGTTCTTCCGCGAGCCGGTCGAAGGGCCGGAGGTGACCGACACCTCGGCCGCGACGCTCATCGTCGTGGTGGTCGGGCTGATCGCCACGGTGCTGCTCGGCGTCATGCCCGGCCCGGTGATGGGATTCCTCCAGCAGGCGAGTGAGTTCTATCGGCTGGGTATGCTGTGAGAATTGTGACCCCCTCGCGAGCCCCCCAGCCCCGTGGCGATTCCGGGACCAGCCCTACCCGGGAAGAGTTCGAGGCGTACGTTCGGGAACGTCTGGACGTGGTCGAGTCCAGCCTGGCGGAGGCCGCGACAGGGTCCACCCCCTTCGTCTCCGAGGCCGCGAGGCATGTGATCGCGGCGGGGGGCAAACGATTCCGGCCGATGCTGGTGGTGCTCGCCTCCTCGCTGGGGGTGCCCCGGTCGGCCGAGGACCTCACCCGGGCCTGCCTGGTCGTCGAGCTCACCCACGTCGCCAGCCTCTACCACGATGACGTGATGGACGAGGCGGACATCCGTCGCGGCGCCCCCAGCGCTAACAGTGTCTGGGACAACACCGTGGCGATCCTGGTCGGGGACTTCCTCTTCTCCCGCGCCTCCGACATCGTGGCCGACCTCGGCACCGACTTCGTCCGGTTGCAGGCGCGGACCTTCTCCCGGCTCGTCCAGGGCCAGATCGCCGAGACCCGCGGGCCGGCCGCGGGGGAGGACCCGCTGGGCGCGTACCTCCACGTCGTCGCCGACAAGACCGGCTCGCTCATCGCGGCCTCGGCGATGTTCGGCGGGATGGTGGCGGGCCTGCCGGACCGGAAGGTCGCGGCCCTGCGTTCGTACGGGGAGGAGCTCGGGGTGGTCTTCCAACTCAGTGACGACCTCATCGACGTCACCTCCGACACCACCGGCAAGACCCCCGGGACCGACCTGCGCGAGGGCGTGGCGACCCTGCCGACGCTGCTCCTGGCCGAGTACGACGATGCACCCACCGCCCGGCTGCGCCGCCTCATTGCGAATGCCGTGGACTCGGAGGCCGATCATGCGCAGGCCCTGGCCCTGCTGCGGACCCATCCGGTGATCGGGCGGGCCCGGGCCGAGATCGCCCGCCGGGCCGAGATCGCCCGTGGTCACCTGACAGCGCTGCCGGCCGGGACCGCCCGGGAGGCGCTGAGCGAGCTCTGCGACACGGTGGTCCAGCGGTCGGCCTGAGCCGGCTCGTCCGGCGGGAATCCGACACGCCGCCGCGACAAGCATGAAGGCCTGATCATATGAGCAGGATTTCAGATGACGTCGCCGGTTCACTAGGGTGAGGGCCATGCACGTCCCCGATGGATTCCTGAACGCGCCCACCTCGATCGCCACCGGTGGCATCTCCGCCGCCGTCGTCGGCCTCGCCCTCCACCGCTCCCGTCGCGAGCTCGCCGACGCCGGCCCGGTCCGCGCGGGCCTCACCGCCTGCTTCATCTTCGCCGCCCAGATGGTCAACTTCCCGGTTGCCGCCGGCACCTCCGGCCACCTCCTCGGCGGGGCCCTGGCCGTCGCGCTGGTCGGACCGTGGACGGCCGTTCTCGTGATGGCCTGCGTCCTCATCGTGCAGGCGTTCGTCTTCGCCGACGGGGGTGTCACGGCGCTGGGCACCAACATCCTCCTGATGGGGATCGTCACCGTCGCCGTGGCCACCGGCGTGTCCGCCCTGGTCATGCGCCTGGCCGGCGGCCGGCGCACCGCCGTGCCGGTCGCGGCCGGGCTGGCCGCTTTCGTCTCGGTGCCGGTCGCCGCGGCCGGCTTCGCCCTGCTCTACCTCATCGGCGGCGCGGCCCCGATCCCGGCGGGCATGCTCGCCGGCGCGATGGTCGGCACCCACCTGCTGATCGGGATCGGGGAGGCGCTGATCACCGCGGCCGTCGTCGCGGCCGTCCTCGCCCGCCGCCCCGACCTGGTCCGGTTGGCCGGTGTCGCCGGAGCGACGCCGCAGGCCACCACCGCCGCGGACGGCAGCGTCGTTCTCGATCCCGCCGCGGCACGGGCGACGGGCACCTCGGCCTCGAGCGGCATCGGTCGCCGCACGCTGGCCGTCGTGCTCGGGGTGAGCGCCGTGGTCGCCGGCGGGATCAGCCTCCTGGCCTCCTCCTCACCCGACGGACTGGAGCGGGTGGCCGGCGCCCTCGGATTCGAGAGCGCCGCCGCGGACTCCCCGATGGCCGGTTCCCCGCTGGCCGACTACGGCATCGCGGGGCTCGGCGCCCTCGGCACGACGATCGCCGGCCTGGTCGGCGCGGCGATCACCCTGGGCGTCGGGCTGCTGGTGGCCCGGCTGATTCGGCCGAGGTCCGTCGCCGCGGCACCCGCCGAGTCCACCACCGCGCACTGACACAGTCATGACCGTCGCGCACCCGCCGCTCACCAGGCCGGTCTCGCCGCCGGTCGTGCTCCCCGTCCGCACGATGCCGGCGGTGCGACCGTGGGAGCGGTGGACCCCGGTGCGCCGGCTGCCCGCTCAGGTCAAGATCGTCGGCGCGGTGGCCCTGGCGCTCGCCGTGGTGGCGGTGCCCGCTGCGGTCTGGCCGGTCCACGGGCTGGCCGCGGCCCTGCTCGTCGGGGTCGGTGCGGTGGCCCGGGTGCCGGTCCGGTGGGCGCTGCGGCGCAGCCTGGTGGAGGCCCCCTTCGTCGCCTTCGCCCTGCTGATGCCGTTCGTGGCCACCGGTCCGCGGGTCGGGGTCGGCCCGCTGGAGCTCTCGATCGCCGGGCTGCAAGGCGGCGGCCTGGTGCTGGCCCGCGGCACCCTGGGCCTCGGCGCGGCCATCCTGCTCGTGGCGACCACCCCGGCCCACGAGATCATCGAGGGTTTCGGCCGGCTCCGGCTGCCGCGTACCCTGGTGGCCGTGCTGACGCACATGATCCGGTTTCTGGGGATCGTCACCGGCGACCTGCACCGGCAGGAGGTGGCCCGGCTGGCCCGCGGGGACCGGCGTGGGGTCGCCGGGCGGATGGCGGCGACCGCGGCCTCGGCCGGGCACCTGTTCGTCCGTTGCTACGAGCGCGGGGAACGCCAGCATCTTGCGATGATCGCCCGCGGGGCCTCGGGGATCGCCCGCGGGGCCTCGGGGATCGCCCGCGGGGCCTCGGGGATCGCGTTCTCCACCGCCGCTGCGCCCGCTCGGGCGTGTGACTGGCTCCTCGCCCTGGCTCCGGCCCTCCTGGTGGTGGCGGCGACGGTGGCGCTGCTCGGGGGAGTCCGCCCGTGAGCCCCGCACCGGTCCTCGAGGTCGGGGGACTCGCCTTCGCCTATCCGGACGGACGCCAAGTGCTCTTCGGCATCGACCTGAGGGTCGACCGCGGGGAGCGGCTGGCCGTCATCGGCCCGAACGGGGCCGGCAAGACCACCTTCCTGCTGCACCTCAACGGCACCATCGGCCCGTCCGTCGGCGGCACCGGCGTCGGCACCATCCGGGTCGCCGGCCTGCCCCTGGACGCCGACACCCTCGGCGAGGTGCGGCGCCGGGTCGGCATCGTCTTCCAGGACCCGGACGACCAACTGTTCATGCCGACGGTCGGTCGCGACGTCGCCTTCGGCCCGACGAACCTCGGACTGCCGGCCGAGGAGGTCGCCCGCCGCGTCACCGATGCCCTCGCCCGGGTCGGCATGTCGGGCACCGAAGACCGGCTCCCCGAGCACCTCTCCTTCGGCCAGAAACGCCGTGTCGCACTCGCCGGCGTACTGGCCATGCGGCCCGACATCCTCGTCCTCGACGAGCCGTCGTCCAACCTCGACCCGGCGGCCCGCCGCGAACTCGCCGATGTGCTGGAGTCCCTCGACGTCACCGTCGTCATGGTCACCCATGACCTGCCGTACGCGGCGCAACTGTGCCGGCGCTGCGCCATCCTCGACGCGGGCCGGATCGTCGCCGACGGACCGATCGGCGAGATCCTCGCGGACGCGGAACTGCTCGCCCGGCACCGCCTCGAGCTGCCGTACGGGTTCCGGGTGCCGGCATCCGGCGACGGGACCGTCAGGGAGCGCCGATGACCGCCCACCCGCACGACCCCACCGAGGCCTTCCGACCGGTGGACGACACCGATCACCCCGACAGCCTGGCGGACTGGGCCGGCCGGTTCGCGTTGCTGGGGGATCCGACCCGGCTGGCCCTGCTGGCGTACATGCACCTCCACCCCGGCTGTCCGGTGGCCGAACTGGCCGACGCCGCCGGGGCCACCCCCACCACCACCTCGCAGGCGCTGCGGGTGTTGCGGGTCAGCGGATGGGTGGTGGCCGAACGCGACGGCCGGCTGATGCGCTACACGCTGACCGACCCGACGGCACACCGGGTGCTGCACGCGCTGATCGGCCAGCGGCACGAGCCCGGGCAGCACCCGGGCGGCGTCACCAGATCCTGACCCGCTCCTCGGGCGCCAGCCACAGGGCGTCACCCGGCCGGGTCCCGTACGTCTCGTGGAACGCGTCGACATTGCGGATCGTCTGGTTGCAGCGGAACTCGTTGGGGGAGTGTGGATCGGTCGCCAGCCGCTGCTGCACCGTCTCCGGTCGGGTCTTCTGCTGCCAGATCAGCGCGAAGTTGGTGAAGAACCGCTGCGCACCGCTCAGCCCGTCGATCGGGTCGGGCTCGGAGTCGCCGCAGGCGATGCGCCAGGCCCGGTAGGCGATCGTCAGCCCGCCGAGGTCGCCGATGTTCTCCCCGATGGTCAGCTTGCCGTTGACCGTACGCCCGGCGGCGCCCTCCGGGACGAGCCCGTCGTACTGGTCGATCAGCGCATGCGTACGTTCCTCGAAGGCCTGGCGGTCCTCGTCGGTCCACCAGTTGCGCAGTCGGCCGTCCCCGTCGCAGGTCGATCCCTGGTCGTCGAAGCCGTGGCCGACCTCGTGGCCGATCACCGACCCGATCCCGCCGTAGTTGACCGCGTCGTCGGCGTCGGGGTGGAAGAACGGCGGCTGCAGGATCGCCGCCGGGAAGACGATCTCGTTGCGCAACGGGTGGTAGTACGCGTTGACGGTCTGCGGCGTCATGAACCACTCGTGCGGGTCGACGGGTCCGCCGATCCGGGCCAGGTCCCGGTTGGTCCAGAACAGCGACGCCCGGCGGACGTTGCCGATCAGATCGCCCGGATCGATGGTCAGGGCGGAGAAATCGATCCATTCGTCGGGGTAGCCGATCTTCGCGGTGAACCGGTCGAGCTTGGTCAGCGCCTCTGCGCGGGTCGCGTCGGTCATCCAGTCCAGGGTCGAGATCGAGTCGCGGTACGCCGCCAGCAGGTTGGCAACCAGTTGCTGGCAGCGTTCCTTGGCCTCCGGCGGGAAATGACGCTCCACGTACAGCTTGCCGACCGCCTGCCCCAGGCAGCCCTCGACCAGTCCGACGCCCCGCTTCCAGCGCGGCTTGATCGTCGGTGTCCCCGACAGCACCGTGCCGTAGAAGGCGAAGTGCTCGTTCGCGAACGCGTCGGGCAGCAGCGCCGAGGCACCGGCCAGCAGCCGCCACCGGGCCCACGACCGCCACTGCTCCAGCCGGTCGGCCACCAGCAGGGCCGCGACGTCGTCAAAGAACGACGGCTGCCCGACGATCACCTGCTCCGGCGCGGCCGACGTCGGATCGGCGGCTTCGGCGCCCAGCGCGGTGAAGTAGCGCAGCAGGTCCACGGCCGGGTTGACCGTACGGACCCGGTCGGCCAGCTCCGCCAGCGGCGTCGGGTTGTAGGAGGCGACCATGTCGCGGGTGCGGACCTTGTCCCAGTGGCAGGCGGCGATCGAGGTCTCCAGCCCCAGCACCGCGTCCGCCTGCGCGGCCGGGTCGGGCAGATCGGCCAGCCCGAACGTCCGGGCGATGTGGTCGCGGTACGCGGCCCGGATGTCGGCGTACTGGTCCATCCGGTAGTACTCCTCGTCGGGCAGGCCGATGCCGCCCTGGCCGAGGAACAGGGCGTACGCCTCCGGGTGCCCCGGATCGGCGTCGATCCCGGCGTGCAGCAGGGTGCCGATGCCGCGGCGGGCGTTCGCGCCGAACAGGTCGACCAGCGCATCGATCGAGTCGAGCGCGTCGATCGCGGCCAGGTCCTCGGCCAACGGGGACAGCCCCAGTCGGTCGATCGTCTCCGTGTCCATGAATCCGGCGTAGAGACCCGCGATTCGCTCCGCGTCGCTTTGCGGTCCGTCGGCCGGGGTCGGCGTGCCGAGACCGGTGACGATGTCGCGGACCGCCTCCTCCGACCGGTCCCGCAGCACCGAGAAGGAGCCGGTGAGCGGCTTGTCGTCGGGGATGACGGTCTTCTCCAGCCAGCTCCCGTTGACGTGGCGGTAGAGGTCGTCCTGGGGCCGCACGTCGGGATCCGCCCCGGACATGTCGAGGGCGAAACCCTCGGTGATGGCGTCAGCAGTCATGCGCCGATGGTAGTGCGCCGAAGGAACCCGACCGGTTACGTACGGGCGCGCTGATCCCGGTGGCGGCCGGCGCCGCGCCGCCACAGCGTCAGCGCGTGCGCAGTGACGATGGTCAGCGCGAGCCACACCAGCAGGAACCCGGCCCACCGCTCGGGCGACATCTGTTCGCCCTGGACCAGCCAGCCGATGAGGAACTGTCCGGTCGGGGCGATGTACTGCAACAGGCCCATCACGCTGAGCGGCAACCGCGGGGCCGCATCGGCGAAGAGCAGCAGCGGCACCAGGGTCACCAGGCCGCCGAGCACCAGCAGGATGGCGTGGCCGGGACCGTACGCGGCAAACGTCGACGCGCCGGTGGCGGTAAGCCAACCGAGATAGCAGAGGGCGACGACCGAGGTGCCCAGACCCTCCACGACCATCCCGGAGACGGCGTCGATGTGGACGCCCTTCTTCAGCAGGCCGTAGGCGCCGAAGCTCACGGCCAGGGCCAGCGCGACCCACGGCAGGCGGCCGTACTCCACGGTCAACACCACGACGGCGACGCCGGCAATACCGACGGCGATCCACTGGATCCGGTGCAGCCGCTCGCGCAGGACGATCACGCCGAGCAGGATGGTCAGGATCGGGTTGATGTAGTAGCCCAGGGCCGCATCGAGGACGTGGCCGTGGTTGACCGCCCAGATGTAGACGCCCCAGTTGACGGTGACGACTGCCCCGGCGCCGACCAGGGTGGCCCACTCCCGGGCGCTCCGGACCCGGGCCCAGAAACGGCGGCGCAGCAGCAGGCAGGCGAGCAGGCCGAAGGCCAACGACCAGATCACCCGGTGGGCGAGGATCTCCAGCGCTCCGGCCCGGGCGACCAGCGGCCAGTACAGCGGGAAGAGCCCCCAGACGACGAACGCGCCGACGCCGCCGGCGAGCCCACGGGCGGTCCGACTGCGCGTGTGGTCCGTCGGGGCGGTCGTCGACGTTGTGGCCACAGGCGCCTGCGGGCGGGTGCTGTCGGTCCCGGACCCTGGCATGTCCCCTCCTCCGTCGGTCCGGCCGCACTAGGGTCGAACCATGGCAATTGCGGTCTACTGGGACGTCGACGGCACTCTGCTGACGTCCCCGCCTCGCCGGGCCGATCTGTTCGCGGTCACCATCGAGGAACTCGGCGGGACCCCGGTCGTCCCCGAGGAGCCCCGCGAGGGACTGCCCGACCATCTCGCCGCCACACTGTACCTGGAGGCCGCGGGCATGGATCCCGCGCGGACAGGGGAGTTCCTCACTGTGCTGGACCTGAGGTCGGCCGCGTACTTCGTCAAGCATCCGCGTCGGGTCACCTCCGGGGTGCACGGCGCCCTGGCCGACGTACGGGCCCGGGGGTGGCGGCAGGCGCTGATGAGCGGCAACACCCCCAGCCGGATCCGGTCGAAGCTGTTCACCGCGGGGATCGATCCGAGCCTGTTCGACATGCGCACGTCGGTGGCCGGGGACAGGGCCGACGATCGGGGTGACCTGGGGGAGCGGGCGCGGCAGCTCTCCGGGGACGACACCCTGATCGTCGTCGGTGACACCGTCCACGACCGTACGGCGGCGCGGTCGGCAGGTGCGGCGTTCATCGCCGTCTGCGCCGACCCGGAGGTGGCCGCCGATCTGGGCCGGGATGCCGTCGCGGTGGTGGCCGACTTCGCGGACCCGGCGTTCCATGCCGCACTGGATGCGGTGCAGGAGGGGCGCGCGCGGATCCTGTGGGACCGACCCGGGCAGCCGGAGCGGTGACGCCGGAGCGGTGATGCCGCCGTCGAGGTCCACGCCGAGGTCAGGGTCAAGGCCGAGGTCAGGGTCCACGCAAGCGGATTGCACGGTGTCTATGCCGAGCAATCCGCTTGTGTCGACCCTCGGGGTTGCGACCGGCCGCGTCGACCCTGCGGGCCTGGGGGTTGCGACCGGTCGCGACCGGCCCGCTCTCAGGCCCGTACCTCCCAGGTGTCCCGTCCCAGCAGCAGCCTCTGCAGCGCCTCGTCGGTGACAGGTCGGCCGCCGGTGGCCGTGACGACCTGATCCCGTGCGGTGTCGTCGTACGTGGGCCGGTCGACGTCGCGGAAGATCCCGATCGGCGCGCGGTGCAGCACCCCGGTGTCCCCGAGCCGCGACAGCGCGAACGCATAGCTGGGGTCGTCGGCGTGCGCGTCGTGCACGACGATGTCCTCGGCGGCGATCTCGGACCGTTCGGCTACCCGGAGTGCGCCGCTGGCGTGGTCACGGACAACGGCCAGGTGCCCGTCGGCCCCGAAGACGATCGGCTCGGCGTCGCGCAGCGGGATGATCGCCTCGGCCGAGTTGTCGCCCTTGAGGGCCTCGAAGGCGCCGTCGTTGAAGATCGGGCAGTTCTGGTAGATCTCGACCAGGGACGCCCCACGGTGGGCGGTGGCCGCGCGGAGCACATCGGTCAACTGCTTGCGGTCCGAGTCGACGGCCCGGGCCACGAACGTCGCCTCGGCCCCGAGCGCCAGCGACACCGGGTTGACCGGCTGGTCGAGCGATCCCAGGGGAGTCGACTTGGTCACCTTGCCGATCTCGGACGTCGGCGAGTACTGGCCCTTGGTCAGCCCGTAGATCCGGTTGTTGAACAGCACGATCGTCAGATTGATGTTGCGGCGCAGGGCGTGGATGAGGTGGTTGCCGCCGATGGACAGCGCATCCCCGTCACCGGTGATGACGAAGACCGCCAGATCCGGTCGGGACAGCGCCACCCCGGTGGCGATCGCCGGGGCGCGTCCGTGGATCGAGTGCATGCCGTACACGTCGACGTAGTACGGGAACCGCGACGAGCAGCCGATCCCGGAGATGATGACGGTGTTCTCCCGCTTGATCCCCAACTCGGGGAGGAATCCCTGGAATGCGGCGAGCACGGCGTAGTCGCCGCACCCGGGGCACCAGCGGACCTCCTGATCAGAGGTGAAGTCCTTGCGATTGAGCGGCGTCAGCGCGATCGGGACGCCGGTCAACCCGGGGAATCCCCCGGGCGGGCCGGGCTCGTCTGCGCGGGCGGTGGGACGTGGAATATCGGTGGTGGTCACCGGGTGACTCCTTCGGCGATCGGTGCGGCCGGTGCGGCCGGTGCGGCCGGGCCGGCCTGGCCCTCGACCTCCCGGACGATGGCGGTGAGGTCGGTCTCGAACTCGTCGACCGAGATGGGCAGGCCGCGGACCCGTGTGTAGCTGCGCGCGTCGACCAGGTACTTCGCCCGAAGCAGCATGGCGAGCTGGCCGAGGTTCATCTCGGGCACGATGACCCGATCGTAGCTGCGCAGGACCTCGCCGACATTGCTCGGCAGCGGGTTGATCCAGCGCAGTTGGGCGTGGGCGACCCTCAGCCCCTTCTTTCGCATCCGGCGGATGGTGGCCAGGGCCGGACCGTACGTGGACCCCCAGCCGATGACGAGCACCCGGGCACCGTCGCCGGTGTCGCGGCCGGGGTCGTCGACCGTCAGCGGCGGGATCGTGGAGGCGATCCGGTCGACCTTGTCCTGCCGGGTGTGCACCATCGTCTCGTGGTTGGCCGGGTCGTAGGAGATGTTCCCGTCGCGGGCGTCCTTCTCCAGACCGCCGAGCCGGTGCTCCAGGCCGGGCGTGCCGGGGATCGCCCACGGCCGGGCCAGGGTCTCCTCGTCCCGCAGGTAGGGCAGGAAGTGGTCCCGGCCCTTGTGGTCGGTCCCGTTCGTCGCGGTCGCGAAGTCCGGGTCGATCGGGTCGATCTCGTCCAGACGCGGCACCCGCCACGGCTCGGCGCCGTTGGCCAGGTAGCCGTCGGTCAGCACGAAGACCGGCGTACGGTACGTGACCGCGACCCGGATCGCCTCGACCGCCGCGGTGAAGCAGTCCGCGGGCGACCGGGCGGCGATCACCGGCAGCGGGGCCTCCCCATGCCGGCCGAACATGGCGATCATCAGGTCGGCCTGCTCGGTCTTCGTCGGCATGCCGGTGGAGGGCCCGGACCGCTGCACGTCGCAGATGACCATCGGCAGCTCGGTCATCACGCCCAGCGAGATCGCCTCCGACTTCAGGGCGATACCCGGACCGGACGACGCGGTCACCCCCAGGTGACCGGCGAAGGCGGCGCCCAGGGCGCTGTTCGCGGCAGCGATCTCGTCCTCGGCCTGGAACGTCAGCACGTCATAGGCCTTGAGCTTGGACAGCGTGTGGAGCACGTCGGAGGCGGGCGTGATGGGGTACGCCCCGAAGAACAGCGGCAGCCCCGCGCGGTGGGCACCGACGACCAGGCCGTACGCCAGCGCGACGTTGCCCGAGATCTGCCGGTAGGTGCCCGGCTTGAGCGGTGCAGGCGCGACCTGGTAGGTGACGCCGAAGGTCTCGGTGGTCTCACCGAACGCGTAGCCGGTCTTGAAAGCGGTCACGTTCGCGTCGCGGATGGTCGGCTTGGCGGCGAACTTCTCGGCGAGGAATCGCAACGTCGTGTCGGTGTCGCGGTTGTACAACCAGGTGAGCAGGCCGAGGGCGAACATGTTCTTGGCCCGGGAGGCGTCCTTGCGGGTGAGCCCGAAGTCGGCGACGGCCGCCACGGTCATCCCGGTCAGGTCGAGGGCGTGCAACTGGTAGTCCTCCAGTGAGCCGTCCTCGAGCGGATCGGCCTCCCAGCCGGCCTTGGTGAGGTTGCGCTTGGTGAACTCGGCGGTGTCCACGATGATCAGTCCGCCGCGCCGCACCTGGGAGAGGTTCGCCTTCAGCGCCGCCGGGTTCATCGCGACGAGCACGTCGGCGGTGTCGCCGGGGGTCATGATGTCGAAGTCGGCGAAGTGCACCTGGAAGCTCGACACGCCCGGGATGGTGCCCTGGGGTGCCCGGATCTCCGCAGGATAGTTCGGTAGGGTGGAGATGTCGTTGCCGAAGGTGGCCGCCTCGGCGGTGAACCGGTCACCGGTCAGCTGCATCCCGTCACCGGAGTCGCCGGCGAACCGGATGACCACACGGTTGAGCATCTGGACGTTTGCCACGTCGATGGGCCTCGATTCTGGTCGGTCGTGCGCGGGGTCGGCACGTTCGTCGTACGCGAGTGAGCGCAGGACGTCAGTCTAGTCGGGAGGGCCGGACAGACGACCCCGGTATTGGACGCCGTGAAGATGTCCATAGGGTCCCATGATGCCAGACGGGGGAACGGTGGTCACATTCCGGACGTCTGCGCGGGTTGTCGTCCGGGCCGGCCGGTCGGTGCCACCCGCTACCGTGGGGGCATGGCTGTGCAGGCGTACGACTGGTACGGCGACCACCGGGTGCTGGTTGTCGACGTGGGTCTGGCCTGCTGCGCACTGGAGTTCGAGGCCGCTGCCGCCGCCCACGTACGTCCGCGTGTCGACCTGCTTCCCGACGCCTCTCCCCACCCCGCCGTTCCCTCCATCTCCGAACGCTCCGCCGGCGACCATCGCGCCCCCGACGATCTCCGCGGCTGGGGGACGGCTGTCGTGGTGGTCTCCGGGACGGTCCCCGATGCGCTCGTCGGAGTCGTCCTCGGCGCGGTCGACGCGGTTCGCACCGGGACCGGCCTGGAACCCGTCGTCGTGGCGTACGGGGCCTGTGCCTCCTCCGGCGGACCGTACTGGGACTCGTACGCGGTCGCCGACGGCATCGGCCAGTTCGTGCCGGTGGCGGCGTACGTGCCGGGTTGTCCGCCCCCGCCGGAGGCGCTGGCCGAGGTCGTCGACGGACTGGCCGGGCCGACCTCGGCCGCAACGGCACCCGGACCCATGGCACCCGGACCCATGGCACCCGGACACATGGCACCCGGACAGAGGTGAACCGATGACCGCCGAGATTCGCACCGTCGATCCCGATCGGTGGCGCCAGGCCGCGCAGGATGCGCGCGCCGAGGGATGGACCTTCTTCGACTGGCTGGACGGCACCGACGACCTCGGCCGCGCCGACACCGTCACCGTCGTCTGCCAGTTGCGCCGCCACGGGTCGGGGCTGCTGGAGACCCTGCGGTTGCGCACCTCGGTGCCCCGGGCGGCCGGCGTCCTGCCGAGCCTGGCGGAGGTCTTCCCCGGCGCCGGCTGGGCCGAGCGCGAGGCAGGGGAGGGGTTCGCGGTCGTCTTCGAGGGCGGGGATCCGCGCCGCCTGCTGTTGAGCCCCGACATCCCCGCCGGTCCACTGCGCAAGGACCGGCCGCTCGCGGCCCGCGCCGTTGTCGACTGGCCCGGTGCCGAACCCGGTCAGGCCCGTACCCGCCGCCGACAGGTGCCGCCCGCCGTCCCCGACTCTGCCGTGTGGGGGAACCGGGACCCGGAGGCCGGACCTGCGTCGGCGGAGGACATCGCCGGATCCGGTCCCGCGGGGCGTTCCCGGCACGGTCGCGGTGGTCGACGATGACCGGGCCGACGGCGCCCGGAGCGCACGGGTCGATCCGGCTGATCGAGGAGCGATGCACCTCCTGCCAGATCTGTGCACGGGACTGTCCGGTGTGGTGCATCACCGTCTCCTCCCACCGCGAGGCCGAGCCGGCCGGTCCGACCACCTCGGCCGGTCCGGCCGCGCCCAACAGGAGCGCCCGGACCCACAACGTGCTCGACGAGTTCACTCTCGACTGGTCGCTGTGCATGTTCTGTGGCATCTGCGTGGACGTCTGCCCCTACGATGCGCTGGAATGGCGGGGGAACCCGGTCGCGCCCGCCCCGTCGGCGGCCGAGATGGTCGCGGACCGTACGCGGCTCGGGTGACCCCGTCGTGCGCAAAGATTCGTGGAACACGCCGGTCCGCCTTAGTCTGGACCGTGAGGCAGGACAACGTCCGGCGCACCACGGCCGCCGGTAAGGAGGGACTCGTGGCTGAGGCACGGACGTACACCGAGCTGCTCGACCGGCGCGAGAACCGACCGGTTGCCGCCATGGCCGAGGCCACCCGGGTGCTGGCGACCGAATGGCGCGATCGGGATGTCCGGCGCGGGGCGCTCGGCTCGGCGCTGGTCACCCTGGGCTCGTTCAGCCCCGGGTACCTGCCCGACACCTCCGCCTTCTGGGCGATGCCGGGGACGGCGATCCTCGACACGCCGGTGTCCTCGACGCTGGCAGCGGCCCTGGCCCTCGCCGGCGTCTGGCTGCTGGTCGACGCCTGGATGCGGCTGCGCCCCGGTGCCGGTCGCCCGGCGCATCGGGTCCGCGCGGTGCTGGTCTGCTGGGCGGCACCGTTCGTGCTGGCCCAGCCGGTGTTCAGCGGTGACCCCACGGTGTACGCCGGGCAGGGCTGGCTCGTCGCGAACGGCGTCGACCCCTATCAGGTCGGGCCGGGTGCGGTGCCCGGCGCCTTCGCGGACTCGGTCGAGCGGGTCTGGCTCTACACCCCCTCCCCGTACGCACCGTTGAGTCTGCAGCTTTTCCGGATCATCGACCAGGCCACCGGGATGTTGCCGTTCGGGCCGGCCGCGGGCAGCGCCGGCAACGCCTGGCTGGCCGCCCTCTCGATGCGTGGCCTGGCCTTCGTCGGTGTGGCGATGATCGCGTGCGTCCTGCCGGCGCTGCTGCGCTGGACCGGCGCGCGCGACATCGCCTTCGACCGCGGGATGTGGTTCGCGCTGCTCAACCCCCTGGTGATCGTCCACTTCATCGGGGGTGCCCACAACGATGCACTGATGCTGGGATTCGTGGCGCTCGGTCTGTACGCGGCGACCCGGGACCGGTTCGTCCTCGCCGCGGTCATGGTCGGGGTGGCGACGGCGATCAAGCAACCGGCTGCCCTCGCCGGGCTGGCGGTCGCTGCCATGGCGGTCCCGGCCGCGGATCGGCGGTGGAGTTCGTGGTGGGTCGTGGCGCGCCGGACGGCAGTCATCGGGGCGATCGCCTTCGGCACCTTCGCCGGGATCGCGCTGCTGACCGGCCTGGGGTTCGGCTGGCTGCACACCCTGTCGGTGCCGGCCATGGTGCCGACCATGGCGCCGAGCAGCTTCCTTTCCTCGGCTGTGATCGCGGTCGTGCAGACCTGGGGCTACTACGAGTGGGGTGGCGTCATCGGCGGCGTCATCCGGACGCTGTCCGGGCTGGCCGGGGTGGCGGGCATCGCCTGGCTCATCGTCAACCGCGGGCTTCGTCGCCCGCTGCACGTGTTGCCGTGGTCCTTCCTGCTGGCCGCGGCGAGCAGCACGGCGCTGCACACCTGGTATCTCCTCTGGGGCGGGTCCCTCCTGCCGCTCGCCCGGCCCTCCCGGAGGGCCGAGCGGGTGCTGATCTGGTTCAGCGTCGGGTTGGTCTGCTACGACGCCGTCCACATGGCGATGCGCAACTCGGCACACTGGCTCGGCTTCCTGGCGATCGTGCCCTACCTCGTGCTGGTCGTGCGTCACGATCGTAAGTTGCGCGCCGAAGAGCACCCGGACGCCGCGCCCGTCGAGGCCGACCTGCCGGTTGCCGCCCGGGCCTGACGGGATCAGGCGGCGAACACCCGCTCGACCACGGCCGGATCCACCGCCTGGATCGATGAGTCCCGCCAGGTCGGTCGGCGATCCTTGTCGACCAGTTGGGCCCGCACCCCTTCGGCGAAGTCGGGCAGTTCGGCCACCCGGGGGCAGACCTGGGTGTCCTGGGCGAGCACCTCGTGCACGGTGCCCATCGTGCTCGCCCGCCGCATCGCCTCCAGCGTCACCACGAGGGAGAACGGGCAGCGTTGCCGCAGCGTCTCCAGGCACTCCCGGGCCGCCGGCTCGGGATGTGCGGCCAGCCGGTCGAGGATCGTCGCCACATCCCAACCGCCGAAGCACTCGTCGATCCATGCCCGGGCCGCGCCGCCGGCCGCCAGCGGGGAGTCGGGTACGGTCTCGCCCAGGACGGCGAGGTCGGCCGTGCCGGACTCGGCCACGGCCAGTAGCCACGGGTCGGGCCCTGCATCGAGGTCCGTCAGCCGGGCCATCACCTCCGGGGCCACGAGGACGTCGGCGAACCCGGCCGCCACCGCACCCGCGCCGTCCAATGCGTCACTGGTCAGCGCCATCCACGCACCGATCCGCCCCGGCGTCCGGGACAACCACCACTGCGCCCCCACGTCCGCGGTGAACCCGATGGTGGTCTCCGGCATCGCCAGACGGGTCCGAGTGGTCGCGAGGCGTACCGATCCGTGCGCCGACACCCCGACACCGCCACCCATGACGATCCCGTCCATCAGGGCCACGTACGGCTTGGGGAAGTCCGCGACGGCGGCGTTCATCGCATATTCGGTGGCGAAGAACGGGCCTGCGTCACCGGTGTCGGCGACGTGCTGTCGAACGGCCCGGACGTCGCCACCCGAACACAGGCCACGTTCCCCGGCGCCCTGGACGACGACCGCGCCGATCGCGGCGTCCGCGGCGAACCGGTCGAGCAGCGCGTGCAGGTCGCGGACCATCGGCAGGGTCAGCGCGTTGATCGCCCGCGGCCGGTTGAGCACGATCCGGGCCAGCGGTCCCTGGGTGGTGAACAGGACGTCCTCGGTGGTGAGGGAGGTCAGCGACATGGGGTCTCCTCGGGTCGCGGTATCGCGGGCAGGTCGGTGCCCGGCCTCATGCTAGGGGGTCAGATGTCGTAGTCGACGACCACCGGGGCGTGGTCGGAGATCCGGCTGTCGTAGGTGGCGGGCCGGTCCGTACCTGCCGCCGCGGCGGCCGTGACCAGGGCCGGGGTGGCGAGCTGGTAGTCGATCCGCCAACCGGCGTCGGTGTCGAATGCCTTGCCGCGCCAGGACCACCACGAGTACGGCCCGTCGGTCATCCCGGTGCGGGCGCGGACGACATCGACCAGCGTGCGCGGGGACTGGACCGACGCGATCCACTCGCGTTCCTCGGGGAGGAAGCCCTCGGACTTCTTGTTCGAGCGCCAGTTGCGCAGGTCGAACTCGGTCGGGGCGATGTTCCAGTCGCCCATCACGATGAACTCCCGCCCGTCGCGGGCGGCCTCCCGTCGTGCCCGGGTCAAGTAGCGCGCGAACGACCGCAGGAACCGGAACTTGCGCTCCATCCGTGCCAGGGAGGCGGCATCCTCGTACGGGGTGCCGCCCTTGGGCACATACACGGATGCCACCCTCAGCAGCCGCCCGCCCGACAGGTCCAGGTCGGCCTCGACGTAGCGCCCCTCGTCGTCGAACTCCCGGTTGCCGAATCCGGACCGTACGGCGCTCGGCTCGGCCGCGGTCACCAGTGCCACCCCGTTGCGGCCCGCCAGGGTCCCCGGATGGTAGAGGAGATGATGGCCGCCGAAGACGTCGGGCACCTCGGCGACGGGGCAGCGCATCTCCTGGACCGCGAGCACATCGGGGTGCCGCTCGGTGAACCAGTCGGCGAAACCGCGCCGCTCGGCGGCCCGGATCCCGTTGACGTTGAAGGTGGCAACTCTCAGCACGGAATCAGACTAGGGCGTGGCGCCGACGCTTCTGCTCCGACGGTCGCGGGCGTACGCCGGTCAGTAGGCGTGGGCACCGACGTACCGGCGGATTGTGGTCAGGTCGAGAGTGTGCTCGCCGGACAGCGCCCGGGCCGGCCAGTCGAGGCGGATGTGCGCCATCCGGTCGTCCGGTCGGTACGCGAACTCGATCCCGCACCGCCAGGCGACCAGACCGGTGTCCGAGAGGTCGCCACCCAGAGGGATCAGGTTCGGCCCGGACGGCTCACCATCGACGGAGCAGGTCAGGGAGAACGTCGGATGAGCCGGCCGGAGCCGCTGCAGCGACCGTGGCATCGACCACCACAGCAGTTCGTTGCTGACCGCCTCCGCGTGCCGGCCGGCCGCCACTCGGAGGTGGAGCGTGAACCGTACCTGATCCGTGGTGGCCAGGACGGCGTTGATCCACGCCTCGGCGTCCTCCCGGCGGTGGAGGAGGGCGTCGAACCCGGGCACGGTGACGGGATGCGGTCGTGACATGTGCCCTCTCAGTAACGGTGACCGGCGACGTACCGGTCGATGTCGAGGAGGTCGATGGCGTGCTCACCGACCGCATGAAACCTCGGCCACGTGACGTGGACGACGACGCGCCGATCACCCGGGGCGTACGTGACCCGGCAGCAATAGTGATGCGCGATCGTGGAGGCCGTGGAACCGGTCCCCGTGCTGTCCGGGACATGCAGGCGCCGAGGTTGGCCATCGATGCTGATGAGGAGGTGGAACCCGTTGTCGGGGATCGTGGGCGGTACGTCCTCGTTCTCCGGCCACGCCGAAAGTTCCTGGTACGCACCCTGGGGGTCACGGGGTCTGGTGGCCGACGCGTGGACGATGAACTCCAGGCAGCCGGGAATGGCCAGGACGTGATTCAGCCACACCTCCGCCGAGGGCCCTTGCCACAGGACCGCGTCGGCACCGCCGATGGTGACGGGGTATTCGACCGGCGGGAGGCTCATGCTTTGCTCCAGTCATACCAGCAGCGATTGTCGCTGCCGTCAGTGGATCCCTTGCAGTCCTTTGTCCTCATGCCGTCATAGGCCCAGTTGCCGGCATAGCTGGTCCGATGCCCTACCGGTAGTTCGTGAACTGCACCGCGAAGTCGTAGTCGGCCGCCTTGATCAGCGCCTGCGCCGCCTGCAGATCGTCACGCTTCTTCGACGAGATCCGCAGTTCGTCGCCCTGGATCTGCGCCTTGACCCCCTTGGGGCCCTCGTCGCGGATCAGCTTGGCGATCTTCTTGGCGTTGTCCTGGGAGATGCCCTCCTCGATCGACGCCGTGATCTTCCACACCTTGCCGGAGGAGCGGGGCTCGCCCGCGTCGAGCGCCTTGAGGCTGATACCGCGGCGGACCAGCTTGGACTGCAGCACGTCGAGTGCGGCCCGGACCCGGTCCTCGGTGTCGGCCTCCAGCTCGATGAACTGTTCCCCCGACTGGGTGACCCGGGCGCCGGTGCCCTTGAAGTCGAACCTCTGGGCCACCTCCTTGGCGGCCTGGTTGACGGCGTTCGTCACCTCCATGTGGTCGACCTTGCTGACGACGTCGAACGAGTTCTCGCTGGCCATGGCGGGCTCCTTCCCCAGACGTTGTCCCCCTCGGCACCCTCGGGACGATCTCCTTCGGGGCGCGGGGGCGGTGGGGTCCATTGTGCCGGGCGACGGCCTGTCGCGCCCGGGAACCGGCGCTCGCGCCCGGGACTCGCCGGGACCGGGGCCGTTCCGGGGGGCGATTTTGTCGCCGGGTCGTAGAGTTGCTATGGTTCTCGCCGCACGTGTTTGCCGGTTCGCCGGGCCGACGCGCGCTGGCAGGTTGCCCGAGCGGCCAAAGGGAGCGGTCTGTAAAACCGTCGGCTTCGCCTACGTTGGTTCGAATCCAACACCTGCCACGCCCCGCCGGGGGTGACGTACGGGGTTTGGCTTCCTGGGCTGCCTTGTGTAACGTTGTCCCTCGGCAGCCGGGCCGGGAGTGCCTGCCCGGCCCGTACGGCAGGCCCCTATAGCTCAGTAGGCAGAGCGTCTCCATGGTAAGGAGAAGGTCAGCAGTTCGATTCTGCTTGGGGGCTCGGACATCCGAGTTGGTGCGCCTGAAGGGGTGCGGCGGATGCCAGCCAGTGAGACTGGCGGGTTATGGCGGGGTAGCTCAGTTGGTGAGAGCGCACGACTCATAATCGTGAGGTCGCGGGTTCGAATCCCGCCCTCGCTACCATTCAGCCCGAATTACGTGAACCGACAGGGGATGGACCATGGCCAAGGCTTCCGACATCAGGCCGAAGATCACGCTGGCCTGCACCGAGTGCAAGGACCGCAACTACATCACGAAGAAGAACCGGCGCAACGACCCGGACCGCCTGGAGTTGAAGAAGTTCTGCCCCAAGTGCGGTCGGCACACCGCGCATCGCGAGACCCGCTGAGCGTAGCCCCCGCGGCTTTCCCAGATCGGCACGTCGGTTCCGCATCAGGGCGTCACCCTCCGGTGACGCCCTGATGCGCGTTCCGGGAGTGTCCCTCCCCGGGGGTAGCGTGGGTCCGGTGATCACCCCTGAGCACGCCGGGCGCAGCTACCCGGCGACCGAGCCGTACCAGGTGTCCCGGGTCAAGATCCGCGAGTTCGCCCGGGCCATCGGCGACGACAATCCCTCCTACGACGGGCCGCACCCGATCGCCCCGCCGACGTTCGCCTTCGTGGTGGCATCGGCGGCCTGGGACGCGATGTTCGACGATCCCGAGCTGGGGCTGGCCCTGGAACGTACGGTGCACGCCGACCAACGCTTCACCTTCGCCCGCCCGCTGCGGGCGGGCGACACCGTCACCGGGACCCTCACCATCGGCCGGGTCCGCACCCGCGCGGACGTCGACATGATCAGCACCACGGTTGATGTCCGTACGGTCGAGGGCGAGCCGGTCTGCACGGTCACCGCCCAACTGCTGCACCATCGCCCGACCGGGGAGGTGGCGGCGTGACCGTGGTCACCCCCCAGCTCACTGTTGGGCGCGAGTTGCCCCCCTTGACGGTCCGGGTCACCCGGGCGGATCTGGTCCGGTACGCCGGCGCCTCGGGCGACTTCAACCCGATCCACTGGTCCGACCGGGCCGCTCGCGCGGTCGGCATGCCCGGGGTCATCGCCCACGGCATGCTCACCATGGCGCTGGCCATGCGGGTCGTCACCGACTGGGTCGGTGACCCGGCTCGGATCCGGGACTGCTTCTGCCGGTTCACCCACCCGCTGCCGGTGCCCGACGACGACAACGGCACCGAGTTGCGCCTCGGCGGCAAGGTCACCGCGGTGTCCGAGTCGACCGCGACCCTCACCCTCACGGCGGTGGTGACCGGGCCCGACGGCCGGGACGTGAAGGTGCTGGGCCACGCCACCGCGGAGGTCGAGCGTGACTGAGCGGCTTGCCGACCACACCACCTTCCACCTCGGCGGACCCGCCGCCCGGTTCGAGACCGCCCGCGACGAGGCGACCCTGGTGGACCTCGTCACCGACGCCGACCGGCGCGGCGAGCCGGTCCTCGTCCTCGGCGGCGGCTCGAACGTCCTGGTCGGCGACGACGGCTTCGACGGGCTGGTTGTCCACGTCGCGACCACGGGGCTGACCGTCCAGGAGGAGTCCTGCTGCGCCGGCGCCAACGTCACCGCCGCCGCGGGGGTCGGCTGGGACGACTTCGTCGCCGAGGCGGTACGCCGCCAGTGGCGCGGCATCGAACCACTGTCGGGGATCCCGGGCCAGGTCGGCGCGACACCGATCCAGAACGTCGGGGCGTACGGCGCCGAGGTCGGCCACTTCATCGCCCGGGTCCGTACCTGGGATCGGCGTGACCACACCCAGCGGACCTTCTTCCCGGCCGACTGCCGGTTCGGCTACCGGACCTCCCGCTTCAAGGAGGAGCCGGGCCGGTGGCTCGTCCTCGACGTGTCCTTCCAATTCCTGCTCGGCGACTTGCTGCCGGCGGTGCGCTACCGCCAGCTTGCCGACCGGCTCGGCGTGGACGTCGGCGCGGCGGCCCGGTCGGGTGACGTACGTGAGGCCGTGCTGGCGCTGCGCCGGTCCAAGGGGATGGTCGTCGACCCGGCCGATCACGACACCTGGAGCGCAGGCTCGTTCTTCACCAATCCGATCCTGCCCGCGCACCTGGCGGCGGCGCTGCCCGAGGGGGCTCCGCGCTACCCGGCCGGGACGCGACAGGTCAAGACCAGTGCGGCCTGGCTCATCGAACACGCCGGTTTCGCGAAGGGCTACCACCTGCCCGTGCCCGACGCCACACCGGTGCCCGCGAGCCTGTCCACCAGGCACACCCTCGCCCTGACGAACCGGGGCACTGCCCGTACGGCGGACGTGCTCGCCCTGGCCAGGACGGTCGCCGACGGGGTCCGTGAGCGGTTCGGCGTCGACCTGGTGCCCGAGCCGATGCTGGTCGGCTGCGCCTGGGAGCCTGTCCGTGCCTGAGCGCTCGCACTTCGCGGTGTGGGCGCCGCGACCCTCCCGGGTGCGCCTGTGGACCCGGGAGGTCGGGTCACCGGCCGGAGCACCCGTCCCGGAACCGTCGGTGACGGAGATGGTGCGCGGCGCCGGCGACTGGTGGGCGCCCGCCGACGGGGTCCCCGACGGGGAACTCGACTACGGCTACCTCCTCGACGACGATCCGACCCCGCGGCCCGACCCGCGGTCCCGCCGCCAGCCGGCGGGCGTGCACGGTCCGTCGCGGACCTTCGACCCGGCCCGATTCCGCTGGACCGACGGGGCCTGGACCGGCCGTGGACTGGCCGGTTCGGTGATCTACGAGCTGCACGTCGGCACCTTCACCCCCGGTGGCACCCTCGACTCCGCGATCGGGAAACTCGGCCACCTGGTCGATCTCGGTATCGACACCGTCGAGCTGCTGCCGGTGGCCGCGTTCAACGGACCCCACGGCTGGGGCTACGACGGCGTCGACTGGTTCTGCGTGCACGAGCCGTACGGGGGACCGCGGGCCTATCAACGGTTCGTCGATGCGTGCCATGCGCGGGGCCTGGCCGTCGTGCAGGACGTCGTCTACAACCACTGGGGTCCGTCGGGCAACTACCTGCCGCTGTTCGGGCCGTACCAGGACGACCTCCGCGACACCCCATGGGGTCAGCCGGTCAACCTCGACGGACCGGACTCGGACGAGGTCCGCAGCTACATCATCGACAACGCGCTGATGTGGCTGGAGGATTTCCACGTCGACGGGCTGCGGCTCGATGCCGTACATGCCCTCGACGACCCCGGACAGGCGTACGACATCCTGGAGGCTCTGAGCAGCGCGGCCGACGCCGTCGCCCCGCACCTGCGCCGCCCGGTGTCGCTGGTCGCCGAATCCGACCAGAACAACCCTCGCCTGATCCGCCCCCGCGAGGCCGGTGGGTACGGGTTGGCGGGCCTGTGGTCCGACGACTTCCACCATGCGCTCATCGCAACGCTGACCGGGGACGGGTCGGGCTACCTGGCCGACTTCGTCAGTCCTGACGCCCTCGCGAAGGTGCTGCGCGGCGGCTTCTTCCACGACGGCACCTATTCGTCCTTCCGCCGGCGCCGGCACGGGCGACCGCTCGATCCGCAGACCGCGGCCTGGCGGCTGATCGTGTGCGCTGCCAACCACGACCAGATCGGCAACCGGGCCGCCGGCGACCGGCTGCGGGCCCGGGCCGACGAGGGGACCCTGGCCCTGGCCGCGCTGGTCACCTTCACGGCGCCGTTCACGCCGCTCGTCTTCATGGGCGAGGAATGGGGCGCGGGGACGCCGTGGCCGTTCTTCAGCTCCCATCCCGAACCCGACCTGGCCCGGTCGGTCTCCGAGGGCCGACGGGCCGAGTTCGCGCGGATGGCGTGGGACAGCGCGGTCGTCCCCGATCCGCAGGACCCGGCGACGTACGAGAGCGCCCACCTGGACTGGTCCGAGCCGGGGCGGGAACCGTACGCCGGCCTGCTCGACCTCACCCGCCGGTTGATCGCGCTGCGCCGGTCGCGGGCGGACCTGACCGACCCTCGGCTGTCGCAGACCCGGGTGCGCCACGAGCCGGGGTCGCGGCAACTGGTGATGCTGCGTGGCGACGCCACGGCGGTGGCGATCAACCTGGCCGGCGAGGCTGCCCGGGTCGATGTCGCGGGGCGAGTGCTGCTCGGCACCGGCGACGTACGTCCGGGGTCCGGCGACCTGTGGCTGGGGGCCCGATCCGGGGCCGTGCTGGACCTCGGCGGCGGGGCGACGACGGTCGGTTCGACATCTGTTGGCCGACCTGGGTAAACTACCGATCTTGTCGGGCGGGCGCTTCCGGTGGTGCCCACCCGACGAACGGCACTAGCTCAACTGGCAGAGCATCGGTCTCCAAAACCGAAGGTTGGGGGTTCAAGTCCCTCGTGCCGTGCGAGTCCGGCAGGACCTACGCGTCCTGGTGGACACGGCGAACTGTCTTCGACCGCGCTACAGTCGGTGATGTCGTCCGGGCCGGTCGATGGCACCGCCGTCGAGCGGCGGGGACGCCATGACACACAGGTCCGCAGACCTGGCGACGAGAAGGGCGACGAGTGGCTGAGGACAAGACGACGGAATCGGTGGCGCCGGAGAAGGCCGAGGATGCCATCGACGATTCCGCCACTCCGGCCGGCGATCGGCGTCCCAGCCGGCGGCCCGCGCGCCGGACCGAGCCGGTCGCCAAGGATGCGACGCCCCCCTGGGAGCGCAAGGCAGGCCCGATCGCCTTTGTGGGGCAGTCGGTGGATGAGCTTCGCAAGGTCACCTGGCCCAGTCGGAATGCGATGGGGGCGTACTTCGTCGCCGTCCTCATCTTTGTCGTGTTCATCATGGCGCTGGTCAGCCCGCTCGACACCGGCCTGGGCTGGCTCGTGCTGAAGGCCTTCGGCCAGTGATGACCGACAACGACCGAGAGGGAAATGTGGCAGACAACGAATCCGATCCGTCCGAAGTGGATCTTGACCTGGGCGCGTCGGAGCCCGACGACCACGCGGACGAGCCGGACCTCTCCTTCGGAGACGATGCCGATGACGCCGGTGAGCAGGAGCTGAGCGCCGCCGACCTTTTCGGTGAGGATGCCGAAGAGTCCGAGGACCCCGGCCGTACCGGCGAGGGCGGGTCTGGCGGCGCTCCCACGGGTGAGGCCGCGGCGGAGGATTCGGACCACGAGCAGGCGGCTGCCGAGCCCGGCGTCGGCGGGCCGGCCCGGGGACTGGACGACGACTTCGAGATCAACCTCAACTTCGACGTCGAGACCGAGGAGGCCGGCGAGTCCGCCCCGCCGGTCGACTTCGACGCGGAAGTGGAGATCTCCAAGGCCATGGGTGAGCTGCGGGAGCGGCTCGAGGCCGAGTGGGGCGACTGGTACGTCGTGCACACGTACGCGGGGATGGAGAACCGCGTCAAGCAGAACATCGAGCAGCGGGTGTCCTCCCTCAACATGGAGGACTACATCTACGAGGTGATCGTCCCCACCGAGACCGTGGTGGAGATGAAGAACGGCAACAAGAAGGAAGTCACCCGCGTCTTCCTGCCCGGCTACGTGCTGGTGCGGATGGATCTGACCGACGAGTCGTGGGGCTGCATCCGGCACACGCCGGCCGTCACCGGCTTCGTCGGCAACGCGAACGACCCGATGCCGCTCACCCTCGACGAGGTGGAGAGCATGCTCAGGCCCGCGATCGTCGCGAGGATCTCCGCCAGCCATCCCGGCAAGGGCAAGCGCCCGCCGAAGAAGGTCGAGGTCACCGACTACCAGGTCGGCGACGCGATCATGGTCACCGAGGGGCCGTTCGCCGGGGTGCCCGGCATCATCACCGAGATCAACCCGAACACCCAGCGGCTCATCGCCACCGTGGAGTTCATGGGTCGGGACACCCCCGTCGACCTCACCTTCCCGCAGATCCAGAAGGCCTGAGACCCACCCCCGGCCACAGCTCGGATTGTGCCGTCGCGGCGGGCCGAGTTATGCTTGGTCGCTGTGCCGCCTTGCGCCCAGCCGGGCGGCGCCCGTACGACACATCCCCGAGCATGCCCTGAAAGGACCCGCGCATGCCTCCCAAGAAGAAGGTCGCGGCGATCGTCAAGATCGCCATCAACGCCGGGCAGGCCAACCCGGCGCCGCCCGTCGGCACCGCACTCGGTCCGCACGGCGTCAACATCATGGAGTTCTGCAAGGCGTACAACGCCGCGACCGAGTCGCAGCGCGGCAACGTCGTCCCCGTCGAGATCACCATCTACGAGGACCGCAGCTTCACCTTCGTCACCAAGACGCCGCCGGCCGCCGAGCTGATCAAGAAGGCCGCCGGGCTGAAGAAGGGTTCGGGCACTCCGAACAAGGAGAAGGTCGGCAAGCTGTCCGCCGACCAGGTCCGCGAGATCGCGCAGACCAAGCTCCCCGACCTCAACGCCAACGACATCGAAGGCGCGATGAAGATCGTCGCCGGGACCGCCCGATCGATGGGCGTCACCGTCGAGGGCTGAGCCCCGCACCGGGTGTGGGAGGGCCGGCGCGGCCCGTACCACCACTGGTCCAGACACACGAGCGGCCCCGCAGGCGGGGCCCGGACGACAGGAAACCAGCAGATGAAGCGCAGCAAGGCATATCGGGCCGCCGCCGCCAACCGCGACGAGCAGGCCCTCTACGCACCGCGTGAGGCCCTCACCCTGGTGAAGGACAACGCGAAGGCCAAGTTCGACGAGACGGTCGAGGTCGCCATGCGGCTCGGCGTCGATCCCCGCAAGGCGGACCAGATGGTGCGTGGCACCGTCAACCTCCCGCACGGCACCGGCAAGACGGCACGGGTCCTCGTCTTCGCCACCGGCGCCAACGCGGAGGCGGCGCTCGCGGCCGGCGCCGACGAGGTCGGTTCCGACGACCTGGTGGAGAAGATCCAGGGTGGCTACCTGGACTTCGACGCCGTCGTCGCCACCCCCGACCTGATGGGCAAGGTCGGCCGACTGGGCCGCATCCTCGGCCCACGCGGCCTGATGCCGAATCCCAAGACCGGCACCGTGACCATGGACGTCACCAAGGCCGTCTCCGACATCAAGGGCGGCAAGATCGAGTTCCGGGTCGACCGGCACGCGAACCTCCAGTTCATCATCGGCAAGGCGTCCTTCTCGGTCGACCAACTGCTGGAGAACTACTTCGCGGCCGTCGACGAGGTGGTGCGGCTCAAGCCCAGCACGGCCAAGGGCCGCTACGTCCGAAAGATCTCGGTGTCCTCGACCATGGGTCCGGGCGTCCAGATGGATCCCGCCAAGGTCAAGGCGGAGATCGAGGCGGAGTCCGCCGCCTGAGATCGGATGGTGGCCGAGGCGCCGCCGACACCGGTACGTGGGGTCCGTCTCCTTCGGGGGCGGGCCCCACGGCCGTACGGGGGCCTGTACGGGAGCGGTCGGATCGGGGTGCCGGGTGTGCAGACGGCGGACGCCGGCCGTTCATGCGCCCGTCCGTCGATCGACATCGGCAGCCCCGACACTGTGCGCGACCCACCTCGCCCGTACGGAGGCTCCATGCACCGCCATCCCTCATCTCTTCCCGCTGTTGCCGCTGCGGCCGGCTCCACGTTCGCCCTGGGCCTCGTCGCGGCCGCACTGGTCGTCGCCCCGGCCGGCGCCGCCGATGCCCCGGTCGCTCCGGTCTACGACGAAGCGACCAACACGACCACCGTCGAGGCCCGGATCCTCACGGCCGACGACGATGTCGAGCAATACATCAGCGACGGCTCCATGGACCACGGCTCGTCCGACCTGGAGATCGTCACCGAGCATCCGGGCGAGTCGGATGCCACGCCGCAGATCATCGGCCTGCGGTTCGACAACCTGGCGCTGCCGGCGGATGCGCAGATCACGAGCGCGTACGTGCAGTTCACCGCCGACAACGAGGCCGACCACAACCTCGATCCGTTCGAGGTGACGATCGGCGTCGAGGACGCCGTCGACTCGGCGCCGTTCACCAGCGCGACCGGGAACCTCAGCTCGCGCACGCCGCGTACGGAGACCGTCACCTGGGCCGATGCCCCCCACTGGGACGTCGCAGGTGAGGCCGGCGCGGCCCAGCGGACCCCGGACGTGAGCTCCCTGATCCAGGCCGTCGTCAACACCGAGGGTTGGGCGCCCGGCAACGCGCTGTCGATCGGCGTCCTGGGCACGGGCACCCGCCCGGCCCTCTCCTACGAGAG
>CAZGWN010000045.1:0-30944 GCA_964528755.1 uncultured Propionibacteriaceae bacterium
GGCGACAGCCACCGTGATGAGGATGAACAGGGCGAAGAACACCACCATCGGCACCTGGCGGGCGAAGTCGGCGAACTGGTAGGTGGCCTGGCCGTCGACGGTCGGGACGCGGTAGATGACGACCTGGTTGCCCGGGTCGATGCCGGACTTGTAGATGGCCGACGTCACGTTGACGGCGACCTCCTTGCCCGCGTCCTCCCCCTGGGTCAGCCGTACGGTCAGCGAGGCACACGGCGCCTCGAAGTCCGCCGAGGAACCCTCCAGCCCGGCGCAGGTGATCTCGTTGACCGCGACGACCGTGCCGTGCGGCATCGTCAACCCTTCCACCGAGAACTGCGTGGTGTCCTGACGGATGTGGCTGTGCAGGTCGGTCGGCCACATCAGGACCATCCCCACCAGTGTCCAGATGGCCAGCGGCACCAGCACGACGATGAGGATCTGGGAGGCCCGGCGTTGCCGAAGGCGTCCCTCGATCGTCGTGGGCTCGCTGTGGCTGTGTGAGTGGGACACGATGTCGCCGGGCTCCCCTCGCGATGGATTCGTGCACTGGGCTCGTGCAACGGGCAGGTCGGATCCACGCTACCCCCACCCCGGGAGGGCCGCCGATCCTTCCCGGCATCCCGACTCCCGATACCATCGGGCGATCGTCGCGGCCGCCACATCGGGTGCCTCGTACGGGATGAGATGACCGACCCCGGGCACCGGCCGGAAGGTCCCGTCGGGCAACTGTTCCGCGAGATCCCGCTGTGCCGGTGCCGGACTGAGGTCGTCGCGTTCTCCGCCCAGCAGGAGCACCGGCCGGGCGGGACGCCCGATGAGGCCCGGGACGGTGTTGCGGGTCGAGGCCCGGTAGGCCTCCAGAACGGCGGCGCGGGAGCTGAACATCGGTGCCTGGCGGATGTGTTCGGCCCGGATCCAGCGACGCCTCCGTTCCTCCCGGGTGGTGGTGAGGACCGCCGCGGTGATCGAGGCGACGATCCGGCTCCCCATCAGCGCGTCGGCGGCCCGCTCGGGCAGGTGTTCGACGACCCCGTAGTACTGCCGGGTGAGCGCGATGCCGACCCGGCGCGGTCCCTCCAGCGGGGGAGCGACGAGGGGATTGACCAGTACGGCCCCGGCGTACGGCACCCCGCGGGAAAGGGCGGCGCTCACCACCAGCGAGCCGAACGAGTGCCCGAGCAACACCTCGGGCGAGCCGAGCACGTCGGACAGCCCGGCCAGCCACTCTTCGTACCCGGCCACGTCGTGGGCGATCAACAGCGGCTCCGACGCCCCACAGCCGGGCAGATCCGGCACATGGACCCGGAACCCGCTGGCGGCGAGTGCGCGGGCGAGCGGGACCAACCCGTGATGGGTGCCGCGGAACCCGTGGACCGCCAGGATGCTCGGTGCCCCGTCCGGCCCGTCCGGCCCGTCCGGCCCGTCCGGTTCGAACGTCCACACGGCCGTCCGCCGGCCGTCGGCGATGATCTCACGCGACATGGAGCCCTCCCGTCAGGACGACCTCCGGACGGGGATCCGCCTCGACCCCGGCGACCTGCCGGTAGATCTCCACGATCCGGTCGGTCAGCAGGCTCTGGGAGGACGACGTCCGGCGCGGTGCCCGATCGGCGGGCTTGCGCCGGCGGGATCGGGCGATCAGCCGTCGCAGCCCGTCGGTCAGCGCGTCGATCGACCCGTCGACGATCGCGGCGTACGACCCGCGGGGCAGGTCGGCGGCGATCTCGCGGTCGCGGACGAGCACGGGGGTCCCCAGCGACACGGCCTCGTAGACGGTCAGCCCCTGCGTCTCGTACCCCAGGGAACTCTGGATCACCCCGTCGGCCTGCCGCATGGCCGCCAGCACGACGTCGTGCGGGACGGCGCCGTGGAACCGGACCCGGTCGGCGATGCCGAGCCGCTCGCCGAGCCGCCGGCACGGGCGCAGGGCCGGCCCCGAGCCGTAGACGTGCAACTCCGCGTCGGGATCGACCCGGGCAAAGGCCCGCAGCACGTCGTCGAGCCGTTTCTCGGCGCTCACCCGTCCCGGCCACACCAGGACCGGCCAGCCGTTCCGCCGGTGGGGCTGCGTCGTCAGTGCCTCGATCCGGCGGTCGTCGACCCCGGTCGGGATGATGTGCAGCAGCCGGTCGACTCCGTACGCCCGCAGCCGGCGGGCGAAGTGGGCGCTCGGCACGATGACCGCGTCGGCGGCATCGGCGAAGGCCCGTACGTAGCCGCCCATGTCGTGCACCGGTCCGCTCCGCAGGTGGTGCTGCTGGGAGGCGAAGAGGAGCCGGAACATCGTGCGGGGGAAGGGGACGACGGCGGGCAGACCCACCTCGACGTTCGTGTGCATGGTGTGCACGACGGGCAGTCCGTGCCGGCGGGCGAAGCGGTAGCCGTTCCACGCCCCCAGACGTCGGCCTGCACGTGGACGACGTCGACCGGCGGCCGGCGGGAGAATCCGGCGTCGGTGGCCCGGTCCGCCCGGTGGCCGGCCAGGGTGAACGAGTGGTCGCCGATCTGGCGGGAGGGCAGCAGGACGTCGTCGCGCCGGGAATAGCGGGCCGAGGGCGTCCGGATGCTCGCCGGCGCGCAGACGGTGACGGTGTGTCCGGCTGCCTCGAGGTAGTCCCGTTGCAGGCCGAGGGAGACCTGGAGGCCGCCGATGGTCGCCGGGTGCTGATCACTGAAGAAGGCGATGTGCATGTGCGATTCCTGTCATCCGATGGTGGGTGGTGGGGACGTGCCGGGCGGCCGGCGTACGGCGCAGCCGCCCCAGGCCGATCACGCCGAGGGCCGCGGCCGCGCCGAAGAGCACGAGCTGGACCGTGGCGTACGGCGGGAGGGTGGACTCGCCGAGCACGACGATCCCGATCCCGGTGGCGGTGATGGTGTCGACGATGCTCACGGCGGCGACGACCGACGGGGGCGGGAGATCGCGGTGGGAGCGCTGGAGGTGCAGATTGGCCAGGGTCCCGCCGGCGAGGACGAGGACGAGGGCGATCAGGCTTGTCGGCCGGCTCAGCGTCGCGGCGAATCCGTCGCGACCGACCAGTTCGACGAGGACCTTGAACACGGTGGTGATGCTGCTGAACGTCATGGCCCCCACCACCAGGCCGGCGAACCGGGCGGCCCGTCCGACCCGCCCGAACACGGCGGCCACCGCCGCGGCGAGGGTCAGGCCCGCCAGGATCGAGGTCACCGCCGGGAGCCGCCCGGCCGGATCCGCGGGCGATTCACCCGGGTGGGTCGCGATGACCGAGACGAACCCGGCGATCCCCAGTACGCAGGCCAGCAGCGACAGGTGCGCGGGCCGGGTCATCGTGATCCGGCCGGCCCACATGCCGAATCCGGTGGAGGCGGCCAGGGCCACGATGCTCATCGCCTGGACGACGCTCACCGGGGCGAGGGACAGGGCGATGAAGTTGGTCAGGATCGCCGTCCCGAGCAGGGCCAGGCCGAGTTGCCAGCGCCGGTTCCGGACGACATCGCCCGGCCGGCCACCGGCGGTGTGCACGGCCCGTGACTGCAGTTCGGATCCGGCGGCCAGCAGCAGGGCGCCGCCGAGGGCGACGGTCAGGCCGAGGAGGAGGTCGGTCATGGTCTTGTTCCCGTCTAGCCGAGCGGTAGGACGGCCCGCACCCGGAAGCCGCCGTCAGGGGTGGGTCCGGCCTCGACCGAGCCGCCGAGGGCGGCCGTGCGTTCCCGTACCCCGGCGAGGCCGAGTCCGGCGCCCGGTGCGGGCCGGGTGCCGGTCCGCGTGGCGGCGGTGTTGGTGATGTCGAGGTGGATCGCCGCGTCGGTCAGCTCGACCACGACGTCGATGTCCGAGCCGGGGGCGTGGCGGACGGCGTTGCTCAGCGCTTCCTGGACGATCCGGTAGGCGGTCAGTCCGGTGGCGGCGGGCACGGCCGCGTACGTCCGCTCGGCGATCCCCTCCGGAGGCTCCCGTCGCAGCGCGATGGTGGCCCCCGACTGGCGGGTCGTGGCGACGAGGGTGGGGATATCGGCCAGGGTCGGCTGCGGGGCCAGCGGGGTCTCGTGTCCGGTGCCGGAGGACCGGAGCACGGTGAGCAGGGTGCGCATCTCGGCGAGCGCGCTCCGGGATGCCTCCGCGATGGACCGGAACTCGTGTTCGGCCTCGGCGTCCAGGTTCGTCAGTCGGTAGGGTGCCGTGGTCGCCTGCACGCTGATCACCGACATCGAGTGGGCGACCACGTCGTGCAGTTCCTGGGCGATCCGGTTGCGTTCGTCGAGTTCGCGGCGCTGGGCGCTGAGGTCGGCGTTGGCACGACGTTCGGCCTGCAGGGCGCCGTGGCTGGTGATCAACTGGCGCACGATCAGGCCGACGGCGAGCACGGCCAGGGAGACGGCCGCGGACACGATCATCGTGCTCCACCCATCGGCATCCCGGCCGATGGCGGCGACGAGTACGCCCGCCTGCGGCAGCAGCCACCCGGCCACGGCCCACGGCCAGGGCCGGCCCAGCGCGAGCAGCCCGACGAGGATGGTCTGCAGGATGAGCGTCATCGTCGGCCAGGGCCACGGCCACCCGGTGGACGGGTCGATCAGCAGCGCCCCCGCGCTCACCGCGACCGTCTGCACCACGATCCCGACCGCGGGCCAGCGGACGGTCAGCAGCAGCGCCGCCAGGTACGCCAGGCTGAGGACCATCGCCGTCACCACCGGGGTGGCGTACGCGGTCGCCAGCACCGGCCAGCCGACGGCGATCGAGACGATGGCGGTGAGCACCGCGGCGATCCAGATCCAGCCCTCCGCCGACGGGGACGATGCGCCCGCGGCCGGGGTGGGGACGGGCGCTGTCGTCGGCTCACCCGCCCCGACGTCCCCGCCGAGCGCGGCGCGGGCGGTGACCGCTTCCAGTGCCGCCAGCCCGCGCATCATCAGCGGGGTGGTCAGCAGGAGGACGATGCCGCAGCCTGCCATGAAGGTGGCGTCGAGCCAGAATGACCGGGTGAGGCTGTCGGGGGCGGCGCCGTCGGTGACCGCCTCGAGGACGAGGCCCGGGAGCGAATCGTTGTCCTCCGGCAGGAACACGCCCCACAGGAGGTACGACACCCCGCCGACACCGCCGAGGGTCCAGGTGACCGCCAGGCAGAAGGTCACGGTCCGCAGCGGGAACGCGACCACGGTCTCGTAGACGAGATCGAGCCAGCGGCGCGGTTCGGCCATCCGCCGCGCGAACCCCATCATGCCGGGCCGTGCCGGGGGATAGTGCGCGGGCGGCAGGTCGGCGCCCCACGCCCGCACGCGGGCACGGCTCAGTTGGGCGAAGCCGGACGCGACGGTCAGGGTGAGCGGGAGCAGCAGGGCACCGACCCAGACGGCCAGGGTGCCGATGGACAGGGCGAACAGCGTCACGAGCACCACGAATGCCCCCAGGGAGAGGAAGAACCCGGGGATCACCAGGGCGTAGTCGCGGGCGACCCGGGCCGGGTCGAAGAGACGGTCGCCGCTCGTCGGTGGGTTGGTCATGGCGACAACCGTAGGATCGGGGTTCGGCCCCACACATCCCTCGCGATGGTGAACCCTGGGGGTACCTGAGAGGGACCTGGCCCCGTTCGGAACAGCTACGATGGGGCGGTGCAGCCACGGACGGACGACGGTCCCATCAAGGTCGCCGTCATCGACGACCAGGCGATGGTCCGGCAGGGTTTCGGGGCCCTGCTCGGCGCCCAGCCCGACATCACCGTCGTGGGCAGCGCCGACGACGGGGCGGAGGCCGTGGAACTGGTTCGCCGGGCCCGCCCCGACGTCGTCCTGATGGACATCCGGATGCCGCGGATGAACGGGCTCGAGGCGACCCGCCAGGTGATGGCCATGCCGGGACTCGACCACCCCAGGGTCGTCATCCTCACCACGTTCGACGCCGACGAGTACGTCTTCTCCGCGCTGCGTGCCGGGGCCAGCGGCTTCCTTCTCAAGGACGCCACGGCCGAGGACCTGGTCGCTGCGGTGCGCATCGTCGCCTCCGGCGAGGCGCTGCTCGCCCCGTCGGTGACCCGCCGGCTGATCGCCGACTACGCGGCCCGTCCCGCCCCGCGCGACACCTCGGCGACTCTCTCCCCGCTCACCGAGCGTGAGCTCGGGGTGATGAAGCTGGTGGCGACCGGGAAGTCCAACGCCGAGATCGCCGACGCGCTGGTGCTGTCCGAGCAGACCATCAAGACCCATGTCTCCCGCATCCTCGGCAAGCTCGGGCTGCGTGACCGTACCCAGATCGTGGTGGTCGCCTACGAGTCGGGACTGGTCAGCGTCGGGCGGTAGCCCCGGCCCGCGAACCGCGGAGGATCCCGGCCTAGACTGGCGCGCATGCCTCGGATCCTGGTCACCGGAGGCGTCCGGTCGGGCAAGTCCACCTACGCCGAGCGTCTGCTCGCCGATGCCCCCACGGTGACGTACGTCGCCCCCGGGCCGGTCCCCGATCCCCTCACCGATCCGGAGTGGGCGGCCCGGATCGCCGCCCACCGGGCGCGCCGTCCGGGGAACTGGACGACCGTCGAGACGGCCGACGTCGCTGCCGCCGTCCGGGCCGCCACCGGCCCGTTGCTCGTCGACTGCCTGGGCACCTGGCTGACCCGTACGCTCGACGACCTCGACGCCTGGGAGGCCCCGCGGGAGCGGTGGCAGGACCGGGTGCTCGGCGCCGTGGACGCCCTGGCCGACGCCTGGCGGGCCTGCCCCTACCCGGCGGTGGCGGTCACCAACGAGGTCGGCTGGGGGGGCGTGCCCGCCTACCCGGCGGGCCGGACCTTTGCCGATCTGCTGGGACGCACCAACCAGACCGTCGCTGCGGCCAGCGACCGGGTCGTGCTGATGGTCGCCGGACGGCCGCTGGAGCTGCCACCACCGGGCTGAGCCCGGGGCCCATCCCCGGCCGGGCCCGGCCCCGACCGAGTGTCGGAGCGCTCGGGTACCGTGGAGGCATGGCTACGACGCCCGACATCGGACCAACTCGTGCCCGCCGATCCTCCTTCCCCTTCGCCCAGGTCGGCGCGATTCTCGCCGCTGGTGTGCTGCTGCTCTCCTCGGCCGGGGTGCTGCCCGCCCGGGCGGACGAGGAGGACCCGATCCGCAGGATGGACGTCACCGCGGCGGCCGACGCCGACGGTGGCGCGATGCATGTCACCGCCGACTTCGAGATGGAGTTCCGCGGCGGCGGGGACCATGGGCCGTACGTGACGCTGCCGACCCGGCAGGCGGTCCAGGACAACCCCGATGTCTGGCGGGTCCTCGACGTGTCCGACGTCACCGCCACCAGCCCGAGCGGCGCCCCGGCGCAGGTCGAGGTGGAGCGCGAGGACGGCGCCGTGGCCATCCGCGTCGGCGACGAGGGCCGGACCGTGGAGGGTGTCCAGCACTACATCGTGTCCTACACCCTGGGCGGGGTGGTCAATCCGCGCGCCACCGGCGGGACCGGTGACGAGATCTACTGGAATGCCATCGGCACGGGCTGGGAGGTGCCGATGGAGGACGTCTCGGTCACCGTCGAGGGACCGGTCCCCGTCACCGGCACCCGTTGCTACGCGGGGAGCGCGGCCTCCGACGACGCGTGCACCGGCGCCACCACCGACGGCACCCGGGCCGTCTTCACCCAGGACAGTCTTGCCGCCGGGCAGGGCCTGACGGTGGTGGCGCAGTGGCCGGCCGGGACCTTCACCGGCGCTGAGCCCGTCTACGCCAAGCGGTTGCGGCCGGCGAACACCTTCGCCCTGACCCCTGCCACGGGCCTCAGCTCGCTCGGGGTGGTCGCGGTCGGCGCCGCGCTGGTGTTCTGGCTGTTCCGCCGCTTCGGTCGGGACGTCGCCTACCAGGGGCTCACCCCGGGCCTCACCCCGGCGGCGGGGGCCGAGGGCGAGGTCGGCAGGCGCCGGCGTACGCCCGTGGCCGTCCGCTTCACTCCGCCCGAGGACGCCACCGCCAGCGAGATCGGCACTCTGGTCGACGGCACCGCGAACTCCCGCGACGTGGTCGCCGGGATCGTCGACCTGGCCACCCGTGGCTACCTGCGGGTGGAGGAGGTGGCGTCGGAGGCCTCCGACGACCCCGGCTGGAAGCGGGCCCTCTCCGGCACGAGCAAGTTCACCGACTGGCGGCTGCACCGGCTCGACGCCGACCGCTCCCGTCTGCCGGCCCCGCTCGCCCGCCTCGACGAGAAGCTCTTCGCCGAGGAGTCCGACCCGCTGCTGCGCAAGGATCTCGGCGATCGGATCGCGCAGGTGGTCCAGGCCACCCAGAGTGCGCTCTACCGCGAGATGGTCGAGCGCGGCTGGTACCGCCGCCGCCCCGACGTCGACAAGGCTCTGTGGATCCTCGGCGGCCTGGCGGTGATGATCATCGGGGCCGGACTCGCCGTGCTGCTCGCCTGGTGGGCCGCGTGGGGCCTGGTCGGGCTGGGGGTCGTCCTGGTCGGGCTGGCCCTGGGTGTGGCCGGGATCTTCGTCTCCACCCGCACCCCGCAGGGGTCGGCGGTGCTGGCGCAGGCCGAGGGTTTCAAGGAGTACCTGATGACCGCCGAGGCCGACCAGATCCGGGTCGAGGAGGACCACGACATCTTCTCCCGCTACCTGCCGTGGGCGATGGTCTTCGGCGTCGAGTCGCGCTGGGTCGGGTTGTTCCGGGAGATGGTCGCCGCGGGCCGGCCCGTGGCCGAGCCGAGCTGGTATGCGTCGGCGGCCGGCATGTCGGTCTTCTCCGGTGACAACGCCTTCTTCGGCGGCGACACATCGTTCGTCGATGCGTCGAGCTCGGCCGGGGTGTGGTCGGCGTCGGCCGGTGCCGGCGGGATGTCGGGGATGAGCGGCGGCAGCGTGGGGGGCGGCGTCGGTGGGGGCGGCGGGGGTTCCTGGTGAGAGGACTTTGGGTGACGTACGGGTCACGTCGCCGGGAATCGGGCGCCCAGGCGGGCCGACCTTCCTAGACTGGGCGCATGTCCATCTATCGAGAAGCAGCGCAGCTGCTCGAGCGTGACGTCCGACCGGGGATCCCGGAGCGGGACCTGGCCGCGGCACGAGCCAGCGGGGACCCGCGCGTCATGGTGCAGACCTGTCTGCGGGCGGCCCGCGACCGCGGTCTGCCGATCCGGTCCGACACCGCGGCGGCCGTTCGGGACCTGCTGCCGCCGAACGGCACGCTCGATCCGACGGTGCTGGACGGGTTGCAGATCAACTGAGCCCGCGCCCGGGGCGTGGCCCGTGGCCGACGCCGACCCGTTCGGGGTGGCCGTTGCGGGCCGCTCGTGGAAGTTCGGCCGGGTTGAGCGTCGGGCGCATCGCCTCCAACACCTGGTTGAGCGCGGCGAGCACCACCCGGACCGCCGGTCGGCGCAGCGCCTCGGGCCGCGCACTGGCCCAGTACGTGGCGAGGAAATCGATCTCCTCCGGCAGCACCCGGACCAGATCGGGGTAACTGTCGGCGAGGAAACGGGGCAGCAGTCCGATGCCGGCCCCGGCTCGGGTCAGCCCGACGTGCACCAGCGAACTGGTCGCACTGACGGCTTGGCGCATCCCGAGCAGGGGCCCGCCGCGGAAGTCGAGTGCGGACACGTCCTGGGCCGATTCGACGTAGTACACCAGCGGGTGGGTGGCGACCTGCGCGAGGGTGACGGGTCGGCCGTGCGCGGCGAGGTAGTCCCGGGACGCGTACAGTCCCAGCCGGTAGTCGGCAAACCGCAACGACTCCCGGCGGGGCAATTCCACCCGGCCGACGGTGACGAGGAAGTCCTCGCCGGTGCTGTGCAGACTGGCCTGCCGGGTGGAGTTGATCATCTCGACCTGGATGCCCGGATGGTCCCGGTTGAGCATCACCGCGACCCGGCTCATGATGGCCGCTCCGAAGGCGTCCGGGACCACGGTCCGAACCAACCCGGTGACGTGACCGCTCGCCACGGCATGCTCCAGCGGTGTGATCGCACGTTCGATGGATTCGCCCGCCTCGACGTAGCGCCGACCGAGCTCGGTCGGCTCCCACGTGCCGGCCGCGCGGGAGAGCAGGGCGCCGCCGACGGCCTTCTCGAGGGCGGTCATCCGGCGGCTGACCGTGGTGTGGTTGACGCCCAGGGCTGCGGCGGCAGCCGAGTACGATCCGTGCCGGACCACCTCGAGGAAGAGCAGGATGTCATCTGCCTGCGGACGCATGCGCGGCTCCTCGGTGTCGGGTGGGCCTCGTCGCCCACCACATGACCGGCATTGTCGCACAACGACCGGGTCGAGGTGGCCCGTTCGCCGGGCCACCGAACCGGGTGACTCAGATCATGCTGTGTACCTGGTCGCCGCCGACAAAATCGGTGAGATCACGGGCCTGCGGGGCCGGAGCGATCGTCCGGTCGTGATGGTGGCCGATCGCGGCGAGGACGTCGCCGAGGTCACCGGTGGTGAGGGAAGTGAATGTCATGCTGATCCTTTCGAGCCCTTCGGGCCGGGTCCTGTCGGGCCCGGTCACCCCGTACGTGAGGCAGTCCGGATCAGCGTCGACCGCGGAGCATTGCTGCGGCATTGCTGGGCAGAAGCCTACCCGGAATCGGCCGCCCATTCGAATATGTGGTCTACTTCACACGACGGAGTCATCCGGGTCGAGCAGCCCGCGGACCGTAGCCATCAGCGCGTCGTGCAGGTCGTCGAGCCCGCCGTCGGGGGCGTACGTCATCCGGTCCAGCGCGCAGAACACCACCGCGCCGAGGATCGCCATGGCGATGTGGTCATGGTGGGACTCGGGTCGGGGGTGATGGGCCCCCGGGCGCTCCGCGGCCACCTCGGCGACGACCTCGGTGATCGGGGCGAGCACGGCGGCGCGGGCGGCAGGCAGGTCGTCGTGCCAGGGGCGCTCGGCCCGGAACAGCTCACCGACGAGCACCCGGCAGGTCGCCGGATCCGCGTCGAACTCCCGCAGCACCGCGCCGACCACGGCGTCCAGGGCCGACCATCCGGACCGGCCCTCCCGGGCCTGCCGGGCGGTCGCGGCGACCCGCTCGGCCGCTTCGACGACCACCGCCCGCCCCAACCCGCGCTTGGACCCGAAGTTGTAGAACAGGCTCCCTCGGCTCACCCGGGCGCGCCGCGCGATGTCGTCCACCGAGGTCGCGGAGTACCCGCGCTCGGCGAACAATCCGAGGGCCGCCGCCCGCAGCCGCCCGCTCGTCGCCCGACGCCGAGACGTACGGCCGTCGGCCGCGGCCAATGTGTCCTCAGTCACATCTCCACCTCCCGGCGCTATCGTCGCACGTCGTGACCCGGCGCGCACGCCGCGCCGGGGTCGGTGCGCATACGCTGGCGTCATGGAGGGTGTCGGGGGGCTGGTGGCCTGGCTGATTCCCCTGTCGTTGCTCGCGGCGATCAGCCCGGTCGTCTTCCTCAATGCGTCGACCGTCGTCACCCACGCCGGGCTGCGCGGCGGATGGCGTTTCCTGGCCGGGAATGTCGCGGTGCTCGTCGTCCTGGGCACGGTGGGAATGGGTCTGTTGGGCGCAACGGTCGCGCAGCAGGCGGAGCGGGAGTTCGCCTCCCGCCGCATCGATGTCCTGCTGGGCGTGCTTCTCGTCGTCCTCGCGGTCTCGATGGTCCGCGGCCCGGACCGGGATCGGCACGGATCCACCAGCCCCGAGAAGCCGTCCGCACACCCGGCCGGCGCCGAACCCGGCCTGCCTCGCAGCCTGATCGGCTGGGGCGCCCTCGGCATGGCGACGAACCTGACCACCGTGCCGCTCTACCTGGCGATGGCGCAGCGGATCGGCGCGGCCGACCTGCCCGCCGGCGAGGGCATCGCGCTGCTTGCCACGGTCACCGTGGCCGTCCTCGCCCCGGCCTGGACGCCGATGGCCGTCCGGGCGGTAGCGCCTCGCCGCTCCCGGCTGTCGCCCCAATTGCGGGACCGGATCGCCGGGTGGACGACCCGGGGATCGGTGATCGCCTGCCTCGCCGGTGCCTTCGCGCTGTTCGGGCGGGCACTGCTCGACTGATCGGCGCTCAGGTCAGAGCCGGATCCCGATGTACTTGGTCTCCAGGTATTCCTCGATGCCTTCGTGGCTGCCCTCGCGGCCGAGCCCGGACTGCTTCACCCCGCCGAATGGCGCCGCCGGATCGGACACCACCCCGGAGTTGAGCGCGACCATGCCGGATTCGAGCCTTTCGGCAGTGCCGAGCGCTTCGCCGAGGTTCTCCGAGAAGACGTACGACATCAGCCCGTACTCGGTGTTGTTGGCCAGCGCGACCGCCTCGTCGACCGTCTCGAAGGTGGTGATCGGGGCGAACGGGCCGAAGATCTCCTCACGCATCACCCGGGCGTCGTGCGGCACGCCGGTGACCACGGTGGGCTGCAGGAAGTGACCCGGACCCTCGATCCGCTCCCCGCCGGTGACCACCGTGCCGCCGCGGGTGACGGCGTCGTCGAGGAGCTCGGTGACGGTGCCGAGCTGACGCTCGGTGATCAGCGGCCCGACCTGGACGCCCTCCTCCAGCCCGTTGCCGACCTGCAGGGCGCGCATCCGCTGGGCCAGCCTGGCGGCGAACTCGTCGGCGAGCGGGGCGTGGACGTACAGCCGGTTGGCCGCGGTGCAGGCCTCCCCGACGTTGCGCATCTTGGCGTCGAGGGCGCCCTGGACGGCCCGGTCGACGTCGGCGCTGGGCAGCACGAGCAGCGGCGCGTTGCCGCCGAGCTCCATGGAGGTGCGCAGCACGTGGTCGGCGGCCTGGTGGAGCAGGGACTTGCCGACCGAGGTCGAGCCGGTGAAGGTCAGCTTGCGCAGCCGCGGGTCGGACAGGATCGGGGCGGACACCGCGCTCGAACTGCTCGAGGTGACGCAGTTGACCACGCCCGCGGGCAGCCCGGCGTCGGCGAAGACCTGCATCAGCAGCAGCGTGGTCAGCGGGGTGTCATGGGCAGGCTTGACGACGACCGTACAGCCGGCGGCCAGCGCCGGACCGATCTTTCGGGTGCCCATCGCCAACGGGAAGTTCCACGGCGTGATCGCGTACACCGGCCCGACGGGCTGCTTGGTGGTGAGGATCCGCTGCCCCGAACTCGGCGCGGTCCCGTACCGGCCCCAGATCCGGACCGCCTCCTCGGAGAACCAGCGCAGGAACTCCCCGCCGTAGGTGACCTCGCCGTACGACTCGGCCAGCGGCTTGCCCATCTCGAGGGTCATGCAGGTGGCGAACAGGTCGCGGCGTTCGACGACCAGGTCATAGGCCCGGCGCAGCACCTCCGAACGCTTCCGGGGCAAGGTGGCCGCCCAGCCCGGGCCGGCGGCACAGGCGGCGTCGAGGGCCTGCACGGCCTGCTCGGGTCCGGCGTCGGCGACCTCGGCGAGGGTTTCGTCGGTGGCCGGGTTCGTGACGGGGAAGGTGCGGTCGGTCGGCTGCCAGCGCCCACCGATGAACAGCCCGGTGGGCAGGGCATCCAGCACGCTCTGGGGGGTGGTACGGACGGCGGAGTCAGCACTCATGGTTTCACAGTAGTCCGGCCGAAGTACCGATGGGCCGGCGTCACCGGGTCCACTCGTCGGTGGTGCGGACCATGTCGGCGTGGTCCCGGGCGTACGCCTCCGCCGGCGTCGGGGCCGTCCCGCCCAGCCGCGCGGGTTGGAAGGCCAGGTCGGGTCCGGTCATCGGCGGGTAGCCGGCGATCACCTCGTCGAGCATCGCCCTCATCACCTCGCGCAGATGCTCGGTCGCGGCATGCACGTCCGCGTCGGGGCGTACGTGGGTCGGGGCGCCGACGGCGACGTGCACCGGGATCTGGGAGCGGGAGAAGTTTCGCGGGTGGTCCTTGGTCCAGATCCGCTGGGCCCCCCACACGATGGTCGGCAGGATCGGGGCGCCGGTCTCGGCGGCCATCCGTACGGCACCGGTCTTGAGTTCCTTGATCTCGAAGGCCCGTGACAGGGTCGCCTCCGGATAGACGCCGACGATGCGTCCGGCGCGCAGCGCCTCGACCGCCAGCCGGTAGCCCTCCGCGCCGGCGTGCCGGTCGACCGGGATATGGCCGCACATTCTCATGATGGTCCCGGCGAGGGGGCTGGACCAGATGGACTTCTTGGCCATGAACCGGACGAGCCGGCGGTTGGCCTTGTACACCGCGAAGCCGGCGAAGATGAAATCGACGTGCGCGGTGTGGTTGATCGCCAGGACCGCGCCGCCGTGGCGGGGGACGTGGCGCAGCCCGGTCAGGCGGAAGCGCAGTCCCAGCACGCGGAAGGCGGTGATGATGGCGGCGATGAGTGCGCGGTAGCCGAGGTCCATGGGGCCACCGTACTGGGCCGAGAGCAGGATGCGGTGATCGAGCCCTCGCACCGTTGAGGGTCGATGCCGGACGGACTCGGTTTGCCTTTTCGCCCGTAGCCTTCGCCCGTACGAATGTGTCCGACGTCGAGCAGATTCGTGCGGGCGGAACCCTCGAGCGGTGGAGCGGGGGAGCGGCAGGCGGAGCCGAGTGGTGTGACAGAATCGGCGCCAGGGCATGCGCTTCGGCTCGCCGTACGAGGAGTCCCGTGTTCCACCGATTCATGCAGGTCGGCTATGTGTTTGCCGCTGTCACCGGTCTGCTGCTCGGCTGGGTGGTCACGGTCGTCAACGACGAGGCCGGTATGGCGCCTGCTCGATCCCTGATCGTCCTGCGGGACGCTCAACCGGGCGCCCAACTCGACCGGATCCACAGCTCCGTCGCGGCCTCGTACGGGATCGTGCCGGCCGCTGCGGCCGGTGCCGCACTCGTCGCCGGTGGCATCGTGGCGCTGTGCCGCCGCCGACGCTTGCCGCAGGTCCGCTCCGGGGGCCGGTCATCCGTACGACTGGCCGGCCCCCGGCGTCGAGATGCCTGGTAGTCCCAAACTGGCCGACGGCGCCCGGATCATGCAGTTGGTCGTCCTGGACCAAGTCGTGCGCGTCGCGGACGGCCCGGGAGCGACGATCAACACATCAGAACCAACCAAAACGAAATTCTCCGCATCCACGTTCTCGTTATGGATGCCAATCATGGACAGAGTGAATACCCTGCCCAGGATGTTTTCACCTACGAGTCGACCTTTCGGAATGATCCCATTCTTGGTGCTCTCAGGAATCTCGAGGGCCCAGAGAGAACAACCCCGAACCACGAACGCCGGCAACGAGAGCCTTCGATCCGGTCGGACTACGACCCAGGCATCACTCGGGCTCGGGTCGACCAAACCCGGCGGTCGACTCGACCGGATCCGCTCACTGTCCGCGTGCCCGCAGCAAAACGCTCCCCAGCCCCTGAACGTGACGGGAATCACCCAGGGCCCCTACTTTCGTCGGTGGCACTACTGACATCGGTTCGGCCAGACTGAGCGTCAGGACAGCACCGTACCGACAAGAATCGGAGAGTCAGTGGTGACGACCGAAACACCCAGCCGTGGCCGCGCCGGCCTGAACAGACGTATCCTGGTCGTGGCCGGGTTGGGCGCTGCCGTCACTCTATTCGGCGGACTCCTCCCGACTGCAGCCGCGCCGACACCCAGCAGCGCGATCCGTGAGGTCGCCCCCCAGAGCCTGGATGAAAGGGTGGTCCTGACCCGGGAGGGCGACACCAGCGTCAACCTCGTTGAGCGCAGTCTCAACGAGGTTGACGTCACTGTTCCGGACGATCTTTCACAATCGATCGCCCTGCACGACGCGACCGGTCGCACGGCAGACGTCGGCATCAGACTTCCCCAAGCCGCCAGGCAGCAGAGACTTCAGGTGGATGCAGCCGGAGTTGCCACGATCGACCACCGGAACTCCTCCGCTACATCCCCCATCGTCAAGGAGGACGGCTCGGTCCAGATTGTGACCGTGCTGAGCGGACCAGATGCACCATCGACCTACTCGTACGAGCTCATCCTCCCGGCGGGTGGACGTGCGGAGATCGTCGATGGCAGCTGGGTAGCCATCCTTGACGCTCAAGGCGCCTTCGCCGGTGGGATCGCGCCGGCCTGGGCGGAGGACGCGGCAGGGCAGGACGTCCCGACTCGCTATACGTTGGAGGGCACCACTTTGACCCAGCATGTTGATCATGCCGATGTCACCTATCCGGTCGTGGCGGACCCGTGGCTGGGAAAGAATTTGTTCTACTCCGTTGGCAGGGACACCTACAATGGCCAGCCTCGGTACAACCTCCGGAAGTCAGCATGGGGGACTGCCGTTCATGCTCCCACTGCGGCCGGAGCTGCTATCATGCTGAATCAGGGATGGGCCGAAGCGACTTCACGGCAGCCTGGGCTGAAGGCGAAGAGAACGCTCATCCAGCAATATCAGTGCCACGTCGGTGGAGCAGTATATGGCATCGGCGGAGTGTGGAATCTCGAGCAGTTTCGCCCCACCCGAACCGTGACGTGGGTCAAAGGCGTCGGAACCCACCGCTGCAACTGGAAGACGGCGACTTACCACTGATGACAAAATCTCATCGTTGGGCCACGTGGGCCGGGTGGATTGTCGCCGGGGCGCTGTTACTGACTGGCTCGGTTGCCGGGGCTTCCTACGCCGGGTTTCTCGGGCCCCGTATCACGGCGGAAGAACTTATCGCCGACAACGGTCTCCATGCTGTGGATGCCACCAATGAGCTCTGTGGAGACGGGCGGCTCTCCTGTGTCGAGGCCTGGCGCACCGATGTCGGGGACTACCTTCGCTTCAGCGATGCGGGAGCGGCCAGAGAGTGGGAGGTTGTTCTGGGAGATGACGGGCGGCGCTGGAAACTGATCGTGCTCGACATGCACGAAAGGGACCTCAGCTTCGAACAGCGTCGCCGGGCCGTCGAGATTCTGTACGGCTACCACGATTGGGGCTGAAGCTGAAGGCGCCTCACTCTCCGCGCGGTCGGGTGGTGAAGCAGAATGCTCCTCCCCTGACCCCGGGCACTGGTACGGTCCGCGTGTGTGTGACTCGGAGACAGCGATGGTAGCCAACGAGCCTGACGACAAGATCCAGCTGCTGGTGGTCGACGACGACCCGCCGGTCCGGGAGGCGCTGTCGAGCTTCTTCTCCGGGGCCGACGGTGTCGCGGAGGTCGCGGTGGCGGCCGGTGGGGCCGAGGCCTTGGCCTACGCTTCCCAGCACGATCTCGATGTCGCGCTCGTGGATGTACGGATGCCGGGGATGGATGGCGTCGAAACGACCCGTCGCCTGCTGGCGTGCCGGCCATCGCTCAAGGTGGTGGGTCTCACCACATTCTCGGTCGCCGACTACGGCCGACTGATGGCCGAGGCCGGCGCGTCCGGCATACTGCACAAGGATGTTGACGCTGCCAGCCTCTTGCGAGCGGTGCTGTTGGTCCACGCCGGAGTAGCCGTTGTTTCGGAGCCCTTCTCGGATCCGGGCGGATTCAGCACGATGGCCGGCGGCGTCCTTGCCTCCGCCGTCCTGACGACTCAAGAACGAGCTGTCCTCGGAGTGGCCTGTCAAGGCGCAACCAACCGGGAAGTCGCCGCTCGACTCAACCTGGCCGAATCAACCGTGAAGGGCTACATGTCGACGCTGATGACCAAACTGGACTGCTCGAACCGGATTCGCCTCATCCTCAGGGCATTCGAGCTGGGCCTGGTCAACTCCCCGTCGTCGTCAATGTTCGGGGCGGCCAGACCAGGCTCTGTCGGATTTCCTCCTGTGGACAGCTGATCGGCGTCCCACCTGAGGGGTCCCCGTGTTCAACCGAATCATGCAGATCGGCTACGTTCTTGCCGTTGTCACCGGTCTGCTGCTCGGCTGGGTCGTCACGGTCGTCAACGACGAGGCGAGTATTGCGCCTGCTCGATCCCTGCTCGTCCTGCGGGACGCGCAACCGGACGCCCAACTCGACCGGATCCACAACGCCGTCGCCGCGTACGCGACGTCGCAGGGGATCAACATCGCCCAACTCGAGGTCGATCCGTCGAATCCGGACGCCTCCCGTGTGCTCTACCTCTTCGTCGGCGACGATCACGCCCCGTCCACCCGCTGGCTGACGGAGGGGTATCCGGGCTTCTCGCAGTCGATCACCACCACGGTGCTCGCCGCGGACCGGTTGGGAGACACGGACCCGCGGGCGTACTACTACGTGATGGCCCCGGTCGCGACAGCCCGGCCCCTCGGTGAGGAGGTCGCCCGCCTCGGTGTATCCGCGCAGGTGGAGAGCACCCGGGACTTCGCAGCGTGGATGCGGCTGCTCTTCGCCACACCGCTGTGGTGGGCCGGCTGCATCGTCGCCCTCACGTGTGCGGCACTGGTCGGGGCGGCGACCTTCGGCAACACCCGGTCGTACGGAACCCAGCGTCTGCTGGGCAGATCATTCGCCGCGATCCTGGGACGGGACCTGCGCCGAGCATTACCGGTGGCTGTCGCTGCGCTGGTCGTTGGCATTGGGATCCTGACGACGGCCGGGTTGGCCTACAACGGCGGGCATCAATGGACCTTCCTGATGGGGGCGGGTCTCTTTATCGCCGCTGTCCTGACCGGTGTCTCCCTCGCCGCCCATGTCGCTGCGTTGCTACTGACCCACCGGACCACCATCGTGGGAGCGCTCAAGGGCGAACTCACCGGCGGCGCCTCCTGGATCGCCATCGGCGCAGTCCGAATCCCGGCCCTGATCCTCGTCGTGGTGATCGTGACCGCGCTGATGAGCTTCGCCGACGTGACCTGGGACTATCGGCGCCAGCACGACCTGTGGCGGACTCCGGCAGCCTTCATCCTGACGAGCGGAACCGTCAGCGATGCGGTGACATCCGCAGATCCGGGTACGCCGTTCGACGCCATCGGCGCCATGATCCGAGACGCCGACCGCCGCGGCGAGGTGCTCATCTCCCACGAGGTCACCGACCAGGTCCCGTGGTCGGCAGATGCTCCACGTACGCCCACGGTGGTCACCAATGCCACCCATCTGGATCGACAGCCGGTAATCATCGCCGATGGATCGCCCTTGGCCGCACCCGACGGGGAGGACGAGGCCGTCATCGGGATCCCCGCGGCCCTGTGGCCCCGGCACGAGGCCGTGGTGGCCACCGTTGAGTCGGTGCTCGAGCCGCCCACGAATGATGGGCCATCTCACCCGGTGGCCCACGTGGACGCCGTGGAGCTCCGCCCGGGCCAGACGGTCTTCACCTACGGAGCGGCCCTCTACGACGTCGAGGACTTCACGCTCGACAACCCGATCGTGGTGGCGCTGCCCACCGGCAGCCCTGCCCTGTCGGACGACACTCTGTCGGCATGGTCGACCACCTCCGGGTTGGCGTTCACCGACCGGCAAGCCGCGGAGACCGCCGTCGCCGAACACGGCGTGTCCGACTACGTCGCGGGAATCAAGTCGGTCAGCGCCAACGCCGCTCAGCAGATGAACCGAACCGCCCGCAACATGCGCGTGGAAGCACTGAGCCTGGTGGCGGGAATGATCGCCCTGACCATCACCTCGGCCGCCATCGGCGTCGTCTTTGCGGCACGCAACAGCGACCGCATCTTCGTCCGCTTCGTCCACGGCTGGCCCACGGCGCGAATCATCGCTCTGCCCTTGGTGCTCGACGGTCTGCTGGGCCTGGCGGTCGCGACGTGGGGGGTGATCGGGTGGATCAGCACGGACTGGACGCTGTCCCAGGGCTACCCACCACCCGACCCGCGCCTCCTGCCCACAGCCGTGGTGGTCGCACTCGTCAGTGTCGGACTCACCGTGGTGGCGCTGCACGCGGTCACCAGGCGCACCATTCGCACTCATACCGCCGAGAGCTGAGCCATCACATGCTGCACCTGGACAACCTCACCAAGCGCTACGGCGATCACGTGCTGTGGCAGAACCTCACCCGCGACATACCGTCGGGCACCATAACCGCCATCGTCGGGCCGAGCGGCTCGGGCAAGTCGACCCTGCTCAACTGCATCGGGCTACTGGACCGTCCCGACGAGGGCACCATCACCCTCGACGATCGCCCCCTCAGCGGCCTCGGGCAGCGCCGCAGACGCCTCTACCGCCGCAACACGTTGGGCTACCTGTTCCAGAACTATGCGCTCATCCCCGACGCCACCGTCCGCGAGAATGTGGTCGTCGCCATCCCCGGGCAACGTACGCCCGAGCGGTCGCAGCGCATCGCAGAAGCCCTGGAACAGGTCGGCCTCAGTGGTCGCGAGGCCGAGCCGACCCACCACTTCAGCGGCGGGGAGCAGCAGCGACTCGCGCTGGCTCGCCTGATCGCCAAGCGACCGGCGCTGATCCTCGCCGACGAGCCGACCGGGGCGCTCGACCACGGCAACGCCGCGGTGGTGATACGCACTCTCCGGACCCTGGCCGACGACGGCGCGACCGACCTCATCGCGACGCACAACGACGACGTTCGCGATGCCTGCGACGAGCGGATCGACCTCGGGTGAGTTCTTCGCGCGCGGATGTCGCCTCGGGTCGCGGCTTCACGGACGCTTCACGCTCGCTCCCGTCGGGTCACCACATCGGCACGGTGGGCTGGAGTCAACACCACCGATCAGGCTGAAGTCAGAGCTGGGACTGCTCGGGGTGCAGGATTCATCGGGCAAGAGTGCCATTGCTCTCGCAGGAACGCGTGGGATCCTGCGAGAGCGGAGGCATAGTCGCTTCGACGGAGGGGAGGAAGGGCAGGCTACCGCTTTGCTGGATGCCACCGAGCCACCAGCATCGCGAGCAGCGCGACGATCTAGCTGGCGGCGAACGACAGCAGAAGTTCAACGGGGCCGAGGCCGCGGTCGGAGAATCTTGCGATCGCAACCAGGCCTCCAGTGATGGCAAGATCGATGAGGAGCCAGAGACAGACAAATCGCAATACTTTCACGAGCTCTCCTTGGGAGGCTTTTCGAGGCACTTGTGTCGTTGGGCGAACATGCACGTCGTGCTCGAATCCTCGGTCGATCGACTATTCACCGGCGTCGCTATGCGAGAATAGTCCATTGTTCCGGGCACAGATCACGTCATGCGGAGCATATGTGAGGATGCAGCCGTATTTTAGGACGCAATTCTCGATTTCACGTTGAATGAAGGCTTCACCGGATGAGCCCGTGAGTTCGTGCTTGGACAATATCCCACGAACACGGCCACAAAGGCGACCAATGAGCGAACGACTTTGGTCAAGTTGTTGGTCTTGTCCGTGTCCCACAAGCTATTGAGGATGTGGAGATGTGGGCCATCGCCTTTCGGTCAGGTTTGGTGTGTTGATCGTCACTCAAGGGGCCGGTCACCCGTGCGGATGACCGGCCCCAAGCGAACCTGCGGCAAGCGTCAGCGGCGGCGCAGCGCCACGATGCCGCCGGCGACGAGTGCGGCACCGGCCACGGCAGCCAGCGCGATCCCGTACGGGGCGCCGGTGTCGGCCAGGTTGCCGGTCCCGTCGTCGCCGACCGGCTGGGCCGGCTTCACGGACGGCGTCGAGGTCGGCTTCTCCGACGGGGTGGTGCTCGGCGAGGCGCTCGGCGTCGGGCTGGGCGACTCATCGGTCCCGAAGATGTCCTTCGCCGTCCCCAGCCGGAGGAACTGGGTCTCACCGGTCGAGTCGTCGACACCGTCGTTGTCGGTCACCGCGTACACGTTCCCGTCAGCGCCGATGGTCAGGCCCTCCAGCTTCTCCTGGGTCCAGCCGTTGAAGGCCTGCAGGGTCGGCAGCACGTCGATGGCGAGCTTCTTGTCCAGCAGGACCGGCTCGGTCTCCCACTCCTGCGGCAGGTCGGCGGTGTAGACCGCCTTCAGCTTCGCGTTGGGTCCGTTGAGCTTGTCGCGCTCGATGACGGCGATCGTGTCGTCGTCGACCATGGTGATCTCCGACAGGCCGATCCAGTCGCCCTCGGTGGAGGTGGTCTCCAGCGGGTATCCGAACCAGTGCCAGGCCTTGTCGGTGACCTTGTACAGGCCGATCCGGGCGAAGTCCTCACCCTTCAGCGGACGCTGTACGGCGACCAGGATGTCACCGGTCTCGGGCAGCACGGTGACGCCCTCCAGGCCCTGGGCGCCGAGCTTGTCGGCGATCTCGGCGGGCAGCGTGATCGTGTTGGTGATGACGCCCTTGGCGTTCACCTGGACGATCTTGTTGCCGGCGCCGTCGGAGCCCTCGACGGCCAGCAGGAAGGTGCCGTCGGCCTGCGCGTGGAGGCCCTCGATGTCGAGCTCGGCCGGCGTGCCGTCGGCGTTGGTGATCGGCAGCACCGAGTCGATCAGTGCCGGGGTCTTGGTCACGTCGACGCCGAAGATCCGCGACGGCTGCAGCGCCTTGTCCGGCGCGGTCCACAGGTGGGTCGGGTCATCCGGCTTGGCGGACAGGGCACCGAGCGCGGTCCACGGGATCGGCGAGCCGTCCACGACCTCGGAGTGGATCGTCGGGGTGTCGGCGACGCCGTCGCCCAAGCTGTAGATCTGCACGGTCGCGCGGACGCTGACGTCGGGGTCGTCCTCCTCGGAGGAGACCACCAGCAGGCCGCGGTCGGGCACGGCCAGCAGGCCCTCGGGCCCGTTGGTCGAGGGCACCAACTGGGTGAAGACCGGGTCGGCCGGGTCGGTCACGTCGTAGACGGCGACGAAGTTGGCCCGTTCGGACCCGACGAAGGCGTAGCGGGTGCCGTCGATGGTCGCCACCGCGAGACCCTCGGGCTCGGAGCCCTTGGCGTCGGAGCGACTGTCGGGGTAGAAGCCGTACTCCACGGCGAGGTGGTCGAAGCTGTTGCCGGCGTCCCAGACGACCTCGCCGGTGGCGGCGTCGAAGACGGTCCAGCCACGGGTGCCGCCCTTCCAGTCGCCCTCGTTGGCGGTGGCCACGTGCTCGTCGTCCACCCAGCCGATCGCGTCGGGCTCGCGCGGGGTGTCGGAGATCGAACCGTCCAGGCGGATGTCGCCGTCCTCGACGGTGTCGATGCCGGAGACCGAGGTGGCGCCGGCGGTGAAGCCCTTCACCGAGAAGTCGTCGGCGTCGATGATGGCGATGCCGTTGTTCTCCTGGAACGTGACGGCGATCTTCTTGCCGGAGGGGGAGAACTTGACGTACTCGGTCTCCAGATCACTCGGCTCGACGAAGCCGGCCGCGGCTGCGGACAGCGCCGACAGGTCGAGGTGGTTGGCGGCGAAGGAGCCGGGATCGCCGGTGAGGTCGATGGTCACCACGCCACCCGACGGCAACTGCGGCAGGTCGCCGTCGTTGACCTCCTCGTCACGCTCGTTCTCGATCGCGATGACGGCCAGAGTGCCGTCCGGGTTGACGTCGATCGAGTCGGGCTGGCCACCCAGATCGACCGACGCCAACTCCGTACGGGTGGTCGCGTCCAGCACGATCAGCACGCCGGAGGGGTCGGCGTACGACTCGGAGGTGTTGACCACCGCGAGGATGTAGTCGCCGGTCGCGTACACCGAGGTCGGCTCGCCCGGGAGGTCGACCTTGCCGGCCGGCTTCGGGTTGGCCGGGTCGGTGATGTCGAAGAACCCGAGCTGCTCGCCGGCCGAGTCGGTCGAGATGACGGTGTTGCCGTCCTCGGTGATGGTGGAGATCTCGGCCACTGCCGGATCGGCGGGGTCGTCATTGTTGAGGTACGCCGGCAGGGTGGCCAGGCGGTGGAACTGGGCGGGGGCCGGGGCGGCTGCGGCGGGCAGTCCCAGCAGCACTCCCGATCCGAGCGTCAGCGCGAGAACGCTGAGGCCGGCTGCGACCTTGCGGGTGGGCGTGGTGGACACTTGGGCTCCTTCACGGACGTACGTGTGGAGGAAGACAAGCGCATCCGGGTGGCCGAAGGGTGAACGCCGAGTGACACGGACGGTACGCCGCTGTGGCGCGCGCCCCTGCCACCTCGACCCGTACCGGTCCTGCCACCTCGACCCGTACCGGTCGAACGCGCGCCCCCCTCGACCCGTACCGGTCGAAATTGTGTGGTCAGCGACGGAATTTCCACCGGTACGGATTGCGGGTCCGTACGGGTCGAGGGCTCGTGCGGGCCGAGGGCCCGCGCCGCTACCGCAGCTCGCGGCAGGACAGCAGGAAGGCGCCCGTCACGGCCGAGCAGGCCCCGATGGCCAGGGCCAGTGTGACGTTGGTGAGGGCCCCCACAATGAGGGCGAGGACACCGAGGAGGACGAGCAGCGCACCGACCACGAACACGGTGAGTCCACCGCCGGCCGGGGGTGCAGGTTCTGAAGCGGGTCGTGTCGTGTCGATGGTGTCGGTGCTCATGTCGAAGTTCCCCGGTGCGAGCTTGGTGTGACGTGGACAAGTGCACCACGTCCGGGGGCGACCGGGCCACTTACGGCACGCCCCGGCGTGGCGCCGTACGAGGGTTGTGCACAGGTTTCCCACAGGGCTCCCCCGCGCCCGCGGCCGCATTATGCCAGGGACTGCCCCGACACGCCCGGGATTGCCTGTGCGTCTGCGGACCGATTCACAGGCGGATGCCGCGGGCCACGGACGACGCGCCTCCGGGGTGCCGCGTGGCCGTTCTGCTACGCTTCCACTTGCCTAATACGTCAAGGTGACCGGCGTGGTCCCGGAGACGCAGGATCAGCGGCCCCGGACCTGAGGCATCGACGAGACACGGGTCATCGACAGGGAAACAGGGAGGGGCGCTCCGCATGCGCGTGGTCAAGGATCTGGTCGCGGCGTCGGCGACCCCGATGGTGCTCGGCATCCTCGCCGAGGGCGACAACTACGGCTACGCCATCATCCGGCGGGTCGCCGAACTGTCCGGCGGCGAGCTGGAGTGGAGCGAGGGCCTGCTCTATCCGCTGCTGCACCGGCTGGAGCGCGACGGGCTGGTCTCCTCCCACTGGGGGGTCGCCGAGACGAACCGGCGCCGCAAGTACTACCACCTGACCGAGCGTGGCCACGACGCCGTCGCCGAGCACCGCAAGCAGTGGGACGTGGTGGTGGAGGCCCTGCGCGCGGTGTGGCCCGAACCCCCGACCACCCCCGTGGTCGCGGGAGGGCAGTGACGTGACGGTCTCCGAGCACGGCTCCGCCCTGGCCGACCAACTGGCCCAGTGGCGTGCCTACCTGGCCGATCGGCCCGGTGTGAGCGCGGGTGACGTCGCCGAAGTGGAATCACACCTGCTCGACCAGATCGACGACCTGTCGCAGCGGGGCCTGTCCGACGACGAGGCCTTCCTCGTCGCCGTCAAGCGGCTCGGCCGCCAGGACGCTCTGGCCCGCGACTTCGCCGAGGCCCATTCCGAGCGGCTGTGGAAGCAGTTGGTCCTGGCCGGGGCCACCGACGTCCCCGGGGAGGGCCTCCGCGGATTGGCCGGGGCACTCGGGTTCGGGCTCGGGCTCGGGCTGGCGATCCGGCTGCCGTTCCTGTGGCTGAGCAGTGACGATCTCCGTCCGGTCGTGCTGGTCGGGGTGGTCGGCTTCCTCGTCCTCGCCGGCTGGTACGCCTGGCTGCGGCGGACCGTACGCCCGGGGGCACTGGCACTGGTCGGATCCGTCGCGGCCGCCGGTCTGCTCACCGCCGGGCTCTATCCGTTCCGGGAACCCCGGCACACCGAGGTGCTGTTGGCGATCCACCTCTTCCTCGCGCTGTGGCTCGCGGTCGGGGCGGTCTACCTGGGCCGGGACTGGAGGTCGGTCCGGCACCGGATGGACTTCGTCCGCTTCACCGGCGAACTGGTCATCTACTACGTGCTGATCGCGCTCGGCGGAGGCGTGCTGGCCGGTCTGACGATCTCGATCTTCGCGATGATCGAGGTGGACCTCACCACCGCCGTGAGCGAGTGGATCATCCCGATCTGCGCCGGTGCGGGTGTCGTGGTGGCCGGCTGGCTGGTGGAGGCGAAGAAGAACGTCGTGGAGAACATGGCACCGGTGCTGACCGCGGTCTTCACGCCGCTGTGCACGGTGGTCGTCCTGAGCTTCCTCGGCACGGTCCTGTTCACCGGGCGGTTCGTCGACCTGGACCGTACGGTGCTGATCTTCTTCGACCTGCTGGTGGCGCTGGTCTTCGGGCTGCTGCTGTTCGCGATCTCCGCCCGGGACCCGCTGGGCCCGCCGCGCGCGTACGACTGGATGCAGGTGATCCTCGTCGCCGCCACGCTGCTCGTGGACGTCCTCGTACTGGCCGCGATGGCCGGCCGGATCGGGGAGTACGGCGCCAGCCCCAACAAGCTCGCCGCGCTCGGGGAGAACGTCGTCCTGCTGGTCACCCTGGCCCGTTCCCTGCAGCTCTACCTCGGCTTCCTCACCGGTCGACGGCCGTTCTCCGACCTGGAGATGTGGCAGTGTCGCTACCTGCCGGTGTTCGGGGTGTGGGCCATGGTGGTCGTGGTGGTGTTCCCGCCGCTGTTCCGTTTCGCGTGAGCGGTCGGGCCCACCTCGACAGGCGGGTCGGCGAGGGTGCCCTCAGCGGTTGTGCCAGGCGTCGGGCTGCTCGGCCAGGGCCCGTACGTGTGCCGGCAGGTCGCCGCTGAGCACCTCGGCCAGCGACGTCCGGTCGACGACGTCGCGGACGCTCGCCCGGATCGCCACCCACACCACCGGCAGGTGCTGGGCCAGGCCGCTGTAGGAGGTGTCCTGCGGGCGGAGCCCGTGCACCTCCCACAGCGGCCCGTCGACGGCCCGCATGACGTCGCCGATGGTGATGTCCTCCGCGCCGTGCGCCAGGATGTACCCGCCCCGCGCGCCACGCACACTGGTGACCAGGCCGCCGCGGCGCAGGTCGGCGAGGATCGCCTCGAGGAACTTGCGTGGCAGGTCCTGGGCGGCGGCGATGGTGTCGAGCGTGGTCGGGGCGTCACCGGGCGAGGCGGCGAGCGTCAGCATCGCCTGGATGGCGTAGACGGTGCGCGCGGAGACATTCACCACCTCAGACTACGGGGACGCGGCGGATTCGGCCGGACATCGCTCAGGCGCTGACCCGGGTGTCGTACGGTGCCGGGGCCGGTACGCCCCCGGCCGCCCCTCCGTTCGGGGTGTCGTCCAGCAACCCGCGGCGGCGCAGGATCGGCAGCACCCCCTCACCGAACCAGTACGCCTCCTCCAGGTTCGGATAGCCGGACAGGACGAACTCGTCGATCCCGATGCCGTGGTATTCCTCGATCCGGTCCGCGACCTCCTCGTGGCTGCCGACCAGCGCCGTCCCGGCGTGGCCGCGGATCAGCCCGATGCCGGCCCACACATTGGGATGCACGACGAGGTTGTCCTCCTTGCTGTCCCCGTGCAGGGCGAGCATCCGCCGCTGACCCTCCGAGGTGATCTTCCTCAGCTTCGCCTGGGTGGCGCGGATCAGCTCGGGGTCGATCGCGTCGAGGAACCGCTGGGTCTCGGCCCACGCCTCGGCCGAGGTGTCCCGGGTGAATACATGGAACCGAATCCCGAACCGGATGTCCCGCCCGGCCTTGGCGGCCTCGGCGCGGACCCGGTCGATCTTCTCCTTGGCCAGCGCCGGCGGCTCGCCCCAGGTGAGATAGACGTCGGCGTGTCGGCCGGCGACCGGCAGCGCCGCGGCGCTCGACCCGCCGAAGTAGATCCCCGGAATCGGGTCCGGCGGGGCGAAGGTGGTGGCGCCCCGCACGTGGTAGAAGCGGCCTTCGTGGTCGTACGGCTCGCCGGACCAGATGCCCTTGACAACGTCGAGGAACTCGTCGGTTCGGGCGTACCGGTCGTCCTTGGGCAGCCAGTCGCCGAACCTGACCTGCTCGACGTCGTCGCCGGTGACCACATTGAGCAGCAGTCGTCCGCGCGACTGGCGTTGCAGGGTGGCGGCCATCGCCGCGGCCAGCGTCGGCGAGGTCAGGCCGGGCCGGAACGCGACGAGGAACTTCAGCCGGGTCGTTTCGCGGGCCAGTGCCGCGGCGGTCAGCCAGGCGTCCTCACAGCTTGTGCCGGTCGGGGTGAGGACGCTGGTGAAGCCGAGGTGGTCGGCGGCGCGGGCCTGCTGGATGAGGTAGTCGATGTCGGGGGCGCGGTAGCCCGGATGGGCGGCCGGGTCGCCGCCGTACAGGGAGAACTTCCCGCCGGGCAGGTTCGGCCCGCTGGCCAGACCGGCGTCCGTGCCGGTGGCGACGGGTCGATGATCACCGCCGGTGGTGAGGAACCAATGCAAGGTGAGGGACATGCTCATGCCTTTCCGATGACGGGCCTACTGGCCGATGACGGTGGAGACCGCGTCGTTGTAGCGGCGGTCGACGATGGTGGAGAAGTCGAACCCGGCCGGGATGAAGCCGTTCTCGGCGAGGGCGTCGGCGAGTTTCTGGGTGTCGGCGACGACGGTGTCGTCGAGCAGGATCGGCTGCTTGGGAGATCGCCGGGCCATCTCCTGGGTGATCTCCTCCGACAGCCCGGTCTCGGCGGCGTAGACCTTGCCCCACTCGTCGGGGTGCTGCTCGGCCCACTGGTAGGCCCGGGCCGTGCGGACGACGAGGTCGGAGATGGCGGCATTCTTGCCCGGGTCGCCGAGCGAGTCATTGCTGGCCACCTGGAAGCCGAGCCCGTTGGTCAGCCCCTCGCCGTCGTCGAGGATCCGGGCCTTGATCTCATGGGTGGCGGCGGTGGTGTACGGGTCCCACACCACCCACGCGTCGGCCGCGCCGTTCTGCAGTGCGGCGTACCCGTCGGACGGGGCGACGTACGAGATGGTGATGTCCTCGGGTGACAGCCCGGCCTGGAGCAGGGCGAGCAAGAGGTGGCCGTGCGCCGAGGAGCCCTTCGCCACCGCGACGGTCTTGCCCTTGAGGTCGGCCAACGTCGTGGCGGGGGAGTCGGCCGGGACGAGGATGGCGTCGGCCTTCCCGTTGTAGCGGCTCGCCGAAACCACCGTCACCGGCGATTTCGCCGCTCCCGCGAAGATCGGCGGGGTGTTGCCCACGGTGCCGACGTCGATGGCGTTCGCGGCGGCCGCCTCCAGCAGCGGCGGACCGGAGGTGAAGTTCGACCACTCGACGGTGTACGGGGCGTCGTCCTCTCCGGCCGCCTTGAGCAGCGCCTCTAGACCGGCCTTCTGGTCGCCGATCTTGAGGGTGACCGCGGCCAGCTCGTCGGCGCTCACCGACGCCGGCACGGGCGCCGGCCCGGTCGTGGTGGCCCGGGCGCCCGCGCAGGCGGTCAGCAGGGTCATCAGGACGGCGGCGAGGACGCCGAGGCGGGCGGTCCGGGACAGGGACGTACGGGTCATGGCTGGGTTACTCCGAGATCGTTGAGGATGAGGCGGCGCAGGGGTTCGGTGGCCTCGCGGTCGTGCGGGCGGGGGGCGGTGTTGGCGCGGTCGGCGTGGATCCGGCCGTCCTTGAGGACGAGCAACCGGTCGGCGAGACGGACCGCCTCGTCCACGTCGTGGGTGACCAGCAGCACGGCGAATCCGTGCCGCCGCCACAGCCCCTCCAGGACGTCGTGCAGGGTGAGCCGGGTGAGCGCGTCCAGCGCCCCGAAGGGCTCGTCGAGGAGCAGCAGTTTGGGCTCGCGGACCAGCGCCCGGGACAGCGAGACGCGTTGTGCCTGGCCACCGGACAGGGTGGCGGGCCAGCGGTCGCCGAGGTCGGCGAGGTCGAGCTCGGTCAGCGCGGCCTGGGCCCGGGTCCGGGTGGCCTCGGCGCGGGGAAGGCCGAAGGTGACGTTGCGCCACACCCGCTGCCAGGGCAGCAGGCGGGGCTGCTGGAACGCCACCGAGGCCGGGCCGGCCACCGCGACGGTGCCGGTCGCCTCGTCGTCGAGACCGGCGACGACCCGCAGCAGGGTGGACTTGCCCGAGCCGGACCGCCCCAGCAGGGCCACGAACTCGCCCGGATGGATGGTCAGGTCGAGACCGTCGAGGACGACGTGGTCGCCGAAGCTGCGCGTCAGCGAGCGGATCGAGACCGCGGGGGTGACGGTGGTGTCCGGGGTGGAGGTCTCCGTGTTGGCGGTGTCCGGGGTGGCGGTGCTCGTGGATGTGGTCGTCATCGGAGCACCGTCCCTGCCCGCCAGGCGAGGGTGCGGGCCTCGATGAGCCGGACGATGCCGTCGGAGATCAGCCCCAGCGCCGCGTACACCACCAGACCGACGACGATGACGTCGGTCTGCAGGAAGTCGCGGGCGTTGTTGATCATGTAGCCCAGCCCGGAGCTGGCGTTGACCTGTTCGGAGACGATCAGCGTCAGCCAGGCGATGGACAGGGCCTGGCGCAGCGCGACCAGCATCGGCGCGGTCACCGAGGGGAAGATGATCTCGCGCAGCGTACGTCCGGGCCCGACGTCGTTGACCCGGGCGACCTCAAGCAGCCCACGGTCGACGCCACGGACGGCACTGTGCAGGTTGAGGTAGATGGGGAACATCACCCCCAGCGCGATGAGCAGCACCTTCGGCAGCTCGCCGATCCCGAACCACAGGATGAACAGCGGCACCAGGCCGAGGTGGGGCAGGGTCCGCAGCGCCTGCAGCGGCGGGTCGACCAGCGCATCGCCCCACCGGGACAGGCCGGTGAGCAGGCCGAGGACGGTGCCGGCGAGCAGGCCGAGCACCAGCCCGACGGCGACCCGGCCCAACGAGACCTGGACGGCGCCGAGGAGCTCGCCGCTGACGATCAGGCGGGCTCCGGTCTGCGCGATGGTGATCGGCGAGGCGAGCAGGTTGGTGGGCAGGACGCCGGTGCTGCTGGCGGCCTGCCAGATCCCGAGGACGGCGATGAGGCTGACCCAGCGTGGGGGCACCAGGCTGCGTCGTCGGCCCCGGACCGGCGACTCGTCCCGATTGGTGGGCTGCGCCGCGTCGGCCGTGGTATCCGGTGTCCCGGTGTCCGGCGTGCTGGTGCCCGGCGGGGCAACGCTGATGGACATGACTCTCCTCCCGGGCGGGCAGTCCGGCGCCGCCCGCGGTGGGGTTCAAGCTAGGAGGGCGTCATAAGTCAAGTCAATACACTATGAAACAAATAGGAATAAGGGGAACCGGATGCGCGCGGTCACGGGGCATGGGGGCAGCGGAGGTGTGCCGGACAGTGGGACGGGAGGGACCGGACCCGTCAACCGCACCGGTGGATATTCCGGGGAAGCCCTGGCTGGCAGTCTGGTTGTGAACCGCCTGTCAGGAGATGTGATGCCAGTTC
>CAZGWN010000046.1:0-30654 GCA_964528755.1 uncultured Propionibacteriaceae bacterium
ACTGCGTCTTTGGAGAGGCGCGGTTGATCTCGTCGCCGAGCACGATGTTGGCGAAGATCCCACCCTGCTTGAACTCGAACTCGCGGGTCGCCTGGTTGTAGATCGACACGCCGGTGATGTCGGTCGGCAGCAGGTCCGGGGTGAACTGCACCCGGTTGACCCGGCAGTCGATCGCCCGGCCCAGGGCCTTGGCCAGCATCGTCTTGCCGACCCCGGGCACGTCCTCCAGCAGCAGGTGTCCCTCGGCGAGCATGACGACCAGCGCGGTGTCGATCGCGGCACGCTTGCCCTCGATGATCGTCTCGACCGCGTCGCGGACCCGTCCCATCACCACGGCCGCGTCCGCGATCCCGATGCCCTGTCCGTTGCCCGCGGCACGGGTCACGCTGGTGCCGTACGTGGGCACGGTCGTCCCCGGGGAGATGGTGGTGGGCGGTCGGACGGGCGCCGCAGCGTAGGGCGCCGCCGCGTAGGGCGCCGAGGTGCCGTGGCCGCCGGCCGGGGCCGTGCCGAACCCCTGGGAGGCGGAGCGCTGCGGGGCCGGGACAGGCGATCCGAAGGAGTCGCCGGAACCGCGGCCGTTCGCGCCCTGACCGTACCGGTCGGGGCCGCCGTACGGGGTGGAGCTCACTGTGCCTCCTGGGGTGTGTGGCAGCTGTCGCCCATCAACCCTACATGTCCGGTCCATCGGCAGGCCGTGTCGCGGCATGGTCCTCCACGGCCCTCCACTCGGACGATCCCGCACAACTGCGTGGGTTCGTGGGCCGAATCGGACGCCACGACGCCCGGAATCGGCCCCGATGGTTGACCCTGGTGGAGGAGTGGGGAGTATGGTGGAGGAAAGTGGAGGACGGTGGTTCGGATGATCGGGTCTGGGGGTGGCCGGCATGTTCCTCGGCACCTACACCCCCAAGCTCGATGAGAAGGGTCGCTTCGTCCTGCCGGCGAAGTTCCGCGAGGAACTCCAGGATGGTCTGGTGGTGGCCCGGTCGCAGGACCGGTGTCTGTCCATCGAGACGTCCGAGGCATTCATGAAACGGACGAAGGAGTTGGCTGACGCACCGATGACGGTCCGACAGGTCCGCGAGTACCAGCGCATGCTGGCCGCCACGGCCTTCGACCAGGTCCCGGACAAGCAGGGCCGGGTGAGTATCCCGGCGAATCTGCGCAGTTGGGCACACCTGGACAAGGACATCGTCGTCACCGGGGTGATCAACCGGCTCGAGGTCTGGGATGCCGCCGCGTGGGAGCAGTACTCCACCGAGCACGAGTCAGCATTCGCCGAGATGAACGAGGAGATCTTCCCGGGGTGACCGACGTCCTCCCCGGCTCCGACCCGGGGGATGACCGCCCTGACGCACCTTCCCCGGTGTCAGGTCGGGCCTCCCCCATCCTCCGGGTCGGAACCGGGGAGGACGTGCCCGGGGGGTACGACACAACACGCGCGAAGGGCGGAATCGGGTGAACGACTTCTCTGTGGGCGGGACCGATCGTGCCGGGGCCGTGCACGTGCCGGTCCTGCGCGATCGGGTCGTCAACCTGCTCGCCCCGGCACTCGACCATCCCGGTGCGGTCTACGTCGATCTCACCCTGGGCCTCGGTGGCCACATGGCCGCGATCCTGGAGGCCTGCCCGCAGGCGCGGGGGATCGGTCTGGACCGCGACCCGGACGCGTTGGCCACCGCGCGGCAGCGCCTGGCACCCGCCGCCGACCGGGTCACCTTCGTGCAGGCCGTGTACGACGAACTGCCCGATGTGCTGGTCGACCTGGGAATCGGACGGGTCGACTCCGTCCTGGCCGACCTCGGTCTGTCCTCGCTGCAGATCGATGCCCGCGAGCGCGGCTTCGCGTACGCCGTCGACGCTCCGCTGGACATGCGGATGGGCCGGCGGGGCCGGACGGCCGCCGATGTCGTCAACACCTATCCTGTCGGCGACCTGTCCCGGATCCTCTCCCGCTACGGGGAGGAGCGGTTCGCCGACCGGATCGCCCGGGCGATCGTCACCGCCCGCGACGCCGAGCCGTTCACCCGCTCGGGCCGGCTGGTGGAGGTGATCGCCGGCGCGATCCCTGCCGCCGCCCGACACTCCGGCGGACACCCGGCGAAGCGGACCTTCCAGGCGCTGCGGATCGAGGTCAATGACGAACTCGCCGCGCTGGAGGCGATGCTGCCGCGCGCACTGGACGCACTGGCGCCGGACGGCCGCTTCGCGGTGCTCGCCTACCACTCCCTGGAGGACCGGCTGGTCAAGCTCGCCTTCCGGGAGGCCACGACCAGTCACGCGCCGCGCGACCTGCCGATCGTCCCCGACCACCTGCAACCACAGTTCGCTGCTCTCACCCGGGGCGCCGAACGCCCCACCGAAGCGGAGGTCTCCACCAATCCGCGATCCGCCTCGGCCCGCCTGCGGGCCGTCCGACGCATCAGGGAGTCCCGATGAGTGCACTGCAATCCCCGTTCCTGGACCCCGGGCCGTACGCCCCGGGGAAGCTCGCCGATCCGCCGCGCCGGGCGGCCGAGTTGCGCGCGGTGCCGCGGCTGGCGGCGCGGATGTCGTCGCGACTGTTCTGGGGGCTCCTGATCGGGATCATCGTCGTCGGGACGACGGCACTGCTGCTGCTCAACGTGACCCTGCAGAACCAGGCCTTCGAACTGCGTTCGCTGCACGCGCAGGCCGACGAACTGACCAACACCCAGGTCGACCTGGAGCGGAAGATCGCCGACAGGGGATCGGCCGACCAGCTCGCCGAGCGGGCCACCGCGATGGGCATGGTGCCGAACACCGCTCCCGGCTTCGTCCTGCTGCCGGACGGGACGATCGTCGGCGACCCGAAGCCGGCCGCCGGGGCGACACCGGCCGCCCGGGCCTCCGCGAAGCCGTCCCCGACGAACACGGCCAAGCCGACGGAGAGCACTCGCCCGGCCACCGCCGCGGGTGACGCCGGATGAGCAGCCCCCGTCGCGAACCGCCGCGCTCCCGCACGGCCGGCCGCCGGCCGCGTCCGTCGACCGCGCGCCGGACCCCGCCGAGGCGTACGTCGCCGACGCGGCGTCCAACCCCCGTACGTCGCCGTCGATCCGGGGGATCGTGGCTGGGCCGGCTGTGGCGGCGGCCACTCGGACGCGCTTCCGTGCCGTCGCGGATCAACTTCCTCGTGCTCGTTCTGGCCCTGTCGGTCGTGGCGTGCGGCGGCCAACTGGTGCGGATCCAGGGTCTCGACCCGAGCGCGTACGCCGCGGAGGCGAACTCCCTGGTCCGGCGCTCCCAGCCACTGCCCGCGGTCCGCGGCACCATCACCGACCGCAACGGGCAGGTGCTGGCCGAGTCACTGCCGGCCGTCGACATCTCCTGCGACCCGACGGAGACCACCGCGGACGCAGCGACCATCGCCGGGGTCCTCGCCGGCCACCTGGGCGGCAAGGCCGACGACTACCTGGAACCGTTGACCCGCCCGAACACCCGATACGCGCTGATCAAACGACGCGTGCCGGCGGACACCTACGACGCGATCCGGGCCGACCTGGCCCGCGCCGGCGACCAGAACACGTACGACGGGGGCCTCTACACGACCACCAACTCGATCCGCACCTACCCCGCCGGTTCGGTCGCCGCTCCGGTCGTGGGCGTCCTCAAGGCCGATGACGACGGCGTCTACCGGCACGGGTCGTACGGGTTCGAGTACGCCGAGGACGCGCAGCTGGCCGGGGTCGACGGCGTCGAGCAGTATCAGGGCTCGCCGGCCGGCACGAAGATCCCGCTCGGATCCAGCGAGATCACCCCGGCCCAGGACGGCATCAGCTACCAGTTGACCATCGACTCCGAGCTGCAGTGGACCACCGAGCAGGCCTTGCAGAAGGCGGTCGACGGCGCGCGCGCCTCCAGCGGCTACGCGATCGTCATGAACGTCAAGACCGGGGAGGTGCTCGCGATGGCGAACTACCCCTCCTTCGACGCCTCCGACCTGAGCGACGCCAAAGTGGAGGACATGGGCAACCGGGCCGTCTCGGCGGCCCTGGAACCGGGTTCGGTGGAGAAGCTGCTCACCTTCGCCGCGATGGCCGACGCGGGCTACGTCGACCCCGCCACGAAGGTCTGGGTTCCCGGTCGGTTGACGTCGGCCGATCTGACGATCACCGACTCGCAGAGTCACGGGGACCTGAAGCTGACCGCGACCGGCGTCCTGGCACACTCTTCCAACATCGGCACCGTCCAACTGGCCCGACAGATGCCGAAGGCGGACCTGGTCGACTACCTGAAGCGGTTCGGGCTGGGCAGCCCGACCGGGATCGAGTTGCCGGCCGAGGGATCGGGCACACTGCCGGCCGGCGACCTGCCCGACTGGTCGCGTGACCAGATCGCCTTCGGTCAGGGACTGTCGGTGACCGGCATCCAGATGGCCGCGGCCGTTGCCGGGATCCTCAACGACGGCGTCTATCATGCCCCGACGGTGATCCGGTCCGCGACCGATGCCGAGGGCAAGGCCGTCGAGGTGACCCATTCGGAGCCGCGTCGGATCATCTCTGAGGAGGCCTCGGCGATGGTGGCGCAGATGGCGGAGGCGGTCACCGGTCAGGGCGGCACAGGCAAGGCGATGGAGCTCGACGGCTACCGGTCGGTAGGCAAGACGGCCACCGCGGAGCGGTACGACGAGAAGGCCCACCGCTACTCCGGCTACACCGCCGCCTACCTCGGCGCGGCCCCGGCGGAGGACCCCCAGATCCTCACCTACGTCGTCGTGGACAGGCCGACCCGCCAGCACTACGGCTCGACGGTGGCCGGACCGGCGTACAAACAGATCATGGAGTATGCGTTGCCGCGGTACGGCGTGCTGCCGTCGGTCGGGGAGGCGCCGGAAGCGGACCTGGAATGGTAGTCGTCCCGGGTCCGGCGTCCGATCATCGGACGAGCGCCGCGTCGCTTGGCGGCGATCGGCTGCCAATGGGTACGGTCTGACTGTGCCGAACACGACCGGACTGCTGCGACCCGCCCACGTCCACGCGACCCCGTTGGCGGTCCTGTGCGCGTTGGCCGACCGGATCGGCCGGCCGGCCGCCGTCCGCGGGGGAGACCCGGCCCACATCCTGGTCACCGGGCTCAGCGTCGACTCCCGACTGATCCGGCCCGGCGACGCGTACGTCGCGCTGGCCGGCACCCGCACCCACGGAATCCGGTTCGCGGCGGCGGCGCTGGCCGCCGGGGCTGTGGTGGTGCTCACCGACCCGGACGGGGCCGCCGATCCGGCGGCCGTCGGGCTGCCGGTGGCGGCGGTCTCCTCCCCGCGGACGGTGATGGCGCACTGGGCGGCGGAGGTGTACGGCCGGCCGGCCGAGCGACTGACGATGTACGGGGTGACCGGCACCAACGGCAAGACGACCACCGCCGCGCTGCTCGCCGCCGGGTTGGCCGGTGCCGGCCACCTCGCCGGCACGATCGGGACGCTGGGGTTCCGGATCGGCGACCGCATCCTGGACGGTGCCCGGACCACCATCACCACCCCGGAGTCGGTCGACCTGCACGCCCTGCTGGCGGTGATGCGGGAGTCGGGCGCCGACTCCGTCGCGATGGAGGTGTCCTCGCACGCGATGGTCTTCCAACGGGCCGAGGCCGTGCCGTTCGCCGTGGCCGGCTTCACCAACCTCGGTCGCGACCACCTCGACTTCCATCACACCATGGAGGCGTACTTCCGGGCGAAGGCCGGCCTCTTCACCCCCGACCACACGGCCGCCGCGGTCATCAGCGTCGACGACGAGTGGGGCGTACGTCTGGCGGCCGAGGCGCGGACCCGGCTGCCGCGGGTCGAGACGACGAGCTTCACCGACCCGTCCGCGGACTGGTACACCCCCTCGGTCACCCCCACCGAGGGCGGCTCCCGGGTGGACCTGGTGCACGCCGGCCGGACGATCAGCTTCTCTCTCGGGATGCCCGGGGTTTTCAACGCGCGCAACGCGGTCACCTGCGCAGCGATGCTCGCGGTGACCGGGGTCGACCTGGATGCTGCGCTGCCGGCGCTGGCCTCGGCGCGGGTGCCGGGCCGGATGCAGATCGTGACCCTCGACGGTCCCGCCCCCCTGGTGGTCGTCGACTTCGCCCACACCCCGCAGGCGGTGGCCTCCGCGCTGCGGACCCTGCGCGAGGATCCGGGCCGGCGGCGGCTGCTCGCGGTCCTCGGCTGCGGGGGCGACCGGGACCGGGCCAAGCGCGGCCCGATGGGCGAGGCTGCCGCCCGGTCCGCCGATGTGGTGGTCGTCACCGACGACAACCCGCGCACCGAGGCCCCCGCGAGCATCCGTGCCCAGGTGCTCGACGGCGCCCGCCGGGTGGCCGCCGAACGTCCCGGCGTCGACGTCCTCGACGGCGGGGACCGCGCCTCGGCGCTGACCACCGCCCTGTCGATGGCCGGACCCGGGGACACCGTCGCCGTGCTGGGCAAGGGCCATGAACAGGGCCAGATCGTGGGGGATCGCGTCATCCCCTTCGACGATGTCGAGGCCGTCCGCACTGCCTGGCGCACCTTGGAGGAGAACAGATGAGACCCCGGCCCCTGGAGGAGATTGCCCGCGCCTGTGGCGGTCGGATCGTCCGATCCGCCGCTTCGCCGGGCGGGGGACAGGCCCTCATCGGCCCCACGGAGCCCGATGCGCGGGGCCTCATCGGCCCCGACGTGGTGATCGACTCCCGCCGGGCCACCCCGGGCAGTCTGTTCGTGGCCTTCCCCGGGGAGCGGGTCGACGGACACGACTACGTGGCCGCCGCCTCGGCCGCCGGATCCGCCGCGGCGATCACCCAGCGACAGGTCGAGGCGCCGATCCCGTGCGTGATCGTGGAGGATCCACAGCGTGCCCTGGCCGCACTCGCCCGACATGTCGTGGCAACCTCTCCGCGGCTGAGCGTGATCGGCGTGACCGGATCGTCGGGCAAGACCTCCACCAAGGACCTGATCGCCCAGGTGCTGGCCACCGCGGGGCCGACGGTCGCCCCGGTCGGATCGTTCAACAACGAGATCGGTGCCCCCCTCACCGCAACCCGCTGTGACGACGACACCCGCTTCCTCGTCGCCGAGATGGGCGCCCGGGGCCAGGGCCACATCGCGTACCTGTGCTCGATCACGCCGCCGACGGTGGCGGTGGTCCTCAACGTCGGGCACGCCCACCTGGGCGAGTTCGGCTCCCGGGATGCCATCGCCCGAGCCAAGGGCGAACTGGTCGAGGCCGTCGGAGCGGGCGGCTGGGCGATACTCAACGGCGACGATGCGCGGGTCAGCGCGATGGCGTCCCGGACCCGGGCGCGGATCGCCCGCTTCGCGGTCGACCACCGGCCGTCCGACGGCGGCGACGTCGAGGTGTGGAGCACCGACGCCGCCGGCGACGACCTGGACCGATGGTCCTTCCGCCTGCACATCCTCGACGGATCCGCGACGCCGGTGGCGGCCACCCCGCCCGGCGGTCTGCCCGTCAGGTTGCAGGGCAGTGGGGCCCACCAGATCGCCAATGCGCTGGCCGCCGCCGCGGTGGCGTACGTGTCGGGTCTCGCCCCCGACGCGGTCGCGACCGCCCTGGCCGGCGCCGCACCCCGCTCGCACTGGCGGATGGAGCGGCTCGCCCGGCCCGACGGCGTACTCATCCTCAACGACTCCTACAACGCCAACCCCGAGTCGATGGCCGCCGGTCTGCACAGCCTGGCCAGGATCGGCGCGGCCCGTCGGGTCGACCATCCGCGGGCCCGCACCTGGGCCCTCGTCGGCGACATGCTCGAGCTGGGCGACACCGCCGTCGCCGACCACGAGGCGGTCGGCGCGCTGGCCGCCCGCCTCGGCATCACCGACCTCGTCGCGATCGGTGAGTTCGCCGAGGCCATCGTCCGGGGAGCCCGGCAGTCGGCAGCGACCGGGGACGCCCGGGGAACCGAAGGACACGCCATCCGCACCACCGTGGTCCCTGATAGGTTCGCGATGGCCCGGGCCGCGGCGCCGCTCGGCCCGGGCGACGTGGTCCTGGTGAAGGCCTCCCGGGGCCTGGGCCTGGACACCGTGGCGACCGACCTGGCCGCAGTGGCCGACGAGACGGGAGACGTAGCGTGATCACCATCCTGCTGGCCGGCGCGATCGCCCTGGTGGGCACGCTGCTCGGCACGAGGTCCGCGATCGGGGTGCTGGTCAAACGCGGCTACGGCCAGTTCATCCGGGACGACGGCCCGACCACCCACCACACCAAGCGTGGGACGCCGACGATGGGCGGGCTGGTCGTCATGCTGGCCGTCGTCGTCGCGTACGCCCTGGCGCACCTGATCACCTGGCAGCCACCGACCGTGTCCGGGATGCTCGTGCTCGGCCTGTACGTCGGCACCGGGCTCGTCGGATTCCTCGACGACTGGACGAAGATCTCCAAGCAGCGTTCGCTCGGTCTCACCCCGCTCGCCAAACTCATCGGCCAGACCCTCGTCGCGGTCGTCTTCGGTGTCCTGGCGCTGCAGTTCCCCGACGAGCGGGGGGTCACCCCCGCCTCGCAGTTCGTGTCCTTCCTGCGCGACATCAGCTGGCTCAGGTTGCCGTTCGTCCTGGCGGTGCTGTGGTTCGTGCTGATGGTGCTGGCCGCGTCCAACGCCGTCAATCTCACCGACGGGCTGGACGGTCTGGCGGCCGGTTCGTCGACCATGGTGTTCGCGGCCTTCGGCATCATCAACATGTGGCAGTTCAACCAGTCCTGCGCCTGGGGGGAATCCGCATCCGCCCGGTGCTACGAGGTCCGCGACCCGTACGATCTGGCGGTGGTCTCCTTCGCCCTGGCCGGAGCCTGTTTCGGCTTCCTGTGGTGGAACGCCAAACCGGCGAAGATCTTCATGGGTGACGCCGGGTCGCTGTCGCTGGGAGGGGCACTGGCCGGGCTTGCGGTGATGAGCCGCACCGAGCTGCTGCTGCTCGTCATCGGCGGACTGTTCGTGCTGATCACCCTCTCGGTGATCATCCAGACCGGCTGGTTCAAGATCACCAAGCATCTCACCGGAACGGGCAAACGGGTGTTCAAGATGGCGCCGCTGCAGCACCATTTCGAGATGCTGGGCTGGTCGGAGGTGACCATCGTGATCCGCTTCTGGATCATCGCCGGGTGCTTTGTCGCCCTCGGCATGGGCATCTTCTACGGCGAGTGGGTGACGGGGATGACGGCCCAATGACCCGCCTCGACTGGCTCCCCACGGCCGACCGCCGTTCCCCCTGGCCGCAGGCCAAGGTGGTGGTGGCCGGGTTGGGAACCTCCGGATTCGCCGCCGCCGACGCCCTGATCGAGCTCGGTACCCCGGTCACCGTCCTCGACGACTCCACCGCGCGGTCCGTCACCGAGCGTGGCACCATCCTGGAGGTGCTCGGCGCCGACGTACGTCTCGGCGCCGGCGTCACCGCCGACCTGCCCGACGAGGTGGACCTGGTCGTCACCTCGCCCGGCTGGAAGCCGACCACGCCGTTGCTGGTCCAGGCGGCCACCCGTGGGATCCCCGTCTGGGGCGAGGTCGAGCTCGCCTGGCGGCTGTCCCATCCCGACCGGCCCACCCCCTGGCTGGCGGTCACCGGAACCAACGGCAAGACCACCACCACCCAGATGCTGGAGGCCATGCTGCAGGCAGCCGGGCTGCGAGCGGTGGCATGCGGCAATATCGGCAAGCCGGTCATGGAGACGGTGCTCGACCCCGAGCCGTACGACGTGCTGGCCGTCGAGCTGTCCAGCTTCCAGTTGCACTGGTCGCACAGTCTCGCCCTGCACTCCGCCGCCGTGCTGAACGTCCACCAGGACCACCTGGAGTGGTACCCGACGATGGCGGAGTACGCCTCCGACAAGGCGAGGATCTACCAGCGGGTGACCCACTCGTGCGTCTACAACGTCGCCGAACCGATCACCGAACAGATGGTCGCCGACGCCGAGGTGACCGAGGGAGCCCGGGCGATCGGATTCACCATGGGCATCCCGGACGTGTCGATGATCGGGGTCGTCGACGACCTCATCGTCGACCGGGCCTTCGTCCCGCAGCGGCGGACCTCCGCACTGGAACTCGCGGCCGTCGCCGACGTGCAGCCTGCCGCGCCGCACAATGTCGCCAATGCGCTGGCCGCGGCCGCGTTGGCCCGCTCCTACGGGGTGCCGGCGACGGCGGTCCGCGACGGGCTGCGCAACCTCCACCTGGGCGGGCACCGGATCCAGACAGTCGCCGAGATCGACGGTGTCACCTACGTCGACGACTCCAAGGCCACCAATCCGCACGCCGCACTGGCCTCGCTGAGGGCGTACGACTCGGTGGTCTGGGTGGCCGGAGGCCAGGCCAAGGGCGTCTCCTTCGACGATCTGGTCGGGGCGGTCGCCGAGCGCCTGCATGGGGCGGTGCTGCTCGGCGTGGACCGGGCCGACATCGCCGACGCTCTCGCCCGACACGCGCCCGACGTCCCGGTGACGAGCTTCGATTCGTCGGACACTGGAGTCATGAGGCAGGTCGTGGCGGAGGCCGCGCGGATGGCGCGTCCCGGCGACGTCGTGCTGCTCGCCCCCGGGTGCGCCAGCCGCGACATGTGGCCGGACTACGCCGCCCGCGGGGACGACTTCGCGACTGCTGTCCGAGCCCTGCGGCACTCCTGAGCCGGTCCCGCGGAGGGGGCCGGGGCGACCGGTCCTCCGAGAGCGACAGGAAGGATGCGCATGGCCATCGACACCGGCACCCGGCCCGGCGGGAACCGCCAGTTGCGGCCCGGCGGGAACCGCCCGTCGTGGATCACCGGGACCCCGGCGACGGTGCGGGGCTGGCTGGACCACCCGAGCGCCGACCAGGTCCTGCTGCTGACGGTCGTCGGACTGCTGCTCTTCCTGGGCCTGATGATGGTGCTGTCCGCGTCCAGCGTGCTGTCGAACAGCCTCTACGACGGCAACTCCTACGTCTTCTTCGGTCGCCAGTTGGCGTTCGCGGCGATCGGTGTGGTGATCGGTGCCGCGATGGCGGTGCTGCCGGCCTCGGTCTCCCGGCGGCTGGCCTGGTTCGTGCTGCTCGTCTCACTGGTGGGCCTGCTGGCGACGTACAGCCCGATCGGCCTGGACGTCAACGGCAACCGCAACTGGATCGACGTCGGGCCGTTCCGTGGCCAGCCCTCCGAGTTCGCCAAGCTGGCGATGGTGTGGTGGGGGGCCGACGTGCTGGCCCGGCGGGACCGCGAACTGGACCAGTTGCGCCGGATCGTGTGGCCCTACCTGATCTTCTGTGGAGTCCTCATCGGGCTGGTGACGTTCCAGCACGACCTCGGGTCGGCAGTCATCATGGTCGCCATCGTGGTGACCGTGCTGTGGGTGGCCGGGGTGCCGCTGTTGGTCTTCGGAGCCATCGGGACGGGCGCCGCAGTGGTGGTCGGCACACTGGTCGTCACGGCCCCCTATCGGATGGCGCGGCTGATGTCGTTCCTGCGCCCCACCGACGGCATCGACGCCGCGAATTACCAGTCGACGATGGGCAGTTACGCGTTGGCCTCCGGCGGCTGGTGGGGCCTGAAGCTGGGCGGCAGCCGGATGAAGTGGGGCGGGCTTCCCGAGGCACACACCGACTACATACTGGCGATCATCGGCGAGGAGCTCGGACTCCTCGGAACGTGTTCGGTCGTCGCCCTGTTCGCTCTCCTCGGTTGGGCCGGAATCCGGATCATGCGGCACTGCGTGCGGCCCTACCACCGCTATCTCGCGGCCGGGGTGACGGGCTGGATCCTCTTCCAGGCCTTCGTCAACATCGCGGTGGTCGTCCGGCTGTGGCCGGTCATGGGAGTCACCCTGCCGTTCATCTCGTACGGGGGGTCCTCGGTGCTCGCTACGCTGGTGGCCGTCGGCCTGTTGATGTCGTGTGCCCGGGCCGAGCCCGCCGCGGTCGCCGACCGGCAGCGGCGTCGCCGGGAGCAGGAAAGGATCCGGGCCGCGATGCGGGTCAGCGCTGTCGTGGACGTCCGCCCCGGACCGCGTGAGCGGTCCGGGGATCATGGTCGCGGGGAGAAGGGAACGGAAAGACTCAGATGATGCACGTCGTGCTCGCCGGCGGGGGAACCGCCGGTCACACCTCGCCACTGATCGCCACGGCCCAACGGCTGACTGCGCGCCACCCGGAGGTGGATGTCGTCGCCATCGGCACCCGCAAGGGGTTGGAGACCCGGGTGGTGCCGGAGGCGGGGTTGGCGCTGGAGCTCATCGACCCGGTGCCGCTGCCGCGCGGGCTGCGTCCGGAGCTGGCCCGGGTCCCGCTCCGGCTCGCCCGGGCGGTGTCGCAGGCCCGGCGGGTGCTGCGGACCCACCGGGCGGACGTGGTGGTGGGGTTCGGCGGGTACGTCGCGACGCCGGTCTACCTCGCCGCCCGACTGTCCCGGATCCCCATCGTCGTACACGAGCAGAACGCCATACCCGGCGTGGCCAACCGGCTGGGCGCCCGCCTGACGTCCCGGGTCGCCGTGACCTTCCCCGGGACGCCGCTGCCGCACGCCCGGGTGATCGGTCTGCCGCTGCGCGACGCCATCACCGGGCTCGACCGCCGCGCGCTGGCCCCCGCCGCCCGGACCGAGTTCGGCCTGGAGGAGGGGCTGCCGACGCTGCTCGTCTCGGGTGGTTCGCAGGGTGCCCGAAGCATCAACACGGCGGTCGAGGGCGCATATCCCGAACTGATCGGGCGTGGCATCCAGGTCCTGCACGTCCTCGGCCCGAAGAACTTCCGCACCGACATGCGCCCGGTCGTCGACCAGGCGACCGGCGCCTCGTACCGGCCGGTGGCCTACGTCGACGCGATGGAGAAGGCCTACGCGGTCGCCGACCTCATGCTCGGGCGTTCGGGTGCCGGCACGGTGATGGAGACGATTGCCGTCGGCCTGCCGACGGTGCTCGTGCCGCTGCCGTTCGGCAACGGGGAACAGGCCCGCAACGCCGACGCACTCGTCGCCGCCGGCGGCGCGATCCGGCTGCCGGACGCCGACTGCGGTGCCGAACGACTGGTCGAACTCATCGCCCCGCTGATCACCGACCCGGACCGGCTGGCCGCGATGCGTACGGCCGGCCGGGGGATGGTGCCCGGCAACGCCGCCGACCTGCTCTGCGACCTCATCGAGGCCGCGGTCACGCCCGGACCGGCGGCTCCCCGCCCGGTCGCCGCGGCCGGGGAGGACGTCTGATGACGTTGGTCACCCCGGTCGACCTCGTCGACCCGCGCACCGTCGGACCGGTGCACTTCATCGCCATCGGCGGCGCCGGCATGTCCGGCGTGGCGGCACTGTACGCCGACCTCGGTGTCCCGGTCAGCGGGTCGGACCAGGTCGATTCCGCCAACCTCGCCATGCTCCGCCGACACGGCGTCCGGACCTACGTGGGGCACGCCGCCGACCAGCTCGGGGACGCCCGCACGGTGGTCGTCTCCTCGGCCGTCCGCGAGTCGAATCCCGAGCTGGCCGCGGCCCGGGCCCGGGACCTGCGGGTGTGGCACCGCAGCGCCGCGCTCGCCGCGCTGATGCTCGGCCGGCCCGGGATCGCCGTCGCCGGCACCCACGGCAAGACCACCACCACGGCGATGATCGCCCACCTGCTCGCCGGCCGCGGCGGCGGATGGGTCGCCGGGGCGCCGCTCGCCGACGGGGAGAGCTCCCGGCTGGGTGAGTCGGGCGGCCCGTTCGTGGTCGAGGCCGACGAATCCGACGGGTCCTTCCTCCAGTACCCGGCCGCCACCCGGGTGATCACCTATGTGGAGGCCGATCACCTGGACAACTGGGGTACGCCCGAGGCGTACGCAGAAGGCTTCCGCAGGTTCGCCTCAGGTGACGGGGGCTTCGGCCGGTCCGCCTCCGGTGACGTGGCGGTGGTCCACATCGGCGACCCGGGCGGTCGCGCGCTGGCCGGCCAACTCGGGGCGACCCCGCTCGTCACGTACGGGACCCCCGAGGACGCCGACGTGAGCATCGGGAGGATCCGCCACGACGGGACGGGGGTCCGTGGCGAGGTCACCCTCGACGGGCGGACCGTCGAACTGGCGCTGCGGGTGCCCGGCGTCCACAACCTGGCCAATGCCACCGCTGCGCTGATCGTCGCCGGTCGGCTCGGCATCGATCCGGCCGAGGCCGCCGCCGGCCTGGCCGACTTCCGCGGCGCGCACCGGCGCTTCGAGACCGTGGGGGAGGTCGACGGCATCCGCGTCGTCGACGACTACGCCCACCACCCGACCGAGATCCGGGCCGTCCTGTCGGCCGCCCGCGACGCGGCCGGGGAGGGTCGGGTGATCGCCTGCTTCCAGCCGCACCTGTACAGCCGGACCCGCGACTTCGCCGAGGAGTTCGGGCAGGCGCTCGCCGCGGCCGACCAGGTCATCCTGCTGGACATCTACGGTGCCCGCGAGCAGCCGATCCCCGGCGTCACCTCGGCCCTCATCGATGACGTGGTCTCCCGGATCCGCGGGCGCGACCACGTCCACCCGGTGCACGACCTCGACGGTGCGGTCGTCGCCCTGGCGGCCGTGGCTCGGCCGGGCGACCTGGTGCTGACCATCGGTGCCGGGGACGTCACCGCCGTCGGTCCACGGCTGCTCGCCGCTCGGTTCCGGTGATCGTGGACGCACCCGCGCGGACCCGCCCCGGCCAGCTCGCCGATCTGACCGGCCCGCTCCGGTTGCGCCGACTCGCCGAGGTGCGCCGCCAGCGGCGCCGGTTGTGGTGGGGGCTGATCTCCGGTCTGGTGGCGATCGCCGCCGTCTGGGTGGTCGCGTTCTCCCCGGTCCTGGCCACCCGCCGGGTCGACATCAGCGGGTTCTCGCTGCTCACCGACGACCAGGTCCGTAGCGCGGCTGCGGTGCCGCTCGGGATGCCGCTCATCCGCCAGGACACCGCCGCGGTCGCCGAGCGGGTGCGGACGCTCGCCCCGGTCGAATCGGTCCGGGTTCGTCGGCTCTGGCCGGATGCGCTCGTCATCGACGTCCGGGAACGCAGCCCCGTCGCCGCCTTCCGGGAACGTGGCACCTGGTTGCTGGTCGACGCCGGAGGAGTGGCGTATGCCCGCGAGACCACACGACCAGACGGTGTGCTCGCCGTCAGCGGGGACGGCACCGACGAGGACGTCGCACGGGCGGTCGGTCGGGTCGTGTCCGGCCTGCCCGACGACGTCGCCGCCCGGGTGACGTCGGTCGCGGCGCCGTCGGCGGCCGAGGTCACCTTGCGCCTGAGCGGGGGGCACAAGGTCGTCTGGGGTGGACCCGATGACGGCGATCTGAAGGCCGAGGTGCTGCGTACGCTGCTGCGCGACGTGCCGGACGCCTCGACCTACGACGTGTCCGCCCCGGCCTTCCCCGCGACCCGATAGCCGGGATCGCCGCAGGCGGACGGGAGACGGCCTAGACCTCAGGTTGAGACTCTCGGAGTGTCGCGGGGGCCAATGTGGACGTGGCGAGCTCGGAACTCCTAGCCTGAGCAGGAGCTCGGGGTGTTGTGGTGCCCCGGCGTTCGGTCAGGTTTCCGGGGTCCGCCGCTGCCCCGGTGGCGTCGGCGGACGTCCCCTCACCCGGGCCTGACGGACGTCCGAAATCCCAGAAGCGAGGCGGAAACCCCGTGGCGAGTACATCCCAGAACTACTTGGCCGTTATCAAGGTCGTCGGTGTCGGCGGCGGCGGCGTCAACGCCGTGAACCGCATGATGGAGGCCGGGCTTCAGGGTGTGGAGTTCATCGCCATCAACACGGACGCGCAGGCGCTGCTGATGAGCGACGCCGACGTCAAACTCGACATCGGGCGCGAACTGACGCGGGGTCTCGGCGCCGGAGCCGACCCCGACAAGGGCCGCCAGGCGGCCGAGGACCACGCGGATGAGATCGAGGAGGCGCTCAAGGGCGCCGACATGGTCTTTGTCACCGCCGGCGAGGGTGGCGGTACCGGCACCGGCGGGGCGCCGGTGGTGGCCCGCGTCGCCCGGGCCCTCGGTGCGCTGACGATCGGTGTGGTCACCCGCCCGTTCAAGTTCGAGGGCAAGCGCCGCGCCCGCCAGGCCGAGGACGGCATCTCGACCCTCCGCGAGGAGGTCGACACGCTGATCACCATCCCCAACGACAAGCTGCTGGAGATGACCGATCAGCAGGTGCCGATCCTGGACGCGTTCCGGCAGGCCGACACCGTGCTCTACCAAGGCGTGTCCGGCATCACCAACCTCATCACCACGCCGGGCCTGATCAACCTCGACTTCGCCGACGTGAAGTCGGTGATGGCCAACGCCGGGTCGGCCCTGATGGGCATCGGGATGGCCCGAGGAGAGGACCGGGCCCGGGTCGCCGCCGAGATGGCCATCTCGAGCCCGCTGCTGGAGGCAAGCGTCGACGGCGCCCACGGCGTACTGCTGTCCATCGCCGGCGGCTCCGATCTCGGCCTCTTCGAGGTTTCCGCTGCGGCCGACCTGATCGAGGAATCGGCGGCCGACGACGCCAACATCATCTTCGGCACCATCATCGACGACTCGCTCGGTGACGAGGTGCGGGTCACCGTCATCGCGGCCGGCTTCGACGGTGGCGAGCCGCCCAAGCGCGAGCCCGGCGTGGCCCGCCGACCCAACCCGGCCCCCGGTGGTCAGGCTGTGGCGTCCGGCCAGTCCCGGGCCGGCGGCGGCCGTGGCGCCGCGGAACCCGGCCGGCGGCCCACGGCTCCGGAGGGCTCCCCCGAGGAGCAGCCGGCTCCTGTCGCGGAACGACCGGACGGCTCCGCCGTTGGTCGGCCGAGCCGTCGCGCGCCGGACGCGCGCAGCGGATTCGGCCCGACCCCGCCGAAGGGTGACGACGGCCTGGACGACCTCGACGTCCCCGACTTCCTGGGCTGACCCGCCGATGTGGGAGTTCCTCAAGGAGCCGGGAGACGATCCGGCCCGCGGGATCGGCGTCGGGTTCACCGATCGCGACGGCGGTGTCACTCCCGGCACCGGCGGATCGCTGAGCTTCGGTGCGTCCGACGGCGGCCCCGAGGCGCTCGCCGAGAACCTCCGTCGGCTGTGCGAGGCCGTGGGCATTGCCGAGGTGGTGACGCTGCACCAGGTGCACTCGCCGACGGTCATCACGGTCACAGCCGGTGACGTGGCCGACTGGGACCGCGCGGCCCCGCCCGACGGTGACGCCCTTGTCGCGGCCGCCGACGTGACCGGCGTCGCGTTGGCCGTCCGGGCCGCCGACTGCGTCCCCGTCGTCCTCGCCGATCCCGGATCGGGGACGATCGGGGTGGCGCACGCCGGCCGGGTCGGGTTGCTCGCCGGGGTCGTCCCGGCCACCGTGGCGGCGCTGCGGGCACTGGGCGCGACCCACCCCGTGGCCTGGATCGGGCCGCACATCCACGGCGCAGACTACGAGGTACCGGCCGCGATGGCCGCCGACGCCGCCCGCATCCTGCCCGTCGTCCGGGCCACCACGAGCCGGGGTACGCCGGCAATCGACCTGACCGCCGGCGTCCGGGCCCAACTGGCCGACGACGGGATCCCGGTGCTGCACGTCGGGCCCTCCACTCTCACCGATCCCGGGCAGCACTCCTACCGCCGGGACGGCGCGGCTGCCGGGCGGCAGCTCGGGCTCGTCTGGCGGGCCTGACCGCCGCGTGTCGGCCGCGCGCTGCGGCCCTGCGACGGCCGCGGCGGGTATCGTCTGGGCATGATCGCAGGTGTCCGGCGTCGACGGTCGGCCGGACACCGCAGGCAGGGAAGGATCTCGGATGGCTGACTGGGTCAGGCGCGCCAGCGAGTGGATCGGTCTGGGCCCCCGCGAGAGCGACCGCTACGAGGAGTGGGACGACGAGGACACGGGGGAGGACCGCGCCGAGGAGCGGGTGCTCGGCACGGATGACCCCGGTGATGCGGATCCGGAGCGGACCCCGTACGTGGACGAGGCGTACGCCGAGGACCGAGGCGGCCGAGAGGCCACCGAGGTGACCGAACTCGTCCCCGCCCGCGGCGCCGCACCGGCGCGTGCCGCAGCACCTGCCCGCACTCCCGAACCGGCGCGCCCGCCCGAACGGATCCGTGCCGACGAGCCCCGGGAGGCCGACATCAACCGGATCATCTTCATCACGCCGAAGACGTACAACGAGGCACGCAGCATCGGGGAGAACTTCCGCGACGGCTTCCCGGTCATCATCAATCTGGGCTTCATGGAACATGACCACGCCCGCCGGGTGGTGGACTTCGCGTCGGGTCTGATCTTCGGGCTCAACGGGTCGATGGAGAAGGTCGACAAGGGTGTCTTCCTGTTGTCACCGCACAACGTCCACGTGACCACCGAGGACAAACAGCGTATTGCGGACGGCTTCTACAATCAGAGTTGACTCCCCAACCCGCTGTCCCTCGGAGGTCTCGTGACGATCGTCGGTCTCATCATCCACGTGGTGCTGTGGCTGTTCCTGGCCATGATGTTCATCCGGATGGTGCTGTCGTGGGTGCCGCTGCTGGCACCTCAGTGGCGGCCCCGAGGGGTCCTGCTGGTGGTTGCCGAGACCGTGTACACGGTGACCGATCCACCCCTGCACTGGCTGGGCCGGTTCATCCGGCCGGTCCGGGTCGGGGCCATGGGCTTCGACGTGGCATTCATGGTGCTGTTCTTCCTCGTCTGGGTACTGATGCGGCTCAACCAGCAGCTGCTGATCGCCGGGTGAGAGACACCCGCGCCGGGGGCCGAACCTTCACGCCGGGCCTGAGGGTTCCCCGCACCGATGTTGCGCCCGCCCGCCGCCGTGAATACGGTAGCCAAGTAGAAGCCGGAGATGGCGATAGAGTAATCTCATGGGCCAACGACATCGCCATGTCCTGCGGCGGGCCAAGGATTCTCGCTGGACAGCCGGTCCACTGGACGATTTCGAGGTGAACGTATGACCACACTGACGCTTGACGAAGTGCGCAACACCAAGTTCCACATGGCTCGCCGGGCGGGCTACGAGGTCACCGATGTCGACCTCTTCGTCGACCGGGTGGAGGCGTCCTTCGCGAAGCTGGTGGAGGAGAACGAGATGCTGCGCCGTCAGGTCGACGCGCTGCAGCAGGCCGCCAAGGCGGCCGAGGAGGCCCAGCGGGAGACCGGCACCCTGCAGGCCGTTGTCCCGGTCGAGCAGCCGCCGGTGCCGGTCCAGCAGCCGTCTCCGATCCAGCCGATCGCCCAGCCGTTGCCCGGCGGCGAGCAGCGGATCGTGGTGACCACCTCCTCCGAGGCCTCGCCTGCGGTGGTCCGGCTGGTTCAGATGGCGACCGAGCAGGCGGAGCGACTCGTCAACGAGGCGGAGGCCGAGGCCCATGCCACCGTCGACAACGCGAACCATCAGGCGCAGGCGACCATCGACCAGGCCAACCGTCAGGCCTCCCAGACGATCGACCAGGCCAACCGCCAGGCCTCGGACACGATCGAGCACGCCAACCGCGAGGCCCACCAGACCATCACCGATGCGCAGACCCGCGCCGACCGGATCGAGTCGGAGGCCCGGGTGAACGCCGAGCGGGTCACCTCCGAGGCCCAGGGGCGCGCGGACAACCTCGACAACGAGGTGAAGATGCGCCGGGCCGAGTTGTTCAGCGGTCTGGAGGACGAGCGTGACCAACTGCAGAAGAATGTCGGCCAGTTGCGCGACTACGAGTCGTCCTTCCGGCGCAAGTTCTCCGACCTCATCCGGCAGCAGTTGAGCACCCTGGAGAGTTCTCCACTGGAGCCGGAGAGCCGCCCGGCGCTGGTCAACGACCTGGACAGCAAGCGTCCGACCAGCATCGGCCGGTCGCCGTCCTCGACGCCGCGGCTGGACGCGCTGATGGGCGACCATCGCTGAGACCGGATCGGACACGCTGACAAGGGCCCCACTACGGTGGGGCCCTTCGTGTACTCTCTGCGGACGAACCCGCTCAGGAGAGAGACCACTATGTCCAGCCCTTCCGCCCCTCAGTCGGCCGATGACACGGCCTGGCGCGACTCGATCGACCCCGCTTCCTATCCGGTTGAGCCGGATGAGGACCCGTGGACCCGGGACGAGATCGATGCGGTGATCGACGAGTTGCTGGCCGACATCGCCCGGCAGCGGGGGATCATCGAGCAGACCCAGTCCGACCTGGTCGGCATCCGCGACGGTGCGGACGTCACCGGCCGGGATCCGGCCGATGTGGGGTCGGCGAACTTCGAACGCGACCACGAGATGTCACTGGTGCGCAACTCCCAGGAACTGCTCGACCAGTCGATCCGGGCCCTGTCGGCGATCCGACGTGGCACGTACGGCCGCTGCGAGAACTGCGGCCGGCCGGTCGGCAAGGGCCGGCTGCAGATCGTCCCGCGGGCTACCCTCTGCCTGACCTGCAAGCAACGCGAGGAGCGGCGCTAGTGTCCGTGCAGCAGACGAGAGGCGCCCGGATCCTGATGGGCGCTGTCCTCGTCGCGGGTGTCGTCGTCGACCAGGTCACCAAGCAGTGGGCCGTCGATACCCTGACCCCGGGAGAGCCGGCGCCCTTTCTCGGCCAGGTGCTCCGGTTCTACCTCATCCGCAACCCCGGGGCCGCGTTCAGCCTGGCGGAGGGGGCCACCGTGATCTTCACCGGACTCGCCATCGCGGTGCTGGTCGGCCTGCTGGTCTATGCCCTGCCCCGAGTGCGGCAGCGGAGCTGGGCCGTCGCGCTGGGCCTGCTCGGCGCCGGCGTGGCCGGTAACCTCACGGATCGGCTGTTCCGCCCCCCGGCACCGTTCCACGGCCACGTCGTCGATTTCCTCATGCTGCCGCGCTGGCCGATCTTCAATGTCGCCGACATGATGATCGACACGGCGGCCGTCATCGTCGTCGTGCTCGCCTTCAGCAATCGGGGCGATCCGGCGCCCGTCGCCCGGCCGGACCGGCCGTCCGGGACGGACCCGCGATGAGGTCGCGGGTGCTGCTCGTGCCCGACGGGCTCGACGGCGACCGGGTCGACACCGCGGCGGCCCGCATGCTGGGCCTGTCCCGAAGCCGGGTCGAGGATCTGGTCGCCGCCGGACACGTCCGCCTCGACGGGGCCGGGGTGGCGAAATCCGACCGGGTGCGGGCCGGAGCGATGCTGGAGGTCGACCTGCCCGAGGAGGAACCCGGCGTACGGGTCGTCCCCCGAACCGTGCAGGGGATGCGGATCGTGCACGACGACGCCGACATCGTCGTCGTCGACAAGCCCGCCGGCGTGGCGGCCCATCCGTCCCTGGGCTGGGACGGCCCCTCGGTGGTGGAACACCTGGCCGCGGCCGGGTTCCGGATCTCGACCTCGGGCCCGCCCGAGCGCAAGGGCATCGTGCAGCGGCTCGACGTCGGCACCTCGGGGCTGATGGTGGTGGCCAAGTCCGAGGCCGCCTACACGGTGCTCAAGCAGGCGTTCCGAGATCGCACGGTCGAGAAGACCTACCATGCGCTCGTCCAGGGTCACCCTGATCCGTTCAGCGGAACCATCGAGGCGCCGATCGGCCGGCACCCGGGCCACGACTGGAAGATGGCGATCGTTGCGGGTGGCCGCCGCTCCGTCACGCACTACGACACGATCGAGGCGTTCGCGGGTACCACCCTGCTGACCGTCCACCTGGAGACCGGCCGGACCCACCAGATCCGGGTCCACCTGGCGGCGGTCCACCACCCGTGTGTGGGGGACCCGTTGTACGGGGCGGACCCCACGGTGGCGCGGCGGTTGGGGCTGGACCGGCAGTGGTTGCACGCGGTCCGGCTCGGGTTCACCCACCCGACCAGCGGCGAGTGGGTGACCTTCGAGTCGGGCTATCCGGCGGATCTGCAGCATGCCCTCGACGTGGTCCGGGGTGAATGACGCGTCCCTTCGGGCACCCGCCCCTCCGACCCGGACCGTGGCTCGGCTAAGGTCGTGATGTGCGTAGAGCAAAGATCGTTTGTACCCTCGGGCCCGCGTCACACGACACGGACCGCCTCTTCCAGATGATCGAAGCGGGCATGGACATCGCCCGTTTCAACATGAGCCACGGCACGTACGCCGAGCATGAGGAACGACTGAACAACCTCCGCCGCGCGGCGCGCCGGGCCGGGCGCCCCATCGGCATGCTCGCCGACCTGCAGGGACCGAAGATCCGCCTGGGCACGTTTGCCGAGGGCAAGGTCCTCCTCGAGGTCGGGCAGGAGTTCACCGTCACCACCAGGGACGTGGTCGGTGACGTCCACCATGTGGGAACCACCCACAAGGGGCTGCCCAACGACGTCAAGCCGGGTGACGCGATCCTCGTCGACGACGGCAAGATCCAGATGGAGGCCGTCTCGGTCACCGACACCGACGTGGTCTGCCGGGTCACCGTCGGTGGCCCGGTCTCCGATCACAAGGGCTTCAACCTCCCGGGCGCCGCGGTGTCGGTGCCGGCGATGAGCGACAAGGACGCGGCCGATCTGCGCTGGGCCCTCCAGGCGGGCTTCGACATGATCGCCCTGTCCTTCGTCCGTACGGCTGCCGACGTCGATCTGGTCCGGGCCGTGATGGCCGAGGAACGGCGTCGGGTGCCGGTCATCGCCAAGCTGGAGAAGCCGCAGGCCATCGAGAACCTCGACGACATCATCGACGCGTTCGACGCGTTCATGGTGGCCCGTGGTGACCTCGGCGTGGAGATGCCGCTGGAGGAGGTCCCGCTGGTCCAGAAGCGGATCATCACCAAGGCCCGCCGCTGGGCGAAGCCGGCCATCGTCGCCACCCAGATGCTGGAGTCGATGATCGGCAACCCGCGGCCGACCCGCGCCGAGGCCTCCGACGTCGCGAACGCGATCCTCGACGGCGCCGACGCGGTCATGCTGTCGGGCGAGACCTCGGTCGGCAAGTATCCGGTCGAGACGGTCCGTACGATGGCCACCATCGTCGACTCCACCGAGGTGCACGGCCTGGAGCAGATCTCCCAGATCGACTGGGATCCGCACACCACCGGGGGCGTGATCTCGAAGGCGGCCGTCGAGGTCGCCGAACGGGTCGGCGCGGCGTACCTGGTGGCCTTCACCCAGTCGGGTGACACCGCCCGGCGGATGTCGCGGCTGCGGCCGCGGATCCCGATCATGGCGTTCTCGCCACTGGTCGAGACCGCCCGCGAACTCACCCTCTCCTGGGGCATCCGGACCATCCAGACCCCGACCGTCGAGTCCACCGACGAGATGGTCGGCCAGGTCGACCGGGCGCTGAAGGAGCTCGGCCTGGTCCAGGACGGCGAGCGGGTGGTCATCGTGGCCGGCACGCCGACCGGACGGCCCGGCCGGACGAACTCCCTGCGCGTGCACAAGATCGGCAGCTTCTGACGGATCGGCCGCCGGGAAGCGCCGGGTGAAAGACGCGACATCGTACGGGACGCGGGGCCTTCGGGGCCCCGCGTCCAGTAATGTGCCGGGAAGGGGAGTCGAACCCCTACGTCCCTCTCAGGACAGACGGGTTTGAGCCGTCCGCGTCTACCATTCCGCCACCCCGGCCAACGTCGGACCACTATAGCTGATCGAAAGTTGACGCCCGATCGCCCCGATCGGGTCCTGATGACAGGTGAATCCACATGACGACTAGCGAGACCACCTCCCCCGATGAGGAGGAGGGCGGGGTGCCCCCGACCGAGCCGACCGAGGCTTCCGCGCCGAGGACCCCCGCGAAGAAGGCTGTTGCGAGGAAGACCGCCGCCAAGAAGACGGCCGCGAAGAAGACGACCACGCGGAAGGCCGCCGCGAAGACGACCGCCGCCGACGCCGCAGAAGCCGACATCGACCCGTCGGTCCGGGCCGCGGTGGACACGGTGCTGGAGTCGGGCCCCGAGCCGACCGCCGAGCCGGCCCCGTCCGCCCCCGACCAGGAGGCGCCGACGTCGAGAGGACAGCGCCCGCGGGTGCTGGTTGCCGAGGACGAGGCGCTGATCCGCCTCGACCTGGTGGAACTGCTCCGTGACGAGGGCTACGACGTCGTCGGCGAGGCGCCCGACGGAGAATCGGCGGTGGACCAGGCCCGCGCGCTCGACCCCGACCTCGTCGTGATGGACGTCCAGATGCCGAAGATGGACGGCATCGCGGCCGCCACCATCATCGCCAACGAGCGGATCGCGCCCGTGGTCATGCTCACCGCCTTCAGCCAGCGCGACCTGGTCGAGCGGGCCCGCGAGGCGGGTGCGATGGCGTACGTCGTCAAGCCGTTCGAGGCCTCCGACGTCGTACCGGCGATCGAGATGGCGATGGCTCGGTTCGCCGAGATCCGGGCCGTCGAGGCCGAGGTCGAGGATCTGGAGGAGAGGCTCGCATCCCGCAAGGCGGTCGATCAGGCGAAGGGGATCCTGCAGACCGGGATGGGGATGACCGAGCAGGAGGCCTTCCGGTGGATCCAGAAGACCGCGATGGATCTGCGCAAGCCGATGCGCGAGGTGGCCGAGGGCATCATCGCCCACGCCAAGAAGCCCAAGCACTGACCTCGGCTCCGGGCCGACGGCCCCCGGCGACCACTGACGGTTGCCGGGGGCCGTCGCCGTTGCGGGGTTTCGTCGGTGCGCGCAGGTAGAGTCCTGCCGTGGACACAGAGAAGAACCCCGCACCTGTTTCCGACGATCGACGCCGCCCTCGGCTGCTGCTCATCGACGGGCATTCGGTCGCCTACCGGGCCTTCTTCGCGCTGCCGGTGGACAACTTCACCACCTCGACGGGCCAGTCGACCAACGCGGTCTTCGGCTTCACATCGATGCTCATCAGCCTGCTGCGCGACGAGCAGCCGAGCCATGTCGGAGTCGCCTTCGACGTCTCCCGGCACAGCTTCCGCACCGATGTCTATGCGGACTACAAGGCCCAGCGGGAGAAATCCCCCGAGGAGTTCCGCGGCCAGGTCGAGCTGATCAAGGAAGTGCTCGACGCCATGCACATCGTGCACGTGGAGAAGCCCGGCTACGAGGCCGACGACCTGCTGGCGACGCTGGCCACCGAGGCGGCCGCCGAGGACATGGATGTGATGGTCTGCACCGGCGATCGCGACTCCGTCCAGCTCGTCAACGACCGGATCAGCGTGTTGTACCCCCGCAAGGGGGTCTCCGACCTGCTCCACCTCGACCCGCAGGCCGTACGGGAACGCTACCTGGTCGGGCCGCAGCGCTACCCCGAGCTCGCCGCGCTGGTCGGGGAGACCTCCGACAACCTGCCGGGCGTTCCGGGCGTGGGCCCCAAGACCGCGGCCAAGTGGCTCGACCAGTACGACGGGCTGGAGAACCTGCTGGCCCGGATCAGTGAGGTCCGCGGCAAGGCCGGCGACAGCCTGCGGGCCCACGAGGCCGACGTCCGGCGCAACCGCGACCTCAATCGGCTCGTCCGTGACGTCGAGATCCCCGTCCGGCCCGACGACCTGGTCCGCGCCGAGCTCGACCGTGAGGCGGTGCACCGGTTGTTCGACCAGTTGGAGTTCCGGGTGCTGCGCGACCGATTGTTCGAGACGGTGCCCGGGGAGACGGCATCGGAGGCCGCGGCCGCGGCCATCACCGTCACCGACGACGAAGTCGGCCCGGGCGGGCTGGCCGGCTGGCTGGCCGCGCACACCGGTGAGGCACCGGCCGGGGTCGACATCACCGGACGGTGGGGGTCGGGTCGGGGCGACGTGGTCGGGCTGGCGATCGCCGGCCCGGACGCCCACGCGGTCAGCGTCGACCCGGCCGATCTCGGCGCGGCCGACGAGGAGGCGCTCGCGCAGTGGCTGGCCGACCCCGCCCGGCCGAAGGCGGTCCACGACGGCAAGGGGCCGCTGCTGGCGTGTTGGGAACGCGGATGGGAGCCGGTCGGTCTGGTCTCGGACACGGCCCTGGCCGCGTACCTGCTGCGACCCGACCAACGCTCGTACGACCTGGCCGACCTCGTCACCCGCCATGTGCACCGTGAGCTGGAGGTGGACGGCTCCGGTGACGCGCCCGCCCAGCAGGCCCTCGACCTGGCCGGCGGCCCGGACGCCGGTCGGCAGGGTCGGATCCGGGCCGAGGCCGTACGCGAGCTGGCGGCCGCCCTGGAGCCCGAGCTGGCCGAACACCAGGCCGCCCGGCTGCTGCACGGGGTCGAGCTACCGCTGATGCACGTGCTGGCGCGGATGGAGCGGGCCGGCATCGCGGTCGATGCCGACCTGCTGGAGGAGCTGCGCACCGGCTTCGACGACCGGGTGCGGGCGGCCGAGCAGGCCGCCTGGCAGGTGGTCGAGCACGAGGTCAACCTGGGTTCGCCCAAACAGTTGCAGGCGGTGCTGTTCGATGAGCTCGGCCTGCCGAAGACCCGGCGGACCCGGACCGGCTGGACCACCGACGCGGAGGCCCTGCAGAACCTGTATGCGAGCCATCCCCACCCGTTCCTGCAGCATCTGCTGGAGCACCGGGACGCGATCCGGCTGCGGCAGACAGTCCAGGGTCTGCTCGACACGGTGGCCGACGACGGTCGGATCCACACGACCTTCCAGCAGATGGTCGCGGCGACCGGTCGGCTGTCCAGCACGGACCCGAACCTGCAGAACATCCCGGTCCGCACCGAGGAGGGCCGTCGGATCCGCGCGGCGTTCGTCGTCGGGGGTGAGTACGAGTGCCTGCTGACCGCGGACTACTCGCAGATCGAAATGCGGATCATGGCGCATGTGTCGGGCGACACGGCCCTGATCGAGGCGTTCCGATCCGGCCGCGACTTCCACACGGTGACGGCCTCCCGGGTGTTCGGGGTGAGCGCCGACCAGGTCACCGCGGATCAGCGGGCCCGGATCAAGGCGATGAACTACGGGCTGGCGTACGGCCTGAGTGCCTACGGCCTGTCCCACCAGTTGGGCGTGAGCGTCGCGGAGGCGAAGACGCTGATGGAGGGCTACTTCGCGAACTTCGGGAAGGTCCGGGACTATCTCACCGGGGTTGTCGAGGAGGCCCGACGCACCGGCTACACGGCGACGATACTGGGGCGGCGGCGCTACCTGCCCGACCTGACCAGCACGAATCGGCAGCGCCGGGAGATGGCCGAGCGGGCCGCGCTCAACGCCCCGATCCAGGGGTCGGCCGCCGACCTGATCAAGCTGGCGATGCTGCATGTCGACGAGAAGTTGCGGGAGGGCGGGTTCGGCTCCCGGATGCTGCTGCAGATCCACGACGAGTTGCTGTTCGAGGTGGCGCCGGGGGAGCGGGAGCGACTGGAGACGATGGTCCGCCAGGAGATGGGTTCCGCGCTGGACCTCGACGTCCCGCTGGACGTGTCGGTCGGCACCGGGGCGTCATGGCACGCGGCGGCGCACTGATCTCGGTCACCGCGCTACAGTGGCGTTCGCTGTGCGATCCCTGCCCCGATTGACCGCGTGCGAGTGGGCGGATAGGCTGAAGGTGCGCTGTGGCCTGCGTGTCCTCGGACCGAGCAGGTCACGCTCGTACGAGGCATGTGATGTGACCGGCACAATCCACCGAGATGTTGAGTTGATCGCTACCGAGGCGAAACAGGGCTGCAGCGTGACGGAACCACTTACCCAACACCGGAGCCCTACTACATGACCTCCTCCCTTGAGGCTGCGCCTCAGGTTGCTGTCGACGACTTCGCCTCTGCCGACGAGTTCGCCCAGGCAGTCGACGGCACTATCAAGTATTTCAACGACGGTGACATCGTCACCGGAACCGTGGTCAAGGTCGACCGGGACGAAGTCCTGCTCGACATCGGCTACAAGACCGAGGGCGTCATCCCCTCCAAGGAACTGTCCATCAAGCACGACGTCGACCCCTTCGATGTGGTCAAGGTCGGGGACGAGGTCGAGGCCCTCGTCCAGCAGAAGGAGGACAAGGAGGGTCGTCTCATCCTGTCCAAGAAGCGCGCTCAGTACGAGCGCGCCTGGGGCACGATCGAGAAGATCAAGGAGGACGACGGCGTGGTCACCGGCCGCGTCATCGAGGTGGTCAAGGGCGGCCTGATCGTCGACATCGGTCTGCGCGGCTTCCTCCCCGCCTCCCTCGTCGAGATGCGCCGGGTCCGCGACCTCCAGCCGTACGTCGGTCAGGAGCTCGAGGCGAAGATCATCGAGCTCGACAAGAACCGCAACAACGTGGTCCTCTCCCGTCGCGCGTGGCTCGAGCAGACCCAGTCCGAGGTGCGTCACAACTTCCTCAACCAGCTGCAGAAGGGCCAGATCCGCAAGGGTGTGGTGTCCTCCATCGTCAACTTCGGCGCGTTCGTCGATCTCGGCGGGGTGGACGGCCTGGTGCACGTCTCGGAACTGTCCTGGAAGCACATCGACCACCCGTCCGAGGTCGTCGAGGTCGGCCAGGAGGTCACGGTCGAGGTTCTCAATGTCGAGATGGACCGCGAACGGGTCTCCCTGTCGCTGAAGGCGACCCAGGAGGATCCGTGGCAGGCGTTCGCCCGGCTGCACCAGATCGGCCAGATCGTCCCCGGCAAGGTCACCAAGCTGGTCCCGTTCGGCGCCTTCGTCCGCGTCGAGGAGGGCATCGAGGGCCTGGTGCACGTCTCCGAGCTGGCCGAGCGTCACGTCGACCTGCCCGAGCAGGTCGTGTCGGTCAACGACCAGGTGATGGTCAAGATCATCGACATCGACCTCGAGCGTCGCCGGATCTCACTGTCGCTGAAGCAGGCCAACGAGGGCTTCGACCCGCTCGCCGAGGACTTCGACCCGACGCTGTACGGCATGGCTGCCGCGTACGACGACCAGGGCAACTACATCTACCCCGAGGGCTTCGACCCGGAGACCAACGACTGGAAGCCGGGCTACGAGGAGCAGCGGGCCGCCTGGGAGTCGCAGTACGCCGAGGCCCAGCGTCGCTGGGAGTTGCACAAGCAGCAGGTCCTGGACGCCGAGAAGGCCGAGAACAACGCGGCCGTCGAGTCCGGTACCTCGTACTCGTCGACGGCTCCCGAGCCCGAGCAGGGTGCGGAGGGTTCGCTGGCCTCCGACGAGGCGCTGCAGGCGCTGCGGGACAAGCTCACCGGCGCGCACTGAGGTCGGCGCCCGGGCCGGTGTGAACCGTGAGGGCCCCGGACCGTTGAGGTCCGGGGCCTTGTCACATCCCGGACAGGCCGGTGGACAGCGAGCGGGTGAGCCACTCCTCGGCGCCCTGATCCGCTCAACCGGGAGTGTCAGGGCCGACGCGTACGCTTGCAGTCATGCGCCCGGTCAGTCACATCACCCGCCGAGTCGCCCCGTTCCACGTCGTCAGCGATTTCCGGCCCGCCGGCGACCAACCGGCGGCGATCTCCGAACTCGAGCGCCGGATCCGTGCCGGCGAGCAGGACGTCGTACTGCTCGGTGCCACCGGCACCGGCAAGACGGCCACCGTCGCCTGGCTCGCCGAGCGGCTGCAGCGCCCGATGCTGGTCATGCAGCCCAACAAGACACTGGCTGCGCAATTCGCCTCCGAGCTGCGCAACTTCTTCCCCGACAATGCGGTGGAGTACTTCGTCAGTTACTACGACTACTACCAGCCCGAGGCGTACGTCCCGCAGACGGACACCTACATCGAGAAGGACTCGTCCCTCAACGAGGAGGTCGAGAGACTGCGCCACTCGGCGACCAACTCGTTGCTCACCCGCCGCGATGTCATCGTGGTGGCGACGGTGTCCGCCATCTACGGTCTGGGCACGCCGCAGGAGTATGTCGACCGGATGCTCACCCTGACGGTGGGGGAGGAGTACGACCGCGACGAGCTGATGCGCCACCTGGTCGAGATGCAGTACTCACGCAACGACATGGCGGCCACCCGCGGCACCTTCCGGGTCCGCGGGGACACGCTGGAGATCTTCCCGATGTACGAGGAGTACGCGGTCCACGCCGAGTTCTTCGGCGACGAGCTGGAGGCCGTCTCCACCATGCACCCGGTGACCGGTGAGGTGATCAGCGAGGACAACCAGATGTACGTCTTCCCGGCCAGCCACTACGTCGCCGGCCCGGAGCGGATGAGCCGCGCGCTGAGCGGCATCGAACGGGAGCTGGAGCACCGACTGGTCGAGTTGCACGACGCGGGCAAGCTGGTCGAGGAGCAGCGGCTGCGGCAGCGCACCGGCTACGACATGGAGATGATGCGCCAGATCGGCACCTGCTCGGGCATCGAGAACTACTCCCGCCACATCGACGGGCGTGGTGCTGGCACCCCGCCCAACTGCCTGCTCGACTACTTCCCGGAGGACTTCGTCCTGGTCATCGACGAGTCACATGTGACCGTGCCGCAGATCGGCGGGATGTTCGAGGGGGACATGTCGCGCAAGCGCACCCTGGTCGATCACGGCTTCCGGCTGCCCAGCGCGATGGACAACCGCCCGCTCACCTTCGGTGAGTTCACCGAACGGATCGGGCAGACGGTCTATCTGTCGGCGACGCCGGGCAACTACGAGATGGAGCGGGCCACCGGCATCGTCGAGCAGATCATCCGCCCGACCGGGCTGGTCGACCCCGAGGTCATCGTCAAGCCCACCAAGGGCCAGATCGACGACCTCATCGGCGAGATCCGGGAGCGGGTGGCGCGGGACGAGCGGGTGCTCGTCACCACCCTGACCAAGAAGATGGCCGAGGACCTCACTGACTACCTGTTGGAGAACCAGATCCGCACCCGCTACCTTCACTCCGAGGTGGACACCCTCAAGCGGGTGGAGTTGCTGCGTGACCTGCGGCTCGGATCGTACGACGTGCTGGTCGGCATCAACCTACTGCGTGAGGGCCTGGACCTGCCCGAGGTGTCGCTG
>CAZGWN010000047.1:0-30352 GCA_964528755.1 uncultured Propionibacteriaceae bacterium
GGCCAAGTGCTACGGCGGTGACATCTCCCGCAAGCGCAAGCTGTTGGAGAAGCAGAAGGAGGGCAAGAAGCGGATGAAGACGATCGGGCGCGTGGAGGTCCCCCAGGAGGCCTTCGTCGCCGCGCTGTCCACCACCGAGCCCGACAAGAAGGACCAGAAGACCAATTAGCATCCCGGCCATGAGCCCGCCCCCGAGCCACGTGCACATGCTGTCGATGCACACCTCGCCGATCGCCCGCCCAGGATCCGGCGATGCCGGCGGCATGAACGTGTACGTCTCCCAGCTCGCCCGCCGGCTCGCCGGCGACGGTGTCCCGGTCACCCTGCACGCGCTGCGCCGGCTCCGCTCCGAGCCGGTCCACCTCAGGCTCGCCGACGGACTCGACATCCACCACCACGAGGTGGCCGGCGCGTTGGGGGCGCCCAAGGAGGAGCTGCCCGCCCATGTCGACGCGTTCACCCGGGCGGTGCTGGCGGCAGCCGAACCCGGGCCGGGCCAGCTCGTCCACGCCCACTACTGGCTGTCCGGCCTGGCCGGCCTCGACATCGCCGCTGCCCTCGACGCGCCATTGGTGAGCTGCCTGCACACCTCGGCCCTGGTGAAGAACCTGCGGGCGGCGCCCGGCCAGCCCCTGGAGGGCGCCGAGCGGATCGCCGGGGAGCGCCGGGTCGTCACCGGCTCGCAGGCACTGGTGGTCAACACCTCCACCGAGGCCGGCCAGATGGCCGACCTGTACGGCGCCGACCCGGACCGGCTGCGCGTCATCGCGCCCGGAGTCGACCCAGGTCTGCACCATCCACCCCGGCCGGACCTGCGTGATGCCCCCGGGCCGGCCCGCCCGATGGAGATCCTGATGGCCGCCCGGCTACAACCGCTGAAGGGTCCCGACCTGCTGATCTCGGCCGTCGCCGAACTCGCCGGCCGCGGGGTCGCCGTGCACGCCACCATCACCGGCGACGGACCGGCGGGCTACATGTCCTGGCTGCGCCGCCTGACCGCGCGGCTGGCCGTCGCCGATCGGATCGCCTTCGTCCCGGCGATGCCGCCGGGCGACCTGGCCGAGCGGATGCGCCGTGCCGACGTGGTGGCCGTCCCGTCGGCATCCGAGACGTACGGGCTGGTGGCGCTGGAGGCGCAGGCCTGCGCCACCCCGGTCGTCGCCAGCCGGGCCGACGGGCTGACCTCGGCGGTCGCCGACGGGCGGACCGGGGTGCTGGTCGCCTCCCGTACGCCGGAGGCCTGGGCCGACACGCTGGCGGCACTGGCGGCCGACCCGACCCGGCGCCGTACGCTGGGCCGGGCGGGTGCGGTGCGGGCGGGCCGGCACACCTGGTCGGTCGTCGCCGAGCGGACCGCCCGGCTGTACGCGGACCTGCTCAGCGCTCCCGCTCGCCGCGGATGAAGGCCTCCAACTCCTCGCGGGCGACCGGGTCGGGGTGCTGCACCGGCGGGGACTTCATCAGGTAGCTGGCCGCCGACAGCAGCGGTCCTCCGATACCGCGGTCCAGCCCGATCTTCGCCGCCCGGATCGCGTCGATGATGACGCCGGCGGAGTTGGGCGAGTCCCACACCTCCAGCTTGTATTCCAGGCTGATCGGGGCGTTGCCGAAGCCGTGTCCCTCCAGCCGGACGAACGCGAACTTGCGGTCGTCGAGCCAGCCGACGTAGTCCGACGGGCCGATGTGGACGTCCTTGGCGGCGAAGTGGTGCTCGACGTTGGAGGTGACCGCCTGCGTCTTGGAGATCCGCTTGGACTCCAGCCGGTCGCGCTCGAGCATGTTCTTGAAGTCCATGTTGCCGCCGACGTTGAGCTGGTAGGTGCGGTCGACCACGTAGCCGCGCTCCTCGAACAGCCGTGCCAGCACCCGGTGGGTGATCGTCGCACCGACCTGGGACTTGACGTCGTCGCCGATGATCGGCAGGCCGGCGGCGGTGAACTTGTCCGCCCACTCCGGCGTTCCGGCGATGAAGACCGGCAGCGCGTTGACGAAGGCGCAGCCGGCGTCCAGCGCGCACTGGGCGTAGAACTTGTCGGCCCGCTCCGAGCCGACCGGCAGGTAGGACACCAGCACGTCGGTGCCGGTCTCCTTCAGCGCCGCGACGACGTCGACCGGGTCGACGGCGGACTCGGTGATGGTCTCGCGGTAGTAGCGGCCCAGCCCGTCGTACGTGTGACCGCGCCGGACGACGACCCCGGTCGGCGCCACATCGGCGATGTGGATGGTGTTGTTCTGGCCGGCGTTGATCGCCTCGGCGAGGTCCTTGCCGACCTTGTCGGCATCCACGTCGAAAGCGGCCACGAACTGCACGTCGTTGACGTGGTAGTCGCCGAACAGGACGTGCATGAGGCCCGGCACGGTCTCGCCCGCGGCGGCGTTCCTGTAGAACTCCACGCCCTGCACCAGCGACGACGCACAATTGCCGACGCCCACGATCGCGACGCGGATGGGATGGTTGCTCACGTTCCTCCTTGGTCGGGCGGCCACGGCCGGTCGGGCCTGTGGCACTGTGGGGGACAATAGTCGACTCTCGCAGGAGTGCCCGCCGATGCCCTCGAATCCGCCCGACGGCGAGACGGTCCCGCCCGACGGCTCCCTCCCGTCCGTCGCGCGGGCCGCGGCCGGGACTCGTCCGCTGGGCATCTACCTGCATGTGCCCTATTGCACGACCCGGTGCGGATACTGCGATTTCAACACGTACGCCCTGTCGGTCGGCGCCGGCGACGGGCTCGGCGCGGGTGCGGGCCGCGACTCCTACCTGACCAATGCGTCGGCCGAGCTGGACCTGGCCGTACGGGTGCTCGGGCCGGCCGCCCCGCCCGTCTCGACCGTCTTCGTCGGCGGCGGCACCCCCACCCTGCTGCCGGCCGACGTGCTCGTCGCGCTGCTGGATGGGGTCCGGGAGCGGTTCGGTCTGGCGCCGGATGCCGAAGTGACCACCGAGTCCAACCCCGACAGCATCGACGACGCCGGACTGGAGACCCTGGCCGCCGGCGGGTTCACCCGGATCTCGTTCGGGATGCAGTCCGCCGACGAGGGCGTGCTGCGGGTGCTGGACCGGGCGCACACGCCGGGCCGGGCGGCCGGGATGGTCGCCCGGGCCAGAGCCGCCGGGTTCGCGCACGTGTCGCTGGACCTCATCTACGGCACGCCGGGGGAGAGCACCGACTCGTGGCGGCGGACCCTGACGACGGCGATCGACGCCGGGCCCGACCACCTGTCGGCGTACGCCCTGATCGTCGAGGACGGCACCCGGCTGGCCCGCCGGATCCGCCACGGCGAACTGCCGATGCCCGACGACGACGACCTGGCCGACAAGTACCTCCTGGCCGAGGAGCTGCTCACCGGCGCCGGGTTCGCCGCCTACGAGGTGAGCAACTGGGCCCGTACCCCGGCCGACCGGTGCCGGCACAACCTCGGCTACTGGCGCGGTGACCACTGGTGGGGGATCGGGCCCGGCGCGCACAGCCACGTCGGCGGGGTCCGTTGGTGGAACCGGCGTCACCCGGCGGCCTGGGCGCAGGCCCTCGCCCAGGGCCGTACGCCGGCGCAGGCCCGCGAGGTGCTCTCCGCCGAGCAACGCCGGGTGGAGCGGGTGCTGCTGGAGCTGCGGTTGGCCGACGGTTTGCCGCTGGAGGTGCTGACCGACGACGAACACACCCGGGTCGCCGGGTTCGTCGCGCGAGGGCTGGCACGGGTGGACGGCGGGCGGCTTGTGCTCACCTTGGCGGGGCGGCTGCTCGCCGACGGGGTGGTGCGGGACCTGCTGGATTGAAGGCCTGGTCGGCGGTGCCGACGTCAGATCCCGGCGCCGCCGTCGCGGTTGCATTGGCGAACTCCGACTTCGCGGTGCCCTCAGGCGCTGATCAGACGGCGAAGGCGACGATCACCGTCCTTCTGCTCGCCCGGCATGCGGGGCGCTGGCGCTGATGCGCGTGGACGACGGGCTGCCCTTGGTCCCTGACCTGTGGCTGCCCGAGACCCTGCCGTGAGGCCCCGTGATGCCCCTGGTGTCACGGCAGGTCCCAAGGGTTGAGCAACCGAGCGCCGGTCCGTCGGAAGTCCCGCGTGTTGCGGGACACGAGGACGAGGTCATGCACGATCGCAGTGGCCGCAATGAGCGCGTCCATCTCCGGCATGGGGTCGGGGACATGCAGGCCGGCCGCGACACGCGCCACCGTTGTGTCCACGGGCAGGGTGAATCCGGAGAATGCCGGGATGACCTCGATCTCCAGCCAGTCTCTCAGGTGGCGTCCCGCGGCGACGTCGCGACGCTCGACCTGCAGGACTCCTCGCTCGATCTCGAGCAGGCTGACCGGACTGATCGCCAGATCGGCGCGGGGCTGCCCTGCCAGCCACGCGTTGAGCGGTGGGTGGATCTGTCTGCGGGCGTCGCTGAGAACATTGGTGTCGAGAAGGTAGTTCACAGGTCGATCTCGCGCGGCGGTTCGATTCGGCGTTCCGGCAGGGGCAGCTCGATGCCGGGATCCTGCCCGCGCCACAGCCGATCGCCGAACAGTTCCCGGCCCGCGGAGAGCCGGTCGAAGTCCTCTGCCGTCATCAGGACATGCGACCGCCGGCCATGGTCGGTGATGGTCACCGGCCCCTGTTCAGCAGCTCGTTTGGCCGCAGAGACATCGCGATTGAACTCCCTGCTCGTGATGGTGATACCCATGGCTCCCTCCTCTCGTCTTGTACCTATAGTAGCCACATTCGCCTTCCGGACCGTGTGCTCGGGGGTCCCTTCAGCGGCGGCCATGCCGGCGCCGGACCCGGCAACGCACCCGAAACCTCCCGGTGACCGTCCGCACACATTCCCCGCGTAGACAGGATGGACACCCGTTCCGGATCCAGGGGGCACGATGCTCGTACGCCAGTCGGTCGGCGGCCACAGTTACGCCTTCGACTCGCTCGTCGATCTGATGGCCAGGGCCACCCCACGACGATCCGGCGACGAGCTCGCCGGCTGTGCCGCCGGCTCGGAGGCCGAACGGGCCGCCGCGCAGTGGGCCCTGGCCGACGTCCCGTTGGAGACCTTCCTCGACGAACCCGTCGTCCCGTACGAGACCGACGAGGTCACCCGGCTGATCCTCGACGAGCACTCGGCCGAGGCCTTTGCGCCCATCGGTGCCCTGACCGTCGGTGGGTTCCGCGACTGGCTGCTGGAGACCGCCGCCCGACCCGACGGGCCCGCCATCCTGGCGCGGACCGCGCCCGGGCTGACCCCGGAAATGGCCGCCGCGGTCAGCAAGATCATGCGCAACCAGGATCTCATCGCCGTGGCGAAGGCCTGCCGGGTCGAGGCCGCCTTCCGCACCACCATGGGCCTGCCCGGCCGGCTCGCCACCCGGCTGCAACCCAATCACCCCACCGACGACCTGCGCGGCATCGCGGCGGAGATCCTCGACGGGCTGCTGCTGGGCTGCGGCGACGCGGTCGTCGGCATCAACCCCGCCGGGGACTCCCCGCAGGTGTGTGCCGACCTCAACACCATGGTCGACACCATCCGGGCCACGTACGAGATCCCCATCCAGTCCTGCGTGCTCACCCACGTCAGCACCACCATCGGGCTGATGGAGGCCGGCGTGCCGGTCGATCTGGTCTTCCAGTCCATCGGCGGCACCGAGGCCACGAACCGCTCCTTCGGCGTCGACATCGCCATGCTGGAGGAGGCGTACGCCGCCGGGCTGGCCCTGCACCGCGGCACCGTCGGGGACAACCTGATGTACTTCGAGACCGGCCAGGGCTCCTCGCTCAGCGCCGGCGCGCACCTGGGCACCGGCGGACGCCCCGTCGACCAACAGACCCTGGAGGCCCGGACGTACGGGCTGGCCCGGCACTTCCATCCGCTGCTGCTCAACACGGTGGTCGGGTTCATCGGCCCGGAGTACCTCTACGACGGCAAGCAGATCATCCGCGCCGGCCTGGAGGACCACTTCTGCGGCAAGCTGCTCGGCGTGCCGATGGGCGTCGACGTGTGCTTCACCAACCACGCCGAGGCCGACTTCGACGACATGGACACCCTTCTCACGCTGCTCGCCGCGGCCGGCGTCAACTACGTCATCACCGCACCCGGCGGCGACGATGTCATGCTGGGGTACCAGAGCCTGAGCTACCACGACGCGCAGGTGATCCGTGACGTGCTGGGGCTGCGGTGCGCCCCGGAGTTCGAGCAGTGGCTGATCGGCCAGGACCTCGCCGATGACGCCGGCCGGGTCAGGGGCCTCACCCCGGGAGCGTCACCGTTGGCCGAGTTGGTGGGGGTGAGTGCCCGATGACCGCCCCGATCGAGCGGGATCCGTGGACACCGTTGCGCGCCGCCACCCCGGCCCGGGTCGGGCTGGGTCGGGCGGGGTCGGCGCTGCCGACGCGCTCGGTGCTGGAATTGCAGACCGCCTTGGCCGCCGCCCGCGACGCCGTGCACACCGGACTCGACGTCGACGCCCTGCTGCCCGGGCTGACCGGGCTGGGGCTGGGGGAGCCGATCGTGCTGACCAGCCGGGTCCGCGACCGTGGCGAGTATCTGCGTCGGCCCGACCTGGGACGCCTGGCCGCCGGACTGGAGACCCTGCCGACGGCCGGCTGGCAGCTCGGCTGTGTCATTGCCGACGGATTGTCCTCGACGGCCGTGCAGACCCACGCGGTGCCGCTGATGTCGGCGCTGGTCGAGGCGCTGGGCGGGCGTCTCACGCTGGCGCCGCCGGTGGTGGTGACCAATGCCCGGGTCGCGATCGGCGACGCCATCGGCGAGCGGATGGGTCTGGACGCGGTGCTGGTCCTCATCGGCGAGCGTCCCGGCCTGTCGGTCGCCGACAGCGTCGGGATCTACCTCACCCACGCCCCGCGGGCGGGCCGGACCGACGCCGAGCGCAACTGCATCTCCAACATCCACCCGCCCGAGGGGCTGGACTACGCCACCGCGGCGGCGACCGCAGCCCGGCTGGTGGCGGGGGCCCGGGAACTCGGCCGCTCCGGTGTCGCACTGAAGGACACCGGAGCGGCCGCCGAACTTCCGCGCTGACTCAGTCGGTCGCCGGGCCGTCCTTCAGGCCGCCGGACAACGCGTACTCCTCCTCCGGTGACAGCACCAGCCGCTTGCGGCCGAACAGTGCGAAGATGCCCAGCCCGATGGCGTACAGCACGACGACGGTGACGATTGCCGGCCGGTAGGCCGGGTTGGCCAGCACGCCGATGAAGATGGCCAGCGCCATCACCCCGGCGAAGACCGCGCCGGGCACCCCGAACGGGCTCACGTGCGGGCGGTCGGCCTCGGGGTGGCGGCGCCGCAGCAACACGTACGACACCATCTGGGACAGGTAGGAGAGCACGGCCCCCCAGACGGCGATGTTGAGCACGACCGACCCGGCCGCCTCGCCGCCGTACTGGACGATGAACAGCGACACGAACCCGATCACCGCGCCGACCAGCAGCGCGATCCACGGGGTCTGGCGGGCGCCGGTCAACGACAGCACCTTGGGGTAGTAGCCGGCCCGGGACAGCGAGTACATGTTGCGCCCGTAGGCGAACATGATCCCCTGCACCGAGGCGAGCAGCCCGATCAACGCGAAGGCCGACAGCACGGCGGCCAGATTGCCCGGCAGGATCGCCCGGAAGCCGTCCAGGAGTGGTTCACCCGAGTCGCCGATCGCCGCCGACCCGAGCACGGCCGGATTGAGCAGGACGACGATGGCGCCGGTGACGATGAGGGTCGCCATCCCGGCCCGGCCCGCACGCGGGATGTCCCGCTCCGGGTCGTGCGCCTCCTCGGCGGCCAACGGCAACTCCTCGATTCCGAGGAAGAGCCACATCGCGAACGGCATGGCGAACAGGATCGCGCCGACACCCAACGGCAGGAAGGTCGACCCTCCGTCGGCCGGGGCGATGTCGAACAGCCGGCCGAGGTCGACGCTGCCGGAGGCGAGCGCGATGATCGCGAAGGCGACCAGGATCGCCACCGAGATGACGGAGACGACCAGCGCGAAGCGGAACGACGTCTCCGCCCCGGACGCGTTCAGCACGACGAAGACCGCGTAGAGGATCACCCACCACAGCCAGGACAGGCCGGCCGCGTCAAGACTGACCCCGAAGAGCTGGTCGACGATCGCGTCGGCGTACTGGCCCGAGAAGTAGATGACCACCGCGGTGGTCATCACGTACTCGATCGTCTCGGCCAGACCCGTGACGAACCCACCCCAGGGGCCCATCGCGGCCCGGGCGAAGGAGTACGCCCCGCCGGTGTGTGGCATGGCCGACGCCATCTCGCTGATCGACTCGATCATCGCGACGTACATCAGCACGACGACGAGGGCGGCGATGAGGAATCCGCCCCAGCCGGCCGTGGCGATTCCGCCGTTCCAGCCGGAGAAGTTGCCGGAGATGACCGCGGCGACCCCGATGCCCCACAGGCCCCAGACCCCCGCGGTGCGCTTCAGCTTCCGCTTGTCGAAATAGTCGGCGTCGGCACGCTGGTAGGTGACGCCGCCGACCGCCAGATTCCCGGTGTCGGCCGGTTCCGGATCGTCTTTCGTGATCGTGCTCATGGCCGGAACCGTAGGTGTCGTCGGGAATCCGGGGAATACCGTCTCGGGGCGGTTACCAACCTTTCACGCGCCGGCGCCCGACCGAAACATCCCGTGTCGTCGCTGTGGGTGTGGTCACGATCGGCGACACGTGGGGCGTGTCCGTCGCACGGCGGCGACAGCGCGGCTCTACAGTCGCCACATGACCGACCGGTACTCGTCCGACGTCCTCGCGGCCGGATGGCAGCGCGGGAGGCGACCGACGTCCCGCGACGAGACCGTCCACATCGGGATGGTGGTGGAGGACCCCTCCAGCGGGTTCTGCGGCGCGGTCGTGCGATGGGAGAACGGCCTGGTGGTGTTGGAGGATCGACGCAAACGCCGGCGTTCCTTCCCGCTCGGTCCCGGATTCCTGCTGGAGGGTGAGCCGGTCACCCTGAAGGCACCGCCACGCGCCACCCGGACCCCGACGCACACCAGGTCGGGATCACGGATCGGGCCGGCCGAACCGGCCAAGGTCGCCCTGCCGAGCCGGATCTATGTCGAGGGTCGTCACGACGCCGAGCTGATCGAGAAGGTCTGGGGCGACGACCTGCGTCACGTCGGGGTCGTCGTGGAGTACCTCGGCGGCATCGACGACCTGCCTGCGATCGTCGCCGAGTTCGCGCCGACCAAGGGTCGCCGGCTCGGGGTGCTGGTCGACCACCTCGTCGAGGGCACCAAGGAGACCCGGATCGTCGCCGACGTCGCGCGCGGCCGGTCGGGCGAGTACGTGCTGGTCACCGGCCACCGCTTCATCGACATCTGGGAGGCGGTCAGGCCGTCGCGCCTGGGCCTGAAGGAATGGCCGCGGATCCCGCGCGGCACCGACTGGAAGCACGGCATCTGCGCGGCGATGGGCTGGCCGCACACCGACCAGGCCGACATCTCCAAGGCCTGGCACTTCATCCTGTCCCGGGTGAACACCTGGAACGACCTCGATCCTGGGCTGCTGCGCGAGGTGGAGCGGCTGATCGACTTCGTCACCGCCGACCACATCGGGCCCGACGACTGACGTGTGCAACAGTGGAGCCATGGCGAACCCCCGCGCACTGTCCACCCAGCAGATCCTGGAGATCATTCAGGAGGTGGCCGACGAGGTGATCCGGCCGCGGTTCCGTGCCCTCACCCCCGACGAGATCGCGGAGAAGGGCCCCGGCGACCTGGTCACCATCGCCGACAGGGAATCCGAGGCCAGGCTCACCGACATCCTGGCCCACGCCTATCCGGATGCGCTGATCGTCGGCGAGGAGACCACCGCGACCCATCCCGACCTGCCCGGCCGGCTGCTCGGCGCCGACCACGGCTTCACCATCGACCCGGTCGACGGTACGAAGAACTTCGTGCGCGGCGTGCCGGACTATGCGGTGATGGTCGGTGAGGTCATCGGCGGCGAGACGGTCCGGGCCTGGATCTGGCAGCCCGAGTACGGGCAGTCGTTCGTCGCCGAGCGCGGCGCGGGCGTCGAGCACAACGGCGCACCCGCGACCCGGCCGGCCCCCGCTCAGGACTCCGACCACTGGCGGGGCCACTCGGCCCGGATCGGGATCCGCGACCGGCCCGCCGACGAGGTCCTCGGTCCGATCACCCCCAGCGCGCTGTGCTGCGGCGTCGACTACCCGCGGATGGTCACCGGCGAGTCGGACTTCCTCGTGTACGGGCGTCCGCGGCCCTGGGACCACGTCCCGGGCATCCTCATGGTGACCGAGCTCGGCGGCGCCGCCGAGATGAGCGGGGGGGAGACCTTCCGGCCCGGGATGGACGGCTTCGGGCTCGTGGTGGGCGCCCGTCCCGACCTCACCGACACCGTACGGGTGGCGCTCGGGACGCGCCTGGCCACCCCGCCGACGCCGACCCAGCCGGAGTGAGAGCCGCTACTCCTCGGTGTCCACCCGGATGATCGGCAGCCGCGGCTTGGCGACCACGCCCCGGTCGGCCAGCATCCGGTAGCTGGTCCGCACCCCGTCGGCGATCTTCTCCCAGTCGAAGGGCCAGTCGCCCGCGTCCGCCGCGGCCTCGTACGGCACCCCCTCGGTCACCAGGCGTGTCGCCTCGGCGAAGACGGTGGCGATCCGGCCGCGCTGCATGACCAGTTCCGACATGCCCACCGGGTCGCCGTGCCCGGGAACGGCCCGCCAGCCGGGCCGCAGCATCAGCCCGATCAGATGGTCCAGTGCTCCCGGCCACGACTCCGGGTCGGCGTCGGGGCCGAATTCGGGTCCCGCGGGTTCGGCGAGGTCCCCGGCGAAGACCACCTTCGCATCCGCCACCACGGCGATGACGTCGTGGTCGGTGTGGGCCCGGCCGACCGCGATGAGTTCGACGATCCGGTCTCCCAGCACGACGGCGCGCCCGACCCCGAAGGTGTGGTCGGGCGCCGGCAGCCCCGGCGGCATCGCGGGTCCGAGTCCCTCGGATCCCCAACGTGCCACGTCGCCGAATGCCCCGAGGCCCCCGACATGGTCGGCGTGGGCATGGGTGAGGGCCACGGCCACCACCGCCACCCCGGCGACCCGTTCGGCGGCGGCCCGCAGCGCCGCACCCTGCTCGGCGGTCGACCCGGTGTCGATGAGCACCGCGCCGTCGGATCCGGCGACCAGCCCGACGGTCACCGACTCGGGCTGGGCGACGGTCCGCCACACCCGATCGCCCAGCACCTGCCACGTTCCGGGGCCCTGGGCCGTCCCGAAGCTCGAATCGGCGTCAGGGGCAGTCTCGTCCATGTCGCTAGACTGGCACTCGATGATCCCGAGTGCCAACCCCGGCGGGGAGGAGGACGCCATGCTGGACCGCCGCAAGCTCACCGTGCTGCGTGCCATCGTGACAGACTACGTCTCGAGCCAGGAGCCGGTCGGGTCGAAAGCGCTGGTCGACCGCTACCGGCTCGGCGTCTCCCCGGCCACGGTGCGCAACGACATGGCGGCGCTGGAGGACGAGGGCTACATCACCCAGCCGCACACCAGTGCGGGCCGGATCCCCACCGACAAGGGCTACCGGCTGTTCGTCGACCGGCTGGGCGAGATCAAGCCGTTGTCGGGCGCGGAGCGGCGGGCGATCGAGACGTTCATGTCCGGTGCCCTCGACATCGACGACATCGTCGCCCGGACCGTACGCCTGCTGGCCCGGCTCACCCACCAGGTCGCCATCGTCCAGTACCCGATGGTCGCCACCACGACGATCCGCCACGTCGACCTGATCCGGCTGACCGGTGAGCGGCTGATGCTGCTCGTCATCAACGCGACCGGACGGGTGGAGCAGCACCCGCTCGACCTGGACATCGACGACGCCACGCTGGAGGACATCCGGCGCACCATCGCCGCGGCGGTGACCGATCGGCGGCCCGCCGAGGCGATCACGGCCCTGGGTGACCTGGACGCGACGATCCGGCCCGAGCAGCGGCCCGTCGCCCAGGTGGTCGTCGCGGCGCTGCTGGAGCTGCTCGGCAGCCCGCCGTCCACCCGGGTGGTCGTCGGCGGCGTGCCCAACCTGGCCCGCTTCGCCAGCGAGTTCGAGACCACCGTCGGACCGGTGCTGGAGGCGCTGGAGGAGCAGGTGGTGCTGCTCAAGCTGCTGCGCGAGGCCGCGACGTCCGACGACGTCACCGTACGGATCGGCCAGGAGAATCCGTACGAGGGGCTCCAGTCGACGTCCATGGTCGCGGCCACGTACGGCAGCCACGAGGATGTGTGGGCGACACTGGGTATCGTCGGACCGACGCGCATGGACTATCCGTCGACGATGGCGTCGGTACGTGCCGTCGCACGCTATGTGGGCCGATACCTGGTCCAGGGATGACGAGGACATGAGCAAGGACTACTACGAGATTCTCGGCGTGGGCCGGGACGCCGACGCCGAGGCGATCAAGAAGGCCTACCGCAAACGGGCCATGAAGGTGCACCCTGACGTCGCGCAGACCCCGGATGCAGCCGAGAAGTTCAAGGAGCTCAACGAGGCCTACGAGGTCCTCAAGGATCCCCAGAAGCGGGCCATGTACGACCGCGGCGGTGATCCGCTGCACGCCGGCGGCGGCATGGGTGGCGGCTTCGGCGGCATGGGTGGGTTCACCACGTCCGGCGGCTTCGACTTCACCGACCTGATCGGTTCGATGTTCGGCCAGGCCGGCTCCCGTGGTCCCCGCTCACGGGTTCGCAAGGGCCAGGACGCACTGGTCGGGATGCATCTCAGCCTGGCCGAGGCGGCCTTCGGGACGACGAAGCCGCTGCGGGTCGAGACCGCGGTGCTGTGCCCGCGCTGTTCCGGGTCGGGGTCGGCGTCCGGCGCCGACCCGGTCACCTGCCGGACCTGCCACGGCTCCGGCGAGGTCACCCACATCCAGCGGTCCTTCCTCGGCGACATCCGGACCTCCAGCCCGTGCCCGACCTGCCGCGGGTACGGCACGGTCATCCCCGACCCGTGCCCCGAGTGCAGCGGCGAGGGACGGGTCGCCGTCAAGCGCACCCTCAACGTCAAGGTGCCCGCCGGTGTCGACACCGGCAACCGGATCCACCTCGCCTCCCAGGGCGAGGTCGGTCCCGGCGGTGGCCCGGCCGGTGACCTGTACGTCGAGCTGGTCGTCGACCCGCACGAGGACTTCACCCGCCGGGGCGTCGACCTGGAGACGGTCGTGCGGGTGCCGATGACCGCCGCCGCGCTGGGCACCACCGTCAAGGTGCCGACCCTGGACGCGGAGCGGGAGGGCGCGACCGAGGAGGAGTCCTGGGTCGACGTCGACATCGACCCGGGCACCCAGTCCGGGTCGCGGACCGTGGTCCGTGGCCGCGGCGTGCCCAAGCTGCGTGGCAGCGGCCGTGGCGACCTGAGCGTGACCTTCCTCGTGCAGACGCCCGGCCGGCTCGACCCGCAGCAGCGCGAGTTGTTGCACCAGCTCGCCGAGCTGCGCGGTGAGACCGAGGTGCAGCTCGGCTCCGACCGCGACCACGGCGGGTTCTTCGGCCGGGTCCGCGACGCCTTCAAGGGCTGAGGGTGACCGATCCGGTCTTCCTCACCGATCTGCCCCCCCGCCCGCAGATCGGTGACCTGATCGGCCTGGACGGGGACGAGGGCCGACACGCCGTCGTGGTCCGTCGACTGCACCCGGGCGAGTCGGTCGTGCTGTCCGACGGCGCCGGGCGCGGTGTCGCCGGGCCGATCGTCGCGGTGACCGGCAAGACGCTGACCATCCGCGTCGAGCGGGCGCTCAGCGTCCCCGAACCACCGATCCGCTGGGTCGTCGCGCAGGCGCTGGCCAAGGGCGGGCACGACGAGTCGGCCATCGACCAGTTGACCCAGGCCGGTGTCGCCGAGGTCATCCCCTGGCAGGCCGACCGCTGCATCGTCCGGTGGGCGGGGGAGCGGGCGGTCAAGGGCACCGAGAAGTGGCGCCGGACCGTGCGGGAGGCCGCCAAGCAGTCCCGCCGCCTGCGGGTCCCCGAGGTGTCCGATGTCATCGGCACCGCCGCGCTGGCCGAACGGGTGAGAGCGGCCGACGCGGCGCTGTTGCTGCACGAGGAGGCCGCCGTGTCCCTGGCCGCCTGCTCACTGCCGACGGTCGGCACCGTGCTGCTCATCGTCGGTCCCGAGGGCGGCATCACCCCGGCCGAGACAACCACCTTGACCGAGGCCGGCGCCACCCCGGTGCTGGTCAGCGACGGCGTGCTGCGCAGCTCCACCGCCGGCATCGTCGGGCTGGCCCAGGCGCAAGGGCTGGTGGCCCGTGGCTGAGGGATTCGGTTTCCGGGTCGGCACCGTGCTGCCCGGTGGCCGGGGTCGCACCGGGCTCATCACCACCCCGCACGGGGACATCCGCACCCCGGCATTCATCGCCGTCGGCACCAAGGCCACCGTCAAGGCCGTCACCCCGGTGCAGGTCACCGAGATCGGCGCGCAGGCCGTGCTCGCCAACGCGTACCACCTCTTCCTCCAGCCCGGACCGGACATCGTCGACGAGGCCGGCGGACTGGCCGCCTTCATGGGTTGGTCCGGCCCGACCTTCACCGACTCCGGCGGATTCCAGGTGATGAGCCTGGGGGCGGGGTTCAAGAAGGTCCTGGCGATGGACACCACCGGCCTGGCCGACGACGACGTCATCGCCAAGGGCACCACCCGGCGCGCGTTCGTCGACGACGACGGGGTGACCTTCCACTCCCACCTCAACGGGGACGTGCACCGCTTCACCCCCGAGGTGTCGATGCGGATCCAGCACCAACTCGGTGCCGACATCATGTTCGCCTTCGACGAGTTGACCACCCTGATGAACACCCGCGGCTACCAGGAGACCTCCGTCGCGCGGACCCACGCGTGGGCGATCCGCTGCCTTGCCGAACACCGCCGGCTCACCGGTGAGCGGGCCGGCCGTCCGTACCAGGCGCTGTTCGGGGTGGTCCAGGGCGCCCAGTACGAGGATCTGCGCCGCCGGGCGGCCCACGACCTCGCGGCGCTCGAGGTCGACGGGCAGGCCTTCGACGGGTTCGGCATCGGCGGAGCGCTGGAGAAGCACCGGCTCGGCGAGATCATCGGCTGGGTGTCCGACGAACTGCCCGCCGACCGGCCGCGCCACCTGCTGGGCATCTCCGAGCCCGACGACTTCTTCGCCGCCGTCGCCAACGGCGCCGACACCTTCGACTGCGTCCAGCCGTCCAGGGTGGCCCGCAACGCCGCGCTCTATACCCCCGACGGCCGGTTCAACATCACCCGCGCCGAGAACCGCCGAGATTTCTCGCCGGTGGATCCCGGGTGCGACTGCTACACCTGCACCCACTTCTCCCGGGCCTATCTGCACCACCTGTTCAAGGCCAAGGAGATCCTCGGCCCGACCCTGGCGACGATCCACAACGAACGGTTCACCGTCCGGCTGGTCGACCGGATCCGGGACTCCATCGAGCAGGGACGCTTCGAGGAGTTCCGGGCCGAGACACTGGGCCGGTTCTACGGGTGATTCTTGGTGAAGCAGGTGGTGAGGACGAGGTGGCCCAAGGGAACGCCGCGATGCATCAGGCGGTTCGCTTCGAATCCATCGACTCGGGCCGGCAGAATTCGTTGCGTGACCTCCTCTATCTGTGCTCGATTCGGATTCGGGACCTTCCGCCGGTCTCGGAGATCAACCCTGTTGAGACGGTAGAAGTGGAACGCGGTTCCGTACGTCTGGGTGGCCCGCAGGTATCCGGAAATCACATCCTCGGGTTCGGTCTGTCTCTTGAGTCCCATGACGAGTACCCGGTGATTCAGGTCCGTCGACCCGACAAATCGAAAGCAGTAGGCCTGCTCGAAGCGGGTGCCGAGATTGCAGATGGATGATGCCGAGGCCGACATGTAGGGCGGGCAGGTGGTCAAGACCTCCGAGTGGAGATCAAGCAGGAACGGGGTGAACGGCGTCGGGTCGACGTGTTCACGTCCGATGAAGCTGGAGCTTGCGATGCCCTCGTTGATGCCGATGTCGGAGAGAACTGCCGGAATATTGGTCAGATTCATCGTAGATGATGTCGCACGGCCCTCGCGGTACATCCTCGAAAAGATCACTCCTGATAACCTTGAAGGCACGGGTCGCGATGTGTCTGCCGAAGTGCCGAGAATGCTGCGAACGCATATGAGAGCCAGTCGTCCTCAAGATCAAGGTAGGCCTTGTACGCAAGCTCGTCGAAGCGGAAATCATGTCGATCCGATGGGCCAATGTAGTGCTCGAACAGTGCCACAACGAGCGGCATTCGGTGACGGGGGGGGTGCGTCGACGGCGAAGGTGATCCACGGCTTCGGCCGCACCGATCAGGTCGACTGGGAGGCGCCGGCGCGGCCGGTCTCCTCGATCTCCCGGTACCTGCCGCCCGAACAGCAGGATGCTGCTGCCGCTGTCACCCTCGGTGGCGGTGCGGATGCCGCCGAGGGCGTGGAGGTGGTCCAGTCGCGACGGATGGGCGGGGCCCGGGTGCTGGACGTCTCACGGACCGTGCTAGCGTGATTTACCAGAACGGACAAGCCGGGGAGCGGCATGCCCTTGTATCGTCACCCGGAGAAAACAGAAATGAAGTAGACAGAAAGTAGACAGAAATGCGAAGACGTCTTCTTCGGATTCTCGGAGTCATGGTGATCCTCGTTCTGTACGCGGCACCCGTCAGAGCGTCGGCTGTGTCACCGGAGCCTTTGTCCCAGGCCGATCAGGAGACCATTCTAGGCTTTTACAACGAGTACGATGTTTCCCCTGAGATTGCGCAATCCGTGATCCGTAACCTAGAACGCGGGAATCTACCGGACTCTGATGACGGGGCGGCGCCGGTCAGGGTGACTGCGCGGCCGGAAGGTGACACCGTCGTCAGAATCTCGTCGTTCGCCGACGGATCCATCTCGGTCTCCGAGGCGCCCGACCTCCACGCAGTCGCGAAGGCGGGAGGTTCCGGGTCGGTGGCACCCTTCTCCGTGAGCGGTTGCACGTATTCCTCGGCTGGGTCCTACGGTGGCTACTGGAAGAACTGCGTGGCGCGACATCGCACAGCTCTGCTCACCTTGGCTTTTCGATTCAGCTACTCATCCATCAAGGACGAGGGATCGAAGGTCTACGACTACTGCTGCGCCGAGCATATTTCCGTGGGTGGGAGTTTCACGGAAGGAAAGTTCGTTCGGCTCCGTCAGGACGTCGTCCGATATGAAGGAACCTACACGGTATACGGCGGCGCCGGATCCTTCACCCGATGGATGCAGGTCCTAGCGAACGGGACAACGGCATGGACGGAAATGAACTAGGCCCGTTGATCGACGGCGGTGCGATCTGGGCAATCCTCGTTCTTCAGATCGTTTTCCAAGTTCTTGTGGCGACTCTTCTGTTGATTCTCATTCTTCGACGAAAGTAGTGATGATCCGCAGGAGCGACCCACTCGCTCCTGCGGATCGGACTCCGACGTCACCTGCTGGTGGGCCGCGTCGCCGCCTCCAACAGCTCCAGGATGTGGTGGTACGTGTGACCGGTCGCCCGGGTCATCCCCACCTCGCAGGTCCGGTTGGCCGAGGCGTACGCGGTGTGCACCGCGGCGTTGACCTCGGCGGTCTCCGGTGCGGTGGCGGAGGCGGTCAGCTCGGGGTGGAGCATGCCACGGTCGCCGGCGAAGGCGCAGCAGCCGGTCGCGTCGGGCACCAGCACCGACCCGGAGATCGTCTCGGCGATCGCCCGGGCTGCCGCGTTGAGTCCCAGGTGGGTCATCGAGCAGGTGTTGTGCAGGACCACCGAGTCGAACGGGCGGGTCACCGTCAGGTCGTCCAGCACCTGATCCGCGACGAACTCGACCGCGTCGATGATCTGCAGGCCGGCGTACGTCTCGTCGCCCTTCGACCGGAACTTCAGCAGGCCCTCGGTGCAGGAGGCACCATCACAGATGACCGGCAGGCGGCCGTGATCGGAGGCCTCCCACAGGATCGGCAACACCTTCTCGCGCATGGTGTCGCGACCGCGGGTGAAACCCTTCGACGACCACGGGGTGCCGCAGCACAGCCCGGTGATGCCCTCGGGGATCCGCAACGCCACCTCGGCGCGTTCGGCGATCGCGTCGAGTGCCGTGACAACCCCGGGACCGCCCTCGGCGGCGCCGAAGAGGGTGTGGATGCACGCCGGGAACCACACCGCCACCGGCTCGTCCGGGTTGCGCGGGTGGCGTCGCCGCCCGCCACGGGGCAGGTCACGGGTCCACCGTTGCAGGTTGTCGGTGCCGACCACGGCCCGGCCGACGTCGGTCGCGGCGGTCGCCAGCGGGCCGACCGCGGCCGCCACGTTCATCGCCACCCCGCCGGCGGCGGTCAGGCCGCCCCAGTGCCGGGCCAGCGCATTCCAGGCCGCCTGGGAGGTGGAGCCGTGCGACTCGGCGCGCAGCCGACGGACCAGGTCGCCGGTGTTGATGTCCAGCGGGCAGTTGACCGAGCACAGTCCGTCCACCGCACAGGTGTCGATACCCTGGTAGCGGTACTCCTTGGCCAGTTCGTCGGCCAGCCCGGTCTCGCCGCGCTGCTTGGCGGCGGTCATCTCCCGGCGCAGCGCGATCCGCTTGCGCGGGGTGAGGGTGAGGTCACGGCTGGGGCAGATGGGCTCGCAGTAGCCGCACTCGACGCACCGGTCGACCTCCTCCTCGACGGTCGGGGTCTGCTTGAGGTCGGCGACGTACGACCGCGGCTCGTCGGACAACACCACACCGGGGTTGAGCAGGCCGTCGGGGTCGAAGAGGTGCTTGACCTGCACCATCACGTCGTACAGCTCGGGCCCGTACTGGCGGGCGACGAACGGCGCCATGATCCGCCCGGTGCCGTGCTCGGCCTTCAGCGAGCCGTGCTGTCCGAGGACGAGCGAGACCATGTCCTCGGTGAACGCCTCGTAGCGTTCGGTGTCCCGCCCCCCGGCGAACTGCTCGTTGAGCATGAAGTGGATGTTGCCGTCCTTGGCATGGCCGAAGATCACCGAGTCGCGGTAACCGTGCCGGACGAACAGGTCGGCCAGCTCCGAACAGGTGGTGCCCAGCGACCCGACCGGCACGACCACGTCCTCCAGCAGGGCGGTGGTGCCGCTGGGCCGGTTGCCGGCGACGGCGGCGTACAGGCCCTTGCGGACCGTCCACAGCTCGGCCGCCCGGTGCGCATCCTGGGCCATCTCGAAGGGGACGGCGAACGGCAGGGGGTCGGTGACCGCCCGGCTGGAGGCGATCTTGTCGGCCAGCTCGGCGTGGGTGTGGCCGTGGAACTCCACCAGCAGGGCGGCGTGGTCGCGGACGTTCAGCCGGGTGATGTCGGTCGGCGAGCCGGACAGCGTCTGGGCGACCCGCAGGCTGACCGAGTCCATCAGCTCCACCGTGGCGAAGCCGGCCGCGACGAGGTCGGGCAGCGCGGTCATCGCGTCGTCGATGGTGGAGAAGACCATCAGCCCCGTGGTCACCTCGGGCCGCACCTCGATGGTCCGGTACGTCGCCCCGGCGACGAAGCCGAGGGTGCCCTCCGACCCGACCATCAGGTGGGCCAGGATGGCGGACGGGGTGTCGTGGTCGAGGAACGAGTTCAGCCCGTATCCCATGGTGTTCTTCATGGAGAACTGCTGGCGGATCGTGGCCACCGAGGCCGGCTTCGACCGGACCCGGTCCCGAAGCCGGGCCAAGCCCTCGTACAGGGCCGGTTCCCTGGTCCGCAGCAACTCGTCGGCGTCCGGCGCACCGGTGTCGACGACAGTGCCCGAGGGCAGCACGGCGACCAGCGACTCCAGGGTGCGGTACGTGTTGAACTCGGTCCCGCAGGCCATGCCCGAGGAGTTGTTGGCGACCACCCCGCCGATGGTGCAGGCGACCTCGGATGCCGGGTCGGGTCCGATCTTGCGGCCCCACGGGCGCAGCGCCATGTTGACGCTCCGTACGGTCGCGCCCGGCTGGACCCTGACCCGGGCGCCGTCGTCGAGGACCTCGATGCCCCGGAAGTTCTTCCGGACGTCGGCGAGGATGCCGCGGCCCTGCGACTGGCCCGACAGACTCGTGCCGCCGGAGCGGAAGGTCAGCGGCAGCCCGCTCGCCCGGGACGTACGGAACAGCGCGCCGATGTCCTCGGGCGTGACGGGGGTCGCCACCAACTCGGGCAGGACCAGGTAGTGCGAGGCGTCATGGGCCAGCGCCCGCCGATCGAACTCCTGGTCGGAGTACATCCCGGCAGTGCCGAGCAGGGTACGAGCGGGCTGGCTGGCGTGACGGTGTGCGGCCATCACCGTGGTCATGGAGGACTCCTCAGATGTTTGCGTCAGCGTTGACGTGGGACGACCCCCACGCTAGCGCGATGGTCCGACCATTACCACATTTCCCGCGATCGTGACCGTTCTCACGCGACGGGCGCCGGTGTTCGTCCGCCGGCCGGAACCGCGTCCGGATGGCTCACCCGGACCCGTACGGCGCCCGGGATGGGCCGGATCCACACCTCCTGACCGTCGGTCAGGCCGGCGGCGAGCGCCTCGCGCCGGGTCATCGTGACCGTCACCGGCCGGTCGTCCGGACCGTCGAGGGTGACCTCGAGGAGGACCTCGAAACCGACCCGGGCCAGTCGGGTGATCCGGCCGTGCTCCTCGCCGGGCAGCCGGGTCGGGGTCCCCGCGACGGCGATGTCGTGGGGCCGGATGAGGGCCCCGTCGAGCGTGGTCACCGGGCCGAGGAAGCCCATCACGAACTCGTTGGCCGGCTCGTCGTAGAGGGCGTCGGGCGTGCCGACCTGCTCGATCCGACCCTGACTGATCACCACGAGCTGCTTGGCGACCTCCAGCGCCTCCTCCTGGTCGTGGGTGACGAAGACGGTGGTCACGTGCACCTCCTCGTGGAGCCGGCGCAGCCATTCGCGCAGTTCCTTGCGGACCTTGGCGTCCAGGGCGCCGAAGGGTTCGTCGAGGAGCAGGACGCGGGGGCGGATCGCCAGCGCGCGGGCCAGCGCCATCCGCTGCCGCTGGCCGCCGGAGAGCTGGGCGGGCAGCCGCTCGGCGAACTGGCTCAGGTGGACGAGGTCGAGCATCTCGCCCACCCGGTCGGCGATCTCCCGTTTGGACTGCCGGCGGATCTTCAGCCCGAAGGCGACGTTCTCGGCGACCGTCATGTGCCGGAAGGCGGCGTAGTGCTGGAAGACGAAACCCACGTCACGCTTGCGGGCGGGCACCCGGGTGGCGTCGACCCCACCGATCGCCACCGTGCCCGCATCGGCGGTCTCCAGCCCGGCGATGATCCTCAGCAGGGTCGACTTTCCGCCACCGCTGGGACCCAGCAGGGCGGTCAGGTCGCCGCTGGGGATGTCGAGGTCGATGTCGGACAGCGCGGTGAAGTCACCGAAGTGCTTGGAGACACCACGGATCTGGATGCTCATGAGGTCTGCTCCTTGGAGGGCCGCAGGATGGATACGACGACGAGGGCCACCACGGCGATCAGGGCCAGCAACAAGGCGGCCGTGTAGGCGGTGGTGGTGTTGGCGGCGCCGAACTGTTGGTAACGCTCCTCGACCAGCAGGGTGGCGGTCTGGGTGCGGAAGGCGACGCCGCCGGAGACGATCTTCACGGCGCCGTACTCGCCCAACGCCCGGGCGAAGCTGAGAACAACTCCGTACACCACGGCCCAACGGATGGTCGGCACGGTGATCCGGGCGAAGACCTGCCACGGGTTGGCGCCCAGGCTGCGGGCGGCCACCTCGGCGTCCGTGCCGACCTCGATGAGCACCGGCACGACTTCGCGGATCACCAGGGGCAGACAGACGAAGGTGGTGGCCAGCACGATGCCGGGCGGCGCGTAGATGATCTGCAGCCCGGCACGTTCCAGCGCCGGGCCGAACCATCCGGTGGTGCCGCCCCAGACCAGCAGCAGAGCGAGGCCGACGACGACCGGCGACACCGACAGCGGCAGGTCGACCAGGGCCGACAGGACCCGTTTGCCCGGGAAACGGTGGTGGACCAGCAGCAGCGAGATGCCCACCCCGAAGACGGTGTTGAGCAACACCGACCACACCGCGACGACGAGGGTGAGCTGGAAGGCGAAGACCAGCGCCGGCTCGCGCAGGGCCTCCAGCACCGCCCCGGCGCCATTGGCGAAGGTCTGCCGGCCGATCAGCGCCACCGGCCACATGACCAGCAGGACCAGGTAGCCGACGACGATCACCCGGGCCACCCAGGTGCCCAGGCCGGCTCTACTGTTCGTCATGGCGGGAGACCCTCCTCGAGAGGATGTCCAGGGCGACGATGACGGCCAGTGCGACGGCCAGCAGCACCGAGGCCACCACGGACGCGCCGGCGAGATTGTCGCCCTCGACATAGGACAGGATGCGGACGGCGGCGACCTCGGTCCGCATCGGCAGGTTGCCGGACAGCAGGACCAGGGAGCCGAACTCGGAGATCGCCCGGCAGAAGGACATGGCACAGCCCGACGCGATGGCCGGGGCGAGCGCCGGGAGGATGATTCGGTGCAGGACGGTGAACCGCCCGGCGCCGAGCGAGGCGGCAGCCTCCTCGACCTCCGGCTCGAGCTCCATCAACACCGGCTGGACGGTCCGTACGACGAAGGGCAGGGTGACGAAGAGGAAGGCGAGCATGACCGCCATCCGGGTGTTGGCCCAGTTGACGCCGAGCGGTGAGTTGGGCCCGTACAGGCTGAGCAGGACCAGCCCGGCGACGATGGTGGGCAGGGCGAAGGGGATGTCGATGACGACTTCCAGCACGCGCTGCCCGGGAAAGCGGTCCCGGACGAGCACCCAGGCGATGAGGGTTCCCAGCACCGCGTTGACCGCCGTGACACCCAGCGCGACCCCGACGGTCAGCCGAAGCGCGGCGGCCGTCTGGGGCTCCGTCAACGCCGCCCAGTACGCCGCCGGGCCGTCGGAGGTGGCCCGGACGACGACGGCGGTGAGCGGGATGAGCACCAGCAGGCTGAACCACACCAGCGCCAGACCGAGCCCGACCCCGGAGGCCGGGGTCAGGGTGGAGACCCGGCCCCGGCGCCGGCGTACCGTCGCCAGCGCCGGGGCCTCGGTGAGAGCCTGGCTCATTGGGTCTTGCCCGTTTCCTTCTGGATCTGCGGCACCAGGCCGGTGTCCTCGGCGAAGAACTTCTTGTTCACCGCCGACCAGCCACCCAGATCGTCGTTGACGGTGGCCAGGTGCGTCGGCTCGGGGAAGGGATTCTGCGGGTCGTTGGCGCCCTTGACCTCCGGGATCGTCACGCCGTCGACGACAGGCCGGAAGCCCTTGGCAACGAACTCGGTCTGGCCCTCCGGGCTGAGCACGAAGTCCAGGTAGTCCTTGGCCTTGGGATTGGCGTCCTTGAGCACGGCGCCCGGGTTCTCGATCAGCAGGGTGTTGTCAGGCACGACGTACTCGAAGTCCTCACCGGACTGGCGGGCCAGGATCGCCTCGTTCTCGTACGAGATGAGCGCGTCCGCGGTGCCCTGGAGGAAGGCGTTCGTGGCGTCGCGACCACTGCCGGGCAGCGCCACGACGTTCTTGAAGAAGGACGTCAGGTACTGCTTGGCGTCGTCCTCGGTGCCGCCGGAGCTGATCACCTGCTGGTAGGCGGCGAGGATGTTCCACCGGGCGGAGCCGGATGACGCCGGGTTGGGGGTGACGATCCGGACGCCGGGCTTGATCAGGTCGTCCCACCCCTTGATGCCCTTCGGGTTGCCCTTGGGCACCACGATCACCACCACGGAGTCGGAGACGATGCCCTTGGTGGGGCCGGACTTCCAGTCCTCGGCGACCAGTCCGGCATCGACGAGCCGGGTCACGTCGCCCTCGAGGGAGAAGTTCACGTAGTCGGCGGCGAGGCCGTTGACGACCGCCCGGCTCTGGTCGCCGGAGGCGCCGTACGACTCCTCCCAGACCACACCCTGGCCTGCCTCGGTCTGGGCGAACTTGGCCTGGATCGCGTTGTTCGCCTCCTTGGGCACGGCGAAGCCGACCAGGTGGAGCGTGGTCGTGGCGGCGGAGCCGGCGGTGTCGGGCGAGGCGGCGGCACCGCCGACACACCCGGCCAGGGTCATGCTCGCGACCGCGGCCGCGACGACCGACAACAGTGTCCTGCGGGGAATGGGCTTCATGCACGTGTCCTTTGCCGAGGAGCTCCCGATGAGCTCCCTCATTGGTCAAGTCAACAGGTGTGGTCGAGTATAAGGCCAGGTGATCTCACATCGTGACATTGGTGAAGTGAGGGACGGTCGCGGTCAGGCGGTCACCGGCGCATAGTCCGGCTCGTGCCGCTTGACCCTGCCGATCACCAGGTAGGTCACCGGCAGGCAGATCGTCTCGACGGCGACCTTGTAGACGAAGCCGACGACGATGTAGTTGACCATGGTGCCCGCGCCGATCAGGCCGCCCCAGGCGATCAGACAGAACAGCGTCGTGTCGGCCGCCTCGCCCACGATCGTCGACCCGATCAGCCGGATCCACAAGTTCCGTTCCGCAGTGATCCGCTTGATCCGGACCAGCACCCAGGCGTTCAGCCACTGTCCGACGACGTACCCGACCAGACTGGCCACGACGATCCGCGGCACGAACCCGAGGATCGCCTCGAAGGCCTCCTGGTTGGTCCAGCTCGGGTCCGGTGGTGCGGCGGCCACGGCGAGGAAGGTCAGCGAGGCCACGATCGACAACCCGAATCCGGTGACGATGGCCCGCTTGGCCCGGCGCAATCCGTACACCTCCGCGAGCACGTCCCCGATCACGTACGTGAGCGGGAAGAGGATCGCGCCGCCGTCGAAGGTCAGCGGAAAGGCGCCGAAGAGATTCACCGCGATGAGCTTGGTGGCACCGATGTTGCTGAGCAGGAGCAGTCCGCAGAACAACGCCAGGAAGATGTCGAAATTGCCCCGGCCACCGGAAGCGAAGGCGACCGGGGGACGAGGACGGATCTGGGTGTCGGCCATGGGCAGCATGCTAGGGCCCGGCACCGGCAAAGCACCCTTCCGGATCACCCGGGCCGAGGCACACTGAAGACATGGCCGACAACGACAGGGACAAGGACGAGGACACCACGCTGGACACGTCGGAGGCGCTGGACCAGCTCGACCCCGAGCAGAGTCTGGTGACCCGCGGGGTCAGCGACCCACTCGACGAGGGCGTGATCGCCCCGGACGAGTGGTCCGGTGGCATGAAGGAGCAGCTGGCAGGCGCCGGGGAGGAGGTGCGGGAACGGATCAAGCAGGAGGAGCCCGAGCGGGACCGCTTCGCCGAGCCCAACTGGGACGGCAAGGGCGCCGACGAGCGGGACTACCGGCGCGCCGGACGGCTCGTCGACGCCAACGGTGGTTACGACGCCGAGGACGACGAGGCGTCGATGATCGGCAAGGACGTAGGCATCTCGGGCGGCGCGGCGAGCGCCGAGGAGGCGGCGGTGCAGGTCGTCGACGAGGACGAGGAGAACGACGCGGACGACTGAGCAGATCGGCCAGTACCATGGGTGCCATCCGTTCCGGAGAGCAGGAGGAACCCTGTCCAACGCACCCCTCAACCATGCACGCACCCTTGACGTGACCGACGATGCCGACCCGCGGCGGCGCACCATCGTGGTGCCGACGTCGATCGACATGGTCACCATCGTCGGGCCGCGCGACGAGTTCCTCCGCATCCTCGAGCGGGTGCTCGACGCCGACATCCACGTCCGCGGCAACGAGATCCATCTCACCGGGGAGCCGGCCGCCCTGCAGGCGGGCACCGATGCGCTGACCGAGATGGTCACCATCGCCCGGACCGGGCAGGGCCTCACCGCCGACGGGGTCGAGCGGCTGGTCGGCATGCTGGCCGGTGACGAGGAGGTCCGGCCGGCGGAGGTGCTGACCCACTCCATCCTGTCCAACCGCGGACGCACCATCCGGCCCAAGACCCTCAACCAGAAGCGCTACGTCGACGCGATCGACCGGCACACCGTCGTCTTCGGCATCGGTCCGGCCGGCACCGGCAAGACGTACCTGGCCGTGGCGAAGGCCGTCCAGGCCCTGCAGGCGCGCGAGGTGAACCGGCTCATCCTGACCCGGCCGGCGGTCGAGGCGGGGGAGCACCTGGGGTACCTGCCCGGCACCCTCAGTGACAAGATCGACCCGTACGTGCGGCCGCTGTACGACGCACTTCACGACATGATCGATCCGGACTCGATCCCGCGGCTGCTCACCGCCGGGACGATCGAGGTGGCGCCGCTGGCGTACATGCGCGGCCGCACCCTCAACGACGCGTTCATCATCCTCGACGAGGCGCAGAACACCACCGCCGAACAGATGAAGATGTTCCTCACCCGGCTCGGTTTCGGCTCCCGGATGGTCGTCACCGGTGACATCACCCAGATCGACCTGCCGGGCGGGCAGGACTCCGGACTCAAGCAGGCGGTCGGCGTCCTCGACGGGGTCGACGACATCGCCGTGTGCCGGCTCACCGGCCACGACGTCGTCCGGCACAAGCTGGTCGGCCGGATCGTGGAGGCGTATGACAGCTTCGAGGCGAGCCGGCCCGCGGAGTCGAAGGGCAAGCGCCGATGAGCGTGGAGCTCAACAACGAGTCCGGCGAGACCGTCGACGAACGCGGGCTGAGCACGCTGGCCGACTGGGTGCTCTCCGAATTGCGGATCCACCCGCAGGCGGAGTTGTCCATCGTGCTGGTCGACGAGGACACCATGGCGGCCTATCACGAGAAGTACTTCGGTCTGCCCGGGCCGACCGACGTGATGTCGTTCCCGATGGACGAGTTGCGTATCCCCGACCCCGACCAGCCGCCCCCGGAGGGAATGCTCGGCGACATCATGCTGTGTCCTGCCGTGACCTCCCGGCAGGCGGCCGAGAACGGGCGGACCCCCGACGGGGAGGCCGAGTACCTGCTCGTGCACGGCATCCTCCACCTGCTCGGTTTCGACCACGCCACCCCGGAGGAGCACGCCGAGATGTTCGGCCTGCACCACCGGCTGCTGGCCGCGTACGAGGAACAGCGGGCCGGGAAGGCCCGCTGATGGACAGACCGGAGATCATCCAGTTGGTGATCGCCGTCGTGCTGACGGCCTTCGCCGGCATCCTGGCGGCCGTGGAGGCGGCCCTCCAGTCGTTCTCACGCGCCCGCGCCGCCAACCTGGTCGAGGAGGGTGCGCCCGGGGCACGCCGGGTCCAGCTCATCACCGAGGACCCGGCGCCGACCCTCAACGCGGTGCTGTTCATCCGGATCATCTGCGAGGTGACCGCGATCACCCTGGTGGCACGGGTGGTGCTCAGTGTCTTCACCGAGATGTGGCTGGAGCTGTTGATCACCATTGCGGTGATGGTCACCGTGTCCTTCATCGTGTGGGGGGTGGCACCGCGCACCCTGGGCCGACAGCACGCCGACGGGGTGGCGACCCGGATGTCGGGCCTGGTCGGCGCGCTGACCACGGTGCTCGGTCCGATCCCGCAGATGCTGATCTGGATCGGCAACCTGCTCACCCCGGGCAAGGGTTTCGACGACGGGCCGTTCTCCTCGGAGGCCGAGCTGCGCGAACTGGTCGACATGGCCGAGCGTTCCGACGTCATCGAGGCCGGGGAACGGCGGATGATCCACTCCGTCTTCGAGCTCGGCGACACCATCGTCAAGGAGGTGATGGTGCCGCGCACCGACATCGTCTCCATCGGGTCGGACAAGAAGCTGCGCCAGGCCGTGTCGCTGGCCCTGCGCTCCGGCTTCAGCCGGATCCCGGTGGTCGGCGATGGCGGCCTGGACGATGTCGTCGGGGTGGTCTTCCTCAAGGACCTGATGAAGCGGATGTACGACAATCCGCAGGCGCAGACCAGCGAGAAGGTCGCCACGCTGATGCGTCCGGCGACGTTCTGCCCCGACTCCAAGCCGGTCGACGACCTGCTCCGCGAGATGCAGGCGAACCACTCGCACATGGTGATGGTCGTCGACGAGTTCGGCGGGACGGCCGGGCTGGCGACCATCGAGGACATCCTGGAGGAGATCGTCGGTGAGATCGTCGACGAGTACGACGCCGAGCAGGCCCCGGTGACCCGCCTCGGTGAGGGACGCTACCGGGTGTCGGCGCGGCTCACCGTGCACGAGTTGGGGGACCTCTTCGGCCGCAGACTCGACGACGACGACGTCGACACGGTCGGCGGGCTGATGGCCAAGGAGCTCAACATGGTCCCCATCGACGGATCCCGGGTCGAGTGGGAGGGTCTGGAACTCGTCGCCGAACGCGGCCAGGGCCGACGCAACCAGATCGGCACCATCGTGGTGCGCGAGCTTGCCCCGGTCGAACCGGTCGAGGACACCCAGCATCCCCGCGGCAACGGGGGCCGCCATGAGTGAACAGACCTTCCGGTCCGGCTTCGTCTGCCTGGTCGGCCGGCCGAATGCCGGCAAGTCCACCCTGGCCAATGCGCTGGTCGGGCAGAAGATCGCGATCGCCTCGGACAAACCCCAGACCACCCGCCACGTGGTCCGCGGCATCATCACCCGGCCCGACGGGCAGCTGGTCCTGATCGACACACCCGGGCTGCACCGGCCCCGTACGTTGCTGGGGGAGCGGCTCAACGACGTGGTCCGGGAGACCTGGTCCGAGGTCGATGTCATCGCCGTCTGCCTGCCGTCCGACCAGCGGGTCGGGCCCGGGGACACCTACCTCGTCGAGCAGATCGCCCACCTGCGGTCCCGGCCCGCACTGGTCGCGCTGGCGACCAAGTCCGACCTCGTCGGCGGCGAACGGCTCGCCCGGCACCTGCTCGACATCCAGGGCCTGGAGGAGAAGCTCGGGATCACCTGGGCCCACATCGTCCCGGTCTCGGCCCTCACCGGCGCCCAGGTCGACGAGGTCGCCGACGTCCTCATCGGACTGCTGCCACCCGGGCCGCACTACTACCCCGACGAGGAGTTCACCGACGAGCCGGAGGAACAACTCGTCGCCGAACTCATCCGCGAGGCGGTCCTCGGGGAGGTACGCGACGAGCTGCCGCACTCCATCGCCGTCGTCGTCGACGAGATGCACATGCGTCCCGACCGTCCGGAGGACCGCCCGTTGCTCGACATCTGGGCCTCGATGATCGTCGAGCGTGACTCCCAGAAGGGCATCGTCATCGGTCACCGCGGTGAGCGGCTCCGCGACGTCGGCACCCGAGCCCGGCAGCAGATCTCCCATCTGCTCGGCGTACCGGTCCACCTCGACCTTCAGGTCAAGGTGCTCAAGGACTGGCAACGGGATCCGAAGTACCTCAACCGGCTCGGGTTCTGAGGGGCGGGGCATGCGTACCCCGGTCGTACGGTCCACGGCGCTGGCGTTGCTCGCCGTGCTGGTGCTGCTTTCCGGCTGCCGACGCGCAGAGGTCACGCCCCCCGCCCCCACACCCACCCCGTCCGCCACTGCGACCCCCACGCCGACCCCGACGCCCACGCCGACCCCGGACCTCCTCGATCCGCTCGTCCTGGACGACCTGACCTACCTGGGGGCATGCGGGATCGCCGCGCCCTGGCGGGAGACCACCCTGCAGGGCGGTCGGCAGGTCACCCCGACGAGCATCGGTGGGACGTCCTGGCGCGCCTCGGTCGCCTCCTCACGGCCGGTGACGATGGCCGAGCGGACCCTGGCATTGGTGGAACTGAGCTGCACCGACGGGGTGCAGACCCTGCGCGGCTGGCACCTCGTCGGCGTGGTCGACGAGCAGGCGGTCGACCTGGGGACGATCGCCGCCGGCAATGCCGCCGTCATCGAGGCCGTCGACGACGAACTGTCGGTACGGCTGGGCTACCCGGCCGGCACCGATCCCGACCACCCGGGCCTGTCCACGGTCGCCTACCGGGTCGTCCTGGTCGGCGATACCCCGATCCGTCTGTTCGAGGGCGACGATGCCGACGCGATCCCGGCCGGCGTCGCGGACTGGCCGGCCCAGTCGTGGGCGCAGGGCCTGGGGGTGTACGAGGCGATCAGCCTCGGCGGGGTGGAGCGCTCCCCCTCCCGGCGTGGGCCCGTCGTGGTGGACGCCGCCGACCGGGCGCTGGCACCGAACTCGATGGCCAACGAGCTCTTCTGCGAGGTCGATCCGGCCATCGTCACCACGTCCGACAGCGCCTCGGTGCGGGTCGGCGACACCCGTACGCCCGCGGACGGCGGTGGCGCGATCCTGCCCCTCCAGTCCCCCGTCGAGGTGCCGACGGCGCGGGTCACCCGCCCGACCCTCCCGCTCACTGCCGACCTGGCCGGCCTGCTGGTACCGATCAACGGGCTGGTGCCGACCCCGGCGGTCGCCACCACCCAGGCGCCCGGTCTGGGCGAGGTCGCCGCCGTCGTCCGGTCCCGCGCGCCGGTCGATTCCCTGCTCGGGGACGCCGAGTGGTTCGCGGGG